>NZ_JAJTBB010000022.1 GCF_021287135.1 Acidovorax sp.
TCGGCTGCAACGCGCGATAAACCGGTCTCGCGCGGTGCTACCTCCTGCGCCCAGGGGGCCACCCTGGGCTTGTCGGTAGCACCACGCGATCCTCGGTTTTCGCGCGTTTCGCTTCGATGCCTTCTGCCGCGCAGACTCCTAGGCCCCCCGCACCGGAGGGCTGCGGGGGCTGCGCGCGGGAGGCTGGGAGGCGTGCTGCGTGACGGTGCCGGCGGCGTGCTTAGGAAACCTCTGCACGAATCACCGCGCCGTGGGCATCTGCGGCCTCGGGCGGTCTGCTGCGTTGCAAATCCTCGCAATAGCTGCGGCTATTGCTGCGTTTTGCGCCTTGCAGCCCCTCCCGATCCGCAGTGCCCACTTGCCGCTCGATTCGTGCAGAGGTTTCTTAGGTGCGGTTAATCGACACCCCGCCGTCCACCAGCATGGCGGTGCCGGTCATGAACGACGACGCGTCCGAGGCCAGGTACAAGGCCGCCTGGGCCAGTTCCTCGGGTTGCGCAAGGCGCTTGAGTGCGTGCAGGCTGGCCACCTGGGCCAGCGCTTCGGGGCTGCCGTTCATGGCGTGGGCCATGGGGGTGAGGGTGCCGCCGGGCAGCAGCGCGTTCACCCGCACGCCTTGCGGACCCAGTTCGGCGGCCAGGGCCTGGGTGAGGCCGATGAGGCCCGCCTTGCTGGCGGCATAGGCGGCCACGCCGGGGAACCCTACCGTGTGGCCCACGAAGGTGGAGGTGAACACGATGGAGCCGCCGCCGCGTTGCAGCAGGGCGGGAATCTGGTGCTTGGCGCCAAAGAAGGCGCTGGTGAGGTTGGTGTCCAGCGCGTCCTGCCAGCCGGCGGCCGAGATGCCGGGCGTGGGGCCGCTTTCGCCCAGGGTGCCGGCGTTGTTGAAGGCGATGTCCAGCCCGCCGAAGTGCTCGACCGCCTGCGCCACCAGGCGCTGCGCGAACGACTCGTCCCGGACGTCGCCGGCCACGCTGTGCGCTGCCCCGCCGGCGGCGCGGATCTGCTGCACCAAGTCGTCCAACGCGCCTTGGCGCCGTGCGCCCACCACCACGGACGCGCCGTGCTGCGCAAACAGCAGTGCCGCGGCGCGTCCGATGCCTGAACTTGCGCCCGTCACGATGGCCACTTTGTCCGCCAATACCTTCATGGATCTGCTCCTGTCGAAAATGAGGTGAAGGCAACGCTGCGCAAAGACGAATTCAGCGCCGCCCGAAGCAAGAAAGTCCGGTGCAGAGTCTCGGCAGAATGCATGGCAGCGTCGCGCCGGATCCGGACCTGCGATTGGGCGATGCGGGGCGGGCGCCACCCCTTGGCGCCAAGAAACGAGGAGCGCACCAGCATGGGCCTGTCTCCCCCCGCGCCGCCTGAGGGCGCTGTGGCCGCATTCACCATCCACCGCGTAGCGGAGCCCTTGCCGGGCCTCGCTGTGCAGGCCTGCGCCGTGGTGCGTGAATCCATCACCCGCTGCTGCGCGGCCGACCATGGCGACGACCCGGCCGTGCTGGGCGCGTGGCTGGCGAACAAGACGCCTGCCCAGTTCACCGCCTGGCTGTCTGCCCCCGGCGCGATGGCCTGGGCCGCTTACCGCGGCGAGGGCGTGGATGCAGACGCAGGCGTACACGCGCCCATGGTGGGCTTTGCCCTGCTCTTGCCTCCGGCCACGCTGGCGCTGTGCTATGCGGTGCCCGCGGTCTTGTACCAGGGCGTGGGCCGCGCGCTGCTGCAGGCGGCGGAGGCGGGGGCCCGGCAGTGCGGAGCGCCGGTCCTGGCGCTGGACAGCACGCGCACGGCGCAGGGCTTTTACCGCCGCAATGGGTATGCACCGGCGGGGGCGGCGAAGGCCTGGGCCGGGTTGTGGGCGCAGCCCCTGAGCAAGCGGCTCTGACCGGCGTGCACCGCTGCGGACGCTGCCGCGCGTGCCGGACGAAATTTCAGCAAAAGGCAGCTGAAAGCGCCTGTTTGCAAGCGCTGGCAGCTATTGTTTTGGTAGTGAACTCCAGGCTGTCGTCACAGTTCCTGCGCGTACACGATGAACCCGTGGTGCTTGGCGAGCTTGTCGTACAGCAGGCGGCCGGCAGCGTTGGTCTCGTGCGTCTGCCAGTACACGCGTGAGGAGCCGGCAGCGCGTGCCGCGGCGTACACGGCCTGGATGAGGGCCCGCCCCACGCCCCGGCCGCGCGCAGCTTCGCGGGTGAACAGGTCGCTGAGGTAGCACACGGGCTGCAGGCGCGTGGTGTTGCGGTGAAAGAGGTAATGCGTGAGGCCCAGCAGCTGGCCGCTGCCGGCGTCCTGCGCCACCAGGCCGAACACCGGTTCTGCCGGATCGTGCAGCCGCTGCCATGTGGCTTCGGTGATGGGCTCCGGCAGTGCCGTGGCGCCAAAGCGGCCGTAGAAGGCGTTGTAGCCGTCCCAGAGCGGGCGCCAGGCGGCGTAGTCGCCCGGCGAGACGGGACGCACGGAAACTGCGGCGGGCATGGGTGGGGCTTTCGGTGGTGGAGGGCTTTCGTCTCAGGCCTTTTGCAGCACCCGACCGGGGTTCATGATGCCCTGCGGGTCCAGCGCCTGCTTGATGGCGCGCATCATGCCGAGCGCCACGGGCGACTGGTATTTCTCCAGCTTGTCGGCCTTGAGTTCACCAATGCCGTGTTCGGCCGAGAAGGAGCCGCCGAACTCGGCCACGGCTTCGTAGACCAGGTGGTTCACCTGCGCTTCGTGCTCGCGCAGGAAGGCCTTGGCATCGCCCTCCGCCGGGGCCTGCACGTTGTAGTGCAGGTTGCCGTCACCCAGGTGGCCGAAGTTGACCAGGCGCACGCCGGGAATCTCGCGCTGCAGCACTGCGTCGGTGTGCGCCACGAAGGCGGGGATGCGCGAGATGGGCACCGAGATGTCGTGCTTGATGTTCAGGCCCTCTTCGGCCTGGGCCAGAGGGATGCTCTCGCGGATGTGCCAGAGTTGGTGCGCCTGCGTGAGGTTTTCGGCCACCACGGCATCGGTCACGCAGCCCAGTTCAAACGCCGTCTCCAGCAGCGATTCAAAACGCGCGCGGGCATGTTCTTCGGATTCGCTGTCGGAGTTCTCCAGCAGCACGCACCACGGTGCATCGTCCTGCCCCAGGAAAGGCACGCGCAGCTGCGGCATGTGCTTGCCCACCAGGCTGAGCGCAAACTGCCCCATCACCTCGAAGCCCGTGAGGCCCGCGCCCAGTTGCTTGTGCGCCAGGCCCAGCAGGGCCACGGCGTGCTCCATGGAGGGCACGGCAGCCCAGGCGGTGAGCTTGGCGGCGGGCTGGGGGTAGAGCTTCATTGTGGCCGCGGTGATGATGCCCAGCGTGCCCTCGCTGCCGATGAACAGGTCGCGCAGGTCGTAGCCGGTGTTGTCCTTGCGCAGGCCCTTGAGGCCGTCCCACACCTCGCCCTGGGGCGTGACCACCTCCAGGCCCAGGCACAGCTCGCGGGTGTTGCCGTAGCGCACTACCTGCGTGCCGCCGGCGTTGGTGCCCAGATTGCCGCCGATGGTGCAGCTGCCCTCGGCCGCGAGGGACAGCGGAAACAGCACCCCCGCGTTGCGCGCCACCTCCTGCAGGTTCTGCAGGATGCAGCCGGCCTCCACCGTCATGGTGAGGTTGTCGGTGTCCACGCTGCGCACGGCGTTCATGCGCGTGAGGCTCAGCACGACCTGTGTGCCGGATTCGTCGGGCGTGGAGCCCACCGCCAGCCCGGTGTTGCCACCTTGCGGCACGATGGCGGTGCCGCTGGCAGCGCAGGCTTTCACCACGGCGGCGACCTCGGCGGTGCTGGCCGGGCGCACCACGGCCAGGGCCTTGCCGCGCACGCGGCGGCGCCAGTCCTGTTCCCAGGCGGTGAGGTCGCCCTCGGTGATCACATGGGTGGGGCCGACGATGGCGCGCAGGGTGTCGATGAGTTGGGTCATGGTTTGGATTGCGTCGATGTCAGTGATTCAGCAGCCTGTGAAACCGGCACGGCTTGAGCGAGTGCGGCCGCGCCAGGGCCGCCAAGCCGCGCATGCGGAGCTTCGCTCGCGTGCGCTAGCTGCGTTCCCCTGCCCGCATGGCACAGCCAAGCGAGAGCGGTGGAAGGCCCGAAGGGCCTCAGGGGTGTGGGGGTCATTTCCTTGCATTGCGCTGGCGCAGCCGCACGTGCAGCGTGCAGGCGGTGAACAGCAGCAGGCACAGCGCCACCTCGGCCCAGGCCAGCCATTGCGACGGGGGCTTGTCGCCCCAGCCGCGCACCACGCCTTCGATGAAGTACAGCCAGATCACCAGGCTCACCCAGCGGTAGGTGTACATGCGGTTCTTGAGGATGCCCGCGAGCGGAATGCACAGCGGCAGCGCCTTGACGGCCAGCCACGAGCCGCCGGGCCGCACCGGCGCCAGCGCCAGCTCCCACGCCAAGCACAGCGCCACCAGCGCCAGCAGGCTGCCCGCGGCCAGCCAGCGGGTGGCGGCCACGGCCGGCGCGGGAGGGGTGGATGCGGGCAGGGGCGGGGTGGCTGAGGATGCGGTCATTGGGCTGGCATCATATCGGCCATGTCCTTGACCTTACAGACAGCGGTGCAGCGCTTTGAAGCGCTGGTGGCCGAGCTGTCGCACTTTCCCTGGCGCACCACCGCGCAAACGCTGCGCGAGCGCTTCCGCGAGGACCATCTGGGGCTCACGGCCAGCAGCCTCACCTTCACCACCATGCTTGCGCTGGTGCCGTTCTTCACCGTGGCGCTGGCGGTATTCACGGCATTCCCCATCTTTGGCAAGCTGCAGGGGGCGCTGCAGACGTGGCTGGTGACCAGCCTGGTGCCCGACAGCATCTCGCGCCAGGTGCTGGGCTACCTCAGCCAGTTTGCCGCCAAGGCCAGCGGGCTGGGCGTGGCGGGCTTTTCCATCGTGATGGCCACGGCCTTGGCGCTGATCCTCACCATCGACCGCACGCTCAACGATATCTGGCGCGTGCAGCGCCTGCGCCCGCTCGGCCAGCGCGTGCTCATCTACTGGGCGGCCATCACGCTGGGGCCGCTGCTCATGGGGGCCAGCCTGGCGCTCACCTCGTATGTGATGTCAGCCTCGGGCGGGCTGGTCAAGCGGCTGCCGGACGGCGTGCAACTGCTGTTCGACTCGATCCAGTTCGCGGTGCTGGCCGGCGGCATGGCGTCGCTCTACCACTATGTGCCTAACACGCCGGTGAAATGGCGCCATGCCTGGACGGGCGGGCTGTTCGTGGCGGTGTGCATCGAGGCGGCCAAGAAGGTGCTGGCCCTGTACCTGGGCACCGTGCCCACCTATTCGGTGGTGTATGGCGCGTTTGCCACGCTGCCGATCCTGCTGGTGTGGATCTACGTGGCCTGGGTCATCGTGCTGCTGGGCGCGGTGGTCACTGCCTACCTGCCCAGCCTGCTGGCGGGCGTGGCGCGGCGCGGCACGGTGGCAGGCTGGACGTTTCAGCTGGCGGTGGAGGTGCTGCAAGAACTGCACCGCGCCCGCCAGTCCCCCGCCAAAGGCCTGCGGCCGGGCCAGCTGGCGCAGGCGCTGCGGGTGGATGGCCTGCAGCTGGAGCCCGTGCTGGAAGCGCTGACCGCGCTGGACTGGGTGGGCGAGGTGGCGGACACCGCGGCCCAGGGGGCCTCGGACGAGGGGGAGCCGCGCTGCATTCTGCTGGCCGACCCGCAATCCACCCCGCTGGCGCCCCTGGTGCGCCGGCTGCTGCTGGAGCGCGCGCCCAGCCTGGGGCCGTTGTGGCAGCGCTCGGGGCTGGAGTCGCTGCGGCTGGCAGACGTGCTGGGCGACGTGCCAGCACCGCAGTTGGCTTGAATTTGCTATTATTTTGGTAGCTGCTTGCGCTTGATGGGCGGGCGCTGCAGCCTGATTTTGTTCAAAATGGGACTTTGCGCGTCCACAGATCCTTGTACATCACCCAGTCGCCCATGAAGCTGTAGAGCGGGCGCTTGAAGCTGGCGGGCTTGTTCTTTTCAAACCCGAAGTGGCCCACCCATGCAAAGCCGTAGCCGCACAGCAGCCCGTACAGCAGGTACTGCGGCTTGCCGGTGGCCACCAGCATGCCCAGGCAGACCAGGCTGAGCGTGGAGCCCACAAAGTGCAGCCGCCGGCAGGTGCGGTTGCTGTGCTCGCTGAGGTAGAACGGGTAGAACTCCGCGAAGGTCTTGAAGGTGCGCGGATCGGGCTTGCCGTCGGCGGCGGAGGCCGGTGCAGGGTGGGGTGTGCTGAGGTCCATGGCGTTGTCTCCTTCGTGGGGTGGCCGGGCCGGAAGGGGCCGGCCTCGCCAGCTGCGCAGTCTAGGGCCCCGGGGAATCCCCGCACCGTCGCATGGCCGACATTCGGGGGTGGGGAAAACCCAGGGGCTCCTGCGCGGCGCGTGCGGGCGCCTCAGCGCGCGAGGAAGTCGCGCAGCGCGAACAGCGTCTCCTCCGGCGCCTCGGTCATCTGGTTGTGGCCCACGGGCAGCTGCGCCACCTGCACCTGCTGGCCGGCCGCCCGGGCTGCGTTGATGAGGCCCTGCGCGGCCTTGGGCGCCGTCATCTGGTCCTGGCTGCCCAGCGCAAACAGCACCGGGCAGGTGAGCTGGGCCATGGCCGCCTCGCCGCCCGCGTAGCTGTCGCACGCCACAAAGCCGCGGTGGAACACGTTGACGTGGGGGTTGCTGCGCAGCACCTTGCGCCCCAGCGCCATGCCCGCGCCAAACACCCAGGTGCCCGGGCCGATGGCCGAGGGCGGCGCGGCCAGCGTGCTGCGCGAGAACACGTTGACCATGCGCAGCGCCTTCTCAGGATCGGTTTGGGAGGCGTCGATGAGCGCGGGCGAGACCTTCATCGGGAAGGCCGTGCCCACCAGCACCAGGTGGCTGATGCGGTCCTTCAGGCGCGCGGCCGCTTCCATGGCGATCAGCGAGCCCCAGCTGTGGCCCACCAGCGCCGCGCGCTGCAGGCCCGCGGCATCCAGCAGCGCGCCGATGAAGTCCGCGCCTTGCTCCACCGTGGCCGGCGCATCACCGCCACTCTTGCAGTGGCCCGGCAGGTCGATGGCCAGCACGTTCCAGCCGTGGTGGGCCATGTAGCGGCTTTGCAGGGCCCACACGCTGTGGTCGTTGAGCACGCCGTGGATGAACACCACGGTGGGCTTGGCGGCATCAAAAGGCTTGCCCCCGGTGTAGCAGTAGATGGCGGCTCCGTTGACTTGGATGTGCATGGTCAGGCCTCCCGCCGGGCCGCCCCAAGGGAGGCCTGCGCCCCCTTGGGGGGCAGCGAATACACGAAGTGAAGAGCGTGGGGGTTCATGGGTTTCCTGCCTTTTCTGCGGCTTTCAGGGCGCGCTTGAGGTCGTCGATCAGGTCGTCCGCATCTTCGAGGCCAATGGACAGGCGGATCGTGCCCTGCGTGATGCCGGCATTTGCCAGCGCCTCGTCGCTCATGCGGAAGTGCGTGGTGCTGGCCGGGTGGATCACCAGGCTGCGGCAGTCGCCCACGTTGGCCAGGTGGCTGAAGACCTTGAGCGTTTCGATGAACTTCTTGCCTTGCGCGCGGTTGCCCTTCAGGTCGAAGCTGAACACCGAGCCCGCGCCGCGCGGCAGCAGCTTTTGCGCCAACGCGTGGCTGGGGTGCGAAGGCAGCAGCGGGTGGCCCACGCGCGCCACGAAGGGCTGCGCCGCCAGGAACTCCACCACCTTCTCGGTATTGCGCACATGCCGCTCCATGCGCAGCGGCAGGGTCTCGATGCCCTGCAGGATCAGCCAGGCCGTGTGCGGGCTCATGCACGCGCCAAAGTCGCGCAGGCCCTCGCGCCGCGCGCGCAGCAAAAAGGCGCCCACGGTGCTTTCTTCGGTGAACACCATGTTGTGAAAGCCGTCATAGGGCTGCGTCAGCTCGGCAAACTTGCCCTGCGACTTGGGGCCGTCCCAGTCAAAGCTGCCGCCGTCCACCACGATGCCGCCCACCACGGTGCCGTGGCCCGAGAGGAACTTGGTGGCCGAGTGGTAGACCAGGTCGGCGCCCAGCTCCAGCGGCTTCATCAGCCAGGGTGAGGTGAGCGTGGAGTCCACCAGCAGCGGCACGCCGGCCTCGTGCGCGATGGCCGACACGGTGGGAATGTCCAGCACGTCCAGGCCGGGGTTGCCCACGGTTTCGCCAAAGAACAGCTTGGTATGGGGCCGCACGGCGGCGCGCCAGCCGTCGATGTCGCCGGGCTTCACAAAGGTGGTTTCGATGCCGAAGCGCGCCAGCGTGTAGTGCAGCAGGTTTTGCGAACCGCCGTACAGCGCTGTGCTGGCCACGATGTGGCTGCCCGCGCCCATCAGCGTGGCCACGGCCAGGTGCAGGGCGGCCTGGCCGCTGGCGGTGGCGATGGCGCCCACGCCGCTTTCGAGCGCGGCCACGCGCTGCTCCAGCACGGCGTTGGTGGGGTTGCTGATGCGGCTGTACACATGGCCGCCGCGTTCCAGGTTGAACAGCGACGCCGCGTGGTCGCTGGACTCGAACACGAACGAGGTGGTCAGGTGGATGGGCGTGGCGCGTGCGCCGGTGGCGGGGTCGGGGCTGGCGCCTGCATGCAGCGCCAGCGTGTCAAAGCCGGGGTCGGAATAGCCGGGCATCGGGGTGTCTCCCATGTTGTCAGTGCAGCGGGGATTGTGGGCTATATTCCCATCGATCATTCAGACTGCGGCACGCGCCGCTGCCCCCTCGGAGACCCAGCACCATGAAAGTCAGCGACATTCTTCGCGTCAAAGGCAACACCCTGTACACCGCCACGCCGGACGAGCCGCTGTCGGGTGCGGTGGCGGTGATGGCCGAGCGGGATATTGGCTCGCTGGTCGTCATGGAGCACGGCGACCTGGTGGGCATGCTCACCTTCCGGGAAGTCATCCAGGCCCTGGTCAAGAACGGCGGCAGCGTGGGCACGATGCTGGTGCGCACGGCCATGGACGATGCGCCTCTGACCTGCACGCTGGAAACCGACATGGACGAAGTGCGCCGCATGATGCTGGACCGCCATGCCCGCTACATGCCCGTGATGGACCGCCGCATGCTCATGGGCGTGATCAGCTTCTACGACGTGGCGAAGGCCGTGGTGGACAGCCAGAACTTCGAGAACAAGATGCTCAAGGCCTACATCCGCGACTGGCCTGAGGAAAAGACCGCGCCCTGAGCCGCGGCGCGCGTGCGGTGCCCGGGCGCCTGTTCAGGCGCTGCCGCGGGCGGTGCGCAGCCAGCCCGCCACGTCCCCGGGCGGCATGGGCTTGCCAAACAGATAGCCTTGCATGACGGGGCACCCGTGCGCCTGCAGCCATTGCTGCTGGCCCGGGGTTTCCACGCCCTCCGCCACCACCACCATGCCCAGGCTGTGGGCGATGCTGAGCACCGAGACGGTCAGTGCGCGTGCGGTGGAACTGGTGGTGAGGTCGCGCACGAAGGCCATGTCCAGTTTCAGCTCGGAAATCGGCAGGCGGTGCAGGTAGCTCAGGCTGGAGTAGCCGGTGCCAAAGTCGTCCAGCGACAGCTTGAAGCCCCTGTGGTGCAGCGCTTCGATGTTGGCGCGCGTCACGGGGCGCGCGTCCATCATCACGCTCTCGGTAATCTCCAGGAGCAAGTCGTGGGGGCGCAGCCCGTGCCGCTCCAGCGCGGCGCAGACCTGCTGCGCAAATTCGGCCTGGTGGAAGCTGCGTCCCGACAGGTTGACCGCCACGCAAGGAATCCCGTGCCCCGCCGTGCGCCAGGCGGCCAGCTGGGCGCAGGCCTCGTCCAGCAGCCACAGCGTGAGTTCGTGGATCAGGCCCGCCTCTTCCGCCACGGGGATGAACTGGCTGGGCGGCACCAGGCCCCATTCCGGGTGCTGCCAGCGCGCCAGGGCCTCCAGCCCGTGCAGCGTGGTCGGTGACGAGCTGAGGACCTGCGGCTGGTACTCCAGGAACAGGCTGCGGGCCGCCAGCGCCTGGCGCAGGGCGCGCTCCATTGCCGCGCGCTCCTGCGCACACCGGTTCATCTCGGCGCTGAACAATTGCAGGCTGTGCAGGTGGTCGCTCTTGGCCTGGGCCATGGCCTGGCCCGCGTGGCGCAGCAGCGTGTCGATGCCGTCGCCGTCGTCCGGAAACATGGCAATGCCGATGCTGGCCCGGCAGACATGCGCCTGCCCGGAAATCTCCATGGGGCGGGCCAGTTCCTCCAGCAGGCGGTGCGCCGCCTGCACGGCCTGGTCGGTGCCGCAGTCCGACAGCAGCAGCACGAACTCGTCGCCCGCCAGGCGTCCCACCAGGTCCCGTGCGCGCAGGCATTGCGTGAGCCGGTTGGCCACCTCGCACAGCAGCGCGTCGCCGGCGGCATGGCCCTGGGTCTCGTTCACTTGCTTGAAGCGGTCCAGGTCAATGAACAGCAGCGCACCGGGCAGGCCGTCCTGGCGCAGGCCGGCCAGTGCGCGCTCGGCGCTGGTGCGGAACATCGCGCGGTTGGGCAGGCCGGTGAGTTCGTCAAAGAACGCCAGCTGGTGAATGCGCTGGCGGGTGGAATGGCGCTCGATGGCCACGGCGCACAGGTGCAGGCAGACATCCACCAGTCGGTGGTGCAGCGCGTCCGGGCCACGGGGCTCGCGGAAGTAGAACGCGAAGGTCCCCACCACCTTGCCCCGGTGGTCGCTGATGGGGCTGGACCAGCAGGCTCGCATTCCGCTGGGCGCAAACAGGTCGCGGTAGTCCGCCCACAGGGGATCGGTGGCAATGTCCGTCACCACCACGGGCTCGCCGCGGTAGGCCGCGGTGCCGCACGAGCCGACGTTCGGACCGATGGCCAGGCCGTCGAGCGCCCGGCAGATGTCTGCCGGAAGGCTGGGTGCTGCCAGCGGGTGCAGCAGGCCCTGTTCATCCACGGCCAGGATGGACGCCGTGACCTCGGGGGCGATGCGTTCCACCTCGCGGCAGACCAGTGCCATCAGGTCGGTCAGCGGCAGTTCGTTGACCATGCCCTCCAGCACGCGCTTTTGCAGCACTTCGTGCATCTTGGTGAGCGTGATGTCCGTGAGCAGGGTGACGCTGCCGCCCGGCCCGCCGGAGGCCTCGTCGGACGCGTTGATCATCATCGACACCCAGCGGGGCTGGCCGGACTTGCTGTAGAGCAGGGTCTCGACATGGAAATGCCCCTGCGCCTGCAGGCCGCTGTGGATCTCGCCCAGCAGTCCCGGGTCGGAGTGGGGGCCCAGCAGCACATCGCTCAGGTACTGGCCCAGCACTTCGCCGGCGCCGAATCCGAACAGGCGGGTAAACCCCCCGTTCACATAGACCACCCGCTTGGCCGCGTTGCTCAGCACGATGGCGTTGTCGCTGGCATCCAGCGCGCAGCGCAGGGGCGCATCCCCCAGGGGCGGCGGCAAGGGGACGCTGCTGCGCGGAGCCGGGGCAGGGGCGGGCGGTGGCGGGGAAGAAAGCGGCATGGGCGTCCCGAAGTGGCTGCTGCATGCTAGCAAGCGCCTGCGCGCGTGCCAAGCGCGTTTGTGGCAAGGCGGGGCGGGCGCCTGGTCCCCGTTGGGTGGCGGCTGCTCTGGGATAATCCCGCGCCATGAGCGGCAATACCTTTGGAACCCTATTCGCAGTCACCAACTTTGGTGAATCCCACGGCCCGGCCATCGGCTGCGTGATCGACGGGTGCCCCCCCGGCATGCCGCTGGAGGAGGCCGACATCCAGGCCGACCTCGACCGCCGCCGCCCCGGCACCAGCCGCCACGTGACGCAGCGCAACGAGCCCGACGCGGTGGAGATCCTGTCGGGCGTGTACCAGGGCAAGACCACCGGAACACCCATCGCCTTGCTGATCCGCAACACCGATCAGCGCAGCAAGGACTACAGCAACATCGCCGAGAGCTTTCGGCCGGGCCATGCCGACTACACCTACTGGCACAAGTACGGCATCCGCGACCCGCGCGGCGGCGGCCGCTCGTCCGCCCGCCTGACCGCGCCCACGGTGGCGGCCGGAGCCGTGGCCAAGAAGTGGCTGGCGCTGCGCCACGGCGTGCAGTTCCGCGCCTGCATGACGCAGCTGGGCGAGCTGCCCATCCCGTTCGAGAGCTGGGACCACGTGCAGCGCAACCCCTTCTTCGCCCCCGTGGCCGATGTGGCCGCGTACGAAGACTACATGGATGCCCTGCGCAAGGCCGGCGATTCGTGCGGCGCCCGCATCCGGGTGCAGGCCACGGGCGTGCCGGTGGGGCTGGGCGAGCCGCTGTACGACAAGCTGGACGCCGATATCGCCTACGCCATGATGGGGCTCAATGCCGTCAAGGGGGTGGAGATCGGCGCGGGGTTTGCCAGCGTGGCGCAGCGCGGCACGACGCATGGCGACTCGATGGCGCCCCAGGGGTTCCAGAGCAACAACGCGGGTGGCGTGCTGGGCGGCATCAGCACCGGCCAGGACATCGAGGTGAGCATTGCCATCAAGCCCACCAGTTCCATCATCAGCCCGCGCCAGTCCATCGACATCCACGGCAACAGCACCGAAGTCGTCACCAAGGGGCGCCACGACCCCTGCGTGGGCATCCGTGCCGCGCCCATCGCCGAGGCCCTGCTGGCGCTGGTGGTGATGGACCACGCGCTGCGCCACCGGGCGCAGTGTGGCGATGTGGCGCCGCCCGTGCCGCCCATCCAGGCCTCGTTTCTTTAAAAAGGGGCTCAGGGCGGCCGGCACCGGCAGGCAAGGCGGACAGGCAGGGCGCGCAGGAATGCGCGCCTTTTTGTTGTGGCGTGAAGCAGGGAAAAAGAAGGGGAAGTCATGAACCGTTGGGGGGCTCTGGCAGCAAGGAGCATGCACGAAGGGTGTGGCAGGACGGCTCGGGTGGCCACGGTGTACGTGGCGGCGGCCCTGCTGGCGGGGTGCGGGGCTCTTGCGCCCGTGCCCGCGCCGGTGCCCGAGGCTCGGCCGGACCATCTCGACATCACGCTCATCGGCTTCAACGACCTGCACGGCAACCTGGAGCCGCCGCGCATGGCGCACACGGTCCCCGGCCCTGCGGGGCCGGTGGCCGTGCCCGCGGGCGGCATGGCGTACCTGGCAAGCGCCATTGCGGCCCTCAAGGCCCGTGGCCCGCACCATGCCGTGGTCTCGGCAGGCGACATGGTGGGCGCTTCGCCGCTGGTGTCCTCGCTGTTCCTGGACGAGCCCACGATCGAAGCCGTCAACACCATGCGCATCGACTTCAATGCCGTGGGCAACCACGAATTCGACCGCGGCTGGCGTGAGCTGCTGCGCCTGCAGCAGGGGGGCTGCGAAAAGTTCACCGCCCGCCAGCCGTGCCAGATCCGCCAGCCCTTCGCGGGCGCACAGTTTGGCTTCCTGGCTGCCAATACCGTGCGGGAGGAGGACGGCCGCACGCTGCTGCCGGCCACCGGCCTCAAGCGCTTTGAACAAGGCGGAGCCACGGTGACGCTGGGGGTGATCGGGCTCACGCTGCGCGCAACCCCGTCCATGGTCAGCCCGGCCGGGGTGGCGGGCCTGCGGTTCGAGGACGAGGCCGCCACCGCCAACGCCCTGGTGCCGCAGCTCAAGGTCCAGGGCGCCGATGTGATCGCCGTGGTCATCCACGAGGGCGGCAGCACCACGGCGGGCGTGCAGGAGACGAGCTGTGCCGGCCTTTCGGGCGACATCGTGCCCATCCTGGAGCGGCTGGACCCCGCCGTGGATGTGGTCGTGTCGGGCCATACCCACCAGGCGTATGTGTGCGACTACAGCCGCGTGAACCCGGCCAAGCCCTTCCTGCTGACCAGCGCCGGCCAGTACGGCACGTTGGTCACCGACATCCAGCTGCGGGTGGACACCCGCACGCGCCGTGTGGTGCGCAAGGTGGCGCGCAACGTCATCGTGCAGGGCGAGGCGTTCACCGGAGCGCAAGGCCGGGTCCCCATGACCAGCGTGGTGCCGTCCTTTGCGCCCGACCCCCAGGTGCAGTCGATCATCGAAACCTACCGCGCCGCGGCCGTGCCCCTGGCGCAGCGGCCCGTGGGCCAGGCGGCCGGGCCGCTGCGGCGCACGCCGTCGCCTTCGCACGAAAGCGCGCTGGGCAATCTGGTGGCGGATGCGCAGCTGCATGCCACGCGGGCGCCGGAGCACGGGGGCGCCCAGCTGTCGTTCATGAACCCTGGCGGGCTGCGGGCCGACCTGGTGCCCGACGGGCAGGGCCTGGTGCGCTACGGGCAGCTCTACGCCGTGCAACCCTTTGGGAACCAGCTCGTGGTCAAGACCTTCACGGGGGCGCAGATCCGCGCCGTGCTGGAGCAGCAGTTCGCCAGCGGCAGCAACACCGTGCAGCGGCCGCGCGTGCTGTCGGTGTCGGAAGGGTTTTCGTACCGGTACGACCTGTCGCAGCCGCCCGGCGCGCGCATCAGCGCCATGGCGCTGCACGGCGCGCCGCTGCGCGATGACATGCCCGTGCGGGTGGTGCTGAGCAGCTACCTTGACAGCGGCGGGGACCACTTCACCGTGCTGGCCCAGGGCCAGGAGCGCAGGGTGGGGCCGCTGGACCTGGACGCGCTGGAGGCTTACTTCCGGGACCGCAGCCCGGTGGCCGTCCCGGCCCTGGGGCGCATCACGTCCGCGGGCCGCACCGCGCACTGAGCGGCCGGCGGGCTGGCGGTGGCTGGCGGTGCACAGACGTGTGCGCCGCGTTTTAAAGAAAAAGTGCCGCTAGCGCCCGTGGATAGTGCGCAAGCAGCTATCAAAAAATGAGCGTTTGGAGGCCGCGCCGCCGTCCGGCCCGGCGGCGCGCCGCACTTACTTGCGGACTTCGTCCACCATCGCGCGGAAGTCGTCGATGTCCTCGAAGCTGCGGTACACGCTGGCAAAGCGGATGTACGCCACCTTGTCCAGCTTTTTGAGCTCGCGCATCACCAGTTCGCCGATGCGGCTGGAGAGCACTTCGCGCTGGCCCAGGTTGAGCAGCTTTTCCTCGATGCGCTCGATGGCGGTGTCGATCTGCGTGGTGCTCACCGGGCGCTTGCGCAGCGCCAGGTTGAACGAGGCGAGCAGCTTGCCGCGCTCGTATTCGATGCGCCGGCCATCCTTCTTCACGATGGCCGGGAAATTCACTTCCGGCCGTTCGTACGTCGTGAAGCGCTTGTCGCAGGCGCTGCACTGGCGGCGGCGCCGGATGAAGTCCCCGTCTTCAGACACCCGTGTTTCAACGACTTGCGTCTCCAGGTGGCTGCAGAAGGGGCACTTCATGGGAGCGCAGACGCTGGGTTAGCGGTAGACGGGGAAGCGGGCCGTCAGTGCGTTGACCTTCTCGCGCACGGCGGCAATGTTGGCCTCGTCGCGCGGGTTGTCCAGCACATCGGCGATCAGGTTGGCCGTGATGCGGGCCTCTTCTTCCTTGAAGCCCCGCGTGGTCATGGCAGGGGTGCCAATGCGCACACCGCTGGTCACCATCGGCTTTTCCGGGTCGTTGGGGATCGCGTTCTTGTTGATGGTCATGTGGGCGGCGCCCAGCACGGCCTCGGCTTCCTTGCCGGTGATGCCCTTGGCGCGCAGGTCCACCAGCATCACGTGGCTTTGCGTGCCGCCGCTGACGATGCGCAGGCCGCGCTGGGTCAGCGTCTCGGCCACCACCTTGGCGTTCTTGACCACCTGTTCCTGGTAGGCCTTGAACTCGGGCGTCAGCGCTTCCTTGAACGCCACGGCCTTGGCGGCAATCACGTGCATCAGCGGGCCGCCTTGCAGGCCGGGGAAGATGGCGCTGTTGATGGCCTTCTCATGCTCGGCCTTCATCAGGATGATGCCGCCGCGCGGGCCGCGCAGGCTCTTGTGGGTGGTGCTGGTGACCACGTCGGCGTGCGGCACGGGGTTGGGGTACACGCCGGCCGCGATCAGACCGGCATAGTGGGCCATGTCCACCATGAAGATCGCGCCGATTTCCTTGGCGATCTTGGCGAAGCGGGCGAAGTCGATGTGCAGGCTGTAGGCCGAGGCGCCAGCCACGATCAGCTTGGGCTTGTGCTCGCGGGCCTTGGCTTCCATAGCGTCGTAGTCGATCTCTTCCTTGGCGTTCAGGCCGTAGGAGACCACGTTGAACCACTTGCCCGACATGTTCAGCGGCATGCCGTGCGTCAGGTGGCCGCCTTCGGCCAGGCTCATGCCCATGATGGTATCGCCGGGCTTGAGGAAGGCCAGGAACACGGCCTCATTGGCAGAGGCGCCGCAGTGGGGCTGCACGTTGGCAGCGTCGGCGCCGAAGATCTTCTTCACGCGGTCAATGGCCAGCTGTTCGGCCACGTCCACGTGCTCGCAGCCACCGTAGTAGCGCTTGCCGGGGTAGCCCTCGGCGTACTTGTTGGTCAGCTGGGTGCCTTGCGCCCACATCACGGCGGGGGAGGCGTAGTTCTCGCTGGCGATCAGCTCGATGTGGTGCTCTTGCCGGGCGTTTTCGGCCTGGATGGCAGCAAAGAGTTCGGGATCGGTCTGTTCGACAAGAATTTTGCGGTCGTACATGATTGGCAGTCCTATGAACTTGTGTCCCTTGAAACAAGGGCTGCCCAGGCGAACGGCTGAACGCAGCGGGTGGCCCGTGCGGCACGCTTCCCAGTGGTTAACAAGAAGTGGCTTCTTGCTGGTTTCCACGTCAGCGGCAACATCCTGTGTGTGGATGCAGCGCCTATCGCCAGTCGCGTACCCCGCTAGTGTATCCCACACCTCGGCGGGCGGATTGTCTTGAGCAGCTTCTTAGAACGTAAACACGTTCTTACAGCCCGGAGAGCATGGCAACCTTGTCGCCGTGCAGCGGCGCCGCGGTGGCCGGGGCTGCCACCGGCACCGACAGCGCAGGCGCCTGGGTGGACAGCACGGGCGGCGGCGCGGTCGGCATGGAGCGGCCGTTGGCCACTTGGCGCAGCCGGAAATGCTCGGCCATCACTTTCGCCGCATAGCCGCCATCGTCGGCCTGGTTGCCCGCACCCACATAAAAGCGCAAGCCGCCTTCGACCGAGCCGGCGCGGGCGATGCACTCTTGCAGCACCTTCGCGCCCACGCGCAGGTTGCTCACCGGGTCGAACGCCGCAAACTGCCCGCCAAAGTTCTGGTACTTGTCCGTGTGGACCGTGGTCATGACCTGCATGAGCCCCTGGGCGCCCACCGCGCTTTGCGCGAAGGGATTGAAGCTGGACTCGATGGCCATGATGGCCAGGATGAGCGTGGGGTCGATCTTGGTGCGCGCACCAATGTCATAAGCCTCGGACACGAGAACGCTCAGCGGCTCGGGCGCGACACGGTACTTCTTGCTGAGCCAGAACGCGACGGCCGCTTGCTCCTTGGGCAGATCCTTGGGATTGCCCGCCGTGGCGCGTTCGCTGGCCTCCGGCTCGATGGGCATGCCCAGCATCTGGACCTGGCGCGCCTGCAGCCAGTTCATCAGCTCGGTTTCGCCGGCTTCGCGCAAGTCGGGCCGTGCCGTGAGGGTGATCACGACAAAAGCCACAGCCAGGCCGATGAGCGCAAAGCTGTTGTGGGTGATTTCAAGAAAACCTTCGGTCACATCGGACACAAAAGTCCGCACGCCGGAGATCAATTTTCCTGACGCTGTCATAGCTCTTCCTTTCTGAGGCACCGCAAAAGCGGGGCCGCCCTGGAGGGCGGTCGGGTCTCTGCGGGTCGCCTGGATTGGTACGCCATCAAGTGCGGCGGCTCATCTGCGATGGGCGTGGGGCCTGCACTGACTTAGCCGGGGTCGGCAGCGAGGGTAGGTGGTTACCAGCCCCGGTTTTTGGGGCTGGCGGATTCTAGAAGTTCACTAAATGCAGAGTCAATACTAACATTTCAATTTTTAAGATCGATAAGTTATGAAAAATCTGTAAGAAAACCCAGGTTTTGGGCGTAAAAAGGCTGCGGGTTTCCGTGTGTCGGCGTGGCCCGCTTGCCAAATTCAATCGCCCCTTCAGACACCATTGAAAACGCGGGTTGAGTTGGCTTGCGGGGTTTGGTAAGGTGCAGGTGCCTGTAGTTTTCAGGCATCGCCAGACGAAGTCAGTCTCCCTCCGATGGGCATGCAGTGCCCCTGGTGCAGCAGGCGCGGCTTTCCCTGGCAAACCCCTGGAGGCAATACCTTGCCTCCCCGCCATGTGGACGTTCATCTCCGCATGCGGACTGATGGCAAAGACCGTTGTGTCAGCCGTCAAGCCCGGTGGGCAGGCCTTGAGCCCCGCCCACCGGGCTTTCTGTTTTTCACGCCAGCCTTCTGCGGCAGCCTGCGGCGGAAGGCGAGGCGCGTGGTGATAATGGAGCGGCGCGCTCGCGCTGCAGCCGATTGCCCGGCTGGGAGCCGTGCCGGCCCACAGTCGCCGCGCAGCAGTTTTGTGCCAGGTCACTCTCTCGGGCCGGGCGTGCGCACGCCGCGCCGCCTGGAGGCCAAACCCGGTGAAAATAGCAGCTTTGTGACCCTGGCGCTGGCTAGTCAGCCGGGGTGGCCGCAAGGCCGCGCCCTGGGTGGCGCGCCTTCCTTTGTCATCCACTGGACCCATGTTTCCTTTTTTTTCCCGCAGCAAAATGTCCGACGCATCTGAAGTGAACCCGGCCCCGGCCAAAACCCATGAGCCGCATCCACTCGATGCGCTGACAGGCGGCGCTTTTTCCGCCGCCACCTCCGGGGAGCGGGCCTCCCGCATTCGCGAGTGGCTGGCCACCCAGCCCGCGCCCGAGCAGCTGCAGGAGGTGTTCAAGGAGCTGAGCGGACGCGACAAGGGGGCTGCGCGCGCTGTGCGCGAGCGCCTGGACGAACTCCGCCGCGCCAAGGGCCAGGAGGTGATTGCCGCGGAGTGGGCGGAAAAGGCGCAGGCCTTGCTCGCCGCGCCCAAGCTCAATATTGCAGACGCCCTGGCCTGGCAGCGCGACGCCGCGAAGGCGGGAGCGCCGCTGTCGCGCGAGCCGCTGTCCGTGCTCAAGGTGCAGCTGTCCGACCGCGTCAAGGTCATCGAAGACCTGCAGCACCGCGTGCAGGTGCAGCGCGAGGCCGCCGTGCTTCTGGCGCAGCGTATTGAAGTGCTGTCCACCAAGCCCTGGCGCGACGCCCAGGGCGCGGTTGACCTGTTGCGCGCTGACGTGGCCCGCTGGCAGGAGCAGGCGCAGGAACTCGTGGGCGATGCCAGCTGGGTGAGCGTGGAAGCACGCTTTCCGCCGCTGCTGGACGCCTCGCGCACCCAGTTGCTGGTGGTGTGGGATGCTTTCCAGGCGGCACTGGCCCAGGCCGCCGCCGCGGCGGAGGATGCCAACGCACCGCTGCCTCCCGTGCCCGTGTGGGCGGACGAGCTGCGGGCTGCGCGCGGGCTGCCCACCGAGGCAGCGCTCGCCGCGGCAGCTGCGGCACCCAAGGCTCCGCGTGCCGCCAAGCCCAAGGTGGCGCCCGAGGTGGTCGAAAAGGCCGTGCAAAGCGTGCGGGAGGCCCTGGCCGTCCTCGAAAAGGAAACCGCCGAGGGCCATGGCAAGGCCAGTTCCGGCGCCGCCGCGGCCTTGCGGGCCGTGCTCAAGGTCCATGGCCGGCACATCGACAACGCCCTGGAGCAGCAGGTCCACACGGCGCTGGTGGCTGCAGGCGAGTTGCAGGGCTGGCAGCGCTGGAGCGCCGACCAGGTCCGCGAGGAACTGGTGGCCAAGGCCGAGGCACTGCTCAACCGCCCCGAGGGCCAAGCCCTGGGCGGCCGCAAGATGCAGGAAACCTTGCGCGCCCTGCGCGACCAGTGGAAGCAGGCAGATCAGGGCGGCGCGCCCAACCATGCACTGTGGAAGAAGTTTGACGAAGCCTGCAATGCAGCGCACAAGGTGGTGGAGGTGTGGCTGGACAAGATCCGCACCGAGGCCGCCGAGCACAAGGCGCAGCGCCTGGCGCTGATTGAAGAGGTCAAGGCCTGGGCGCAGGAACACGGCGCCTCGGGGGACTGGAAGGCCATCAACCGGGCGCTGCACCAGTTCGGAGACCGCTGGCGCGAGGGCGGCCACGTGGGGGAAAAGATCTTTGCCGAGTTGCAGCCCCTGTGGAAGCAGGCCATTGCTGCTGCGGCGGCGCCGCTCGAAGCAGCCCAGAAGGAAAGCCTGGCCCGCCGCCACGCGATGATCGAAGAGGCCACTGCCCTGGGTGCTGCGGCGGCCCTGCGCATTGATGCGGTGAAGGCCCTGCAGCAGCGCTGGCAGGCGGAGGCCCAGTCGGTGCCGCTGGACCGCAAGCACGAGCAGAAATTGTGGGATGCGTTCCGCAAGCCGATCGACGAAGCCTTCCACCGCAAGTCGGCGGACCGCGAACGTGCCGACACCGAATTGAGCGTGCGTGACCGTGCGGTGCTTGACGCTTCCAAGGCGCTCGAAGCGGCCAACGCGACCGGGGACGCCCAGCAGATCCGTGCGGCCATGCAGGCCCTGGAGGCCGCGCTGCGCGGACAAGCCCAGGCGCAGGAGGCCGCGGCGGCGGCTGCGGCCACTTCCAGCGGCGCGTCCGCTGCACCCGCCGAACCAGCTGCCGAGGGCGCCGCAGAGAGTGCGGAGCCATCGCAGGCGGCTGCTGCGGCCCCTGCCAAGCCGGCGGTGCGGCCCGTGGTGGCGGTGCGGGGCGATGATCGCCCGGGGATGAAAAAAGACGCGCCGGCGCCGGCCGGCCGCGGCGCGCGCCCCGGTGACCGCCGTGACGGCCGCCCTGGCGACCGTGACGCCGGCCGTGGCGCGCGGGCGGAAGGCCGGTTTGGCGACCGCGGCGGCCGCTTCGGCGATCGAGGTGCAGCCCAGGAAGACCGTGGCCCCCGCCTGGGCGATGCGGCGTTCCGAGCCCAGCGGGAGGCCATGGAGCACGCACAGCTGGCGTTGAAGAAGCTGGCGGCGCAAGCCCATGGCGAGGCGCTGACCCAGTTGCTGACCGCCTGGGAAAAGCGCGATGCGGCCCTGGTGCCCGCAGCGGCCGACCTGGGAGGCGCTGTGGCGGCGCCGGCGCGCAGCGCCTGGGTGCAGGCCCTGTCGTCCGGCCCCCAGGGGGACGCGGCAGAAGCGCTGTTGCGCCTGGAAATGGCGGCCGAAGTGCCCACGCCCGCGGAGCACATTGCGGCCCGGCGCATGCTGCAACTGCAGCTGCTGACCCGCCGCAACGACCCCGCACCCGCGCAGACGTGGGGGCAGGACGTGGCCCGGGTGCTGGCCAGCGCCAGCGACGCGGGCAGCGCCCGCCGTTTGCAGAATGTCCTGAAGGCGCTGCTGCGCAAGTAGGGCGCCGGCCAGCCGGTCGGGGAATGGAGGTGCCGCTGCCGGGCGGCGGCACCGCGCTGCATCAGGGGGGGGGCGCCCGATGGCCTGATGCCCCAACGGCCGTGCAAAAGCAAAAAAGCCGCTGCGGATGCAGCGGCTTTTTAATGTTGTGGTGCCCAGGAGAGGACTCGAACCTCCACGATGTTACTCGCTAGTACCTGAAACTAGTGCGTCTACCAATTCCGCCACCTGGGCTTTCAGATCAGCCTCGAATTATAGAGCAAATTTTTCGGTGGTTTGAAAACTTGCCGAAGAAATTCTGAAAAAGTGCGAACCGCCGTGTTGGGTGGGCTCCTGCCTCGGTGCGGAACGCCGGGGACCACAAAGCAAAAAGCCGCTGTGGTCGCAGCGGCTCTTTAATTTTGAAAACCTGCATCAGGCTCTCGTTAAACTTGGTGCCCAGGAGAGGACTCGAACCTCCACGATGTTACTCGCTAGTACCTGAAACTAGTGCGTCTACCAATTCCGCCACCTGGGCATTTCAGGAAAGACTTAGATTGTATATCAAAAAAACCATCCCCGGATCGCAACCGTCTGCGCATGTGTCGCAAGAGATCGAAGGCAGCGTGCAGGGGCACCGTGATGGGCACGGGTTCGTCATCCGCGACGACGGCGAAGGTGACATCTACATCCCCCCCAACGAAATGCGGGCCGTGCTGCACAAGGACCGGGTGCGCGTGCGCATCGTGCGGCAGGACCGCCGCGGCCGCCCGGAAGGCCGCGTTGTGGAAATCATCGAACGCCCGCCGCAGCCCATCATTGGCCGGCTGCTGCAGGAAAGTGGCGTGTGGCTGGTCGCGCCGGAGGACAAGCGCTACGGCCAGGATGTGCTGATTCCCAAGGGCGCGACGGGCGCCGCCAAGCCGGGGCAGGTGGTGGTGGTTGAATTGACCGAACCGCCCGCCCTGTTCGGCCAGCCCGTGGGCCGCATCACCGAAGTGCTGGGAGAAGTGGATGACCCCGGCATGGAGATCGAGATCGCCGTGCGCAAGTACGGCGTGCCGCACGAGTTTTCCGAGGCCTGCCTGGCCGAGGCGAAGGCGCTGCCCGACAAGGTGCGCGCACAGGACAAGAAGCGCCGCGTGGACCTGACCGATGTGCCCCTGGTCACCATCGACGGCGAAGACGCCCGCGACTTCGACGATGCCGTGTATTGCGAGCCTGCTAAGGTGGGCCGCAGCAAGGGCTGGCGCCTGCTGGTGGCCATTGCCGACGTGAGCCATTACGTGGAGACCGGCAGCCCCATCGACATCGACGCCTACGACCGCGCCACCAGCGTGTACTTTCCGCGCCGCGTGATCCCCATGCTGCCCGAGAAGCTCAGCAACGGCCTGTGCTCGCTGAACCCCGAGGTGGAGCGCCTGTGCATGGTGTGCGACATGCTGATCACCGCCAAGGGCGAGATCCACGCCTACCAGTTCTACCCGGCCGTGATGTTCAGCCACGCGCGTTTCACGTACACCGAGGTGGCGGCCATCCTGGCCAACACGCGCGGGCCCGAGGCCAGCAAGCGCAAGGACCGCGTGAAGGACCTGCTGAACCTGCACGACGTGTACCGAGCACTGCTGATTGCCCGCCAGCAGCGCGGCGCGGTGGACTTTGAAACGACCGAGACGCAGATCGTCTGCGACGAGAACGGCCGCATCGAGAAGATCGTGCCCCGCACCCGCAACGACGCGCACAAGCTCATCGAAGAGGCCATGCTGGCCGCCAACGTGTGCAGCGCCGACTTCATCGCCCAGGGCGGCCAGCCGGGCCTGTTCCGCGTGCACGAAGGCCCCACGCCGGAGAAGCAGGAGATCCTGCGCAACTACCTCAAGGCCATGGCCGTAGGGATGACGATCGGCGACAACCCCAAGCCGGCCGAGTTCCAGGCCATTGCCACGGCCACCAAGGAGCGGCCCGACGCGCAGCAGATCCACACCATGCTGCTGCGTTCCATGCAGCAGGCCATCTACACGCCCATCAACAGCGGCCACTTCGGCCTGGCGTTCGAGGCTTACACGCACTTCACCAGTCCCATCCGCCGCTATCCGGACCTGCTGGTGCACCGCGTGATCAAGGCCATCCTGAACAAGACCCGCTACCAGCTGCCCACGCTGCCCACGCCGGGCGAGGCCCATGCCAAGCTGGCCAAGCGCCTTGCCGCGCGCGTGGCGGCCCCGGGCACCAAGCTGCGCCGCGAAGACGCCAAGCCGGCCAGCCGCGACACCCAGGCCTGGGAGGCCGCCGGCCTGCACTGCAGCGCCAACGAGCGCCGCGCCGACGAGGCCAGCCGCGACGTGGAAGCCTGGCTCAAGTGCAAGTACATGCGCGAGCACCTGGGCGAGGAATACAGCGGCGTGGTCAGCGCCGCCACCAGCTTCGGCATCTTCGTCACGCTGGATGCGATGTATGTGGAAGGGCTGGTGCACATCACCGAACTGGGCGGCGAGTACTTCAAGTTCGACGAGGCGCGCCAGGAACTGCGCGGCGAGCGCACGGGCATCCGCTACTCCATTGGCACCCGCGTGCGCGTACAGGTGAGCCGCGTGGACCTGGACGGCCGCAAGATCGACTTCCGCCTGGTGCGCGAAGGCGAAGAGCTGCTGGGCCGTGCGCTCAAGGACAAGGGCATGGGCAGCGAGGGTGGCAGCGGCGGTGCCCGCAAGGCTGGGGGCGGGCGCAAGGCCGGCAAGGCCGACAAGCCTGCGGCCCCCAGTGCCTCCGAATTGGCCGGTCTGACGCGCGAGCGCGCCGCGCGTTCGCCAGCGCCAACGCGCAAGGCGCCCGCAAAGATGCCGGCCGCCGGCAAGCCCGGCAAGGGCAAGGCGCGCAAGCCACGCCGCGGGTGAACGGCGGCTGAGAGCCCATCCAGGCGCGAGATTCGCTATTGTTTTTATAGCTGCTTGCGCTTGATGGATAAGGCCTGGAGGCCATTTTCATCCCTGTTCCGACTCCCGGGGCGGCTCTGCCGTCCCTCCCTGCGCTGCGGGCGCCAGGCGGCGCAGGGTCTGCGCGCCCTGCGGGAGGGGCGTGGCGTGTCAGAGGGAGGCTGCGGTGCTGCCCAGGTGCTCCGCCGGCCCCGCGTGCCGCGCCAGTTCGCTGGCCGTGAGTGCGCGCCCCGCAGGCCAGTGGTCGGCGATCTGTCCGTGCCGGTACACCGCTTCGCTGGCCGCGCGGAAGCTGCTGGCGCCTGCCGCCAAGCCAGCGCCCACCATGCCTGCCAGCACATCGCCCGTGCCCGCTGTGGCCAGCCGCGCATTGCCGGTGGGGTTGATGGCAGGGATGCGGTCGGGTGCGGCGATCACGGTGCCGGAGCCCTTGAGGACTGCCACGCAGTTGAACTGCGCCGCCAGTTGCCGGGCGGCGCCCAGCCGGTCGGCCTGCACCTCGGCTGCGGTCAGGCCCAGCAGGCGCGCGGCCTCCAGCGGGTGGGGGGTGAGCACGGTGCTCTGCCCGTGCTGGCCGCGTGCCACCACCAGCGCGTGCAGCGCGGCCTGGTTGGCGATGGTGTTGAGCGCGTCGGCGTCCAGCACCAGCCGGGCTGATCGGGTCAGAACCTCTGGCAGCATGGCCGCAACCGCCTGGCCTCCGCCGCAGCCACAGACCACCGTGAGCTGCTCCAGTGCCAGGGCGTCAAAGCGCCGGAACATCAACTCCGGCTGCAGCGGATCGATCTCCTGGTGGCCCTGGTCGAGCAGCGCCACCAGCACCCGCCCTGCGCCGCCGTGCAGCGCGGCCGATGCCGCCAGCAGACCGGCGCCCGCCATGCCGAGGCCGCGCGCGGCAAGCCCTTCGCCGCCCACCACGGCCACGTCGCCGTAGGTGCCCTTGTGGCTGGCGTGGGCGCGCGGGGCCGGCGCTGCGGGGCCGCACAGCCAGGCGCTGGGAGGCTCGTTGCCGGCGGGCACGCCCAGGTCGTCGCACCAGACCTGGCCCGCCGCATCCCGCCCGGCGGCGGTGAACAACCCGGGCTTCAGGGTGAGCAGGCTCAGCGTGTACCGCGCCGGGCGCACGGACGGCGTGGGGTGGAGCGGGGTCTCGGGGGCCAGGCCGGGGGCGAACTGGCCGGTGTCGGCGTCCAGCCCGCTGGGCAGGTCCACGGCCAGGACCGGGGCCGCGGCGTGGTGCAGTGCCCGCAGGCAAGCCTGCAGCCGCACCGGGGCAGGGCGGGCGGGGGCTGTGGGCGAAGCGCAGACGCCAATGCCCAGCAGGGCATCGATGCACAGGTCGTGGGGGGTGAGGTCGGCCGGCGGCGCATCGGCCCACTGCACGCCCGCCGCCTGCGCCCGGGACCAGGACGCACGCGCGTCGGCGGGGGCGGTGTCTGGCTGGCCCAGCCATGTCACCACCACCTGCCGGCCCGCGCGCTGCAGGTGTGCGGCGGCTTCCAGCCCGTCCCCGCCGTTGTTGCCCGGGCCGCAGGCGATCCAGACCGTGCGGGCGTGGGGCGCCAAGGCCAGCGCCAGCCGCGCAACGGCTTTGCCGGCGCGTTGCATCAAGGTGTGCGGGGGCAGGGTGGCGGCGGCCGCCTGCTCCAGGCGCCGTGTGGCTGCGGTGTCGTGCAGGGGCTGCGGCTGTTGGGCGGTGATGCGGTACATGGGACTCAGCGGCGGGACGCCGGCCGGGGCTGTGATGGCCGCCATTGTGCGCCGGCGCACCGCCGTGCCGTGGGTCAGAACGTGCGCAGGCCCAGGCCGTCCAGCGAGACCTCGGGCTCCCGCTGCGCGACCAGGTCCGCCAGCGCGCGCGCGCAGCCGCAGGCCAGGGCCCAGCCGCCCGCGCCGTGGCCGGTGTTGATCCACACGCCGGGCGCGCTGCCGGGGCCGACCACGGGGGCGCCGTCGGGCAGCAGCGGGCGCGCGCCGCGCCACACCTGCAGGCCGGAGGACAACTGCGCGCCCCCGGGGAACCAGTCGTTGAGCGTGCGGTACAGGCGTTGCAAGGTGGGCGTGTGGTGCGCGGCGCCAGCACCCGCCAGCTCGGCGCCGCCGGCAATGCGCACGCGCTGGCCCAGGCGGGTGATGGCGATCTGCTGTGCCACGTCCACGATGCTGCCGCGCGGCGCGTGGGTGGCCTCGCGCAAGGGTGCGCTCACGGAGTATCCGTACACGGCGGCCATGGGCAGCCGCAAGCCGAGCGCCGGCGCCAGCGCGGCAGACGCCAGGCCCGCGCACAGCACGACGGCGTCAAAACGGCGAACCTGGGGCTCCCCCTGCAGGGAAAGTGCCAGCGGGGAGGTGCCGATCCGCTCCACGCGGGTGTTGAAGGCAAATTCCACGGTGGCCCCTTGCAGGCCCTGGCGCAACTGCTGGGCCAACAGGCGGCAGTTTCCCGCAGCGGCGCCGGGCAGGTGGATGGCGGCGGCCAGCGGCGATTCGGGCGAGAGGCCTGGTTCGGTGCGGCGTGCGGCGTCGGCATCCATCTCCTGCCAGGCCACGCCGGCTTCGCGCAGGATGTCCAGCGCTGGCTGGAGCTGTGCGCGTTCCTGTTCGGTGCGCAGCAGCAGCAGGCGGCCCTCGCTGCCTTCGATGTCCAGTTCGTGCTGGCTGGCAAGGGCCTGCAGGCGCGCCAGGCTGTACTGGGCCAGGCGTTCCAGTGCGGCGGCCGGGGCGCTGCGCGTGCGCGCGGCCTGGCGCCAGCGGCGCAGCCAGACCAGGTTGGCGCGGCTCCAGCCGCCGGCCAGGCGCAGGGTGGCGTGGGCGCCCATGAGCCGCAGCGCAGGGCCGAAGCCCGGCAGGGCCCAGGGGTTGGTCAGGTGCGGTGCCAGCAGGCCCGCCGTGGCAAAGCTGGCCTCCTCGGCTGCAGCGCTGTGTTGTTCAAAAACGGTGACTTCGTGGCCGTCGCTGGCCAGCTCGTACGCAGTGGTGACGCCGGTGATGCCGGCGCCCACGATGGCGATCTTCATGGATGGGAGTGATTTTGGCGTTCAGCGCAATATTATCGCGCGCCAGCAGCTATTGTTTTTGTAGTGCTTTTTCGATTTGAAGGCCCACATTCAGCACGGTGTCGTCCCGCAGTGCGCCGTGCCACACCATCAGCCCGACGGGGAGTTCGCCCTGCTGGTGGCAGGGCAGGGACAGTGCGCAGCCGTCCAGCAGATTGACCACGCTGGTGTTGCGCAGCAGCAGGTTGTTGACCCGGAAGAATTCCGCATCCCGGGCGGCGTCTTGCGCTGGGTCGGTGCCATGGGCGGGCGCTACGTCGGCCAGCAAGGGGGCAACGATGGGTACCGTGGGGGACAGCAGCGCGTCGTAGGCCGCCATGCCATCCAGCATGCGCGCGATCCAGTGCTGGCGCGCGTGCAGCAGGTCGATGTACTCCCAGGCCATCAACGAGGCGCCCTTTTCAATGCGGGTCCGCACCCGCGGGTCGTACTGCCCGCCCGCCTGCTGCAGCAAGCTGCGGTGCCAGGCATAGCTCTCGGGCGCGGCAAAGCCGTAGGCCGGCGGCTCCTGCACGGCCGGCAGGTCGATGGTGTCGATCTGCGCACCCGCCTGGCGCAGGACCTGGAGGCTGCGCTCAAACGCCCGCGCCACGGTGGCATCCAGCCCGTCCAGAAAGAGCGTGGAGGGCACGGCCAGCCGGTATTGCGACAGCGGCGCCAGGCTGCGCGTCACGCGGCGCGCCGCCAGCACCTCGTGGGCCAGCAGGGCGTCGCGCACGCTGCGGGTCATGGCGCAGACGGTGTCCAGCGTGGTCGACAGCGGCACCGCGCCGGCGGTGGGCACGCGCTGGGCGGTGCTCTTGAACCCCACGATGCCGTTGAGCGCGGCCGGGATCCGGATGGACCCGCCCGTATCCGATCCCAGCCCGATGAAAGCCGCCCCGGTGGCCACCGAAACCCCCGCGCCCGAGGACGATCCCCCGGGAACCCGCGGCGCCCCCGGGATCGCACCGAAGCGCGCGTCCCAGGCCGCGGGCGTGCCGTAGTGCGGGTTGACGCCGACGCCGGAAAAGGCGAACTCGACCATGTTGGTGCGCCCGATGAGGGTGGCGCCCGCCGCCCGCAGCCGCGCTACGGCCGGACTGTCCTGCCGCGCTGGCGCGGCGTCCTTGAGCACGGTGGAGCCGGCGGGGGTGGGCTGGCCCGCGATGTCGAACAGGTCCTTCACGGACACCGCCAGGCCCGCCAGGGGCAGCTCCGGCAGGCCGGGGCGGGCCGCGGCGGCACGCGCGCTGTCAAACAGGGTGTGCACGAAGCTGTGGGTGTTGCTGGCGGCCTGCGCTGCGTCGATGCAGCGCTCCAGCTCGGCGGCGGGCGTGGTGGCGCCGCCCCGCAGTTGCTCACGGGTGGCGATCAGGTCTGGAAGCATGGGTGTGCTAGAATCTTTGGGTTTTGCTGGGAGCAGTAGCCGCCGGCGCAGTCTGCAAGGGCATTTTGGGGGATATTGCAATATCGCCAAGTGCCCTTTGCAGGAGTCGCGTCTCCGGTGGTCCTTGCGGCAAATCAATCGCAAAGCAGCCCCGTCAAGGTGTTGTGGCGCCGTGCAGCATGAAGAAACACGGCATTGCAAATTCAGGGGCTGATTTTAGACCTAACCTTTGGAGTCTCCTTATGTCCGTCACCATGCGCGAAATGCTGGAAGCCGGTGTCCACTTCGGCCACCAAACCCGCTTCTGGAACCCCAAGATGGCCCCGTACATCTTCGGCCATCGCAACAAGATTCACATTGTCAACCTGGAAAAGACGCTGCCGCTGTTCCAGGAAGCACAAAAGTTCGCCAAGCAGCTGACGGCCAACCGCGGCACGATCCTGATGGTCGGCACCAAGCGCCAAGCCCGTGAAATCCTGGCAACGGAAGCGCAACGCGCTGGCGTGCCTTTTGTGGACCAGCGCTGGCTGGGCGGCATGCTGACGAACTTCAAGACCGTGAAGACCTCGATCAAGCGCCTCAAGGACATGAAGGCCCAGCAAGAAGCCGGCCTCGACAACCTGAGCAAGAAAGAGCAGCTGACGTTCGCTCGCGAAATCGAGAAGCTCGAGAAGGACATCGGCGGCATCCAGGACATGGCTGCGCTGCCGGACGCCATCTTCGTGATCGACGTGGGCTTCCACAAGATCGCCGTGGCAGAAGCCAAGAAGCTGGGCATCCCGCTGATCGGCGTGGTGGATACCAACCATTCGCCCGAAGGCATCGACTACGTGATCCCCGGCAACGATGACTCGGCCAAGGCCGTGACGCTGTACGCCCGCGGCATCGCCGACGCCATCATCGAAGGCCGCGCCAACGCGGTGAGCGACGTGGCCAAGGCAGCAGCCTCGGAAACCGCTGACGAATTTGTGGAAGTGCAAGAAGCCGCCGCCTAAGACCCGGCTGCGCGATCCGTCGCGGACAAAAGCGGGGCCCCTGGTGAGCCCCCTTTTTTTTAGCCCGAATCTGTATCGACTGAACTGAACACTGAAGGAACAAAGATGGCTGCAATTACCGCAAGCATGGTGGCAGAACTGCGTGGCAAGACCGACGCTCCCATGATGGAATGCAAGAAGGCACTGACCGAAGCCGATGGCGACATGGCCAAGGCGGAAGAACTGCTGCGCGTCAAGCTGGGCACCAAGGCTGGCAAGGCCGCCTCGCGCGTGACGGCTGAAGGCGTGGTGGCCAGCTTCATCAACGGCAACGTGGGCGCGCTGATCGAAGTCAACAGCGAAACCGACTTCGTTTCCAAGAACGACAGCTTCATCGCCATGGCCAACGCCGCTGCCAAGCTGGTGGCCGAGCACAACCCTGCCGACATCGAAGCCCTGGGCGCGCTGCCCTACGAGCAGGACAGCTTCGGCCCCACGCTGGAAGACGTGCGCAAGGGCCTGATCGGCAAGATCGGCGAGAACATGTCGTTCCGCCGCTTCAAGCGCTTCAGCGGCTCCAACCTGGCCGCGTACCTGCACGGTTCGCGCATTGGCGTGGTGGTGGAGTTCGACGGTGACGCTACTGCCGCCAAGGACGTCGCCATGCACGTGGCCGCCATGAAGCCCGTGGCCCTGACCAGCGCCGACGTGCCTGCCGAACTGATCGCCAAGGAGCGCTCGGTGGCCGAAGGCAAGGCTGAAGAAGCCAACAAGGAACTCGTGGCCGCCGGCAAGCCCGCGCAGAGCGCCGAAATCACGGCCAAGCGCATCGACGGCGCCGTGCAGAAGTACCTCAAGGAAGTCTCGCTGGCCGACCAGGTCTTCGTGAAGGCCGCCGACGGCAAGCAGACCGTGGCCCAGATGCTCAAGGCAGCCAACACCAACGTGAAGGGCTTCACGCTCTACGTCGTGGGCGAAGGCATCGAGAAGAAGGCCGACGACTTCGCCGCCGAAGTGGCTGCCCAGGTGGCTGCCGCCAAGGCCGCTGCTGCCTGACCGGCAGTACCGTCCCGTTTGTTCCCACCGCCGTTCACTGCCGTATTGCCTTTGGAGAAATCGCCCATGTCCCACGCCGCACCAGCCCACAAGCGCATCCTGCTCAAGCTGTCTGGTGAGGCGCTGATGGGGGAGGACTCCTTCGGCATCAACCGCGCCACCATTGTCCGGATGGTCGAGGAGATTGCCGAAGTCACCCGCCTGGGCGTCCAGGTGGCGGTGGTGATCGGTGGGGGCAACATCTTCCGCGGCGTGGCGGGCGGCTCCGTGGGCATGGACCGCGCCACCGCCGACTACATGGGCATGCTGGCCACCGTCATGAACGCGCTGGCCCTGGCCGATGCCATGGACAAGCAGGGGCTCACCGCCCGCGTGATGTCCGCCATCGCCATCGAGCAGGTGGTGGAGCCCTATGTGCGCCCCAAGGCGTTGCAGTACCTGGAAGAGGGCAAGGTGGTCGTGTTCGCCGCGGGCACGGGCAACCCCTTTTTCACCACCGACACCGCCGCCGCGCTGCGCGGGGCCGAGATCGGCGCCGAAGTGGTGCTCAAGGCCACCAAGGTGGACGGCGTTTATACTGCCGACCCCCAGAAAGACCCTGCGGCCACGCGCTACACGAAGCTCAGCTTCGACGAAGCCATGTCCCGCAACCTGGGCATCATGGATGCCACCGCGTTCGCACTGTGCCGGGACCAGAAGCTTCCCGTGCGGGTGTTCTCCATCGTCAAGCATGGCGCCCTCAAGCGCGTGGTGATGGGTGAAGACGAAGGTACGCTGGTTTACGCTTGACGACGTTGCAGGGCCTGCGCGAAATGCGGGCCGGCCCCAGGAGAAAAACATGACGATTGCCGACATCAAGAAAAACGCAGAAACCAAGATGGACCAGTCCATCACCGCGTTCAAGAACAACCTGGCGAAGATCCGCACCGGGCGCGCGAACCCCGCGCTGCTCGACGCCGTGCAGGTGGAGTACTACGGCTCGATGGTGCCCCTCTCCCAGGTGGCCAATGTGGCGCTGATCGATGCGCGCACCATCAGCGTCCAGCCCTGGGAAAAGGGCATGGGCGCCAAGATCGAGAAGGCCATCCGCGAAAGCGACCTGGGCCTGAACCCCGCCTCCATGGGCGACCTGATCCGCGTGCCCATGCCGCCCATGAGCGAAGAGCGCCGCAAGGAAATGACCAAGCTGGCGCGCAACGAGGGCGAGGGCGCCAAGATCGCCGTGCGCAACCTGCGCCGCGATGCCAACGAAGCCGTCAAGAAGCTGGTGAAGGACAAGCTCGCCTCGGAAGACGATCAGAAGCGTGCGGAAGCCGACGTGCAGAAGTTCACCGACAAGCACATCGCCGAGATCGATGCGCTGGTGTCCGCCAAAGAGCAGGAAATCATGGCCGTTTGAGCCCCCGGGGCTTGACCGTTTCCATGTCCAAAAATCCCGGGGTGCCCCACCACATCGCCATCGTCATGGATGGCAACGGCCGCTGGGCGACGCGCCGCTTTCTGCCCCGCCTGGCGGGTCACAAGCAAGGGGTGGATTCCCTGCGCCGCTGCGCACGCGCCTGCGTGGACCGCGGCGTGGGGGTGTTGACCGTCTTCGCCTTCTCCTCCGAAAACTGGAACCGGCCCGCCGACGAGGTGTCGGGGTTGATGGAACTGCTGGCCAAGGCGCTGGCGCGCGAAGTGCCGCAGTTGAAGAAAGACGGAGTACGGCTGCACTTCGTGGGGGAGCGCGCCACGCTTTCGTCCAAGGTGCGTGAGGGCCTGGCCCAGGCGGAGGCCGCCACGGCGGAGAACACCCGCCTCGTGCTCAATGTGTGTTTCAACTATGGCGGGCGCTGGGACATCGCACAGGCCGCCGCCGTGCTGGCGTCGCGGGGCGAACCGATCACCGAAGCCAGCCTGAATGCTACGATGGGCCTGGCCCATGTAGCCGACCCCGACCTGGTGATCCGCACCGGCGGAGAAATGCGGATCAGCAATTTCCTGCTGTGGCAGGCGGCATACTCCGAGTTCTACTTCAGCGACCGGCTGTGGCCGGATTTCGACGAATCGGCGCTGGACGAAGCCATCGCGGCCTTTGCGAGCCGCGAGCGCCGTTTTGGCAAAACCTCCGAACAGATCCTGGCGGCGCAACCCCAACCGATGCCGGGCTGAGAGCGGGTGGTGCGCCGCCCCAAGACGTTCAACTGGTTCTGAAAGGCCCCATGCTCAAACAGCGCGTTATCACGGCCCTGGTGTTGCTGGCCATTCTGCTGCCCGCACTTTTCTACACCTCCACGGAGCCCTTCACCCTGGTGGTGCTGGTGCTCATGGCGGCGGGTGCGTGGGAGTGGGGGCGCCTGAGCGGGTTCGGTTCTGCGGGCTCCCTCGCCGTGGGCGCGGCCTGCGTGGCGCTGTGCGCCCTTTCGTGGGCTGGCGGGTGGCTGGACCGGCCCTTGCCGGGCCTGTGGGTCGCCGGGGGCGGCCTCTGGGTGCTGGCGGCGGCCTGGCTGCTGCGGGCGGGCGTGCCCGGTTGGCCGCGGATCCCCTCGGCCGTGCGCCTGGTGGCCGGCGTGCTGGCCTTGTGGCTGGCCTGGCTGGCCGTGGTGCAGGCGCGCAAGGTCGGCATCAACTTTCTGCTGTCGGTGCTGGTACTGGTGTGGGTGGCTGACATCTTTGCCTACTTCGCCGGGCGCGCCTTCGGCCTGCGTTTCACCAAGGGCAAGCTCGCGCCCTCCATCAGCCCCGGCAAGAGCTGGGAAGGGGTGTGGGGCGGGCTGGCGGGCGTCATGGTGCTGGCGTTTGCCTGGGTTGCGGCCGACACCCATTGGCAGGCAGCGGTGCCCAGCTTCTACACCCGCATGGCGCAGCAAGGGTGGTGGCTGCTGGTGATTGCGGCACTGTTCATGGTGGCCATGAGCGTCTCCGGCGATCTGGTGGAGTCGCTCATCAAGCGCAGCGCCGGCGTCAAGGACAGCAGCGGCCTGCTGCCCGGGCACGGCGGCGTGCTCGACCGGGTGGATGCCTTGCTGCCCACGCTGCCCCTGGCCATGATGCTCACCAGCCTGACAACGCAATGATGAAACAACGACTGACGGTACTGGGTTCCACGGGATCCATCGGCACCAGCACGCTGGACGTGGTGGCCCGCCATCCCGAGCGCTTCGAGGTGTTTGCGCTGAGTGCGGCCACCCAGGTGGACCTGCTGCTGGCCCAGTGCGCCCAGTTCAAGCCCCGCTTTGCCGTGATGGCCAGCCCAGCCCACGCGCAGGTGCTGGCTGAAAAAATCGAGGCAAATGGGCTTCCAACGCAGGTCCTGCAAGCGCAAGATGCTATTGAAGTGATAGCAAGCCATCCGGACGTGGATGCGGTCATGGCCGCCATCGTCGGTGCGGCGGGCCTGGCGCCCTGCCTGGCTGCGGCGCGGGCGGGCAAGCGCCTGCTGCTGGCCAACAAGGAAGCCCTGGTGGTGGGCGGTGGCCTGTTCATGCAGACGGTGCGTTCGGGCGGCGCCACGCTGCTGCCCATCGACAGCGAGCATTCCGCCATTTTCCAGTGCCTGCCGGAAGACCCCGCAACCTGGGCCGACCGGGTCGATTGCATTCTGCTGACGGCCTCGGGCGGGCCGTTCCGCCAGCGCGATCCCGCCACGCTGTCGCAGATCACCCCCGACCAGGCCTGCGCGCATCCCAATTTCTCAATGGGGCGCAAGATCTCGGTGGATTCCGCCACGATGATGAACAAAGCCCTCGAAGTGATCGAGGCGCGCTGGCTGTTTGATCTGCACCCTGACCAGATCAAGGTGGTGATCCACCCCCAGCAGATCATCCACTCGATGGTGCAGTTCAAAGACGCATCCATCCTCGCCCAGCTGGGCACGCCCGACATGCGCGTGCCCATTGCCTGCGGCCTGGCGTGGCCCGAGCGCATCGCCAGCGGTGCCAGCCGGCTGGACTTTTCCAAGCTGGCGTCGCTGGCGTTCGAGGACGCTGACGCCCGCCGTTTCCCCGGCCTGCACCTGTCCTGGCAGGCGCTCAAGGCGGCCGAAGGCACGACGGCGGTGCTCAACGCCGCGAACGAGGTGGCCGTGGGCGCCTTCCTCTCAGGCCGGCTGCGGTTCGACCATATTCATGCGGTGAACCTTGCAACTTTGGACGCGGTCGCGCCCTCCAAGCCGGATTCGCTGGATGCCCTGCTGGATCTGGATGCGCAGGCGCGCAGTGCGGCCGAGCGCGCCGCAGACCGCCTGGCGGCCTGATCCTCCACCGCCCTGTACCGACCCGACGCCCATGCTTCTCACTGTTGTTGCCTTTGTCGTCGCCCTGGGCGTCCTGATTGCCGTGCACGAGTACGGGCACTACCGCGTGGCCGTGGCGTGCGGCGTGAAGGTGCTGCGCTTTTCGGTCGGGTTCGGCCAGCCGCTGCTGCGCTGGCAGCCCAAGGGCTCGCCCACCGAGTTCGTGTTGGGCGCATTCCCCTTGGGCGGCTATGTGCGCATGCTGGACGAGCGGGAAGCGCCAGTGGCACCCGAAGAGCGGCACCTGGCCTTCAACACCCAGCCGTTGCGGTCCCGCGCCGCCATCGTGGCCGCCGGGCCGCTGGCAAACCTGCTGCTTGCCGTGCTGCTGTATTCCGCCGTCAACTGGAGCGGGGTGGACGAGCCCCGTGCCGTGCTGGCCAGCCCGGTGGCTGGCTCCGTCGCGCAGAACGCGGGGCTGCGGGGAGGCGAACTGGTGGCCCAGGCCGCGCTGGGCTCGGATGCCATGGAGCCCGTGCGGTCGTTCGAGGATCTGCGCTGGCTGCTGACCCGTGGCGCCCTGGAGGGCACCAACGTCCGCCTGGACGTGAAGCCGCAATCCGGAGGCGCGCACCGGGAAGTCCTGCTCGACATGTCCCGCATCGACAGCCGCGAGGCCGACGCACAGCTGTTCCGCAAGATCGGCATCCTGGGGCCGTGGACGCGGCCGGTGATCGGTGAAGTCATGCCCGACGGCGCAGCCCAACGTGCCGGCCTGCGCCAGGGGGACGTGGTGCTCAAGATCGGTGCAACCGACGTGGTGGACGGGCAGCAGCTGCGCGAGCTGATCCGCCAGTCGGTGCGGGGGCAGGAACCCCTGGCACAGGCGTGGCGCGTGGACCGGTCCGGCCAGATGCTCACGCTGGAGGTGCTGCCGGAGGTGAAGTCGGAACCTGGCGTCACCGTAGGCCGCATTGGCGCCTACGTGGGCGCTGCGCCCGAGCTGGTCACCGTGGAATACGGCGCGCTGGAGGGCGCCTGGGCGGGCGCCGCCAAGACCTGGGACGTGTCCCTGCTCACGCTTCGCATGATGGCGCGCATGGTCATTGGCGAAGCGTCGGTCAAGAACCTGAGCGGCCCCTTGACGATTGCCGAATACGCGGGCCGTTCCGCCAGCCTGGGGATCTCGCAATACGTGATGTTCCTCGCCCTGATCAGCGTGAGCCTGGGCGTGTTGAACCTGCTGCCGTTGCCCGTCTTGGACGGGGGGCACCTGATGTATTATCTTTGGGAGGGTGTGACCGGCAGGGGGGTCTCGGACGCTTGGATGGAGCGCCTCCAGCGTGGAGGCGTTGCTGTCTTGCTGCTCATGATGTCCATCGCCCTCTTCAACGATATCACCCGGCTCTTTGGCTAACACTTCTGCCGCATTTGCACTGCAAGCGCGGCACCCGCTTCATTCATGAAAAAACACATCAATCGACTGGGCGTACGCACCGCATCGGCCGTTGCAGCCATGGTTTTTGCCGCCAATGCGGCATGGGCCCTGGAGCCTTTCAAGGTGCAGGATATCCGCGTCGAAGGCTTGCAGCGCGTGGAGCCCGGCACCGTGTTTGCGTCCATGCCGCTGCGGGTCGGTGACGACTACAACGACGAAAAGGGCGCCGCCGCCATTCGGGCATTGTTCGGCCTGGGCCTGTTCAAGGACGTGCGCCTGGAGGCCGTTGGCAACGTGCTGGTCGTGGTGGTGGAAGAGCGCCCGACCGTCGCCGACGTGGACTTTGCCGGCACGCGCGAATTCGACAAGGACGTGCTCAAGAAGGCCATGCGGGACGTGGGCCTGACCGAGGGACGGCCCTACGATAAGGCACTGACCGACCGCGCGGAGCAGGAGCTCAAGCGCCAGTACATCAACAAGAGCCTGTACGGCGCCGAAGTGGTCACGACCGTGACGCCTATCGAGCGCAACCGGGTGAACCTGACCTTCACCGTGGTGGAGGGCGAGCCTGCCCGCATCAAGGAAGTCCGCATCGTGGGCAACAAGGCTTTCAGTGAATCCACGCTCACGGGGCTTTTCGACCAGGACACGGGCGGCTGGCTCAGCTGGTACACCAAGTCCGATCGTTACTCGCGTGCCAAGCTCAACGCGGACCTGGAAACCCTGCGCTCGTACTACCTGCAGCGCGGCTATCTGGAGTTCCGCGTGGACTCCACCCAGGTGGCCATCTCCCCGGACAAGCAGGACATCTCCATCACCGTGAACGTCACGGAAGGCGAGCGCTACGTGGTGTCGGGCGTGAAGCTGGAGGGCAACTACCTGGACCGCGAGGACGAGTTCAAGTCCCTGGTCAAGATCCGCGCCGGTGAGCCCTACAACGCTGACCAGGTCACCGAAACCACCAAGGCCTTTTCCGAATACTTCTCCCGTTTCGGCTTTGCGTTTGCGCGCGTGGAAGCCGTGCCGGAGATCGACCGCGTCAACAACCGGGTGGCCTTCGTCCTGCAGGCCGAGCCGTCGCGCCGGGCCTACGTGCGCCGCATCAATGTGAGCGGCAACAACCGCACGCGGGACGAGGTGATCCGGCGTGAGTTCCGCCAGTACGAAGCCTCGTGGTACGACGGCGAGAAGATCCGCCTCTCGCGCGACCGCGTGGACCGCCTGGGCTTCTTTACGGAAGTGAACGTGGAGACCCAGGAAGTCCCGGGCTCTCCCGATCAGGTGGACCTGGTGGTCAACGTGGCGGAAAAGCCCACCGGCTCGCTGCAGATGGGCGTGGGCTTCTCCAGTGCCGAGAAGGTGTCGCTGTCCTTCGGCATCAAGCAGGAAAACATCTTTGGCTCGGGCAACTACCTGGGCATCGACGTCAATACCAGCAAGTACCGCCGCACCCTGGTGTTCAGCACCACCAACCCGTACTTCACCCCTGAAGGCATTTCGCGCACGCTGGACGTGTACTACCGCACGGACAAGCCGTACGAAGACCAGGGTGGCAACTACCAGTTGGTCACCACCGGGACCTCGGTGCGTTTCGGCGTGCCCTTCAGCGAAACCGACACGGTGTTCTTCGGGGGCGGGCTGGAGCAAACCAAGATCAAGCCCGGCACCAACATCCCCGCGACCTACCTGGCCTATGCCGACCAGTTCGGCTACAGCAGCACCTCCATTCCCCTGACCGTCGGCTGGTCGCGGGACGACCGGGACAGCGCCCTGGCGCCCAATTCGGGCCGCTACCAGCGCCTGAACTCCGAGTGGTCGGTGGCGGGTGATGCCCGCTACGTGCGCGCGAACTACCAGTACCAGCAGTACGTGCCCCTCAACAAGCGCTTCACCATCGCTTTCAATGGCGAACTGGGGCTGGGCAAGGGCTTGAACGGCCGCCCCTTCCCGGTGTTCAAGAACTTCTATTCGGGCGGCCTGGGCTCGGTGCGCGGCTTTGACCAAGGTACGCTGGGGCCGCGCGACGTGACCGGCGCATCGCTGGGCGGCCCCAAGAAGGTGACCCTGAATGCGGAATTGATCGCGCCCTTCCCGGGGGCGGGCAATGACCGGACCCTGCGTGTCTTCACTTTCGTCGACGTGGGCAATGTGTACGGAGAGAACGAGAAGGTCTCGTTCAGCGACATGCGTTCCTCCGTGGGTGTGGGCTTGAGCTGGATTTCCCCGCTCGGTCCGCTGCGCCTGGCCTTTGCGCAACCGGTGCGCAAGTTTGCCGGCGATAGAATCCAGAAACTGCAATTCCAGATCGGAACGTCTTTCTAATGAAATCCTTTTCTCGCCATATTTCTTTGGCCCTGCTGCTGGGCTCGGTGGCCCTGGCAGCTCCTGTGCAGGCCCAGGAGTTCAAGGCTGGGTTTGTCAACACGGACCGCATCTTCCGCGAGGCCAATACCGCGAAGGCTGCGCAAGCCAAGCTGGAGCAGGAATTTTCTCGCCGTGAGAAGGAGCTGGTGGACATGGGCAATACCCTGAAGACCGCCTCCGAAAAGTTCGAACGGGAAGCCCCCACCATGGCCGAAAGCCAGCGCACCACCCGTCAGCGCCAGCTGGTGGACCAGGACCGCGAGTTCCAGCGCAAGCGCCGTGAATTCCAGGAAGACCTGAGCGCACGCAAGAACGAAGAACTCTCGCAGGTGCTCGAGCGTGCCAACAAGGTCGTCAAGCAAGTTGCCGAGACCGAGAAGTACGACGTGATCCTGCAAGAGGCGGTGTACATCAATCCCAAGCACGACATCACCGACAAGGTGATCAAGGCGCTGAATGCCTCCGCTGGCAAGTAAGGCAGCAGCGTCGCAGCGCTGGGTAGGTGGCGCGTGAGCCTGCTACTTGGGGACATTGTCGATGCCCTCGGGGGAACGCTGGAAGGGGGAGCGCGCGATGTGGTCATCTCCCGCATCGCGCCCCTGGAGATTGCCGGTCCAGGTGACCTCAGTTTCCTGAGCAATCCGCGCTACCAGCAGCAACTGGCCGCCACCCGGGCGGCCTGTGTCATTGTGGCGCCCGCGCTGCGGGGCGCGGCACTGGCACGCGGGGCCTGCATCGTGGCCGACAACCCCTACGTGTACTTTGCCCGCGCAACGCAACTGTGGCGCCAGCAAGGGCCGGCTGGGGTGCGCCAAGCCGGCGTTCACCCGAGTGCGGTGGTGGACCCGTCTGCGCAGGTGCATCCCAGCGCCAGCATCGGCCCGCTGTGCGTGGTGGAGAGGGGCGCTGTCATCGGTGCTGGCACGGTGCTGAAGTCCCGGGTCACCGTGGGCGAGGACTGCCGCATTGGCGAACGCTGCATCGTGCATGCGGGCGTGGTGATCGGTGCCGATGGTTTTGGCTTTGCTCCCGAGCAGGGCCGCTGGGTCAAGATCGAGCAGCTGGGTGCCGTGCGCATCGGCGACGACGTGGAGATCGGTGCCAACACCTGCATCGACCGCGGTGCGCTGCAAGACACGGAGATCGAAGACGGCGTCAAGCTCGACAATCTCATCCAGATCGGCCACAACGTTCGCATCGGAAAGCACTCGGCCATGGCCGGGTGCGTGGGCGTGGCCGGCAGTGCGACCATTGGCGCCCATTGCACCGTGGGTGGCGGGGCGATTGTGCTGGGCCACCTGGAGCTGGCCGACCATGTGCACATCTCGGCCGCCACGGTGGTCACGCGTTCGCTCACGCAGCCGGGCCAGTACACCGGCATGTTTCCCATCGACGACAATGCGCGCTGGGAAAAGAACGCTGCGACACTCAAACAATTGCACAGCTTGCGCGAGCGCATCAAGGCGCTGGAGCAGGCACTGAAAGCAGCATGAACGGAAGAACAATTCGATGATGGATATCCACGCAATTCTCAAGCAACTGCCCCACCGCTACCCGTTTCTACTGGTGGACAAGGTGATCGAGCTGGAGAGCAATGCACGCATCAAGGCCATCAAGAATGTGACCTTCAACGAGCCTTACTTCATGGGCCACTTTCCAGGCCGGCCGGTGATGCCGGGCGTTCTGATACTGGAGGCCCTGGCCCAGGCGGCCGGGCTGCTGGCCTTTGACGCCATGGGCAAGGTGCCCGACGAAAACAACATCTACTATTTCGTGGGCATCGACGGTGCGCGTTTCAAGCGCCCGGTGGAGCCGGGGGACCAGCTGGTGCTGTCCATCACCATCGACCGCGTGCGCGGCGGCATCTGGAAGTTCAAGGGCGTTGCCAGCGTGGGCGACGATGTGGCCTGCGAGGCCGAACTGATGTGCACCATGCGCAGCGTGGGCTGACAAGGGTTGTTGTCGAACGTGAGCAATATCCATCCCACTGCCCTGGTGGCAGAAGGCGCTGTTCTGGACCCCACCGTCACGGTCGGGCCCTACACCGTCATCGGCCCGCACGTGAAGGTCGGCGCCGGGACGGTCATCGGGCCGCACTGCGTGGTGGAAGGGCACACCACGATCGGGCAGGACAACCGCATCTTCCAGTTTGCCTCGGTCGGCGCGGCCAACCAGGACAAGAAATACCGCAACGAGCCGTGTGAGCTCGTCATCGGCGACCGCAACACGATCCGCGAGTTCTGCACGCTCCATGTGGGCACGGTGCAGGACAAGTCCGTCACGCGCGTGGGCAGCGACAACTGGATCATGGCCTACACGCACATCGCGCACGATTGCGTGGTGGGCAACCACACCACGCTGGCCAACAACACGACGCTGGGCGGCCACGTGGAGCTGGGCGACTGGGTCACGGTGGGTGGCCTGGCTGGCATTCACCAGTTCGTGAAGGTGGGCGCCCATGCCATGGTGGGTTTTGCGAGCGCCGTCTCGCAGGACGTGCCGCCGTTCCTGCTGGTGGACGGCAACCCGCTCGCGGTGCATGGCATCAACACCGTGGGCTTGCGCCGGCGCGATTTCAGCAATGAGCGCATCGCGGTGATCAAGCAGATGCACAAGCTGCTGTACCGTGAGGGGCGCACGCTGGCTGAAGCGCGCGGCGCGATCGAGGCGCTGGCGCAGTCCGCGCCCCATGCCGCAGCGGACGTGGCCGCGATGAGCGGCTTCCTTGCGGCCGCCACCCGCGGCATTGCCCGCTGACTGCCGTGGAACCCCGGTTCGCGATGGTCGCGGGCGAGGCGTCTGGCGATCTGCTGGCCGGCCTGCTGTTGGATGGGCTCCAGGCCTGCTGGCCGACGCTGCAGTCCTTTGGCATCGGCGGGCCGCAGATGGTGCGGCGCGGCTTTGATGCCCGCTGGCCCAGCGACAAGCTGGCCGTGCACGGCTACAGCCTTGAAGTCCTGCGCCGCCTGCGCGAATTGCTCGGCATCCGCAAGCAGCTGCGCGCGCGCCTGCTGGCCGAGCGGCCCGATGTTTTCATTGGCGTGGATGCGCCCGATTTCAACCTCGCGCTGGAGGCCGACCTGCGTGCCGCGGGAATCAAGACGGTGCACTTTGTCTGCCCGTCCATCTGGGCATGGCGCGCCCACCGGGTCGAGAAGATCCGGCGCAGCGCCGACCATGTGCTGTGCATCTTCCCGTTCGAGCCGGAACTGCTGGCGCGCCATGGCATTGCGGCCACCTATGTGGGGCATCCCCTGGCCAGCGTCATCCCCATGGCACCGGACCGCAGCGCGGCCCGCACGGCGCTGGGCCTCGCGGCCGAGGACGAGGACGAGGTGCTGGCCATCCTGCCGGGCAGCCGGTCGGCCGAGATCCAATACATTGCTCCACCCTTTTTTGCGGCTGCAGCGCTGATCCATAAAGCGCGGCCTGCTACAAAATTCATAGTTCCCGCCGTGCCTGCATTGCAGGGCCGGATCGAACAACTGGTGCTTGCCGCGGGGCTGCGGGGTGTGGTGCGCGTGGTCACCGGGCAGTCGCACGCCGTGCTGGCCGCCTGCGATGCCACGCTCATCGCCAGCGGCACCGCCACGCTGGAGGCGGCCTTGTTCAAGCGCCCCATGGTCATCGGCTACCACATGCACCCGTTGAGCTGGTGGCTGATGCGGCGCAAGCAGCTGCAACCCTGGGTGGGGCTGCCAAACATCCTGTCGGGTGAGTTCGTGGTGCCGGAGCTGATCCAGGACGCGGCCACTCCGCAGGCTTTGTGCGAGGCCACCGTGCAGTGGCTGGATGCTCGCCAGCACCATCCCGAGAAAATCACCGCTCTGGAGCAGCGCTTTGAGGCGTTGCACCGAAGCCTGCTTCGCAACACTCCCCAACTGGCTGCCGATGCGATCCAGAAAGTCCTCCACCAAGGTGCCTGAGCAAGCCTGCCTTCCCTGGCAGCCGCCCGGTCTGCTGGCCGGCGTGGACGAGGCCGGGCGCGGTCCGCTGGCGGGGCCGGTGGTGGCGGCCGCCGTGATCCTGGACGACCTGAACCCCATTGCCGGGCTGGCAGATTCCAAGAAGCTCACGCCCGCGCGGCGCGAGAAGCTCTACGACGAAATCCGCGCCAAGGCGCTGTGCTGCAGCATCGCCGAAGCCAGCGTGGAAGAGATCGATCAGCTCAACATCCTGCAGGCCACCCTTTTGGCCATGCGCCGTGCCGTGCTGGGTTTGCGCCTCAAGCCCGTGATGGTGCTGGTGGACGGCAACCGCCTTCCCACGCTGGGCATCCAGGCCGAGGCCATTGTCAAGGGCGACGCCCTGGTGCCTTCGATCTCGGCCGCCTCCATCCTGGCCAAGGTGCACCGCGACCGCTGGTGCGAGCAGGTGCATGCGGAATACCCGCAGTACGGCTTTGCCGGACACAAGGGGTACGGTACGGCGCTGCACCTGTCCGCCCTGCGCGAGCACGGCGCCTGCGTGTACCACCGGCGCACGTTCGCACCCGTGGCCGAAACGCTGCAAAGCGCCTGACCCGCTGCAAGCTTTTTACATGACCTCTCCTGCCGTCACCGCCATTCATTCCCGGGACAACGCCTTCGTGAAAGACTTGCGCCGCCTGGCGCAAGACAGCACGGCGTACCGCAAGCAGGGCCGGGTGTGGCTGGAAGGGGACCATCTGTGCCGCGCCGCGCTGGAGCGCGGGCAGCGGCCGTCCGTGGCCGTATTTTGCGAGTCAAATTGGCCTCTAGCCCAGGTGGAATGGGCGCAAGCAGCTCCTAAAATAATAGTGCTCCCCGATGCGCTGTTTGCCGATGTCAGCGGTCTGGAGTCGCCTGCGCGCATGGGCTTCATCGTGGACCTGCCCGCGCCGCGGACGCTGGACGCTGGCGCCGCCACGGTGGTACTGGACCGCGTGCAGGACGCGGGCAATGTGGGCTCCATCCTGCGCAGTGCCTCGGCCTTCGGCTTCCGCCAGGTCGTGGCGGTCAAGGGCAGCGCCGCCTTGTGGTCTGCCAAGGTGCTGCGGGCCGGCATGGGGGCGCACTTTGCGCTCAACCTCCTGGAGGGGCTGGACCCTGCGGCACTGCAGGCGCTGCGCGTGCCGCTGCTGGTCACCAGCTCCCATGAGGGCGAATGGCTGCACCGCGCTGCCTTGCCCTGGCCCTGTGCCTGGGTGATGGGGCACGAAGGGCAGGGGGTTTCACCGGTGCTGGAAGCGCAGGCCACACTGCGCATCCGCATCGCGCAGCCGGGTGGCGAAGAGTCGCTGAACGTTGCCGCGGCCGCCGCCATTTGCCTGCACGCGAGCGGCGCGGCGCGCTGAGCGGGCGGCAGGCCAGCGGGCTTGCGCCCCGGCCTCGCACCTGCGCGGTGGCAGGGTTATGCAAGATGTGCATTTCGTGCGGGGCAGCAGCAAGGATATAATCGGGAGCTTTTCTCGCAACAGCGTCGCCCGACCGCACCCAAAGCAACAACCCCTCTGAGAGCAGCCACCCCCACTTCCGTGCGCCACGCGTACGAGTGGACTGCAGGCGCCGGGCGACCGTAACCATCCGGAGAACCCAGTGCTTTTGTCTCTACAGGGAACCTTCCCGCCCGCCATCCTGGCGCTCGCAGACGGCACGGTCTTTATCGGCAATTCGATCGGTGCCACCGGCACCACCGTCGGCGAAGTGGTGTTCAACACCGCCATCACCGGCTACCAGGAAATCCTCACCGACCCCAGCTACTGCCAGCAGATCGTCACGTTGACGTATCCGCACATCGGCAACTACGGCGTCAATGGCGAAGATATCGAAGCTGACAAGGTCCATGCCGCAGGCCTCATCATCAAAGACCTGCCCTTGCTGGCCAGCAACTTCCGCCAGTCGGAAACGCTGTCGCAGTACCTGGTGCGTGAAAACACCGTCGCCATCGCCAACATCGACACCCGCAAGCTCACGCGCCTGTTGCGCAGCAAGGGTGCGCAGAACGGTGCCATCATCGGCCTGGCTGCCGGTCAGGCCGTCACGCAGGCGCTGATCGACGACGCCATTGCCCAGGCCAAGGCTGCGCCCAACATGGCCGGCCTGGATCTGGCCCAGGTGGTCACCACCCCGTCGCGCTACGAATGGACGCAGACCGAGTGGAAGCTCGGCTCCGGCTACGGTGAGCTGACGGCCCCGCAATTCCACGTGGTGGCCTACGACTTCGGCGTGAAGAAAAACATCCTGCGCATGCTGGCCGAGCGCGGCTGCAAGGTCACCGTGGTGCCGGCCAAGACGCCCGCCGTCGAGGTGCTGGCCCTGAATCCCGATGGCGTGTTCCTCTCCAACGGCCCTGGCGACCCGGAACCCTGCGACTACGCCATTGCCGCCACCCGTGCCATCGTGGACAGCGGTGTGCCCACCTTCGGCATTTGCCTGGGGCACCAGATCATGGCCCTGGCCGCTGGCGCCAAGACTTTCAAGATGGCCAACAGCCACCACGGCGCCAACCACCCCGTCAAAGACCTGGACACCGGCCGCGTGAGCATCACCAGCCAGAACCACGGCTTTGCGGTGGACATGGATTCGCTGCCCGCCAACCTGCGGGCCACGCACGTCAGCCTGTTTGACGGCACCCTGCAAGGGCTGGTCCACAAGAACAAGCCGGCCTTCTGCTTCCAGGGCCACCCCGAGGCCTCGCCCGGCCCGCACGACATCGCCTATCTCTTCGACCGGTTCACCGAGGCGATGCGCGTGGCGAAAGCCGGCTGAGCCCCGCAAGGAATAGCCACCATGAAACTGTTCAGCTTTCCCCTTGCGTCGCTGGAAAAAGCGATCCACAAGCGCGTCCTGACCCTGCCTTCGCCCCACAAGGAGTGGTTTACCGAGCGCTGGGCCCAGAAGCCCTACAAGAAGGCGTTCGTGGAGAACAAGGCCATGCCCCTGGTCACCCTGGTCGCCAAGGGCAAGACCATGGACGACGCTGCGTTCGCGGAGCTGCTGCAAGAGTGGGAAGTGACGTTTTATGAAGCGGAAGAAGAGGTCCTGCGCCCGCTGATCCAGGGCGACGGCCTGCTGCAGCTGATGCAGAAAAACATTCCCGCCGAACGGGTGGAGGCACTGCTCGCCAAGCTGGCCACGCGGCGCTCCGCCGTGGCCGACGCGGCCGCCTCCGCGCCGTCCCTCCCCTCACCGGCAGCCGAACCCACGGTCGACTGATCGACGCACGCACCATGCCAAAACGTACAGACATCCAAAGCATCCTCATCATCGGCGCCGGCCCGATCATCATCGGCCAGGCCTGTGAGTTCGACTATTCCGGCGTGCAGGCCTGCAAAGCCTTGCGCGAAGAAGGCTACAAGGTCATCCTGATCAACAGCAATCCCGCCACGATCATGACCGACCCGGCCACGGCCGACGTCACCTACATCGAGCCCATCACCTGGCAGACGGTCGAGAAGATCATCGCCAAGGAGCGCCCCGACGCCATCCTGCCCACCATGGGTGGCCAGACCGCGCTGAACTGCGCCCTGGACCTGTGGCGCAACGGCGTGCTCGACAAGTACAAGGTCGAGCTGATCGGCGCGACCCCCGAGGCCATCGACAAGGCCGAAGACCGCCTCAAGTTCAAGGACGCCATGACCAAGATCGGTCTGGGCTCCGCGCGCTCGGGCATTGCCCACAGCATGGAAGAAGCCTGGGCGGTGCAAAAGCACGTGGGCTTCCCCACCGTGATCCGCCCCAGCTTCACGCTGGGCGGCACGGGCGGCGGCATTGCGTACAACCCCGAGGAATTCGAGACCATCTGCAAGCGCGGTCTGGAAGCCTCGCCCACCAACGAGCTGCTGATCGAAGAGTCGCTGCTCGGCTGGAAGGAGTACGAGATGGAAGTGGTCCGCGACAAGGCGGACAACTGCATCATCATCTGTTCCATCGAAAACCTGGACCCCATGGGCGTTCACACTGGCGACTCGATCACCGTGGCGCCTGCGCAGACGCTGACCGACAAGGAATACCAGATCATGCGCAACGCGTCGCTCGCAGTGCTGCGCGAGATCGGCGTGGACACGGGCGGCTCCAACGTGCAGTTCTCGGTGAACCCGAAGGATGGCCGCATGATCGTGATCGAGATGAACCCGCGCGTGTCGCGTTCGTCGGCGCTCGCCTCCAAGGCCACGGGCTTCCCCATCGCCAAGGTGGCGGCCAAGCTGGCCGTGGGCTACACGCTGGACGAGCTGAAGAACGAGATCACCGGCGGCGCCACGCCCGCGTCGTTCGAGCCTTCCATCGACTATGTGGTCACCAAGATCCCGCGCTTTGCGTTCGAGAAATTCCCCACGGCCGACAGCCGCCTGACCACGCAGATGAAGTCGGTGGGCGAGGTCATGGCCATGGGCCGCACCTTCCAGGAATCCTTCCAGAAAGCCCTGCGCGGCCTGGAAGTGGGCGTGGATGGCATGAACGAGAAGACCCAGGACCGCGAACTGCTCGAAAAGGAGCTGGGCGAGCCTGGCCCCGAGCGCATCTGGTACGTGGGCGACGCCTTCGCCATGGGCCTGTCTGTGGACGAGGTGCATGACCTGACCAAGATCGACAAGTGGTTCCTGGTGCAGATCGAAGAGATCGTGAAGATCGAACTGGATCTGGACAAGCTTGCCGCTGAAAAGGGCGCGTCGGCGCTGGCAGCGCTGAGCGCCGACACGCTGCGCGCGCTCAAGAAGAAGGGGTTCTCCGACCGCCGCCTGGCCAAGCTGCTCAAGACCAGCGAGAAGGCAGTGCGCGAAGCCCGCCGCGCACTGAACGTGCGCCCCGTGTACAAGCGCGTGGACACCTGCGCCGCGGAATTCGCCACCAACACGGCCTACCTGTACTCCACCTATGAGGAAGAGTGCGAAGCCGAGCCCACCAACAAGAAGAAGATCATGGTGCTGGGCGGTGGCCCCAACCGCATCGGCCAGGGCATCGAGTTCGACTACTGCTGCGTGCACGCTGCGCTGGCCATGCGCGAAGACGGCTACGAGCCCATCATGGTCAACTGCAACCCCGAGACCGTCTCGACCGACTACGACACCTCCGACCGCCTGTACTTCGAGCCGCTCACGCTTGAAGATGTGCTCGAGATCGTGGACAAGGAAAAGCCGGCCGGCGTCATCGTGCAGTACGGCGGGCAGACGCCGCTCAAGCTCGCGCTGGGCCTGGAGGCCGAGGGCGTGCCGATCATCGGCACCAGCCCCGACATGATCGATGCCGCCGAGGACCGCGAGCGCTTCCAGAAGCTGCTGGGCGACCTGGGCCTGCGCCAGCCACCCAACGCCACGGCGCGCACTGAGGCGGAAGCCCTGGAAAAGGCCGCCACGCTGGGCTACCCGCTGGTGGTGCGCCCCAGCTACGTGCTGGGCGGCCGTGCGATGGAGATCGTGCACGAGCAGCGCGATCTGGAGCGCTACATGCGCGAGGCCGTCAAGGTGAGCAACGACTCGCCCGTGCTGCTGGACCGGTTCCTGAACGACGCCATCGAGTGCGACGTGGACTGCCTGCGCGACCCCGAAGGCAAGACCTTCATCGGCGGCGTGATGGAGCACATCGAGCAGGCGGGCGTGCACTCGGGTGACTCGGCCTGTTCGCTGCCGCCGTACTACCTGAAGCAAGCCACCGTGGACGAGCTCAAGCGCCAGTCCGCCGCCATGGCCGAAGGCCTGAATGTGGTGGGCCTGATGAACGTGCAGTTCGCCATCCAGGAGGTGGATGGCCAGGACGTGATCTACGTGCTGGAAGTGAACCCCCGCGCTTCGCGCACGGTGCCGTTTGTCTCCAAGGCCACGGGCATCCAGCTGGCCAAGGTGGCGGCACGCTGCATGGCAGGCCAGACGCTGGCTTCGCAAGGCATCACCAAGGAAGTGACGCCTCCGTACTTCAGCGTGAAGGAGGCCGTGTTCCCGTTCGTCAAGTTCCCGGGCGTGGACACCATCCTCGGCCCCGAGATGAAGTCCACCGGCGAAGTGATGGGCGTGGGCAAGACCTTTGGCGAGGCCTTTGTGAAGAGCCAGCTGGGCGCCGGCACCAAGCTGCCGACTTCGGGCAAGGTGTTCCTCACGGTGAAGAACAGCGACAAGCCGCGGGCGGTCGACATCGCACGCCAGCTGGTGGCGCTGGGCTTCGAGCTGGTGGCCACCAAGGGCACGGCTGCCGCCATTGCCGATGCCGGCGTGCCGGTGGCGGTGGTCAACAAGGTCACCGAAGGCCGCCCCCACATCGTGGACATGATCAAGAACAACGAGATTGTGATGGTCATCAACACGGTGGAAGAGCGGCGCAACGCCATCGCCGATTCGCGTGCGATCCGCACCTCGTCGCTCCAGGCCCGCGTGACCACCTTCACCACCATCTTCGGTGCCGAGGCGGCCGTCGAGGGCATGAAGTACCTGGACAAGCTCGACGTGTACTCGGTGCAGGAACTGCACGCGCAACTGGTGGCGTAAACCGCGGCAAAGGCGGCATAATCGCCCCTTGACCAGACACCGCCGCGCGGCAACGTGCGGCGGTTTCGCTTTGTAGACCCGCTGTTTTTGGCGCCGTGCATGCAGGCACGGCCCCGACAGGGACGACTGACCGGTGGAAGTGCTTTCGGCGCTTTCACCGTTTTGACTTATGGAGACGCAACAGGATGGCCACGATTCCCATTACCAAACGCGGTGCGGAGATGCTCAAGGATGAGCTGCACCGCCTCAAGACCGTAGAGCGCCCCGCCGTGATCGCCGCCATCGCAGAAGCCCGAGCCCAGGGGGACCTGAGCGAAAACGCCGACTACGATGCCGCCAAGGACCGGCAGGGCTTCATCGAAGGGCGCATCCAGGAGATCGAAGGCAAGCTCTCCGTCGCGCAGATCATCGACCCCGGCGCCGTGGACGGTGGCGGCAAGGTGGTCTTTGGTGCCACGGTCGAGCTCGAAGACGAGGACACCGGCGACACCGTGAAGTACCAGATCGTGGGGGAAGACGAGGCCGACCTGAAGCAGGGGCTCATCAACATCTCCAGCCCCATCGCCCGCGCACTCATCGGCAAGGAAGAGGGCGATACGGCCGAGGTGCAGGCTCCCGGCGGAATCCGCCGCTACGAAGTGGTGGCCGTGCGCTACCAGTGACCCGGCATGCAGCAGTTGCGCACCCGTCTTCCGGCCCTCGTGGCCGCCCTGTGGTGGGGCAGCCTGAGCACCACCGGTTTTCTGGTGGTGCCGCTGCTGTTTGCCCGCCTTCCGTCTCCCGCGATGGCGGGCAACATGGCCGCCCAGCTGTTCGCGGCCCAGACCTGGGTGGCCGTGGCCTGCGGCCTCGTGCTGCTACTGATTTCAAGGCAAAAACAGGCGCTAGCCCAGGAACCATGGGCGCAAGCTGCTATGGTTTTTATACTGGGAGGCCTGCTGCTGGCACTGCTCAGCCAGTTTGGCGTGGCGCCGCGCATCGTGGCGCGGCAGGACCTGCGCCTGTGGCACAGCGTTGGAACGGTGATGTACCTGGCCCAATGGGGTTGCGCCTTGGCCGTGCTGTGGCGCACGCTGGGCGCGGGGCCATCGCGTTCTGCGCACCAGGGCGAAGGGCCGGGCGCCTGACGGAGCGCGCGGCACAGCGCGTTTCGGCCCGCCCGCCAGCTTGTCCGCCTACTCGCGCCAATGCTCTGCCACCCAGGTGGCCGGGCGGATGTAGCGGAACCGGCGGTTGCGCCGGCCGGCCAAGGCATCGGGGGGGTTGCATTCTCCGTGGAAGATCACGATGCGCGCCCCCACGGGAACAAACGGTGCACGCCAGTAGTTGCTGGGCCACGGCGGAATGCCGTGGTACTTGAAGCTGGGGCACCATTCCTTGGGCCAGTACTGCAGCTTGCCCTGCCGGTGCAGAAAGTCCGACAGGTAGGCTTGTTCATTGCGGAACTTCCGGCGGATTTCTTCAAAGTGGCCGCGAAAGTACTCCAGCACATCCGGGTGCGCGCCCAGCTCGAAGCGGTACACCGACGAGTTGCCGGTGATCCGCCAGGGGCGCTTGTAGTCGTGGATGATCCGGAATTCCCCGGGCAGGGTGAAGAAATCGTCCAGCGGGCCGGTGATGACCACGTCCACGTCCAGGAACAGTGCCGTGCCGCGCAGGCCGTGCAGATCCTTGGTGAAGGTGGCGAGCTTGGTCCAGCCGCGCTCCGGAATGCCCGCGGGGAGGTCCAGCGGGGGAATGGGAAGGCACTCGACCTCGCTGCGGATGCCGGTGCTGTCATCCGTCAGGCACACAAAGCGGAAGTCGCCGCTCAGGTGCCGCCGCACCATGGCGTACAGCCGGTTGATGTATTCCGGGCCGTATTTCGTGCCCCACTTCATGCAAAGAATGTGGCGCGTGCGGACCGCGGTGCCGCAAAGGGCTTCAGAGGCTGCCGCGGAAGCCATCAGTCAGCCTGGCGTTTCTTGACCGATTTTTGCTTGGGCTTGGCGCGCTTGATCTGGCCGCCCGAGGTGAGGCGCTGGTTCCCCAGCACGCGCAGTTGCTTGATCTCGGGGCGCTGGCCGCCGCGCTTGCTGAACTTGAGCACCTTGACGTCGCGCGGCCCGGGCATGCGGTCCTCGTCGACCGTGCGGGCCTTGGGCGGCTGCGGACGCCAGAGCACCAGCAGTTTGCCGATGTGCTGGATCGGCGCCGCGTTCAGGTCGGCGGCGAGTTCCTGGTACATCTGCTCCCGCGCGGTGCGGTCGTCGTTGAAAACGCGAACCTTGATGAGCCCGTGGGCATTCAGGGCGGCGTCGATTTCCTTCTTGACCGCTGGGGTCAGGCCGTCGCCGCCCACCAGCACCACGGGGTCGAGATGGTGGGCATTGGCGCGGTGTTCCCGGCGCTCCGCGGGAGTCAATTGAATTTGGGGCATGGGCCGTATTATCGAGGCTGAAAGAAAATCGCAATGAAAGTCAAAACCCAAAGCAAGAAGGTCAACAAGGCATGGCTGAACGACCATGTGAATGACCCCTACGTCAAGCTGGCCCAGAAAGAGGGTTTTCGGGCCCGCGCCGCCTACAAGCTCAAGGAAATCGACGAGCAACTGGGCTTGATCAAACCCGGCTCCACGGTGGTGGACCTGGGCTCCACCCCCGGTGCCTGGAGCCAGTACGTGCGGCGGCGCCTGTCGCCGGGCGGCGCCGCGGTGGGCGAGCTCAACGGCGCCATCATTTCGCTCGACATCCTGCCCATGGAGCCGATCGAGGGAGTCACCTTCCTGCACGGCGATTTCCGCGAGGAGTCCGTGCTGGCGCAACTGGAGGCCGCGCTGCAAGGGCGGGCCGTGGACGTCGTCGTCTCGGACATGGCCCCCAACCTGTCGGGCATCGAGTCGGCCGATGCGGCGCGCATCGCCCACCTGGTGGAACTGGCCGTGGACTTTGCCTGCCACCACCTGAAGCCGGAGGGCGCCCTGGTGGTCAAGCTCTTCCATGGCAGCGGGTACAGCGACCTGGTGACGCTGTTCAAGCAGACCTTCCGGGTGGTCAAGCCGATGAAGCCCAAGGCATCGCGCGACCGGTCCGCCGAGACCTTCCTGGTGGGGATGGGGTTGAAAAAGCCTTCCTGAGGCGCCTTGCCTCAGGTCAAGAAGACGCCGGGCAGGGGCCCAAAGCCCGCGCTGTTTCCATGGCCGCTAGTGGGATTAGGCATGGTCCGCCCGCTTGAAAGACCTAAAATGGGCCGCACATGCGTGCCGTGACGGGCATGTGTCCGTTTTCTGTAGTCCGCAACTGGAGCTCCGCTTGAACAATCAGTGGTTTTCAAAAATTGCCGTGTGGCTGGTCATTGCCATGGTGCTGTTCACGGTGTTCAAACAGTTTGACACCCGTGCCGGCGCCAGTGCAGGCCACATCGGCTACTCGGAGTTCCTTGAGGAAGTCCGCAGCAACCGCATCAAGAGCGCGACCATCCAGGAAGGGCAGGGCGGCACCGAGATCGTGGCCGTCACCAACGATGACCGCAAGATCCGCACTACGGCCACGTACCTCGACCGCGGCCTGGTGGGCGACCTGATCAACAACAACGTCAAGTTCGACGTCAAGCCCCGCGAGGAAGGCTCGCTGCTGACGACGCTGCTGGTCAGCTGGGGCCCCATGCTGCTGCTGATTGGCGTGTGGGTGTACTTCATGCGCCAGATGCAGGGCGGCGGCAAGGGCGGCGCCTTCAGCTTCGGCAAGAGCAAGGCGCGCATGCTCGACGAGAACAACAACACCGTTACCTTTGCCGACGTGGCCGGCTGCGACGAGGCCAAGGAAGAAGTCAAGGAAGTCGTGGACTTCCTGAAAGACCCGCAGAAGTTCCAGAAGCTCGGCGGCCGCATTCCCCGCGGCCTGCTGCTGGTCGGCCCCCCGGGCACCGGCAAGACGCTGCTGGCCAAGTCCATTGCGGGCGAGGCCAAAGTGCCGTTCTTCAGCATCTCCGGCTCCGACTTCGTGGAAATGTTCGTGGGCGTGGGTGCTGCCCGCGTGCGCGACATGTTCGAGAACGCCAAGAAGAACGCGCCCTGCATCATCTTCATCGACGAAATCGACGCCGTGGGCCGCCAGCGTGGCGCAGGCCTGGGCGGCGGCAATGACGAGCGCGAGCAGACGCTGAACCAGATGCTGGTCGAGATGGACGGTTTTGAAACCAACCTGGGCGTGATCGTGGTGGCTGCCACCAACCGCCCGGACATTCTGGATGCGGCCCTGCTGCGTCCGGGCCGCTTCGACCGCCAGGTGTATGTGACGCTGCCGGACATCCGCGGCCGCGAGCAGATCCTGAACGTGCACATGCGCAAGGTCCCGATTGGCCAGGACGTGAACGCCGGCATCATTGCCCGCGGAACCCCCGGCATGAGCGGTGCCGACCTGGCCAATCTGTGCAATGAAGCCGCGCTGATGGCAGCCCGCCGCAATGCGCGCACGGTGGAGATGCAGGACTTCGAAAAGGCCAAGGACAAGATCCTGATGGGCCCTGAGCGCAAGAGCATGGTCATGCCCGAGGAGGAGCGCCGCAACACGGCCTACCACGAGGCGGGCCACGCCCTCATCGGCAAGTTGCTGCCCAAGTGCGACCCCGTGCACAAGGTCACCATCATTCCCCGCGGCCGCGCCCTGGGCGTGACGATGAGCCTGCCCGCGCAGGACCGCTACAGCTACGACCGCGAGTACATGCTCAACCAGATCAGCATGCTGTTTGGCGGCCGGATTGCTGAAGAAGTGTTCATGAACCAGATGACCACGGGAGCGAGCAACGACTTCGAACGCGCCACGCACATCGCCCGTGATATGGTGATGCGCTACGGGATGACCGAGGCTCTGGGCCCGATGGTCTACTCGGAGAACGAAGGCGAGGTATTCCTGGGCCGCTCGGTGACCAAGACCACCAACATGAGCGAACAGACGATGCAGAAGGTGGACAGCGAAGTGCGCCGCATCATCGACGAGCAGTACAACCTGGCCCGTCGCCTGATCGAAGAGAACAGCGACAAGATGCACGCCATGGCCAAGGCCCTGCTGGAGTGGGAAACCATCGATACCGAGCAGCTCGACGACATCATGGCTGGCAAGGCACCGCGTCCGCCCAAGGACTGGACGCCGCGCACGCCGCCCTCGGGGGGTGACAACTCCAGCGGCGGCACTCCCGCGGTGACCACAGGCACAGCCCCTTCGGCGGCCTGAGCGGTGGGGGATTGACTCCAGTCCGTTTCGACGGGGCCTTTGCGCCCCGTTTTTCGTTCCCGCCGCAGCAGGGCGCGGGCCCTGCCGGGGCCGGACCAGCCTGCACTTCCCTGGATCGCCAATGACCTGGCAGACCTCCCGTTTTTCCATCGACCTTTCTTCGCCCCGGGTGATGGGCATTGTCAATGTGACGCCGGACTCGTTTTCCGACGGTGGACAGCACGGTACGGCGGCGGCGGCTTTGCGGCACTGCGAGCAGTTGCTCCGCGAGGGCGCCCACATTCTGGACATCGGGGGCGAGTCCACACGCCCGGGCAGCCCGGCGGTGCCGCTGGACGAGGAACTGGCGCGCGTGCTGCCCGTGGTGCGGGGCGCCGTCTCGCTCAACGTGCCGATCTCCGTGGACACCTACAAGCCCGAAGTCATGCGGGCCGTGCTGGATGCGGGGGCGGACATCATCAACGACATCTGGGCACTGCGCCAGCCGGGGGCTGCGCAGGCGGTGGCAACGCATCCCCGGTGCGGCGTCTGCCTGATGCACATGCACCGCGATCCCCAGACCATGCAGACGGCCCCGATGGAGGGCGACGTGGTTTCGGAGGTACTATCATTTTTGAAGCGCTCTGCGCAGGCGTTGCAAGGGCTGGGGGTCTCCAAGGATCGGATCGTGTTGGACCCCGGCATTGGCTTTGGCAAGACGGTGGAGCAAAATTTTGCGTTGCTCGCCCGGCAGCCGGCCTTGCGGGCAGCCGGCTATCCGCTCCTGGCGGGCTGGTCGCGCAAATCGTCCCTGGGTGCAGTGACCGGCTGGCCGGTGCAAGAGCGCATGGTGCCCAGCGTGGCCGCTGCCGTGCTGGCCGCAGAGCGCGGAGCGGCCGTGGTGCGCGTGCATGACGTGCGCGAGACCGTGGCGGCGCTGGCCGTGTGGAATGCGATGCGCAGCGCCCCTTGAGTTTTTTCCGGAGCCGTCCCGCTGTGCAGGCGCCCCACCTGCGGAGCCACGCCCACTACCTACAACGAGATTCTCGCGAGGAGACCACCCCCATGACACGCCGCTATTTTGGAACCGATGGAATTCGTGGCACGGTTGGGCAGCCGCCCATCACGCCGGACTTTGTGCTCCGGCTGGCCCATGCGGTTGGGCGGGTGTTGCGCCGCACCGAAGAGCGCCCCACGGTACTGATTGGCAAGGACACCCGCATCTCCGGCTACATGCTGGAAAGCGCGCTGGAATCGGGGTTCAACTCCGCGGGTGTCGACGTCGTGCTGCTGGGGCCCCTGCCAACCCCGGGCGTCGCCTACCTGACGCGCGCGCAACGTGCGAGCCTGGGCGTGGTCATCAGCGCCAGCCACAACCCCTACCCGGACAACGGCATCAAGTTCTTCAGCGCGCAGGGAACCAAGTTGCCGGACGCGTGGGAGCAGGCGGTGGAAGCTGCCCTGGATGAGCCCCCCGTGTGGGCCGATTCCGCCAGCCTGGGCAAAGCACGCCGGCTGGACGACGCGGCCGGCCGCTACATCGAGTTTTGCAAGAGCACGTTTCCGCAGGACCTCACCCTCAAGGGCCTGAAGATCGTGGTGGACGCAGCCCATGGCGCGGCCTACCAGGTGGCCCCGAAAGTGTTCCACGAACTGGGTGCCGAAGTGCTGTCGATCGGTTGTGCGCCCGACGGCCTCAACATCAACCACGAGGTGGGTGCCACCCACCCGGATGCGCTGGTGCGTGCGGTGCGCGCCAACCATGCCGACTACGGCATTGCGCTGGATGGCGACGCCGACCGCTTGCAGATCGTGGACGCCACCGGTCGGCTGTACAACGGCGACGAGCTGCTGTACCTGATGGCCGCGGACCGCATGGGGCGTGACGAGCATGTTCCCGGCGTGGTCGGCACCCTGATGACCAACATGGCCGTGGAAGTGGCACTGCAGCAGCGGGGCGTGAAGTTTGTGCGGGCCAAGGTCGGAGACCGCTATGTGCTGGAAGAACTGGCGCGGCACCACTGGGTTCTGGGCGGCGAAGGCTCGGGGCACCTGCTGGTGCTGGACCGGCACACCACCGGGGATGGCTTGGTAAGCGCCCTGCAGGTGCTGCAGGCCTGCGTGCGCAGCGGGCGCACGCTGGGGCAACTGCTTGCGGACGTGGCGTTGTTTCCGCAGGTGCTGCTCAACGTGCGCTTGGCGCCCGGGCAGGACTGGAAGGCCAATGGGTTGCTGGCCGAAACCACGCAGGCGGTGGAGCGCGAGCTGGGATCCTCCGGCCGGGTGCTGATCCGGGCCAGTGGCACGGAGCCATTGCTGCGCGTGATGGTGGAAGCCCGTGACGCTCAGGTGGCGAACTCCTGCGCTCAGCGGCTTGCCGACGCGGCCCGCGCGGGATAGCGGGGCTGCGTCCGCGCCGCCCGTCAGTGCGGCAGCGTGCGCATGAACGCTTCCAGTTCCTGGGCCGAAAGCGGCCGGCTGAAATGGTAGCCCTGCGCCTCGTCGCATCCCTGCTCGCGCAGAAAGGCCAGTTGGCCCGGCGTTTCCACCCCCTCGGCCGTGGTGCGCATGCCCAATGCCTGCGCCATGCGGATGATGGCGCTCACGATGGCGCGGTCATTCCCGTCATCGCTCAGGTCGCGGACAAAGGACTGGTCGATCTTCAGCTTGAAGATCTGGAACCGTTTGAGCTGGCTCAGTGACGAGTAGCCGGTGCCGAAATCGTCCATCGACATGCGCACGCCGCGTGCATGCAGCTGGTCCATGGTCGATACGGCGGTGTGCGGGTCGTCTACCGCGACGCCTTCCGTCAACTCCAGTTCCAGGGACTGCGCGGGCAGGTCGAATTCGGCGAGCGTGCGGCTGACCAGCTCGGGCAGTTGCGGCTGGCGGAACTGGATGGCCGACAGGTTCACCGCCATGGTCAGGCCCGAGAACCCCTTGGCATGCCAGTCCTTGAGCTGCGCCAGCGCCGTGCGCAACACCCATTCTCCGATCTGCAGGATCTGGCCGCTGTTCTCGGCAATGGGGATGAACTCGGCGGGCGACACATTGCCCAGCTGCGGGTGCTGCCAGCGCACAAGGGCCTCCACGCTGCGCACCGCCCCCGTAGTCAGGCTCATCTGGGGCTGGTAGTGCAAGTGCAGCTGGTCGCGCTCCAGCGCGCGCCGCAGGGCATTCTCCAGCTGCAGCGCCCGCACCGATTGCGCCTGCATTTCCGGGGTGAAGAACTTAAAGGTGTTGCGCCCGTCCAGCTTGGCCCGGTACATGGCCACGTCGGCCGACTGCGTGAGGGTGTCGAAGTCCGTGCCGTCCTGGGGAAACAGTGCAATGCCCATGGAAGGCGCCATGGTGAGTTCGTGGTGGCCGATCTGGTAATGCTGGCGCGACGCCTCCTGCAGCTTGCCCGCCACGCGTGCGGCGCCATGTGCGTTGGCCCCCGGCAGCAGCAGGATGAACTCGTCCCCTCCCAGCCGCGATACCGTGTCGCGCTCGCGCACCACGGCCCGCAGCCGCTTCGCGATCTCCACCAGCAGCGCATCGCCCACCCGGTGGCCGAGGGAGTCGTTCACATGCTTGAAGTGGTCCAGGTCCAGGAAGATCAGGGCCAGGGGTGTTTGGCCTTCTTGCGCCACGCGGATGGCCTGCTGGGCACGCTCGGCCAGCAACGTGCGGTTGGGCAAGCCGGTGAGCGCGTCGTAGTGCGCCAGCCAGTAAATGCGTTCCTGGTCGGCCTTGCGTTCGTTGATCTCCCGGTGCAGGTTGTCCACGGTTTCGCGCAATTCGCGCGTACGGTCCTGCACCTGCCGCTCAAGGTCCTCATGGGCGCTGGCCAGCAGTGCCTGCGCCCGCTTGCGCTCGGTAATGTCCACGGCAATCCAGATGGACCCCAGGGACGGGTCGGCAGGGTCAATGGACTTGGCCCGCACATCGCAGACCACGGGGGTTCCGTCCTTGCGGCACAGCTCCAGTTCGCCCGCATAGGTCTGGCCTGCGGCCAGGACGGGATAGCACCGGCGGCCCGCGTCCTTCCACGCGGCTTCGCTCCCGTACCACCGGCGTGACGAGCTGCCCGCCAGCTCACCCGCGCAGTAGCCGAGCATCTGCTCGAAGTACCGGTTGCAGCGGGTCAGGTTCCGGTCTTTCAGGAAGACGATGCCCACCATGGCGCTGTCGAACAACAGCTGCTTCTCCCGCACGGCGGCCCCCAGCTCCGCGTGGGCGCGTTTTTGCTCGTCAATGTCGTCCAGGATCCAGATGGAGCCCTCGGCCGTGTCTTGGGGATTGATGAGCCGGCCGGTCAGGCTGCCCCAGAAGAGGCTGCCGTCGCATCGGCGCAACTGGCGCTCCACCCGGAAGGTCTGGCCTTGTGCCAGCACCGGGTAGGCCATGCGCCCCAACTCCCGGAAAGCGTCCCGCGACGGGTAGAACGTTTCGGTACTGACCCCCACCAGATCCTGGGCGGCTGAATGGCCGAAAATTTCCGCGTACCGCTGGTTGCAACGCACCACGCTGCGCTGGCGCAGAAACACGATGCCCACCCCGGCACTGTCGAGCAGGGTTTGCTGTTCGCGCAAAGCGCGCTGCAGGGGGACGTCAGGGGCTACTCCAGTTCGCTGCAGCTCTGGAGCGCTGTACGGCGCAAACATGGAGACCGGTACGGGGCAGGGGAGGGCCGGACGGCCCGCGATCATTTGTACCAAAGTGTAGCAGCGCGGGTGCCGCGGAGGCGCCCGGTGGCGCCATACCCGTACACCGGCCAGGGCGGCCCGCAGCCGGGAGTTCGCTCGCCCTGTGTGGGGGGTGGGGCTCCGGCTGTGATTGCTTCTGCCGGGAGCTTCGGGTGGCCGTCATGGTTCTGACATTCCGCCGACACGTCTGCGTCATCGTGGGCTTCCACACTGCCCGCAGGGAGCAGGTCTGTTGCCCGCAGCCACCTGCATCCCTACCTACTGTTTGTCGCTGATGCGAGGAGATGCTGGACCATGAATGAGCTGACCCTTTTGACGCCATCGTCTCCCGTGGATGGCACTTTGCAGCGCGCCGCCCTGCCGCAGGCGCCTGAACGTGGAGGCATCCAGGTCGCCTGGGCGCGCCACGAGGACGAAGTGCGCGAGGCGCAGCGGTTGCGGTACGACGTGTTCGCAGGCGAGATGGGCGCTCGATTGACGACCCCCATTCCCGGCCACGATGTCGACCTGTTCGACAGCTACTGCGAGCACCTGCTGGTGCGCGATGTGCAGACCCAGCAAGTCATTGGGACTTACCGGGTGCTCACTCCGGCCCAGGCGCGGCGCATCGGCAGCACGTACAGCGATACGGAGTTCGACCTCACGCGCCTGCGCTCGCTGCGACCGCGCATGGTGGAGCTGGGGCGCAGCTGTGTCCATGCCGAGCATCGCCATGGTGGCGTCATCATGGCCCTGTGGGGCGCGCTGGCGGATTTCATGGTGCGCAACCAGCTGGACACAATGATTGGTTGCGCCAGCATCCCCATGCTGTTCAATGGAGTGGTCAGCGGGGACGCCGCCGCCAGCATCTGGCAGCAGGTGTCCCGCACGCACCTGGCACCGATCGAACACCGCGTGCGGCCGAGGCTGCCCTTGCCGGTAGAGCAACTCGACGGCTCCGTGAGCGTCGAGCCGCCGGCACTCATCAAGGGATATCTGCGCCTGGGCGCCCGCGTGCTGGGTGCACCCGCCTGGGACCCCGACTTCAACACCGCCGACCTGCCCATGCTGATGCGGCTGGCGGACCTGCACCCCCGGTACCGCAAGCACTTTCTGGGGGCCTGATGCGCACCGCTTTCGACGCCCTGGGGCCGTTCCTGGAGTCTTCCATGGGCCCGGAGTGCCGAGAGGAAAGCACTGCGGCCCCGGGGCGGCGGCGCTTTCGCGCTGTGTTCGTCTCGGATGTCCACCTGGGAACGCCCGGCTGCCAGGCGGCGGCCCTGCTGGACTTCCTCAAGCACCATCCCAGCGACCATCTGTACCTCGTGGGGGATATCGTCGACGGCTGGCAGCTTCGGCGAAGGTGGTTCTGGCCCCAGGCCCACAACGATGTGGTGCAAAAGCTCCTGCGCCGTGCGCGCAAGGGGTGCAGGGTGGTCTTCGTGCCTGGCAACCATGATGAATTTGCCCGCGGCTTCATCGGCCACTCTTTCGGCGGCATCGAGGTCTGCGAGGATGCCGTGCACACCACGGCGGACGGGCGCAGCCTGTGGGTGACCCACGGGGACCATTTCGACGGCGTCATCCAGTGTGCGAAATGGCTGGCGTACCTGGGCGACAACCTGTACGAGTTCACCCTCAAGCTCAATCGCCACCTCAACTCCCTGCGCCGTCGCATGGGCTTGCCCTATTGGTCGCTGTCGGCCTACCTCAAGGGCAAGGTGAAGAAGGCGCTCAACTACGTCATGGACTTTGAAGAGGCCGTGGCCGCGGAGGCGCGCCGCAGGGGACATGACGGCGTGGTGTGCGGGCACATCCACCGGGCCGAAATGCGCGAGATCGGCGGCACGCTGTACTGCAATGATGGCGACTGGGTCGAGAGCCACACGGCGCTGGTCGAGCACCTGGACGGGCGGTTGGAACTGCTGACCTGGCATCCCGCCTTGGTTCCCGCATCCCGGGCGCAAGCCGCCACCGTGTCATGAAAATCGCCCTGGTGACGGATGCCTGGCTGCCCCAGGTCAATGGCGTGGTGACCACGCTGCTGGAGTTGGTGCGCGAGTTGCAGGCGCTCGGGCACGAAGTGCAGGTGGTCCATCCGGGTCAGTTCCGCACCCGTCCCTGCCCTGGCTACCCTGGCATTGATCTGGCAGTGCGGCCGGGCAACGGCCTTGCGGCAATCCTGGACGCGGCAGCGCCGGACGCCATCCATCTGGCGACGGAAGGCCCTCTGGGCTGGGCGGGGCGCCGCTACTGCCTTCGCCGCGGGCTGGCGTTCACCACGGCGTTTCACACGCGGTTTCCGGACATCCTGTATGCCGCCCTGCGTGTGCCGCTGGGCTGGGGCTATGCGTGGCTGCGGCATTTCCACCGGCCGTCCTCGGGCGTCATGGTGCCCACGCAAGGGGTCCTGGATATGCTCGCGTCGCGGGGATTTCGCAACCTGCGCGCGTGGACGCATGGGGTGGATACCGAGGCCTTTTCTTTTCACGGCGCTGCGACGCCAAGCCCGCTGACCGGCGCCCTGGCGCATCCCGTGTCGCTGTATGTGGGGCGGATTTCGTACGAGAAGAACATTGAGGCCTTTTTGCAGCTGGACTTGCCGGGCTCCAAAGTGGTGTGCGGCGTCGGGCCGCTGCAGGCCCGCCTGCAGGCCAAATACCCGCATGTGCGCTGGCTGGGCATTCTGGACCGTGCGGCGCTGGCGCAGGTGTACGCGGCTGCCGACGTGTTTGTCTTTCCCAGCCGGTCGGAAACCTTTGGCCTGGTGATGCTGGAAGCCATGGCCTGTGGGACCCCGGTTGCAGCCTTTCCCGAGGATGGGCCCATGGCCGTCCTGGGCGCCCACGGCGGGGAACCGCCACGTGGCGGGGTTCTGCACGGCGATTTGCGCACCGCGGCCCAGCAGGCGCTGGCCGTCCCCCGGTCGGAGGCCCGCGCCCGTGCCTTGGACTTCACCTGGGCCCATGCGGCGCGGCTGTTTGAACAGTACCTGGTGCCCGCCCAGCCCAATCGCGGGCGGGATGTGACTGTCACAAAATCTGTCACATCTCTGTCATCTGGACGTTAAATACTGCAGAGATCGAGGTTTGCCGCTTTTGCGTATACATGTTGCCCACGCCTTTCCATGACGGTGCCGCTGCCGTGAGCGCAGGCAGCGGCCCGTCTGACACCACCGTGCCGCCACCAGCCGCGCCGGCCCCTGCGGCTGCGCCCTACAGCCATCTGGACAGGGACCACAGCATCCTGGCGTTCAACGAGCGGGTGTTCGATTGGGCGGTGCGCACCGATGTTCCGCTACTGGAACGCTTGCGCTACCTGTGCATCGTCTCTTCCAACCTGGATGAATTCTTTGAGGTGCGAGCAGCACCCCATATCACCGCAGCCCAAAAGGGCGAGACCCAGGGTCTGTATTCGACCGCCTCATTCGAGGCCATGGCCGCCAAGGTGCACGACCTGGTGCAGCGGCAGTACGCGCTGTACAACGATTCCCTGGTTCCCGCCTTTGCCGCCCATGGCATCCGCATCCTCGGCCACGGCGAGCGTTCGCCGGCGCAGAAGCGCTGGGTGCGCGACTATTTTGTGGACGAGGTTCGGCCCTTGCTGATTCCCGTGGGGCTGGACCCCGCGCATCCTTTCCCCCAGGTGGCCAACAAGTCGCTGAACTTCATCGTGCGGCTCAAGGGGCAGGACGCGTTCGGCCGCGAAAACGAGATCGCCATCGTCAAGGTGCCCCGCGCGCTGCCCCGGTTGATTCGCATGCCTTCCCGGCTCGCTGCCGGCGAGGCGCTTTTCGTCAGTCTCTCAAGCATCGTGCGCTCGCATCTGGAGGATCTGTTCCCCGGACGCGAAGTGACGGAGTTCTCCCAGTTCCGGGTGACCCGCCACTCGGACCTGGCCTTGGACGAGGAAGACGTGCGCAACCTGCGGACCGCGCTTCGCCAAGGGTTGCAGCACCGCCACTATGGGCAGGCCGTGCGCCTGGAGGTGTCGGCCGGCTGCTCGCAGTTCCTTTCGGACTTTTTGCTCGCGCAGTTCGCCTTGCCTGCTGCCGCGCTGTTCCGCGTGCCAGGTCCCGTCAATCTGGTGCGCCTGACACAGTTGATCGATCTGGTGGATGCTCCGGACCTGCTGTTTCCGCCGTGGAATTCGGCATGGCCGCGCCAGTTGCAAGCCGGCGTTTCGATCATGGAGCAGCTGCGGCGGCGCGACGTGCTGATCCACCAGCCCTTCGAGAGCTTCGACGGGCTGCTGGCCTTTCTGCGCGAAGCCGTCAACGACCCGGATGTGCTGGTCATCAAGCAGACCATCTACCGCACCGGGGCGGACTCCGAGCTCATGGAGCTGCTCACGGAAGCGGTTCGCCGGGGCAAGGAGGTGATGGCGGTCGTGGAGCTCAAGGCGCGTTTTGACGAAGAGGCCAACATCAACTGGGCAGAGGCCCTGGAGTCCATCGGTGCCCAGGTGGTCTACGGCGTCGTCGGGCTCAAGACCCATGCCAAGATGCTGCTGGTCACGCGCAGGGAAGGGCGCAAGCTGCGGCGGTACGGTCACCTGTCCACCGGCAACTACAACGTGCGCACCGCCCGGCTGTACACCGACCTGAGCTACCTCACCGCCGATGAGGACACCACGGCGGACATGGATGGCGTGTTCAACCACCTGGCCAGCCAAAACCGCCCCCCCAAGCTGCGCAAGCTGATGCTGGCGCCCTTCCATCTGCACCGGCGCCTGCTGGACAAGATCGAGCAGGTCGGGCTGGCGGCCGCCCGCGGGGAGGACGCCCGCATCGTGGCCAAGATGAATGCCTTGACGGACGAGGCGCTGATGCGCGCCCTGATCGTGGCCGGGCAGCGCGGCGCACGCATCGACCTCATCGTGCGCGGGGCGTGCATGCTGGCGGCCCAGGTGCCGGGCGCCACCGACAACATCCGCGTCCGTTCGGTGATCGGCCGGTTCCTGGAGCACACCCGGGTTTTCTACTTTCGCAGCGCTGGCGAAGAGGATCTGTACCTCTCCAGCGCCGACTGGATGAACCGCAACATGATGCGGCGGGTGGAGCTGGCGTGGCCCGTGACCGATGCAAGCCTGCGGCAGCAGATCGTGGACGAATGCCTGGTGGCCTACCTGCACGACGACCGGGATGCCTGGACCCTGAATGCAGACGGTTCCTACCAGCGCGCGCCGCATCCGCTGGACGGCCTGGGCGCGCAGGATGCGCTGATGGTGCGCTACGGTCCCGCCGCCCCGGGGGCTGCCGTGGACCAGGGGAAGGCATGATGGACCTGATTCTGTGGCGGCATGCCGAGGCGGAAGAGGCCGCCGATGGCGCGGACGACCTGGCGCGGGCCCTGACCCCCCGCGGGGAGAAGCAGGCCGCGCGCATGGCCGCCTGGCTGGACCGCCAGTTGCCGGAAGGGCTGCGGGTGCTCGCCAGCCCCGCACGCCGGACCGAGCAAACGGCCAGCGCCCTGGGCCGCAAGTTCAAGGTGCGTGCGGAACTGCTGCCGGGCGGCACCCCGCAGGACCTGCTGGAACTTGCCCAGTGGCCGCGCGCCAAGGGCGCCGTCCTGGTGGTGGGCCACCAGCCGATGCTGGGGCAGACGATTGCGCAGCTGATGGGCCTGCAGGCCTCGGAATGCGCGGTGCGCAAGGGCGCTGTCTGGTGGCTCCGGCAACGCCAACGGCTGGAGCAGAGCCAGACGCTGCTGATAGCGGTGCAGTCGCCCGAGTTTCTGTGAACCCGGCGCGGCTGCGGTCCTGCCTGTAGCGGCGGGCGGCGCCGGTTTTTCTACTTGCGCGTTGCCTTGGCGGCCTTCGGGGCTGCGGGCTGTACCGGGGCGGCGGCTGCGTCGGCCTTGGGGCGCCCGGTCTTGATCGAGGGCACGGCCTGGACGGCGGCGCGCAGCGCGGCGTCGTCCATGGCGGCCAGCACCTTCAGCCCGGCGCGCAGCAGCTCGCTCTTCTTCACGGGCTGCGCCAGGGTTGCGCACCGCTGCTTCAGCGTGTCGATGGCCGCGTACTCGTCCTTTGGAATCGTGAAGCTGTCACGCACCAGCTTGGGCTTCTTGGCTTTGGCGTCCTTGGCGGCAGGCGCAGCGGTGGTGGCGGCAGGCTTTGCGGCCGGCAGCTTGCTGCGGGGAGCTTTGGCGGGCTTTGCCGTTTCTGCGGGCTTCTTGCTTGCCACAGCGGCTTTGCTGGAGGGCTTGGCCTTGGGCGCCAGCGGCTTGGCGGCGGCTTTGGCGGCAGGAACTGCGGACGGAACGGCTGCGGGAGTGGGGGAGGTGGTCATGGTGGCAGACGGGCAATAAACGATATAAACAGTTTATATAGTTTATTGCGACCCGTCACGGCAGGTCAACCACCAGCTCCCAGGGAGTCTTTTGCCAGGCCTGCATTTCTTCGCGCAGCAGGTGTGCTGATTGCGGAAAGGACGTCGCCCATCCGCGGCGGGCCTCCAGCAGAAAACGGTTTCCCTGGGCCCGAAGGACGAGGGCGCCCGTGTCCGGTTCACGGCGGGCGTGGCACAGGGCCACGGCCAGGCGAATGCTCAGCAGCTGCAGGGCAAAGACCGGGTCCTGCAGGTCCGCGTCGAGCTTGCGCACCTTGCCGCGCTGGCCCAGAACCAGCAGGCCCAGCCGGTGCAGCTCCGGCACGGCGAAGCCGGCCGCATCGGTGTTGTCCAGGATGTAGGCGCCGTGGCGGTGGTAGTCGCTGTGCGAGATGTGGCAGCCAATCTCGTGCAGCCGCGCGGCCCATTCCAGCTTGCGGGAAGCACGCTCGCTGCCCGCCGGCGCCGCTTGGTCAAATAGCGCGCAGGCCGTGCGGGCCACGCGGTCGGCATGCTCCGTGTCCACGGCAAACCGCTGCATGAGGCCATTGACGGTGCTCGCGCGCAAGTCGGTCTCAGGCTGCTCGCGGTCCAGCAGGTCGTACAGCGCGCCCTGGCGCAGCGCGCCCTGGGCCACCTGCATTTGCTCGATGTTCAGCAGGTCAAAAACCGCCCGCAGCACGCTGATGCCTCCGCCGATGACGGCGCGGCGCTCTTCCTTGAGCCCCTCCATGCGGATGCGGTCGGCCGATTGTGCGCGCAGCAGGCGCTCATAGAGCCACTGCAGGCCTTCGCGCGTGATCAGGCCCTCCGGCCCGCCGGCAGCGGCCAGCACATCGCCCACGGCCCCGGCAGTGCCAGACGAGCCGTAGGCCACCTCCCAGGTGTCCGGGCGGAACGTTTCCAGCGCTTCGTCCAGCACGGCCTTGGCAGCGATCTCGGCGGCAAGGAACGCCTGCGCAGTGAATTCCCCCGTGGCGAAATAGCGCTGCGACCATGCCACGCTTCCCACGCGGTACGACGCCACCGCATGGGGCACGAATTGCTGACCCAGGATGAGTTCGGTGGAGCGGCCGCCGATGTCCACCACCAGCCGTCGTTCATCGGACTGCGGCAGCAGCCTGGCCACGCCCTGGTAGATCAACCGGGCTTCTTCGGGGCCGGAAACCACGTCGATCGGGTAGCCCAGCACCTGGCTGCCGCGCGCAAGAAATTCGTCCCGATTGCGGGCTTCGCGCAGTGTCTGGGTCGCCACGGCGCGGACTTGCGCGCGCGGGAACCCGGCCAGGCGCTCGCCAAAGCGGGCCAGGCAGGCCCAGCCGCGCTCCATGGCTTCGCGGGTGAGGTTGCGGTCCTCGTCCAGCCCGTTGCCCTGGCGCACGGTTTCCTTGAGGTATTCCACCCGCTGGATGTGGCCGAATTCATAGCGCCCGATTTCAAGGCGAAAACTGTTGGAGCCGAGGTCGACTGCGGCGAGTCGGGTGCCGTTTTGCATGGGATCTGGTGGATAGCGTCTGTCGGCATCGTACCGCGGACGCCTGCGTGCGAAGGCTGCAAGCCGCAGGGGCCGGGCACACCCGTGGGCCGGGCCGCCAGTGTCCCGCGCGTGCATGACAGCTCCATGACAGTGTCAGGCAGCTGACCCAAAGCCTGCCGGGCGCTACGGGAGGAGGTGGCGGACAGTGCATGTTGTTTTGTCACTGAACTGTCACGTTGGCGCTCTAGAGTTCGTGCTGTTCCTGTCAACCCTCGTCAACAAGGTACTGAATAATGAAACGCACATTTCTCAAGACTGTCGCCGTCGCTCTGGCTGCACTGGCCACTGGCAGCGCCTTCGCGGCGGACATCACGGGCGCTGGCGCCACCTTCCCCTTCCCCATGTACGCCAAGTGGGCTGAGGCCTACAAGAAGGAAACCGGTGTCGGCCTGAACTACCAGTCCATCGGTTCTTCGGGCGGTATCCGCCAGATCCGCGCCAAGACCGTGGCGTTTGGCGCATCGGACGCGCCGCTGTCGGGTGCCGAGCTCGACAAGGATGGCATGGTGCAGTTCCCCGCCATCATCGGCGGCACGGTGCCGGTGGTGAACCTGGACGGCTTCAAGCCGGGCGAGCTGCGCGTGACGGGGCCCGTGCTGGCCGAAATGTACCTGGGCAAGATCACCAAGTGGAACGATGCCAAGCTGGCGGCCCTGAACCCCGGCAAGAGCCTGCCTGACCAGAACATCACCATCGTGCACCGCGCCGACGGTTCCGGCACCACGTTCAACTGGACCGACTACCTGACCTCGGTCAGCAAGGAGTGGGCGGACACCGTGGGCAAGGGCGCTGCCGTGAAGTGGCCTGCTCCCTCGTCCGTGGGTGGCAAGGGCAACGAAGGCGTGGCCGCCAACGTCACCCGCGTGAAGGGTGCCATCGGCTACGTGGAATACGCCTACGTCAAGAAGAACCACATGACCTTCCTGCAGCTGCAAAATGCTGACGGCAAGTACGTGAGCCCCGATGACAAGACGTTTGCCTCTGCGGCCGCCAGCGCCGACTGGTTCAGCGTGCCGGGCATGGGCATCTCCATGGTGAACGCCAAGGGTGCCGACAGCTGGCCCGTGAGCACCGCGTCGTTCATCCTGATGTACAAGGACCCTGCCGACAAGGCGCAGTCCGCCGAAGTGCTGAAGTTCTTTGACTGGGCCTTCAAGAACGGCAAGACCATGGCCAGCGAGCTGGACTACGTGCCGCTGCCTGACAGCCTGACGGCCGAGATCCGGTCCAAGGTCTGGTCGCAGATCAAGAAGTAATTTCCGCCACCAGAGCGGTCTGCCCCAGAATACGCCCCATCGGCCGGCTGGTCTGGCCGATGGGCGCTGGTTTGTGGGGCCTCCAGAAGCCAGATGGGAGTCAACATGAGCGTGGGAACCACCATGAGTTCGCAACCCGTGTCCGTCAAGAAGGCGGGCGCCCCCACCGAGACCATGGTCTCGATTGCCAAGCGGCAGCGCCTGCAGGACATCCTTTTTCACCGGCTGACCCAGAGCCTCTCCCTGCTGGTGCTGGCAGCTCTGCTGGGCATCATTGTTTCGCTGTTCGTCTATGCCTGGCCGACCTTCCACAAGTTCGGCCTCCAGTTCATCTGGCGCGTGGAATGGGACATCGTCAATGAGGAATTCGGTGCCGCGATCGCCATCGTGGGCACCCTGGCCAGTGCCGGCATCGCGCTGTTGATTGCCGTGCCGCTGGCGTTCGGCATTGCGCTGTTCCTCACCGAAACCTGCCCCGTGTGGCTGCGCCGGCCGCTCGGTACGGCGGTGGAGCTGCTGGCAGCCGTGCCGTCCATCATCTACGGCATGTTCGGGCTGTTTGTGTTTGCTCCGCTGTTTGCCGACTATTTCCAGGTGCCGGTGCAAAAGCTGCTGGGCTCCATGCCGCTGGTGGGCTTCCTGTTCGGCGGCAGCACCAATGGCTTCGGCATCCTGGCGGCGGGCATCGTGCTGGCCTTCATGGTGCTGCCTTTTGTGGCCGCCGTGATGCGCGACGTGTTTGAGATCGTGCCGCCCATCCTGCGCGAGTCCGCCTACGGCCTGGGCTGCACGACCTGGGAAGTGGTGCGCCGCGTGGTGCTGCCCTACACGCAAAAAGGCGTGATCGGCGGCGTCATGCTGGGCCTGGGCCGCGCGCTGGGCGAGACCATGGCCGTCACCTTTGTGATCGGCAACGCCAACCGCATGCCCACCTCGCTGTTTTCGCCGGGCACCTCCATTGCCTCGACCCTGGCCAACGAATTCGGCGAAGCCGCGGATTTCCACCTGTCCACGCTGTTCGCGCTGGGCTTCCTGCTGTTCGTGATCACGTTCGTGGTGCTGTCGGCCGCCAAGATCATGCTGCTGCGCGCCGAGAAGGCCAAGGGCCTCTGAGCCCCTGCCTTCTGCGCATCTCATCCCTATTGAGACCTGCTCCATGCAATTCAATCAACAACTCTACAAAAAGCGCCAGCGCTCCAATGCCATCGGCCTCACCTTGTCGCTGGGTGCGATGGCGCTGGGCCTGTTCGTGTTGCTGTGGATCCTGAGCGTCCTGCTCACCAACGGCTTCGCGGCGTTGGACTGGAACATGTTCACGCAGTCCACGCCCGCCCCGGGGTCCGAAGGCGGCGGTCTGGCCAATGCCATCGTCGGCAGCCTGATGATGGTGGGGTTCACCGTGCTGGTGTCCACGCCCATCGGCGTGCTGGCCGGCGTGTACCTGGCCGAGTACAGCGGGCAGAGCAAGGTCGCCGAGCTGACCCGCTTCGTCACCGACATCATGCTGTCGGCGCCCTCCATCGTGCTGGGGCTGTTCGTCTATGCGATCGCCGTGGCCACCGTGGGCAATTTTTCCGGCTGGGCCGGCAGCCTGGCCCTGTCGCTGATCGCCGTGCCGGTGGTCGTGCGCACCACCGAGAACATGCTGCGCCTGGTGCCCGGCAGCCTGCGCGAAGCCGCCTTTGCCCTCGGTGCGCCACGCTGGAAGGTCTCCACCATGGTCACCTTGCGCGCGGCCCGCAGCGGCGTGATGACCGGGCTGCTGCTGGCCGTGGCCCGCATCAGCGGCGAGACGGCTCCGTTGCTGTTCACCGCGCTCAACAACCAGTTCTTCAGCACCAACATGAACGCGCCCATGGCGAACCTGCCGGTGGTGATCTTCCAGTTCGCCTTGAGCCCGTATGAAAACTGGGTGCGGCTGGCCTGGGGCGGCGCGCTGCTGATCACGCTGTCCGTGTTGATTCTCAATGTGGTGGCGCGCGTCTTCCTGCGTGAGAAGAGCCACGCCTGAGCCCGCAGGGCCTTCCTCTTCCTTCGTCCCGCAGACACACACAACGCCTTCATTTCCAGGATTTGACAATGACTGCCACCGCTACCGCCACTGCCAGCAAGAATGCGCTGGAGCTGCGCAACCTGAATTTCTTTTATGGCAAGTTCCAGGGCCTGCGCAACGTGAGCCTGAACATCGCCGAGCACAAGGTCACGGCCTTCATCGGCCCGTCCGGCTGCGGCAAGTCCACCCTGCTGCGCACCTTAAACCGCATGTACAGCCTGTACCCGGGCCAGCGCGCCGAGGGCACCATCAGCTTCTACGGCCAGGACATCCTGGACCCGAAGCAGGACATCAACCTGCTGCGCGCCCGCATCGGCATGGTGTTCCAGAAGCCCACGCCGTTCCCCATGTCCATCTACGACAACATCGCGTTTGGCGTGAAGCTGTACGAGACGCTGAGCAAGAGCGAGATGGATGACCGCGTGGAATGGGCGCTGTCCAAGGCGGCGCTGTGGACCGAGGTGAAGGACAAGCTGCACCAGAGCGGCCTGTCGCTGTCCGGCGGGCAGCAGCAGCGCCTGTGCATTGCGCGCAGCGTGGCGGTGAAGCCTTCGGTGCTGCTGCTCGACGAGCCCACCTCGGCGCTGGACCCGCTGTCCACCGCCAAGATCGAAGAGCTGATCGACGAGCTCAAGCACGACTACACCATTGCCATCGTCACCCACAACATGCAGCAGGCCGCACGCTGCAGCGACTACACCGCCTACATGTACCTGGGCGAGATGATCGAGTTCGGCGCCACCGAGCAGATCTTCTTCAAGCCCGAGCGCAAGGAAACGGAAGACTACATCACCGGCCGCTTCGGCTGATGGGCGATTGCTACATTATTTATAGCTGCTTGCGCTTGATGGATAAGCGCTAGCGGCCAATTTGATTCATAACCGTGAGGTTGTACGCCAAATGCCAGACAAACACCTTTCCTCGCAGTTCGACAGCGAACTCAACAGCGTCTCCGCCCGCGTGATGGAGATGGGCGGCATGGTGGAGTCCCAGATCCGCCAGGCCGTGTACGCGCTCTCGCAGTTCAGCCTGGAGGCCGTGGACACCGTGGCCGCCATGGAAACCCGCATCAACGCGATGGAGGTCGAGATCGACCAGGAGCTGTCTTCCATCATCGCCCGCCGCCAGCCCACCGCGCGCGACCTGCGCCTGCTGCTGGCCTTTTCCAAGGCCACGGCCAACCTGGAGCGCATGGGCGACGAGGCCAACAAGATGGCCCGCATGGTGCGCTCCATCATTGAAGGCGGGGCGCCGCGCTCGCTGCCCTCCAGCGACCTGCGCACGGCGGCCGAGCTCGCCTCGGGCCAGCTGCGCAAGACGCTGGACGCGTTTGCGCGGCTGGATGTGAAGGCGGCCGTGGCCATCCTCAAGGAGGACGACCTCATCGACAAGGAGTTCGACGGCTTCGTGCGCAAGCTCATCACCTACATGATGGAAGACCCCCGCACCATCTCGCCCAGCCTGGACCTGCTGTTCCTGGCCAAGGCGATCGAGCGCATCGGAGACCATTCCAAGAATGTGGCCGAGCTGATCATCTATCTGGTCAAGGGCAAGGATGTGCGCCACACTGCCCTCGACGAGATCGAATCGGCCGTGCTGTAAGAAGAAAGGGCTTTGGCACTGTTATGAGAAAGCTCCCACGCGTCCTCATCGTCGAGGACGAACCCGCGATTGCCGAGCTGATTGCCGTCAACCTGCGGCACAACGGATTCCAGCCCTTCTGGTCGGAAGACGGCGATTCCGCCCAGCGCGAGCTGGATGCCGTGCTGCCGGACGTCATCCTGCTGGACTGGATGCTGCCCGGCCAGAGCGGCCTGTCGCTGGCGCGCAAATGGCGCGCGGACGCCCGGACCAAGCCGATCCCCATCCTCATGCTCACCGCGCGCGGCGACGAGCCGGACAAGGTGGCAGGGCTGGATGCCGGCGCGGACGACTACATCACCAAGCCGTTTTCCACACAGGAGCTGCTGGCCCGCATCCGCGCGGTGCTGCGCCGCCGCGCGCCCGAGCAGGTGAGCGACAGCGTGACCATTGGCGAACTGGTGCTGGACGCGGGGACCTACCGCGTGAGCTTCCAGGGGCAGCCGCTCAAGGTCGGCCCCACCGAATTCAAGCTGCTGCACTTCCTGATGAAGCATGCCGAGCGCGTGCACAGCCGCTCCCAGCTGCTGGACAAGGTGTGGGGCGACCACGTCTTCATCGAGGAGCGCACGGTGGACGTGCACGTCAAGCGCCTGCGCGAGGCGCTGGGCGCCGCATCGGTGATGGTGGAAACGGTGCGCGGTGCAGGCTACCGGCTCACGGCCCAGCCCCAGGTGCAATTGCAGGCCTGATCGAGGTCGATCGGGCGCGGGGAATGGTGGGCGCACCCGTGGCGCCCTGGGTTTTTGGACCGGGAAGGCTTGGCTGAGCGCATGCTGTGGCGAATTACGTATTTCCTGCTCTGGCAGGTGGTGGGCGGGGGGCTGGGCTGGTGGGAAGGCGGGCCGTGGGGCGCCGCCCTGGGCGCGGCCCTCGCGGGCTGGGTCTGGTTTGCCTGGGACCTGCTGCGCGGCGCGCGGGTGCTGCGCTGGCTGCGCACGGGGGACCTGACGGATGTTCCCGCCATGCGGGGCATGTGGGGCGAGGCCGCAGACCGCGCACGGCGCCTGCTGCGCCGGCAGGAGGCCGAAATCCGCAGTAGCGACAGCCGCCTGCAAGAGATCCTGGCGGCGCTGCAGGCCACGCCCAACGGCGTGGTGCTGCTGGACGCCCAGGCCCGCATCGAATGGTGCAACCAGATGGCAGCCAGCCACTTTGGGTTTGACGCGCAGCGCGACATGATGCAGTCCATCGGGAACCTGGTGCGGGACCCGGAGTTCACCGCCTATCTGGCGGCACAGGACTTCACCCACGATGTGGTGCTGGAAGGGCGCCTGAGCACGCCCTCGCGCCCGGTGCGCCTGTCGGTGCACCTGCATCCCTACGGAGACGGCCGCACCCTGCTGCTGTCGCGCGACGTCACTGCGCTGGAGCAGGCCGAGGCCATGCGGCGCGACTTCGTGGCCAACGTGTCCCATGAGATCCGCACGCCCCTCACGGTGCTGATGGGCTTTGTGGAAACGCTGCAGACCCTGCCCCTGAGCGCGGAAGAGCGCTCGCGCTACCTGGGCATGATGGCCCAGCAGGCGCTGCGCATGCAAAGCGTGGTGCAAGACCTGCTGACCCTGTCGCGGCTGGAGGGCAGCCCGCCGCCCGGCATGGCCGAATGGACGCCCGTGTTCGCGCTGATGCACCGCTGCGAGGAGGACGGCCGCGCCTTGTCGGGGTTGCTCACACAGAACCAGCCCCGGCCGCACACCATGGTGTTTCCCTCTGCCGACGCGCTGCGGGCCGAAGGCGAGATCGCCGGCGTGCCGGCCGAGCTGCAGAGCGCCCTGTCCAACCTCATCAGCAACGCCGTGCGCTACACCCCGGCCGGGGGCACGATCACGGTGGGGTGGCAGCGCCTTGCCGATGGCCGGGCGGTGTTTTCGGTGCAGGACACCGGGCCCGGCATCGCTCCCGAGCACATTCCGCGGCTGACGGAACGCTTTTACCGGGTGGACCGCAGCCGTTCCCGAGAAACCGGGGGCACCGGGCTGGGGCTGGCCATTGTCAAGCACGTGCTGCAGCGGCACGGCGCCACGCTGGACATTGCCAGCACGCTGGGCAAGGGCTCGGTGTTTTCGGTCACCTTCCCGGCGAACCGCCTGCGCGGCTTTTCCCTGCCGGGCTGACGGCGCGGCGCAGCAGCGCCAGGAACAACGCGGCCGTCACGCCCAGCGCCGCGCCGCTGGCGGCCCAGAAGGCTGCGGGCGACGGGGTCGCAGGCCAGGGACCCAGCCCCCGGTATGCCAGCAGGTAGCCGCCCGCCAGGCCGACGCCCCACAGCAGCACGCAATACACCGCCAGCGGCGCCACCGTGATGCGGTAGCAGCGCAGCACGAACACGCACAGGGTCTGCAGTGCGTCGGCGGCGTGGTAGGCGGCCACCCAGGCCAGCACGCCCGCGGCCGCGGCGGCCACCCCGGGCTGGTGCGAATAGAGATGTGCCACGCCGTCTTTTGCTATGAATAATATAGCTGCAAGCGCGCACCCACAAAGCGCTGCAAGCCTTAAGCCCGTCCAGACGGCATGGCGGGCCCGCGAGGGCTCCCCGGCGCCCAGCCAGTAGCTGGTGCGGGCGCTGGTGGCAATGGCCAGCGACAGGGGCACCATGTAGAGCACGGCGGCCACGTTGGCGGCGATCTGGTGGGCGGCAGCGGCCGTCGTGCCCTGGCGGGCAATGAACAGCGCCATCAGCGTGAAGGAGGTCACTTCCACCATGACGGCCAGCCCCGCCGGCACGCCCAGCCGGGCGAACGCGGCCAGCGTGGGGCCATGCGGCGGCTCCAGGCGGCGCCAGATCTGCAGAGGCTCGTACAGGTCCTGGGTGCGCAGCAGCCAGACCGCGACCGCGAGCATGCTGCAGTTGACGACCAGCGTGGCCCAGGCGCACCCCACGACGCCCTGGGCCGGCAGGCCGGCACCCCCGAACGTGAACCAGACGGACAGCGGCAGCTTGATGAACAGGGAGCCCACCTGCAGCCAGGTCACCAGCTTGGGGCGCCCCAGCGCCTGGTTGAGCGTGCTGTACATGCGAAAGAGCAGGGCGGGCGGCAGGGCCAGCGCCAGCACGGCCAGATAGCGCTCCACGTCGCCGCGCAGGGCGGGCGGCACTTCGGTCCATCGCAACAGGGGGCCGGGCGAGAGCAGCAGGCACACGCCCGCCAGCGAGGCGGCGGCGCACAGGTAGAGCGCCTGCCGCAGGCTGCGGCCCAGGGCGGCGGTCTGGCGTGCGCCGCGCTGCTCCGCCCAGACGGGCAGCAGCGCCTGGAAAACGCCGATGAGCGCCACATACACGCTGATGAAGATGGCGCTGCCCACCGACAGCGCGGCCAGCGAAGCCTCACCATGCCGGCCCGCGACAATGGTGTCCGCCACGCCGAACGCCATCACGGCCAGTTGGCCCGCCAGCACGGTGAGCGCGTGGCGGGCGATGATCGACCGCTCGGACATCAGCGCGCAGGTTCCGCGCGATGGAACACGAGCAGGTGGTCGTTCTTGTCGGTGGGGCGGGCAATGGTGGCCTGCAGCTCCCACTGGGACGCCCGGACCAGACGTTCCGAAGCGGGCCACGCGGCCAGATCGGCCACCAGCCAGTTGCAATCGTCCTGCAGCCGCGCCCGTTGCAGTGACAGGCCGCCGTGGTACTGCAGTGCGGCCACCTGGGCGCGGCTCAGCCCCACGGTCTGCACGCAGCCCGGCGACGGGCCCAGCGCCGCCACCACGCTGCGCACCTGCGGCTGGTAGCTGCGGGCGTAGTCCAGCAGGGGCAGCCACAGCGTCATCAGCAGCAGCCACCCCAGCGCCGCGCCGCCGGCCGGCAGCACCAGGCTCTTCCAGATGGGGGCGCGGTTGCGGGCGGCGCGCCACCAGACCAGGGCGCACCAGCCCGCCGTGGCGGCCAGGGCTGCCAATAGCGCGATCAGCGAGAACTGCGGCACAAAGCCGGGCGCCAGCCGGGCCACGTTGGCGGCCGGTTTGGCGGGCACCCCGGTCTGCATCGCCACCCAGATCACCCAGATCGCCAGCGCGGACACCGTGAAGAACAGCAGGGTGAACCAGTCAATCAGCGCACCCACGCTGCGCCGCAGCGTCGGCAGCGCGAAGGCGGCCAGGGCCGCCAGGGCCGGCAACCCGAGGAGCAGGGCCCGGTCTGCGGGCTGGGTGGTCACCGTGGCGCCGATGGACACCATGGAGAACCATAGCGGCAGCCACAGGTGGCGATGGCCCCGGGGGCTGAAGATCTGCCGGCGCCAGCGCCACAGCGTCCACAGGGCCAGCGGCCAGGCGGGCCACCCGAACCACAGCAGCAGCCGCGTGAGGCTTTGCCACTCCTTGCCGCCCGATGCCACGCCCACGATGCGCCAGCGCCACAGGTCCAGGGCCCCTGCCAGAAGGGCGGCCGCCAGCGTGGCGGCCGCCAGGGCCAGCACCCAGCGCAGGCGCCGGTCGGTGCCGCTGCCCGGGGCGTAGACGATCACGGCCATGCTGCCCACACCCAGCAGCGCCGTCAGTGCCGGGGCGCCAGCCAGCGTAAGGCCGGCCATGCCGACGCCCAGCGCCACTGCGGGGACAAGCGTGTGGTACGGCAGGGCGGCCACCGCAAAAAAGACCAGTGCCGTGCAGCTGAGCTGCACCAGGTAGCTGGTGACCTCATGGGAAAGCTGCGCAAGCCCCAGGCAGGCGATCAGGGCCAGCAGCGCGCCGTCGGCAATGGCGCGGGCGTAGTCCCGCGGCGCCGCTTCTCCGCCGAAGGCGAAGGCCACCGGCTGGGCCCCCGGGCTGCGGGCCAGGTAGTAGGCGGCGTACCAGGTGGCGGCCAGCGTCAGCACCAGCAGCGCGGCAAATGGGATACGCACGGCCATCTCCGCCGAAATCCACGAGGGCGCGGCCTGGATGGCCCAGGCGCCCAGCCAGTACGGCAACAGGCCTTCGGTTTCGGGGGGCAGCCCCCCCAGCAGCGGGCTCAGCCAGGGCGTGCGGCCCTGGGACAGCTCCAGCATGTAGCCAAAGGCGGTGACGTCGGCGTTTTTCCAGGGGTCGCGGCCCACGAAGCCGGGGACGACGTAGGCAATGCACAGCAGGATCAGCGCCCAGCGGGGCAGGGGGCTGACAGCGTCCTGGGAGACGATGGCGGGGGTGGGTAGATTCACGCGTCGGAAGGCGGCACAACGGAGCCACTGAGAATAAGGGCAAAACCAAACAAAAGGGCAGCCCGGTTGCCCGGGCTGCCCTTGTGGCGCGATCGCAGAAGGCGAATTACTTCGCTGCGGTCTTGCCGAAACGGTTGCGGAAGCGCTCCACACGGCCACCCATGTTGTCCACGGACTTTTGCGTGCCAGTGTAGAAAGGGTGCGATTCAGAAGAGGTATCCAGCTTGAACAGCGGGTATTCCTTGCCTTCGAAGGTCTCGGTTTCCTTGGTGTTCACGCACGAACGGGTGACGAACTTGAAACCGTTGGACAGGTCCACGAACAGAACTTCGCGGTAGTTGGGGTGAATGCCTTCTTTCATGATCTTCCTTTGAGTCAACTGCGGGAGCCGCACCGGCCAGTCCGATGTACTTTCCGCAAGAAAAAGCCCTCGATTATTGCACAGACGGCGATTTCTTCAATTTTGGGTTTGCCAGGGTTTTTAGCAACCGTCCCGGCCCAGGCTGGAACCGCCGCGCAAGGGCCTCTCTGGCGGACGCACCGAGGCGCCAAGCGCCCCAGGGGGATGTCACCCACCCCTTCTCATCATGTCAAAGAAGTCCACATTGGTCTTGGTGGCCTTCATGTTCTTGATCATGAGTTCCATGGATTCGATCTCGTCCATGTTGTACATGAACTGGCGCAGGATGCGGGTCTTTTGCAGGATCTCGGGCGCCAGCAGCAGCTCTTCGCGGCGGGTGCCGCTCTTGTTGAGTTCGATGGCGGGGAACACGCGCTTTTCGTACAGGCGGCGGTTCAGGTGGATTTCGCAGTTGCCCGTGCCCTTGAATTCTTCAAAGATCACTTCGTCCATGCGGCTGCCGGTGTCCACCAGTGCGGTCGCGATGATGGTGAGCGAGCCACCTTCTTCCACCTTGCGGGCCGCGCCGAAGAAGCGCTTGGGGCGTTGCAGTGCGGCAGCGTCCACACCGCCGGACAGCACCTTGCCGCTGGAGGGCACCACGTTGTTGTAGGCGCGGGCCAGGCGGGTGATGGAGTCCAGCAGGATCACCACGTCCTTCTTCAGCTCCACCAGGCGCTTGGCGCGCTCGATCACCATCTCGGCCACGTGCACGTGGCGGGCGGCGGGCTCGTCGAAGGTGGAGGCGATGATGTCGCCCTTCACCGTGCGCTGCATTTCCGTCACTTCTTCAGGGCGCTCGTCCACCAGCAGCACCATCAGGTGCACGTCGGGGTTGTTGGCCGTGATGGCGTGGGCGATGTGCTGCATCATCACCGTCTTGCCGCTCTTGGGCGGGGCCACGATCAGCGCGCGCTGGCCGCGGCCGATGGGGGCGATGATGTCGATGATGCGGCCCGTGATGTTCTCGTCGCCCTTGATGTCGCGCTCCAGCCGCATCTGCTCCTTGGGGAACAGGGGCGTGAGGTTTTCGAACATCACCTTGTGCTTGTTCTGCTCGGGCGGGCCGCCGTTGACCTTGTCCAGCTTGGTCAGGGCAAAGTAGCGTTCGCCGTCCTTGGGCGTGCGCACTTCGCCTTCGATCATGTCGCCCGTGTGCAGGTTGAAGCGCCGCACCTGGCTGGGGCTGATGTAGATGTCGTCCGTGCTGGCGGTAAAGCTGGTGTCGGGGCTGCGCAAGAACCCGAAACCGTCGGGCAGGATTTCCAGCACGCCGTCGGCAAACACCTGTTCACCCGCTTTCGCGCGCTTCTTGATGATGGCAAACATCAACTCCTGCTTGCGCATGCGGCCCGTGTTTTCGATTTCGAGTTCTTCGGCCTGCTTCAGGACTTCAGACACGTGCAGTGCCTTGAGTTCGTTTAAGTGCATGGAAAGACTCCTTGGCGGAGCGGGTATGAATCTTTGGGGGGGAAGGGCTGATGCCGCGAGGGCTGCTGTTTGCAGGCCCGGCATGCCAGGGATCTTGGCCCGGCCGCCAATCGTGCGGGCCGGTGATCGGCAGGAATTATGACAGGAAAAAAATGCGGCGGGCTTGCCAAGCCGCTTTCGGTGGGGTGCCGCCTACCCCGCCACAGACCTGCACGCGGTGTGCAGGTGCGGGGTGCGGACGGCTTGGGCGGGCAATCAGGCCAGCTGCTGGTCGATGAAGGCCGTCAGCTGCGCCTTGCTCATGGCGCCCACCTTGGTGGCGGCCAGCTGGCCGTTCTTGAACAGCATCAGCGTGGGAATGCCGCGGATGCCGAACTTGGCAGGGATCTCACGGTTCTCGTCCACATTCATCTTGGCGATCTGCAACTTGCCCTGGTACGTGCCCGCCACTTCATCCAGGATGGGGGCAATCATCTTGCAGGGGCCGCACCATTCGGCCCAGTAGTCCACCAGCACTGCGGTGCCGGGTTGCAGCACGTCGGCTTCGAAGCTGGCGTCGGAGACATGTTTGATGAGTTCGCTGGCCATGGCGGGATTCCTTGTTTTTCAGCGGGTTGCAACCGGTGTACGTTTAAAGTGCAGGCATTGTGACAGAAACCAATCCCACGTTCACCGGTGTGGCCGGGCCGCGCGGTGCTATGACAGTCATAGCGAAAAGCGATCAGTACAGCGCGCCGTGCGCCGCAGTGTGGCAACGTGCCCTGGCGCAGGTGGCGGCCCACGCCGGGGCGCTGCAGGCCCACCTTGCGCGCACCGTGGTGCTGGTGCCCTACGCCCAGCTCATGCCCTGGGCACAACGCTTTTGGGCGCAGCAGTTTCCGCAGGGGTTTGCACCGCGTTTTGAAACCACGCGCAACTGGGCTGCCCAGCTGCAAGGGTTTGAGCCCGCCGGCGACGACTTTGCCGGCGACGTGGCGCGCGACACGCTCACTGCGCGCGCCTTGCTGGAGCGCGTGGGGCAGGGCGCCCAGCGCGATGTGCTGGCCACGCCGCTGCAGGAGGCCGCGGCCCAGCTGGCCCCGGTGGTGGCGGCGGTGCCGCCCGAGCGGCGCGCCGCCTGGGGCGATGCCGCCCGCGCCTTGCTGCCCGCGGCCGAGGCGGGCAGTGCGCTGCACTACGAAGCCCTGGTGGCCCGCCTGGCGCTGGAATGGGTGCTGGCCTCGCGCCATGCCACCGATGTGCTGTTCGAGCCCGGCGTGCGTGCCGCGGTGGACGCGCTGGTGGTGCTGGAGGGCTTCCAGTCCGATGCTTTCAACCGCGCCCTGGTGCAGCACTGGGGCGCCAGCGCCTGCTGCGTGGCGCTGTGGCAGGCCGAGCCGGGCGATGTCTTCGCGCCGGCCCCGTCCCACGTTGCACTGCATGCGGCGGCGGATGCCGAGGACGAAGCCCACCGCGCCGCTGCGTGTGTGCTGCGCCACGTCGAGCAGGGCCGCATCCCGGTGGCGCTGGCGGCCACCGACCGGGCCCTGGTCCGCCGCGTGCTGGCCCACCTGGACAGCCAGGGCGTGCTGGTGCGCGATGAAAGCGGCTGGATTCTCTCCACCACCCGTTCGGCCGCGCGCCTGATGGCCGCGCTGGAAGCGGCTGCGTGGAACGCATCGTCCAACGTGGTGCTGGACTGGCTCAAGCACACCCCCGCCTTGACTCCGGGCGACGTCAACCGCCTGGAGCAATGGCTGCGCCGCAACGTGGTGCCGCAGTGGAGCGCCGCCGCCGCGCGTGATGTCAGCACCCAGCCCGCCCTGGCCCGCACCGTGGCCACGGTGGAGGGCTGGCGCGACGCCCTGCGCGCCGCACGGCCGCTGCCGCAGTGGCTGACGGCGCTGCGCTCCGTGCTGGAGCAGGCGGGCCAGTGGCAAGGCCTGCAGGCCGACCCGGCGGGCATGCGCGTGCTGGCCGCACTGCGCCTGCAAGACGGCCAGCAGGCCGAGCTGGCGGGCTGGGGCGAGAGCGCCGGCCGCCGCATGGCGCTGGCCGAATTCACGCGCTGGGTGAAGGACGTGCTGGAGGCCGGGCGCTACGTGGCGTCCCAATCCGCCGACGCGCCCGTGGTGGTGTTGCCCATGCCCCAGTTGCTGGGCCGCCCGTTTGCCGCCGCCGTGCTGCCGGGCAGCGATGAAAAGCGCCTGCAGCCTGCGCCCGAGCCCTCGGGCGACTGGTCGCAGGCCCAGCGCGAGGCCTGGGGCCTGCCCACGCGGCAGACGCTGGAGGCCGCCCAGCGCGCCGCCTGGGCCAACGCCCTGCGCACGCCCGTGGTGGACGTGCTGTGGCGCACCAGCGATGAGGGCGGGGAGCCGCTGCTGGCCAGTGCCCTGGTGCTGGCCCTGCAACTGCAAGGCGACGCGGCCCAGGGCACCGACGCCCGCCCGCCCCGCACGGTGCAGGCCGCGCCCACGCTGCGCCCCTTGCCCGTGGGCCAGGCCCTGCCCGTGCTGCAACTCTCGTCCACCGCCTATTCCGACCTGCGCCACTGCCCCTACCGCTTCTTTGCCCAGCGCCAGCTCGGCCTGCGCGAGGCTGATGAGCTGGACGCCGAAGTGGACAAGCGCGACTTTGGCAACTGGCTGCACGCGGTGCTGCAGCGCTTTCACGAAGACCTGCGCGATCAGCCCACGGACGACGCGGGCGAGCGCAGCGCCCGCATGGATGCCGCCGCCGAGGCCGTCACGCGCGAGCAGCGCCTGCAGGACGGCGACTTTTTGCCCTATGCCGCAGGCTGGGCGCAGCTGCGCGACGGCTACCTGCACTGGCTGGCCGGGCACGAGCAGCAGGGCGCGACCTTCCGGCAGGCCGAGGTCAAGGCCCGCCAGCCGCTGGGCGACCTGGAGCTGATCGGCACCATCGACCGCATCGACGGGGTCTCCAGCACCGGCGAGCCTACGGTGCTGGTGATTGACTACAAAACCGAAAGCGACAGCGTCACCCGCCAGCGCGTCAAGAGCGGTGCGGAAGACACGCAATTGCCCTTCTACGCCGCCCTGCTGCACCACGACACGCTGCGCGCCGCCTACGTCAACGTGGGGGAGCGCGGCGAGACGCAACTGCATGAACAGGACGAGGTGGTGCACCTGCGCGACGTGCTGGTCGAAGGCATCCAGCACGACATGGCCCGCATTGCTGCCGGTGCACCGCTGCCCGCGCTGGGCGAGGGCTCGGTGTGCGAGTTCTGCGCCGTGCGCGGCCTGTGCCGCAAAGACTACTGGGCAGATGCCGAGCAGGCGTTGCCCGCGCCAGAGATGCCATGACCGAGAGCCTTTCCCAACCCATGCAGGCCGCCTACGAGCACAACGGCCGCACCGTCTCCCGCGAGGCCTTCTACGCCATTGCCTGCGACCCGGCCCGCAGCGTGGCGGTGGAAGCCTGCGCGGGCGCGGGCAAGACCTGGATGCTGGTTTCGCGCATGCTGCGGGCGCTGCTGGACGGCTGCGCGCCGCACGAAATCCTGGCCATCACCTTCACCAAAAAGGCCGCGGGCGAGATGCGCCAGCGCCTGCAAGAGTGGCTGGAGCAGTTCAGCCACAAGCCGCTGGAGGAACTCACCGCCGAGCTGATTGCACGCGGAATCAGCCCCCAAGGCGCTCTGGACAAGCGCGAGGCGCTACAAAATTTATACCGCCAGCTGCTGGAGGCGGGGCGTCCGGTGCAGATCCGCACCTTTCACAGCTGGTTTGCCGCGCTGCTGGGCACCGCCCCGCTGGCGCTGCTGCAGCAGCAAGGCCTGCCCGCGCACTTTGAGCTGCTCGAAGACGATGCCGAGGCGGTGCGCGAAGTCTGGCCGCCGTTCCTGCAGGCCGTGGCCGAGAGCGCCAGCCTGCGTGCCGACTACGAAGCCGTGGTGGCCCGCCATGGCCGCTCGCAAACGCACAAGGCGCTGGCAGCGGCACTGGCCAAGCGGGTGGAGTTTGACCTGGCCGATGCGGAAGGCGTGGTCGATGCCTCGGTGCCGCCCTTCCAGCAGGCGTACCCCGAACTGGCTGCGTTGGCCGAGCCCGCCGAGGCCCTGCAGACCGACGCCGCGTTGCAACGCTGGCGCAGCCGTGCCAGCGCTTTGGGGGCCGAGCCCAACAAGACCCCGCAAAAGGCGGCGGACGCCATCATCGACGCGCTGGCCTGCGCTGACCTGAACCAGCGCCTGGACATGCTGCGCAAAGCCCTGTTCGTCGCCAAGGAAGACCGCCTGTCGAAGAACCTGGAGAAGTGCCCCGCCGCGCAGGATGCCGAGCCCGAGCTGCAGCGCCTGCTCACGGCCCGCCGCCAGCACGAGGCCTGGCAGCACCAGCAGCGCATGGCCCGGCTGGCGCGCTGCCTGATCGGGCAGTTTGCCGCCGTCAAGCAGCAGCACGGCTGGGTGGACATGAACGATGTGGAACGCACGGCCCTGGTCATGCTGGCCGACCCCGTCCTCTCCGGCTGGGTGCAGGAGCGTCTGGATGCGCGCATCCGCCACCTGCTGGTCGATGAGTTTCAGGACACCAACCCGCTGCAGTGGCAGGCGCTGCATGCGTGGCTGGCGGGCTATGCGGGCTCGGGCGGCGGGTCGGCTGCGCCCAGCGTGTTCATCGTGGGCGACCCCAAGCAGAGCATCTACCGTTTTCGCCGGGCTGAGCCGCAGGTGTTCATTGCCGCGCAGGCCTTTGTGCGCGATGGCCTGGGTGGTGACCTCTTGAGCTGCGACCACACGCGCCGCAACGCGCAGGGTGTGATTGCCGCCGTCAACGCCGTCATGGGGCAGGCCCAGGCGCAGCACGAGACCACAGGCTTCCGTGACCACACCACTGAATCGAAACACACGGGCCAGTTGCTGCGCCTGCCCGCCATCACCGATGACGACGATGCGGGCGATGGAGGTAGCACCGCCCGCGACCCGCTGGCCTGGCGCGACAGCCTGACCGAACCCCGCCACGAAGCCGAAGAAACCCAGCGCATGCGCGAATGCACGCAGGCCGCCGCCTGGGTGGCCGCGCAGATCGCCAGCGGCACCCCGCCCAAAGAGGTGCTGGTGATGGCCCGCAAACGCGACCGCCTGGCCACCATGCAAGAGGCCCTGCGCGCCCTGCACCTGCCCTGCGTGCAGCCCGAAAAGTCGGACCTGTTCGACGCGCCTGAGGTGCAGGACATGGTGGCGCTGCTCGATGCGCTGGTCTCGCCCACGCACGACCTGTCGCTGGCGCGCGCGCTCAAGTCGCCGTTGTTTGGTTTGGGCGATGACGCCCTGGTGGCGCTGGCCGTGCTGCGCCGCCAGCCTGAGCATGCGGGCTGCAGCTGGTTTGATTTGCTATTGAAAAGTGAGCTGCTCGCGCCTGATTTACAAGCGCTGGGGCCTGTTTTGGTTCAATACCAGGGCTGGGTGCAGCGCCTGCCGCCGCACGATGCGCTGCACGCCATCTATGAGCAGGGCGACGTGCTGGCCCGCTTTGCCGCTGCCGCGCCCGTCACGCAGCGCCAGGCCGTGCAGGCCAACCTGCGCGCGCTGCTGGCCGCCGCGCTGCAACACGACGGGGGGCGCTACCTCACGCCCTATGCGTTTGTGCGCGCCATGAAGAAGGGCGGCGTGCGCGCCCCCGGTCGGGCCGATGCGCAGGCGATCCGCCTGCTGACGGTGCACGGTGCCAAGGGTCTGGAGGCCGACTGCGTGCTGCTGCTGGACACCGACACCCGCCCGCAAAAGGCTGAAACCATGGGCGTGCTGGTGGACTGGCCCGGCGAGCAGCCCGCGCCCTCGGCTTTCATCTTTCTGGCCAGCGAATCCAACCCGCCGCCCAGCGCCGAGGCCACGCTGGCCGCCGAGCAGCAGGCCCGCAGCCGCGAGGAGCTGAACATGCTCTACGTGGCCATGACGCGCGCCAAGCACTGCCTGGCGCTGTCGTCGGTGCAACCCGGCAACCCGGCCCCCGGCAGCTGGTGGAACCGGCTCGCCCCGCTGGTCACGGAGGTTGATCTGCAAGCCCTGGCCCCGGCAGAGCACGGCGCAGAAGCCGCCGTTCCCGCCGCGACCTTCACCATCCCCAGCCTGCCCGCGCTGCCCGAGGCGCTGCAAACCGCCCGCGTGCACACCGCCGCCGGGCTGGCGGGCGACGCGCCCGTGGCCATGCCGGGCGATGCGGAATCGACTCCGCTCTCGCGCCAGGGCGATGCCATGCACCAGCTGCTGGAGCAGGCGGGCGTGGCTGGTGCCCCGCTGGCCGATGCGCGCGCGCACGGCTGGCCCGCCGCGCGCCTGGCCCGCCTGGCCGCCGACCACGACATCACGCCCGCCGCCGCCGAGCAGGCGGCCCGGATGGCGCAGGCCATTCTGGCGGGCGAGGGCGCCTGGGCGTGGGACCCGGCGCTGGTCCAGACCGCGATCAACGAAGCCCCGCTGCACTACCAGGGCCAGAGCTTGCGCATCGACCGGCTGGTACAGCGCCGCGCCGTGCAGGCCGGCGATGCCTTGGCGGGCTGGTGGGTGCTGGACTACAAAAGCGCCACGCAGCCCCAGCGCCAGCAGGCCCTGGTGGCGCAGCTGCAGCGCTACCGTGAGGCAGTGGCGGCCCTGATGCCGGGCGAGGCGGTGCATGCCGCCTTCCTCACCGGCGACGGGCGCCTGGTGCCGGTGGACGGCGCGGTGCCGCCCGGGCTGGGGCATACTCCCGCCCCCGGCGCCCTGGCGCAGGGGGTGCAGCCGGCGTCGACCCGTGCCCGCTCGCCCGCACCGGCCTCCTCCGTGGCGGATGCCGCCCCGCCGCGGCAGGGCTCGCTGTTCTGAGCGGGCCACTCCCGTTTCGCCTCTCTCCGTCGCCCCTCATTTACAAGGTTCTCCCCGTGTCCTCAGCCCCCTCATCCGCACTGCCCACCGTTCCTGCCGCGTCCTGCGACGTGGCCATCATCGGCGGCGGCCCGGCCGGGCTGATGGCTGCCGAGGTGCTGGCGCAGGCGGGGGTGGCGGTGCATCTTTTTGATGCCATGCCCTCGGTGGGGCGCAAGTTCCTGCTGGCGGGCAAGGGGGGACTGAACCTCACGCACTCGGAGCCCCTCGCGCCCTTTGCCGAGCGCTATGGCGTGCGGCAGGCGCAGGTGGCCCCGTGGCTCACGGCGTTTGGCGGCCCGGAAATCCGGGCCTGGGCCCAGGGCCTGGGCGTCGAGACCTTCGTGGGCACGTCGGGCCGCGTCTTCCCCGCCGACATGAAGGCTGCGCCGCTGCTGCGCGCCTGGCTGCAGCGCCTGCGCGGGCAGGGCGTGGCCTTTCATATGCGGCACCGCTGGCTGGGCTGGGCGGGCGACGGCGCGCTGCGGTTCCAGTCCCCCGCGGGCGAGGTGCGGGTGCCTGCCCGCGCCACGGTGCTGGCGCTGGGGGGCGGCAGCTGGTCGCGCCTGGGCTCGGACGGGGCCTGGGTGCCCCTGCTGGCCGAGCGCGGCATTGCCATCGCACCCCTGCGGCCCGCCAACTGCGGGTTCGACGTGCTGTGTGCGCAGGCGCCCGCTGGGGAGACGCGCCGCGCCTTCCTGCAGGAGCTCCTGGGGCAGTCGCCGGCACCGGCCGTCGGCTGGACGCCGCATTTCGCCCAGCGTTTTGCCGGCCAGCCGTTCAAGACCGTGGCGCTGTCCTTCACCGACAGCCAGGGGTGCGCCTTCCACCGCCGCGGCGAATTCGTGGCCACGGCCACGGGCGTGGAAGGCAGCCTGGTCTACGCCGTGTCGCACCTGCTGCGCGACGAGATCGAAGCACATGGGCACGCCACGTTCCACCTGGACCTGCTGCCAGACCACACGCCCGAGCGTGTGCTGGTGGAAGTGCGCCACCCCCGCGGCTCGCGCTCGCTGTCCAGCCACCTCAAGGGCCGGCTGGGCCTGGACGGCATCAAGGCCGGCGTGCTGTACGAACACCTGGGCAAGGACGGCATGAACGACCCGGTGGCACTGGCCCAGGCCATCAAGGCGCTGCCCATCACCGTGGTGGCAGCCCGCCCGCTGGACGAAGCCATCAGCACCGCCGGCGGCGTGGCGCTGGAGGCGCTGGACGCCCACCTCATGGCGACCGCCGTGCCGGGCGTGTTCTGCGCGGGCGAAATGCTGGACTGGGAGGCGCCGACCGGGGGCTACCTGCTCACGGCCAGCATGGCCAGCGGGCGCGTGGCGGGAGAAGGCGCGCTCCGCTGGCTGCGTCGCAGCGGAGATTGAACAGGCCATCGGTTCTCCGGGTGTGTGCGGCGCCCGCAACTGGCGCATTCCACGCCGGGCCTCCGTGGATCCCGCCTTGCCGGTCCCCTGGAGGCGTCCCCCTGCGGGGGAAGCCGCGCAGCGGCTCAGGGGGGCTTCAAAACTTCGCCCGGTAGTACAGCATCGGCCCCCCTTTGCGCGCCCGCAGCACCAGGCGCGATCCGCCCTGTAGCTGCACGCCAATGGCGCCAAACTCGGGCACCAGGCCCCGGGTGCGCGACGACGCCCATTGCATCTCCACCCGCGTGCCGTACGCCGGCTGCTGCGATTGCCAGATCAGGTTCATCGCATCCTGCGGCTGGCCCCACTGCGGGGCCTGGGCCCAGGCTGCGATGTCCAGGTGGCGGCCATTGTCCAGGCGCGATCGCCAGCGCATGCCCAGATCCAGGCTGGCGGGGGAGCCGCTGCCTGGCGCGAGTGCGGGCGCGGCGGCGCCGGGGCTGGGGGCACTCACCCCCAGGGACAGGCCGAACTGGCCCCACGCGCCGGAGGACGCGGGCGTCAGCCAGCGTGTGATGTCGAGGTGCTGGGTCTGGGTGGCACCGCTACCCGCATAGCCCGGCGGCACCCCATGGGCCGCTGGCGCGGAGTCCGCCGCCATGGGCAGGATGCGGCTGTTGATCTCGACGTTCTGCGCGGCGCCGAGGGCGGCGGTTTCGTGCTGCAGGGCGACCTTTGCATCCTCGGCCAGCGGAGCCTCCTCGGCCCACGCCGCACCGGCCGCCAGGGCCAGGCAGCCGAGCCCCAGCGGCGAGCGGCGGGAACAGCAAACCAATCGGAAGGACAGGGGCTGGGGCATGGCGGCACCGGCAACAGGAAGGGGCAGTGGGGCTGCAACAAAGTGTGCCCGCCGTGCCGCCGGTGCCAAGCGGCTCAAAACCTCAACATGGCGTGGGAACGCACTGACAGCCGTGCCGGCGGCCGCCAGTGCGGCCGTGCAGGGAATGCTGATGGGAGGGGGAGGGTTGGGGCGATGTGCCCGCAGGCGCGTCAGCCGCCGTGGGCGTGAGTCGCGCTCGCAAGAAAAGAAAGTTGACGAGCCTTACCCCCGGCACTGGCTCCACAGTTAGGGCTGCTTGGTTCCCCACCTGACCCGGTTGGCCGCTTCACCATGCGGGGAGGCCCGTCACCGCCAATTGTAAGCCATAGCCCAGGTGCGGCCGGCATAACCCTCGTGAATCCGAGCCATCATGGGGTCTGCAGCCAGGCCAACTCAGCGCCGGCCGGGCAGCATGCGCAGCAGTGTGTTGTCGCGCACCACATAGTGGTGCAGCAGTGCCGCAGCAGCGTGCAGCGCCACCAGCACGTAGCCTGCGGTGGCTCCTGCTTCGTGGATTTCCTTGAGCCAGTGCGAGGTGTCGGGGTTCTCCGCCAGGACGGACGGCAACTGCAGGCCGCCGAGCAAGCCGACGGGCGTGCCTTTGGCGCTCAGCGCCAGCCAGCCCAGCAAGGGCAACCCGATCATCAGGGCGTAGAGCGCTCCATGCATGGCGCGGCCCATCCCGGACTGCCACGCGGGCGGCGCGGGCGTGATCGGCGGGGTCGCCTGCAGCGCGCGTGCCAGCAGGCGCAGCCACACCAGCGCGAACACCGCCACGCCCAGGGTGTAGTGGGCCGTTTTCATGAGCTCGCGGGCGTCGCTGCCCTTGGGGTACATGCCCCGCAGTTCCATGGTGGCTGCTGTGGCCACGAGTAGCGCCGCCATGAGCCAGTGCAGGGCAATGGACCAGCCGTTGAAGCGCGAGGAAGGGAGTCGAGGTGTCATTTCTGTTCCAGGTAAAGGAAACATGATGGTTCCCGATCCTGAAAGCTGCCTGAAGCCGCAGGCGAGCGGGCGCGGGCGCAACATAGAATCACGTCCATGTCCTACCTCGTGCTCGCCCGCAAGTACCGCCCCCGCAATTTCACCGAAATGGTGGGGCAGGAGCATGTGGTGCAGGCGCTGTCCAACGCGCTCACGCAGCAGCGGCTGCACCATGCCTACCTGTTCACCGGCACCCGCGGCGTGGGCAAGACCACGGTGTCGCGCATCCTGGCCAAGTCGCTGAACTGCCAGGGGCCCGATGGCAACGGCGGCATCACCGCCACGCCCTGCGGCGTGTGCCAGGCCTGCACCGACATCGACAGCGGCCGCTTCGTGGACTACACCGAGCTGGACGCGGCCTCCAACCGCGGTGTGGACGAGGTGCAAAGCCTGCTGGAGCAGGCGGTGTACAAGCCGGTGCAGGGCCGCTTCAAGGTCTTCATGATCGACGAAGTGCACATGCTCACGAACACGGCGTTCAACGCCATGCTCAAGACGCTGGAGGAGCCGCCGGAGTACCTCAAGTTCGTGCTGGCCACCACCGATCCGCAGAAGGTGCCGGTCACCGTTCTGTCGCGCTGTCTGCAGTTCAACCTGCGGCCCATGGCGCCCGAGACCGTGCTGGAGCACCTGACCCGCGTGCTGGCCCAGGAGAACGTGCCTGCCGAGCCCCAGGCCCTGCGCCTGCTGGCCCGGGCGGCGCGCGGCTCCATGCGCGACGCGCTGTCGCTCACCGACCAGGCCATTGCCTTTGGCAGCGGCCAGCTGCAGGAAGCCGGCGTGCGGCAGATGCTGGGCGCGGTGGACCGCTCGTACGTGTTCCGCCTCATCGATGCGCTCGCCCAGGGCGATGGCAAGACCGTGGTGGAGACTTCGGACGCGCTGCGCATGAACGGCCTGTCGGCCGCGTCCACGCTGGAAGAGATGAGTGCCGTGCTGCAGCGCATGGCCGTGTTCCAGGCCGTGCCGCAGATGGCAGGCGCGGTGGATGCCGATGACCCCGAGGCCGCCGAGACCGCCCGCTTGGCCGGCCTGATGCCTGCCGACGAAACCCAGCTGCTCTACAGCCTGTGCCTGCACGGGCGCGGCGAACTGGGCCTGGCGCCCGACGAATATGCCGCGCTGACCATGGTGCTGCTGCGGCTGCTGGCTTTCAAGCCTCAAGACCCCTCCAGCGCCCCGGCTGAAAAAAAAACTCTGACGCGGCCTGAACCCGGGTCCGCGGCGGCTGCGCCCGCGTCTGCAGGGACGCGCATGCCCGCGCCGGGCGCAACGGTGCCGCCCGCGGCGGTCCCTCCTGCCGCTTTGGCACCAGCGCCAGCCGCAGTGGCCGCGCCTGCCGTGTCGCCGCCGCCCGCCGAGGCGGTTGGCGACTCCGAGCCGCCCCCCTGGCCCGGACCGGAGGAGCCCGATGACCGGTCTCCCGCGGCGCCAGCGGCCGCCGGTGCCACGGCGCTGCCGGTGCGGACGGTGGACGACCTTTCGCAGCAAAATCAGCACGCAGAGCCCGCCCAGAAAGCGCCGGGTGCTCCTCAGTTTGTAGCAATCCCGGTGCGTGAGGTGCCCGAGCCCGGGGAGCGGCTGCAGCCCCTGCCGCTGTCGTCTCCGGCGCCGGTGTCCGCACGCTACACGCCCACCCCCGAGGGCGATGTCTGGCATGCCACGGTGCAGCAGCTCGTGGCGGCCGAGGCCATCACCGCCCTGGTGCGCGAGCTGGCCCTGCAGTCGCAGCTGGTGGCGCGCGACGGCGGGCACTGGCTGCTGCGCGTGGAGCGCGAGTCCCTGAACCAGCCCACGGCGCGCGAACGCCTGCGCACCGCGCTGGAGGCGGCGGGCCATGCCACCCAGATCAGCGTGGAAGTGGGCGTGGTCATCGACAGCCCGGCGCGGCGCAATGCGGCCGCTGCAGCCGAGCGGCAGCGGCGGGCGGAGGAAATCGTGAACAACGATCCCTACGTGCAGTCCCTGGTGCGCGACTACGGCGCCAGAATCGTGCCGGGCAGCATTAAACCGGTATAAAGCTCCCCCTGAGTCGCCTTTGGCGCCTTCCCCCTCTATCGCTGTGCGGGAGGGCCCCCGGGATTTGGGCGCGCCCGTTTTGAAGGTTGCTGGCGTTGCGCACAATAGCGTGATGTGGCGTGATGTGGCGTGACGTGAACGCGAATACCGCAAAGACCGAATTCAACCCCGTTGTGGGAACCGATCCACCAGAAAGCAAGAAAGCAAAGGAAACACACCATGTTCAACAAAGGACAACTCGCCGGCCTGATGAAGCAAGCCCAGGCGATGCAGGACAACCTGAAGAAGGCGCAGGACGAGCTGGCACTCATCGAAGTGGAAGGCGAGTCGGGCGCGGGCCTGGTCAAGGTGCTGATGACCTGTAAGCACGACGTCAAGCGCGTCACCATCGACCCCAGCCTGCTGGCCGACGACAAGGACATGCTGGAAGACCTGGTGGCGGCGGCCTTCAATGCCGCCGTGCGCAAGGCCGAGGAAACGTCGGCCGAGAAGATGGGCAAGCTCACGGCGGGGATGCCAGGCCTCCCCGGCGGCATGAAGTTCCCTTTCTGAGGGCTGGCTACTGCGCGGGTCATCTGCGTCGTTGGGCGGTGCCCGGAATCCTCACGTACAGGAAGTACGTTCCGGTTCCTGTGCTCCGTCCGCCTGGCAGCTGATCCCGCTCGCTACGCCCTGGAGGATGGGGGCTGACAGCAGGGCATATTCCCGTGGTTCTTCGTAAGTCCGTGCGGGCGGAGCTTGTCGACGCCCGGCTCCGCCGCCCCCTTCTCCCAAGCTGTTTGCCTTCACCACCCCGTCCATGTCCACCACCAACTCCCTCGACGTTCTAATCCAGGCACTGCGCCGTTTGCCGGGCGTGGGGGTGAAGTCTGCGCAGCGCATGGCGTTCCATCTGCTGCAGCATGACCGCGCGGGGGCGGAGCTGTTGTCCCGGGCGCTGCACGAGGCCGTGGGGACGGTGCACCACTGCGCGCGCTGCCACACCTTTACCGAGGCCGAGGTCTGCAGCACCTGCCTGGATCCCGCGCGCGACGCCACCCGGCTGTGCGTGGTGGAGACCCCGGCCGACCTGGCGGCGCTGGAGCGCACCGGGGCGTTCAAGGGGCTGTACTTCGTGCTGATGGGCCGGCTCAGTCCGCTGGACGGTGTCGGGCCCAAGGACATCGGTCTCCAGAAGCTGCTGGAGCGGGCTGGCGAGGACGCGGTACAGGAGGTGATTCTGGCCACCAGCTTCACCGCGGAGGGAGAAGCCACGGCCCATGTGATCAGCGAGGCGCTGAAGGCGCGGGGCGTGCCGGTGACGCGGCTGGCCCGCGGCGTGCCGGTGGGCAGCGAGCTGGAATACGTGGACCTGGGTACGATCGCCCATGCGCTGGTCGACCGCCGCTAACGCGCCGGCACGCAAGCAGCCGCCCCTCGGGAAAACTCACAAATTGATAGCTGCCAGCGCTTACCCATCAAGCGCTGGAGGCCAAAAAGGCTCAAAATATGAACACCACCCTGCACCTCGCAAGGTTTACCGTGGCTTACTGGTGCGTGCTGATCGCGGCACTGCTGCCCATGGGCTGCGCCTGGCTCGCCAAGAGCGGCAGCTTCGGCAAGTCCCGCAAGGACGGCGGTTTCGACAACCATGACCCGCGCGCCTGGATGGCCCGGCAGACCGACTGGCGGGCCCGGGCCAATGCCGCCCAGGCCAACAGTTTCGAGGGCCTGCCGTTTTTCATCGGTGCCGTCATCATTGCGCACCTGCTCGGGGCGGGCCAAACCCTGCTGGACATGCTGGCATTGCTGTACGTGATGCTGCGCATCTTCTACATCCTGATGTACGTGTCCGACATGCCCACGGTGCGCAGCGCCGTGTGGGCCGCGGGCTTTCTGGTGAACATTGCCATTCTCTTCATCGGATACCGCTGAGCGGCGGCCGTCCCCGCCCGGACAGCCCGGGCAGTCCGGGCGCCTTGCTCTGCCGCTCTGGGTACGTAGAAACCCGCTGGGATTCACCCTGATGCGGGTTTCCCCGCTCTGCGGCACGATTGTTGCGGTGCAGCATTGCCCGTTTTGCCCCATTCCATGCTCCCCCGCTCGCCCCTGTTGACCCGCCGTGCCTTCGGCTCCGTATCCGCCCTGTCCGCAGCGGCGGTGCTTGCGCCCGCCCTGGTGCGGGCCCAGGCGGACGAAGCCGCGCTGGGCCGCGTGACCATCGCCGTGGGCGGGCAGGGCGTGCTGTACCACCTGCCGCTGGTGCTGGCGGACCAGCTGGGCTACTTCCGCGCCGAGGGGCTGGACGTCACCATCCGCGACCTGCCGGCGGGGGCGCTGGCGCTGCAGGCGGTGCAGGACGGCACGGCCGATGTGTGCGCCGGAGCGTTCGAACACACGCTGCGCCAGCAGGCGCGGGGCCAGGCCTTCCGCTCGTTCGTGGTGCTGGGGCGGGCGCCCCAGCTGGCGCTGGGGGTGTCCCTGCGGGCCGTTCCCGCCTACAAGGATCTTGGCGACCTGCAGGGGCGGCGCATCGGCGTGTCGTCCGTGGGGTCGTCCACCCACATGGCTGCCAGTCTTGTCCTGGGTCGCGCAGGATTGGGCCCGCGTGAGGTCAATTTTGTCAGCGTGGGCTCCGGCGTCGGCGCCATGAACGCCCTGCGTTCGGGCCAGGTGCACGCCTTGTGCCACGCCGACCCGCTCATGACGCTGCTGGAGCAAAAGGCCGACACCCGCATCGTTGCCGACATGCGCTCGCTCAAGTCGGCCCAGGAGGCGTTTGGCGGCGCCATGCCCGCCGGGTGCCTGTACGCGCCCCAGGCGTTTCTGCAAAAGCAGCCGGCCCAGGCCCAGGCGCTGGCCAACGGAATCGTGCACGCGCTCAAGTGGCTGCAGACCGCCGCGCCGGCCGATCTGGCCAAGGCCGTGCCCACGGGCTACCTGATGGGCGACCGCGGGCTGTACCTCGCCGCGTTCAATCGCGTGCGCGAGACCTATTCTCCCAATGGAGCCATGCCGGAGGAAGGGCCCGCCACGGCGCTGCGCGTGCTGCCGCGGGCCCATGCGGAGCTGGCGGACCTCAAGGCGGATCTTGCGCGCACCTACACCAACGACTTTGTGCGCAAGGCGCGCCAGAAATTCACCCTCTGATCGGCGTCTTCTGAGGAGGGCCGCCCGAGCGGCAAGGCGCTGCGCGGGGTTCGTCCGTGCAATCGCGCCGATGACTTACATTCGGCCGCTGCCGGTTGGCCTTAGTCTTGGCCGACCCCTGTGTCTTCCAAGGATTGCACCATGACCTTCTCCCTCAGCATCGGCCCGCTCGTTTCCCTCATCGCGGGCATCCTCATCCTCGTCATGCCCCGGCTGCTCAGCACCATCGTGGCGCTGTACCTCATCATCATGGGGATCCTGGGCCTGCTGGGAATGCACGCGTTGAAGCTCTGAGCCGGCACCGCAGCCCCGCCGATGGGGCGAGGGGGACCGCTGGCGCCCCCCCAGCCTCCTTAGCGGCGCTTGACCTTCGAGGGGGTGCCCCCGCGGCGGGTGGGCACCACGGCGGGGCGTTTGCCAGCGGTGGCGGGCCGTGCCGCCGGGCTGCTGCGGCCGTGCGCGTTCTGGCCCCGTGCCTGGGGGCTCGGTCCGCGCGCTTGCGCTCCCTGCCGCACGGGCAGGTACACGACCACCTGCTGCCCGGCCTTGAAGGCCGCAGTGGCGCGAACGTCGTTCCAGTCGGCCACGCTGGCGGCGGCCAGCTGGTAGCGCCGGGCAATGCTGGCCACGGTTTCCCCCTTGCGGGCGCGCACCGTGGTGCGCCGCGTGACGATTTCCGGGGCAAAAGCCACCTGCCCGTTGTCGGCCAGGTGCGAGGACACGTCCTCCCGGATGGCGGCCGAGCGCGGCACCATCAGGGCCGAGCCGGCCTTGATGAGCATGCGCGGGGGGATGTTGTTGATGCTGCGCAGGTCGTTTTCGCTCATGCCGGCGCGCTGGGCGGCCTCGGCGACCGTCATGGTGGTGGGCACGGACCACACGGTCCAGCTGGCGTACTGGCCGTCGCGGCGCGCCTCCAGGTTGCGCTGGAAGACCTTGGCGTTGTCCCAGGGCAGCAGGATCTGGGGCGTGCCGGCGGCCAGGATCACGGGCTTGTGGTACGACGGGTTGAGCGCACGGAAGTCCTCCTCGCGGATGCCGGCCAGCGTGGCGACCAGCGACACGTCGATGTCGTGCGTGATGTCCACCGTCTGGAAATAGGGGTGGTTCTCGATGAGCGGAAGCTCGGTCCGGAAGGCGTCGGGGTTGGCCACGATGTTCTTCACCGCCTGCAGCTTGGGCACGTACATGCGCGTCTCGGCCGGCATGTTCAGGTCGGTGTAGCTGGTGCCCAGGCCCAGCTTCTGGTTGCGCGCAATGGCGCGGCCCACGCTGCCTTCGCCCCAGTTGTAGGCAGCCAGGGCCAGGTGCCAGTCGCCGAACATGTTGTAGAGCTTTTGCAGGTAGTCCAGCGCGGCGCGCGTGGAGGCCAGCACATCGCGCCGGTCGTCGCGGAAGGCGTTCTGCTTGAGGTCGAAATAGTTGCCCGTGGCGGGCATGAACTGCCACATGCCCGCGGCCTTGGCGCTGGAGACGGCCTGGGGATTGAAGGCGCTTTCGATATAGGGCAGCAAGGCCAGCTCGGTGGGCATGCCGCGCCGTTCCAGCTCTTCGACGATGTGGAAGAGGTACTTGCTGGAGCGCTCGGTCATGCGCTGCATGTAGTCGGGCCGGGTGGCATACCACTGCTCCCGGTCCTGGACCAGCTCGTTTTGCAGGTCGGGCATGGCAAAGCCGCGGCGGATGCGGTCCCACAGGTCCGCGGGGGCCGACAGCGAGGCCACCTCGCCGCCCGCTGCCTGGGCGGCGGTGATGGGTTTCAGGGGGCCGTTGGGGATGATGGGGGTGTGGCCGCTGCGGTAGGGGGGCGTGCTTCCTGAGGTGGGGGTGCTGCCGGACGCTTCGTCGGGCGAGGGCGTGGTGGTCGCGCAGCCGGTGAGCCACAGCATGCACGCCACGCAGGCAATGTGCAGAATTTTCATCGAAACTCGTTCTTCCATTGGCGCAGCGCGGCCAGGACGGCCACGGCATCGCCTGGGTTCACCTGCACGTCGTGATTGCGGGCGGCCTGGGCCACCGCGGGTTGGCGTACGCGCAGAAAGGGGTTGATGTCCCGCTCTAGCGCGATGCGCGAAGGCAGCGTCGGCTGGTGGCGGGACCGCAGTGCCTCGCACTGGTCGGTGTAGTGGATCAGTGCTGCGTTGTCGGGTTCCACCGCGCGGGCAAACCGAAGGTTGGAAAGTGTGTATTCGTGCGCACAACACACACGGGTGTTGCCGGGCAGGGCGGCCAGGCGGTCCAGCGACGCCAGCATTTGCGCCGGCGTGCCCTCGAACAGCCGCCCGCAGCCGCCGGAAAACAGCGTGTCGCCGCAGAACAGCACCGGCTCTGCGTCCACGGCCTCGCAGAAGTAGGCGATGTGGCCCGCCGTGTGCCCTGGCACGTCGATCACTTCAAAGCGCAGGCCCAGCACCTCCACCGTGTCGCCGTGGGCCAGCGGGCGCACGGGCGCGGGGATGTCTTCGCGCGCCGGGCCGTAGACCACCGCGCCGGTGGCGTTGCGCAGCACGTCCACGCCGCCGACATGATCGGGGTGGTGGTGCGTGACTAGAATGGCCTGCAGCTGCACGCCCAGTTGCTGCAGCGCCTGCAGCACGGGCACGGAGTCCCCCGGGTCCACAACGATCGCCTGGCGGCCGTCATGCAGCATCCAGAGGTAGTTGTCGGTAAAGGCAGGTAGCGGCAGCAAGTTCATGAGCGATCAAATTATAGGTTTGCACCACTGGTTTGACTCCCCCCCCGGGCGGTACCTGCTGGCGTGGGAGCAGGCGCGCTTTGACGAGGCGGTGGCCGACATCTTCGGCTACCACAGCCTGCAGCTGGGCATGCCGCTGCTGGACGGGCTGCGCGCCAACCGCATGCCGCACCAGTGGTTCGCGCTCGGCCAGGAAGGGCTTGCGCGGGAAGCGGGGATGCCGGGCGCACAGCCGCCGCCGCTGCGGGCGGTGCACCTGCTGGCCGAGCCCGCGGCGCTGCCGTTTGCGCCGGCCAGCCTGGACCTGCTGGTGCTGCCCCACACGCTGGAGCTCAGCAGCGACCCCCACGCGGCCCTGCGCGAGGTGGAGCGGGTGCTGGTGCCCGAAGGGCGGGTGGTGATCAGCGGGCTCAACCCCACCAGCCTCTGGGGGCTGCGGCAGTGGCGCGCGCGCTTGCTGCGGCGGGCCGGCCGGGGGACGCTGTACCTTCCCGACCTGGGCGAGTTCATCGGGTACCGGCGTTTGCGCGACTGGCTGCGCCTGCTGAACTTCGAGGTCGAATCGGCCCGGTTTGGCTGTTATCGTCCCGCGGTGCGCAGCACCCAGTGGCTGGACCGCTTCGGCTTCATGGACCCGCTGGGAGAAAAGTGGTGGCCGATCTTCGGCGCCGCCTACTTCCTCGTGGCGGTCAAGCGGGTGCACGGCATGCGCCTGCTGGAGCCCGCGTGGCGCTCGGCACGGCAGCGGTCCGCCGCCACCGTGCCCGTTGCCAACCGGACCCCGGCGCCCCACAGCGCCGCCCGGCTGCCGCGAGCGGTGGCGGGCGGCGGCACCGACAGAACCAGAACCAGAACCAGAAACAGGACTTCGATTTGAACCAGGTAGAGATATACACAGATGGCGCCTGCAAAGGCAACCCCGGCCCCGGCGGATGGGGGGTGTTGCTGCGCTCGGGCACGACAGAGAAAGAGCTCTTCGGGGGCGAGCTGGGCACCACCAACAACCGCATGGAACTCATGGCCGTCATCGAGGCGCTGTCCGCCCTCAAGCGGCCTTGCGCCGTGACGCTGTACCTGGACAGCGAATATGTGCGCAAGGGCATCACCGAGTGGATCCATGGCTGGAAGGCCAAGGGCTGGCGCACGGCGTCCAAGCAGCCCGTCAAGAACGTCGAGCTGTGGCAGCGCCTGGATGCCCTGGTGGCGACGGCCGGCCACCGCATTGAGTGGCGCTGGGTGCGCGGGCACTCCGGCGATCCCGGCAACGAGCGCGCCGACGCGCTGGCCAACCGGGGCGTGGACCAGGCCCTGGGCCGCCGGTAGCCGGGCGGAAGCAGCACCCACCAGCAGCAAAAAGGGCCCGTCCGGGCCCTATTTTTTTCGTCGCGGGGGAGGCTTAGACCGTAAACACGTTCTTAGGCAGACAGTGCCTGCACGGCCTCCTGCAGCGCCTGGCCGTCCTGCGGGCGCACCAGGCGCTGCACTTCCTGCCCGTTTTTCAGGAACACCAGCGTGGGCCAGAGCTTGACGCCGAAGCTGCGGCCCAGGCGCTGGCCCGGGCCGTCCTCGACCTTGACGTGGGCCACGCCGGCCTGGTCCTTCAAGGCGGCCTCGATCAGCGGCTGGGCCCGCTGGCAATGGCCGCACCAGGGCGTGCCGAATTCGACCACCGTGGCGCCGGGCAGGCGGTCCACATCGTCGCGGGAAGGGGGCTGGGCAAGGTGCTGGGCGGAGTAGGGCATGGCGTGCAGAGGTGTGAAGCCGACGGCGGCGCGGACCAAGCCGAGGTGCGGGGCGCGTCAGGCAGGTTAGGTTTGCGCGGAAGTGCTGGGCTTGACCTTACCAAAAACCCGCCGCCGGCGGTGACGGGCGCCCGCCCGGGGCCACGTCAGATCATTCCGTCAAACATCATCACGTCCACGCCGTCGCCCGCCGCCACGTTGCCCTGGCCGTGGTGCAGCACGATGAGCCCGTTGGCCTGCACCATGGAGCTGAGCACGCCCGAGCCCTGGTTGCCCGTGGTGCGCACCTGCAGCGTGCCGTCGGCGGCCGTGGTGACCCAGCCGCGCTGGTACTCGGTGCGGCCGGGCTTCTTGCGCAGCGCTTCGGTGCAGGTGGCCCGCAGCAGCGGGGGCGCGGGGTGCGTGCAGCCCATCATGCGCAGCAAGGCGGGGCGCACAAAGGCCAGGAAGGTCACCATCACCGCCACCGGGTTGCCGGGCAGGCCGAACAGCACGGCGCCGCCGGGTGTGCGATTACTATCATTTTGATAGCTGCTAGCGCTTGCTGCATATGCGCTGGACGCTGATTTTTCTTGAGATGGCTCCCCCGCAATGCGCCCCACGGCCATGGGCCGGCCCGGGCGCATGGCGATGCGCCAGAAGGCCACGTCGCCCAGCTGCTTCATCATGGTGCGGGTGTGGTCGGCCTCGCCCACGCTCACGCCGCCGCTGGTGATGATGGCGTCGGCACGCTGCGCCGCGTCGCGAAACGCGGCTTCCAGCAACGCAGGCTCATCGCGCACCACGCCCAGGTCCACCACCTCCACGCCCAGGCGGGTCAGCAGGCCAAACACGGTGTAGCGGTTGCTGTCGTACACCGCGCCCTCGCGCGGCGGCTCGCCCAGGCTCAGGATTTCGTCGCCGGTGGAGAAGTACGCCACGCGCAGGCGGCGGAACACGGTCACGGTGGGCCGCCCCAGGCTGGCCACCAGGCCCAGCGCGGCAGGCGTGAGCAGCGCGCCCTGGGCCAGCGCCACGCCGCCTTCCACCAGGTCCTCGCCCTTGAAGCGGCGGTTGTCGCCGGGGCGCAGCACATCGGCGGCGATGGTGACGTGGCCCTCGGCGGCCGCCGTGGTGAACTCCTGCGGCACCACGGTGTCCAGCCCCGCGGGCATGATGGCGCCGGTCATGATCTTCACGCACTCGCCCGCGCCCACCGTGCCTGCCCAGGCCTTGCCGGCCAGCGCCGTGCCCACAACGCGCAGCGTGAGGGGCTGGCCCGGCACCAGCTGGGCGCCGGCGAAGGCATAGCCGTCCATGGCCGAGTTGTCGTGCGGCGGAACGCTCACGGGCGACACCACGTCGCGCGCGAGCACGCGGCCCAGGGCGCTGAACAGGGGCAGCTCCTCGGTGGCGCGCACGGGCTCCACCAGGTGGTGCAAAAAGGCGTTCACATCGTCCGCACGCAGGGCCTGCGGGTCGTAGCCTTGCAGCTCGGCGGCGATCTGGGCAATGGTCTTCATGGAGATAGGCGAAGTAGGGCGGTGGTGTGGGCGGCGGCAGACTGGTGGCCCGCCCGGGTCATTGCGAAGCGGCACCTTCCAGCGCCTGCAGCTCGGCCAGGGTGTTGGCGTTGAAGAAGGCCTGCGGATCGTCGCCCGGCTGGTCGAAGGGCACGATGGCGCAGCGGTGCTGGCCTGTCCACGCGTCGATCTTGCGGCCGCCGGCCTGGGTGAAGGCCACCAGGCTTTCGAGCAGGCCCACGCGCAGCAGGCAGAACACCGGCTGGGTGCGCACGGTGGTGCGGCCCGTGCCATCGTCCTCGGGCGCGGCGGCCATGGCGATGTCGGCACCTTGGGCGTCGGCCGCCGCGGCCAGGCGCGCCGCCAGGTCCAGCGGAAACAGCGGCGTGTCGCAGGGCACCGTCAGCAGCCAGGGCGTTTCGCACCGCTCCAGCCCCGTCAGAAAACCGGCCAAGGGCCCGGCATAGTCGGCCAGCACGTCAGGCCACACCGGTGCGCCAAACGCTTCGTAGGCGGCCAGATTGCGGTTGGCATTGACCATCACGGCGCCGGTCTGCAGCTGCAGCCGCATCAGCGTGTGCAGCGCCAGCGGAATGCCGCGAAAGTTCTGCAGGCCCTTGTCCACCCCGCCCATGCGGGAGCCGCGGCCCCCGGCAAGGACCAGGCCGGTGATGTCTTGGGTATCAATCATTCGTGATCTTCAAAGGGGCGTGGACGGGGGGCTTTTGACGGTCTTGGAACTGGCACGGCGCCGGCCGGCGCACGCCGAAGGCGACTCAGGGGGAGGGGTCACGTGCTATCCGCCGATGTAGCTCATCTCCACCCGGCGCACGCCGCGCGATTCGTCGGCCGGCAGGCTGCCCCGCAGCTCCGAGTACCGGTCGCTGCGCTGCTGCCAGATGGGTGCAATGGCCGAGGCAATGGCCTCGTCCGTGGCGCCGCCGCGCAGCAGGGTGCGCAGGTCGTAGCCCTGCGTGGCAAACAGGCACAGGTAGAGCTTGCCCTCGGTGGACAGGCGGGCGCGGTTGCAGTCGCGGCAGAAGGCCTGGGTCACGCTGCTGATCACGCCGATCTCGCCCAGCGCCGGGTCGTGGTGGCCCGCTGCGTTGGTGTACCCCCAGCGTTCGGCGGTCTCGCCGGGGCTGCTAGGGTCGAGCTGCACCAGGGGCAGCTCGGCGCGCAGGCGCTCGATGAGTTCGGCCGAGGGCAGCACCTCGTCCATGCGCCAGCCGTTGGTGGCGCCTACGTCCATGTATTCAATGAAGCGCAGCGTGGTGCCCGTGCCGCGGAAGTGCCGCGCCATGGGCAGGATCTCGTGCTCGTTGGTGCCGCGCTTGACCACCATGTTGACCTTGATCTGCGTGAGGCCCGCGGCCTGCGCCGCGTCGATGCCGGCCAGCACGTCGGCCACCGGAAAGTCCACATCGTTCATGCGGCGGAACACGGCGTCGTCCAGGCCGTCCAGGCTCACCGTCACGCGGCTCAGCCCGGCGTCCTTCAACGCCCGGGCCTTGCGCGCCAGGAGCGATCCGTTGGTGGTGAGCGTGAGGTCGGGCGCCACGCCGTCCACCGTGCGCAGCTGGGCCAGTTGGGCCACCAGCTCTTCCAGGTTCTTGCGCAGCAGGGGCTCGCCGCCCGTGAGGCGGATCTTGCGCACGCCGTGGGCCAGGAAGAGCCGCGCCAGCCGCGTGATCTCTTCAAAGCTCAGCAGCGCGCCGTGCGGGAGGTAGGGATAGTCCTTGTCGAACACTTCCTTGGGCATGCAGTAGTTGCAGCGGAAGTTGCAGCGGTCGGTCACGCTGATGCGCAGGTCGCGCAGCGGGCGGCCCAGGGTGTCGGTGAGCACACCGGTGGGCGCGGCGGCATGCGCGGGCACCTGCGCCGCCAAGGCGGCAAGGCGTTGGTCCACCAGGGGAATCACACGTTCGGACATGCCCCGGATTTTGCCGCATGGCCCCTTCCGGCAGGGACAAGACCCCATGGGGAAAGTTGATCGCGGTCAAGTTATGCGCAGCGGGCACGGAAGGGCGCCGAGGGCGCAGAAGCGGCCTTTGACATGGCGCAGCCAGGCGCCGGTGCTGCGTCGCAACAATGGGCGCACCTCGTTTCAGGAGAACAACATGCAGGAAATGCGCGACGTACCGGTGCTGGGCGCGACATGCCAGCGCCGCACGGCGGTGCAATGGGTGGCGGCCAGCGTGCTGCTGCCCACCTGGGCCACCGGCGCCCAGGCGCAAATGGGCCTGTCGGGCGCCATCAACTACGCAGGCTGGTTCCGCGCGCTGTCGCAGCGCATGGCCAAGGCCTACTGCCAGCAATACCTGCAAGTGCTGCCCAGCGCGGCGGTGGACGTGATGGGCCTGGCGCGCAAGATGGTCCAGGTGGGCAGCAGCGAGCTGGCCAAGGGCATGCAGTCCGGCCAGTGGCCCGCCGAAGTCGGGCGCCAGCTGCAGGAGGTGCAAAAGCAGTTTGCCCTGCTCAACCAGATGACGTCCACACCCGCCACAGCAACGGCGGCGGTGGTGGCGGCGTCCGAGCAGGCCGACCGCACGCTGCTCATCGCCCAGGCGGTGACCGAAGCCATCGAGAAGCTGGCGCAGGCGCCCAGCGCCCGCCTGGTGAGCCTGGCAGGCCGCCAGCGCATGCTGTCGCAGCGGCTGGCCAAGAACTACTTCCTCACCGCAGCCAAGGCGGAGTCCAAGATCGTGCAAGCCCAGCTGGCTGCCGACGCGGCCGACTTCCGCCAGGCGCTGCAGACCTTGGGCGCCACGCCCGTGTCCACCGCGGCCATCCGCAACGAGCTGGAGCTGGCGGGCTCGCAATGGCTGTTCTTCGAGTCGGCCCTGCGCCGCCCCGCCGACGAGCAGGGCCTGAGCGCCGTGGCCACCACCAGCGAGCGCCTGCTGACGGTGATGGACAAGCTCACCAGCCTGTACGAAGCGGCCCTGCGGGAAGTGCTGGGATAGGGCCGTCCCCGCGCTCGCGCCGCGGACGGCGCGGGGCGCCGCGACATCAGACGCAGCGCGCGCCGTCCACCTCGATGCACACGCCGCTGACGAAGGCGGCCTCGTCACTGGCCAGGTAGAGCGCGGCGTTGGCCACGTCCAGCGCGGTGGAGAAGCGGCCCAGCGGGATGGTGGCCAGGAACTTGGCGCGGCGCGCCTCGTCGATGGGGCCGCCCGCAAAATCGGCGGCCAGGCCCGTGTCGGGGTTGAACACGGGGTTGATGCAGTTCACGCGGATGTTGTCGGGGCCCAGCTCGGCGGCCATGGACTTGCTGGTGATGATCACCGCGCCCTTGGAGCCGTTGTACCAGGTCAGGCCCGGGCGGGGGCGCAGGCCGGCCGTGGAGGCGATGTTGATGATGCTGCCGCCGCCCGCGCGGCGCAGTTCGGGCACGGCGTGGATGGCCGAGAGGTAGATGCTCTTCATGTTGATGGCATAGACCTTGTCGAACTCTTCCTCGCTCACCTCCAGCATGGGGCGGTTGCGGTGCGTCCAGCCGGCGTTGTTCACCACCACGTCCAGGCGGCCGTACAGCTGCACGGCCTTTTCCACCAGGGCCTGCACCTCGGCGGACTTCGTCACGTCGGCCTTGAAGAAAGCGGCCGTGCCGCCCGCGGCGGTGATCTCGGCCACCACGCGCTGGCCGCCGGCTTCGTTGATGTCGTTGACGATGACCTGGCCGCCCTCGGCGGCCAGGCGCTTGGCGATGCCCTCGCCAATGCCGTTGCCGGCGCCGGTGACGATGATGGATTTGTTCTGCACGCGCATGGGATGGCTCCTTGGATGACTCAAAATTGATAGCTGCTGGCGCTTGACTATCAAGCGCTAGAGGCCGATTTGGCAAAATTTTCTGTAGCTGCCGCTGGTTCTGCAGCCCTGGCAGCCTGCGGCACACGGCCGTAGAACTGGGGGAAGAACTCCTTCACGCCCTGGCCGTTGAAGTCCCACCCTGTGCACTGGCCCAGATGGCGCGGCGGCTCATCCGGGTGGGCCGAAGTAAACACCGCGGGCACCGACTGAAAAGCGGCCGTGGCCAGGTTGAACAGCAGCTCGCGCAGGTGCGTGCAGCTGGCCACGCCGCCCAGGTGCTTCTGGATGGCGTGCCGCCAGCCGTGCGCCATGCTGCAGCCCACCATGCGCTGCAGGGCTGCTTGGGCCTCGGTGCAGCCTTGCAGCGGGTGCGAATCCATGGCCACATCAACAGCCTGCACCACGAGCTGGCGGTTCACGGTCACCCGCAGCCACATGTGGTGGATGGCCTCGCCCGCCAGACGCTGCTGGCTGGGGTCGCGGAACGATGCGGCGTCGTAGGCCTTGCTGTCGTGCAGCTCGCCTTCGATGTCCCACAGACCATCGTCGCGTTCAAAGCCCTGGTAGTTCACCCGGCGGACGTGCTTCAGGGTGCGGGGGGCGGGAGGGCTCAGGGGCATGGCAAAAGAAGAGACGTCGTACAGAAGCGGCCAAGGTTACCGGGGCCTGCCCACGCCGTCGTGCGCGGGCGGGACACCCTGCCGTGCTTCTTCAGCCGTACTTGATGGCAACGGTTTTCAAGGTGGTGAAGCCGTACAGCGCCTCAAACCCCTTTTCGCGCCCGTAGCCGCTGGATTTGACGCCGCCAAACGGCAGCTCCACGCCGCCCGCCGCGCCGTAGTTGTTGATGAACACCTGGCCGCTGTGCACGCGCTTGGCCATGCGGAACTGGCGGGCGCCGTCACGCGTCCACACGCCGGCCACCAGGCCGAACTGCGTGGCGTTGGCCAGCTCCACGGCATGGTCTTCGTCCTGGAAGGCCATGGCCGACAGCACGGGGCCGAAGACTTCTTCCTGCGCCAGACGGTGCTGCACCGGCACGTCGCGCAGCAGCGTGGGGGCCTGGTAGTAGCCGGTCTCGGGCGCTTCGTCCACCACCACGCCCTGGGCCACCATGGGGATGCCGGCGACCTGTGCGTCAGAGAGGAAATCCCATACGCGCTGCTGCTGCGTCTGGCGGATCAGCGGGCCCACGTCCAGGTCCATGGCGGCGGGGCCCACGCGCAGCTTTTCAAACGCCTTGCCCAGGCGCTCCAGCAGCGGTTCATAAATCAGCGAATCGATCAGCACGCGTGAGCCGGCCGAGCAGGTCTGCCCCGCGTTCTGCACGATGGCGTTGATGACCACGGGGATGGCGGCGTCCAGGTCGGCATCCGCAAAGATGATCTGCGGGCTCTTGCCGCCCAGCTCCAGCGTCACGGGGCAGTGGCGCTCGGCGGCGACCTGCTGGATCAGCGTGCCGATCTTGGGGCTGCCGGTGAAGCTGATGTGGTCGATGCCCGGGTGGCGTGCCAGCGCGTCGCCCACCTCATGGCCGTAGCCGGTGACGATGTTCAGCGCGCCCGAGGGAAAGCCCACCTCGGCCGCCAGCTGCGCCACGCGGATCAGCGACAGGCACGCGTCTTCGGCCGGCTTGACCACGCACACATTGCCCGCCGCCAGGGCGCCGCCCACGCTGCGGCCAAAGATCTGCATGGGGTAGTTCCACGGGATCACATGGCCCGTCACGCCGTGGGGCTCGCGCCAGGTGAGCACGCTGTAGCCGTCGGGGTAGGGAATGGTCTCGCCGTGGAACTTGTCGCACGCACCGGCGTAGAACTCGAAGTAGCGTGCCAGTGCAATCGCGTCCGCCCGCGCCTGCTTGGTGGGCTTGCCGCAGTCGCGCTGCTCCAGCGCCGTCAGCTCGTCCGTATGTTCCAGGATCTTGGCCGAGAGCTTTTGCAGCAGGCGGCCGCGCTCCACCGGGGCCAACTTTTGCCACACCGCGTGGTAGCACTGGCGGGCCGCATGCACCGCCGCGTCGATGTCGTCGGCGTTGCTGCGCTGGATCTCGTCGAAGGGCTGGCCGTCGGACGGGTCGATCACCGGGATCGTGCGGCCCGAAGCGGACGGAACGGAGGCGTTGGCAATGAAGTTCAGCTGCATGGTCGCGATTGTGCCTGGAAATGAAATGTGTGCTTAGTATTTGTGTGAAATCCGGCTCTGAGGCCCATACGACAAGCGCAAGCAGCTATTGAATTAATAGCATGCCGCGCGCAGGGCCGCCAGGTCCAGGATTTCCACCTCGCCGCGCTGCACGCGCACCAGCTGGCGGGACTCCAGGTCCTTCAAGATCTGGTTGGTGGTCTGGCGCGAGATGGCCAGCATCAGCGAAAGCTGTTCCTGCGAGATGCCGATCACCCGGCGCGAACGGCCCCCTGCCGTCCACTGCCCGTAGCCCTCGGCCATCATCACCAGGCGGCGGGCCAGGCGCTGCGGCGCGGGCAGCAGCGCCAGCTCTTCCATGGCCACGAAGGCCGAGCGCAGCTTGTCGGTGAGCAGCAGGGCCAGCGCGTGCCAGTGCTGCGGGTGGGCCTGCAGCCACTGCTGCAGCCGCTCGTGCGGCACGTGCAGCAGCGTGGTGGCCTCGGTGGCGTGCGCGTCGTGCGTGCGGGCGGAGTTGTCGAACACCGAGATCTCGCCAAACCAGTGCGGCGGCTCCAGCCGGATCAGCAGCGCCGCGCGCGCCTCGTCGGCCCGCCCGCCTGTGCCCGAGATGCTGACGGCGCCGCGCACCACGGCGTACAGGCCGCAGGGCGCATCGCCGCGCAGGAACAGCACCTCGCCCGCGTGCAGCTGGCGCAGCTGGCCCAGCGCCAGCAGCGCCTGCGCAAAGTCGGGGGGCAACTGGGCAAACCAGCGGCCCGATTGCAGGATGGGCGCAAACGCCTCGGCAGCGGGCAGGGGGGCAAAAGCGGCGGCGGTCACGGTGGGCAAGGCGTTGGGGCGGGCGGTGTGCGAGGGAACGGGGCGTCGTCGCCGCGGCCGGTTTTGTCGTGTGTCCGACAGACGGTGGCTGGCGCGCGGGGCCACATTTGATCCTGCTCAAAACCCATGACGGAGACACCCATGAAAACCCTGATCGATCATCTCTCCCAGTACGCCGACTACCACCGCGACCCGCGCAATATCCACACGCATTTCGTGGGCGTGCCCATGATCATGTTCGCCGTGGTGGTGCTGCTGTCGCGCCCCGCGTGGATGCTGGGTGGCGTGCCCGTGAGCCCGGCGCTGTTCTGCGCGCTGGCGGCCAGCCTTTTCTACTGGCGGCTGGACGCGCGCTTCGGCCTGGCCATGGCCGGGCTGCTGGCCGCCATGCTGGCGGTGGCGCAGTGGCTGGCCGCGCAGCCCCTGGCCGTGTGGCTGGGCGCGGGCGTCGGCCTGTTCGTGGTGGGCTGGGTGATCCAGTTCGTGGGCCACTACTACGAGGGCCGCAAGCCCGCCTTTGTGGACGATCTGGTGGGCCTCATCGTCGGCCCGCTCTTCGTGGTGGCCGAGTGGGCGTTTGCCCTGGGCCTGCGCAAGGAGGTGCAAGCGGCCGTCGAGCAGCGCAGCGGCCCGGTGCGGCTGCGCACGGGGGCGCAAGCGGCAGCCCATCCGCAATGAAATAACGGCTCGGCGGCGCGGCTTACCGCGCCGCTGCGTTCACAGGCCGCGCCTTCGCTAGCACCGCCGCCGTGCACACGGCGCACAGCGCCACCAGCGCGCACAGGTAGGGCAGGGCCGCCGAGACTGGTGCCCCGAGTTGGTTGAGCCGCAGCGAGGCCTGCACGCCCGAGGTACTGGGCAGCAGCCAGCGCAGCCACTGCAGCGGCTGGGGCAGCGCCTCCACCGGCCACGAGAAACCCGCCACGAACGCAATGGGCAGCGTGGTCCACAGCAGCACCTGCAGCGCCCGCTCGCGGTTGCCAAACCACAGCCCCAGCAGTGACCCCATCGCGGCCACCGCCGGCACATAGCAGGCCAGCAGCGCCAGGGCGCCCAGCGGGTTGCCGCCGCGCGGGTAGTCGTGCAGCACGAAGATCCAGCCAAAGTAGAACAGCCCGCTGGCCCAGCCCAGCGTGCTCAGCGCCAGCAGCCGGCCCAGCCAGGTGGTGGCGCTGGCGCGGTGCTGCCCGGCCTCCACCCAGGTGCCGGCCAGCAGCGCGGCGCCCATGAGCAGCGTTTGCTGCAAGATGAGCAGCGCCACCGCCGGCACCACAAAGCTGCCATAACCCTCAGTAGGGTTGAACAGCGCCACCGTTTGCAACTGCACCGGGGCGCGGCTGGCGCGGGCCTGCAGTGCGCTCTGGCCGCTGGCCTGCAGCTTGCGGATCTCGATGCCTGCCGATGCAGTGCCCACGGCCTCGGCAAAGCCGAATTGCACGGCCTTGTTGAGCAGCGCGTAGGCGCCGTTGGCCTCGATGCTGACCACGGCGTTCTCGCCGCGTACCACGTTGCGCTTGAGCTGGGCAGGGATCACCGCATAGCCCTCGATCTCGCCGCGCCACAGGGCCTCCTGCGCGTCGCGCTCGCTGCCGGTGACCATGCGCACCGCGATGCGCGGGTCGGCATCGGCAAACCGCGTGATCTGACGCGACAGGCTGGTGTGGTCCAGGTCCACCACGGCCACGGGCACATGGGTGAGCACCTCGTCGGCATAGAACCAGGGGTAGAAGAAGCCGTAGAGCACGGGCGCGCCGATGAGCAGCAGCAGCACACCCTTGTCGCGCGCGACGGCGGCCAGGGCGGCGAGCCAGGCGTGCAGCAGGCTGGGCGGAGCAGAGTGGGGGTCTGGGGCCGTCATTTCAGCTTTCGATGGCTGCGCGCCGCGTGTCTTGCGCGCGGTGCTGGGGTTTCACTCCCTCTCCCCTGGTGGGAGAGCGTCGGGGAGAGGGGCTGGTGGCGGGCGCGGCTAGGGCACGGCTGCCCCCTCTCCCCAACCCCTCCCCCGCGAGGGGGGAGGGGCTTTGTGGGCGTGACCGCCATCTGCAGGCCCTCAGGCATTGCCCCCCTGTCTCCAATCTCTCGCCGCGAGGGGAAGGGGCTTTGTGGGCGCCCTCAGGCATTACCCCCTCTCCCCTCGCGGGAGAGGGTTGGGGAGAGGGGGCCACCCTCAGCCGGCCGTGCTTCCCCGCCATCTCAGCGGCCCCCCCACGTGGCAGGGTGGTGGGCGGCACTGCGCAGCCCGAGGGCCGCCACCAGCCAGAGCACCACCGTGGCGACGAGCAAGCCCGCCATGGTGGGCACGCTGGTCGCCAGCGGCGCCCCCATCTGCAGTTGCTCGATCTGCAGCCGGATGTAGTGCGTGAACGGCATGGCCTCGGCCCAGGCGCGGGCGCTGGCGGGCATGCCGGCCAGCGGAAACGCCACGCCGCTGAAGGCAAACGCTGGCGCTGCAAAGAAGCCCGCACCGGACAGCGCCGTGCGCAGCGAGCGGGTCAGCGCTGCCAGGGCTGCTCCGGCGGCGAGCGACACGGCCACCAGCAGCGCCAGCGCGCACGCCACCCACGCCAGGTTGCCCGGCGGATGCCAGCCGCGGCCCCAGGTGATACCCACCAGCGCCAGCAGGCCCGTGAGCGTGAGTGATGCCCAGGGCAGCGCCAGCTTGCCCAGCAGCGCACCGGCCGTGCCCGCGAACCGACTTGCGCCCAGCCACGCGCCCAGCGTGCGGTCGCGCAGCTCGCGGCCCACCGTCCAGGCGCCGGCCGTCATGGCCAGGATGTGCAGCAGCGCCGGGATGAGCGCCGCGCCCAGGAACTGCTCGTAGTTGCTGGACACGTTGAACAGCGCCACCATCTGCGTGCGGATGGGCTCCATGCTGACGTGCACGGCCTGGGCAGCCTCGCCGCGCTTGTTGCGCGCGGCCATCTCAATGCCGGCCGACAGCGTGCCCACGGCGGCGCGCACGTCGCGCTGCAGCAGGCCCGAATGCGTGCCCATCTGCGCGTTGTGCAGCAGCGTGACCTGGGCGGCGCGGCCTTGCTTCACCGTGCGCGCAAAGTCGCGCGGGATGCTGACCACGGCATAGACCTCCACGGCGCGCAGGGCACGCTCGGCCTCGGCCGTGTTGGTGAACTCCCGGCGGACCTGCATGCCGGGCGTGGCGTCCAGCATGCGCACCAGCTGGCGCGACAGGCTGGAGTGGTCATCGTCCACCACGCCCACGGCCAGGTGCCGCGGCAGGCCGGCCGAGAAGATCCACCACAAGAGCGCCACACCCAGCAGCGGCACCCAGGTGACCATGGCCAGGTCCCACGGGTCGGCTGCCAGGCGGCGTGCTTCGCGGTGGAAACTTCTTACTATTGAATTCATAGCTGCTCGCGCTTGTCAGATAAGCGCTGGAGGCACTTTTTATTCAAACTTCAGTTCACTAGAACGGTCATGCCCGGGCGTGCGCCTTCAATGGGCGCAGCCGGCCGGGCGCGCACTTCAAACGTGCGGGCATCAAAACCCTGGCCCGCGCGCGTGGCGCGCCAGGTGGCAAAGTCGGGCAGCGCGGCCGTGTGGTAGACCTTGAACTTCACCGCCTTGCCGCCCAGCGCTGGCAAGGTGGCATCGAATTCCTTGCCGATGGCAAAGCGCTCCAGGCGGTCTTCGCGCACGTTCAGCACCACCCACTGGTCCTTCAGGTCCACCACCGTGACCACGGCCACGCCCTGGGGCGAGAGTTCGCCGGTGCGGGCCAGCACCTTGGCCACTTCGCCAGCCACGGGGCTCTTCAGTTCCGTTTCGGCCTGGGCGGCCTCCACTTCGGCCACCATGCCCGCCACCTGGCGCGCCTGCGCGCTGGCGGCCGAGCGGTCTTCGGCCCGGGCGCCCGAGCGGGCCAGGTCGTACTGCGCCTTGGCGGCCAGCGCCTGGTCGCGCGATGCCTTGTAGTTGGCCTCGGCTTCATCGCGCTTTTGCGCGGCCACGAGGCCGTCGCGCGCCAGGCCGTCCACGCGCTTGAAGGAGCTTTCCGCCAGGTCGGCCGCGGCCACGGCGCGCTGCCAGTTCAGGCGGGCCATCTCCACCTCCTGCGGGCGCGCGCCGCTCTCGGCCTTGGCGGCCACAGCCTGGGCGGCTTCCTGGGCGGCAGTGGCCTGGGCGAGCTTGGCCTTCACTTCCGGGCTGTCCATGCGGATCAGCGGCGCGCCCACGGCGATCTGTTCGCCTTCCTTCACCAGGATCTGCGCGATGCGCGCGGTGACCTTAGGCGCGATGTCAGCCTCCTGCGCCTCCATCTGGCCCTGGAAGAGTTCGGGGGCGGGCTGGGACGCCTTCCACAGGCCGAAGCCCACAAATCCAGCGACGGCCGCGAAGGCGATGGTGCCGATGACGGCGGCATTCTTGTTGTTCTTGCTCATGGTGTTCACTCCACTCTCAACGCGTCGGCACGCGCCATGTATTTGCCAAAGTCTTCCGACAAGCCGCAGGCCTCCAGCAGGTCGGCCAGGGCCTTCACGTAGTCGTGCGCGGCCTGGGCGCGTTCGGTCTGTGCCTTGGCCTGGTTGACCTGCGCGTCGATCAAATCCAGCGTGGTGCTGGTGCCGGCCTTCAGGCCCGCGGTACGCAGCTTCAGCACCTCGTCGGCCAGCTCCAGGCTGGGGGCCTGGGCCAAGTAGGCGCGGCGCGCCTGCTCCAGCGCCAGCCAGCGCTTTTCCACCAGCAGGGCGATGTCGCTGCGCGCCTGGGCGCCCGTGCGCTCGGCCTGTTCGATTTGGCGGTTGGACGATTCGGCCAGGGTGTTGCGGTCGATGGAGTCCCACAGCGTCCAGCGCACGCCCACACCGGCCACCCAGTCGGCATCGCGGCCGGTCTTGAGCTGGCGCTGGCCGAAGGCGAACACCTGGGGCTTGCGCAGCGCCTCCTGCGCGGCGTGCAGCTGCGTGGCCTGCTCTTTCTTGGCGGCCACCTTGGCCAGGCCCGGGTGCCGCGCCAGCGCGGTGTCGATGAAGTAGGGCAGGGGCTCCACGGGCCCGTTCAGCACGAACAGCGGGCTGGTGGGCGTGACGCGGTCGCCGGCCTGGAGCGTGCGCGTGAGGGCGGTGGCCGCCAGCTCGGCGTCGTCCCGGGCCTTGCGGGCATTGCGGCGGGCCTCTTCGAGGGCGGTGCGGGCTTGCAAGCGCTCCACGCGGGCGATCACGCCGGCATCCAGCATCTTCTGGGCCGCGGCGTCGTGCTGTTCGATGGTGGACAGCGCCGCCTCGCGCAGCGCGGCCGCGCGCTCGGCCAGTTGGGCGCCAAAGTAGCGCTGCACCAGCACGGTGGTGACCTCGTCGCGGGTCTTGTCGGCGTCTGCGCCGGCTTCCTGGGTCTGCGCGTCCAGCAGGCCGCGCGCCGCTTGCGTGGCGCCGCCCAGGTAGAGGGGCCACACCGCCGACACGGAGGCCGTGGTGTCGCTCTTGCTGCGGTTGAGGGTGTAGCTGGACGGCAGGTGCGGCATCTGCGCCAGCGACCCCGCCAGCGGCGCCGGCAACTGCGACAGCACGCCCGGCAGCAGACGGTTGAGCGGGTTCAGGTCCACGTCCAGGTTGGCGTTGTAGGTGTAGGCCGCCCCGCTCAGGTTCACGACCGGCCCGCCCAGGCGCTGCATGGCGTCGCGGCGCAGCTGCGCGCTTTCCACCGCGTAGCGCGACGCGGCAAGGTGGTCCGAGCGCTGCTGCAGCTGCTGCAGCGCGGCATCAAAGGCCAGCGGTTCTGCCCGTGCGGGCACGGCGGTGGCGGCGGCAAGGCATAGCAGGGCAGCGCCTGCGCGGCGGCTGCGCCGGCGCGTGGGGAATAAGATCATGGTTCAGCGGTGGATGTCTTGCGCGCCAGCCGTGCCGGCAGCAGGGTTCGATGCAGAGGAGTGGGCGTTGTAGCAGGACGGACTGCCAGGGTCAAAGGCCGGCCGTGGTGGGCCGCGCACTGCCGGCCTTCACGCCGCGCCCACGGGAGATCCCACCGGGGTGTAAGCGTCGCGGTGCTCCGCCAGCCAGCGCTCGGAGCGGTCGCTGCCGTGCTGGCGGGGGTGGAAGCCGGGCTGCAGGTACTGGCGCCAGGGCTTCCAGGTCTCGCGCACCAGGCCGCCCTTGCCGAACAGGGTGCGGGCCGCGCTGGCCCAGGTGCGCCACTGCCCCAGGGCGCCGTCGCGGCGCAGGTTGCTCAGGGTCTGGCGCAGCACGTCGGCCAGGAACACCCAGGTGATGCGGCGGAACCAGATGATGCGCCATTCGTGGTTGCCGCCCAGCGCTTGGTACAGGTCGAACGCGGTGTTCTTGTGCTCGGCCTCCTCGGCGCAGTGCCATTGCCACATCGTGGCCAGGCGCGGCTCGGCACCCTGCAGCACGTCCGGGTGGGCCAGCAGCCATTCGGCCAGCAGGGCGGTGAAGTGCTCATTGGCCGCCGTCACGGCCAGGGGATGGCGCGGGTCGGCGCCCTCGAAGAGCTTCATGCGCTCCTGCGCGCGGGGTGCCCAGGCATTGACGAGGCCCTGCTGTTCGAGGTGGCCGTTGAACAGGGCGTGAAGGCGGCGGTGCGTGGCCTCCTGGCCGATGAAGCCGCGCACTTCGTCGGCAAACTGCGCCTGCTTTTCGGGCGGCAGGGCCTTGTGGCCCGCGCGCACCGCGTCGATAAAAAACTGCTCGCCCACTGGAAAGCTCATGGACAGGGCGTTGAACAGCGCTGTGCGAAATGCGTCACCACCGCACCAGCGCCGCGCGAACGGCGTCTCCAGGTCGATCAGCAGGCGTCGGACAACAAGTTCGGTCATGGGCGTTCTCCGGGGGGGCGGACGGCGTGGGGGCTGCAATTGGTACGTTGCAGTACCGAGTGGGTTTGAATGATGCAGGCCTGGTGTGGTACTGTCAAGTACCTTGATAAGAATCAGGAACTTTGGGTGTGATGACTGCTGTTGAAGAAGATGCCAGCCCAGGCGGCGGCGCCAGTGCGGGAACGGAACACCGCGCCCGTCTGCTGGACGGCATGGCCCGCGCCGTGGCCACCAAGGGCTATGCCGAGACCACCATTGCCGACATCGTGCGCGAGGCCAGTGTCTCGCGGCGCACCTTCTACGAACATTTCGCCGACAAGGCCGAGTGCCTGGTCGCGTTGTACGAGGTGGCCAGCGGCAGCGCCATTGCCGTGCTGCGCGCGGCCATCGACCCGCACAGCGCGTGGCAGACCCAGGTGGAGCAGGCCATGGGCGCCTACCTGGGCGTGCTCTCGCGCAACCCCGTGCTGCTGCGCACGCTGTTCATCGAGATCCTGGGCCTGGGCGTGCCCGGCCTGGCGGCACGGCGGCGCGCCAACCAGCAACTGGTGGATCTGATGCTGGACGTCGTGAACAACCGCCCCGGCGAGCGCCTGCGCAAGAAGCCCCTGCAGCCCGCCATGGCCATGGCCGTGGTGGGCGGCATCAACGAGATGGTGCTGCAGGCCATTGAGCAGGAGCGCGTGGGCGACCTGCAAAGCCTGGTGGAGCCGGCCAGCGCGCTGCTGCGCGCGGCTATTTCAGCGGAGTTTTAGGCCGGCATTCCTTCCCCTGAACCGTTCACGCGGCTTCGGCAGGCTCAGCCCGAACCGATTTTTCAAGTGCAAAGAGGCTGATTACGGAGCCTGGTCCGCCGGCGTCTTGGGCCATGCCCAGCGCTTGGCGGTTTCGAACACGGTCACCAGCGCCAGCCCGGTGCCCACGGCGCCCAGCCACTGCGCCGGCGACAGGGGCATGAACTTGAAAGCGCCCGCAAGCCAGGGCACCGTGGTGATGGCCGTGAGCGCCGCCAGGGTGCCGCCCAGCACCCACAGACTCACGGGGGTGAGGCCTTGCCACAGGCTGCGCCAGCCGCTGGCCGCACCGCTGCGGCTGGGGAGGATGAGCGCGGCGTTGCCCGCCACCAGCACGGCAAACGCGGCGGCGCTGGCCAGGCCCGGGGGCTCGCCCCGGCCCAGCAGCGCTGCGTAGAGGCCCACCACGGCGGCCGTCACGGCGCCACCTTGCAGCAGGCTCAAGCCCAGCAGGCGGCCTGGCAGCAGCGGCTCGTTGGCGCGGCGGGGTGGGCGCTGCATCAGGTTTGTTGCGGCGCCCTCGGCCTCGAACACGATGGAGCAGGCGGGGTCGATCACCAGCTCCAGAAACGCGATGTGCAGTGGCGCCAGCACCAGCGGCCAGCCGAACAGCACCGGCAGCAGCGCCAGGCCGATGATCGGCACATGCACCGCCAGCGTGTAGATCATGGCCTGGCGCAGGTTGGCAAAGGTCTGCCGGCCGCGGTGCACCGCCTGCACGATGGCAGCGAAGTTGTCGTGCAGCAGCACCAGCGCGGCCGCCTCCCGCGCCACGTCGGTGCCGCGCTGGCCCATGGCGATGCCGATGTGCGCCGCCTTGAGCGCGGGCGCGTCGTTCACGCCGTCGCCCGTCATGGCCACCACCTCGCCCTGGGCCTGCAAGGTTTCGACCAGGGCCAGCTTCTGGTGCGGCTTGATGCGCGCGAATACGCTGACCTTGCGCACGGCGTCCGCGAGCGCCGCCGGGGGCATGGCGGCCATGGCATCGCCGGTCACGACGCGCTCGTGGGCGATGCCCGCCTGGGCCGCGATGGCGCTTGCGGTGCGGGGGTGGTCGCCGGTGATCATCACCACGCGGATGCCTGCCTGGCCGCACTGGGCAATCGCCTCGGGCACTTCGGGGCGAAGCGGGTCGGCCAGGCCGACCAGGCCCAGCCACTCGAAGGCAAAGTCGTGCTGCAGGCCGGGCCAGTCCTGCCCCACGGGGTGGCGGGCCTTGGCCACGCCCAGCACGCGCAGGCCGCGGTCGGCCAGGCGCGCGGCCTGGGCGCTGACGGCGGCGTGCTCGGCTGCGGGCAGGTGGCACAGGTCGGCCACGGCCTCGGGCGCGCCTTTTGCGGCCACGGTGTCTTCGGCCGCGCCACCGTCGCGCCAGAGGTGGCTCATGGCCAGGAGCTGGGGCGAGAGTTCGTATTCCCGCGCCAGCAGCCACTCAGGGTGCAGGTGCTCGGTGCCGCGCAAGTGCTCCGCCGCCATGCGGTGGAAGGCCTGCTCCATGGGGTCGTGCGGGTCGATCTCGCTGGCCAGCACGGCGTATTCCAGCAGTTCGTGGAAGGCCTCGGGCAGGCTGTCGGCGGACAGGGCCTGGGTGTCCAGTTCCTGCCCCGCAATGCACAGGGCGGCCACGGCCATGCGGTTCTGGGTGAGCGTGCCGGTCTTGTCCACGCACAGCACGCTGGTCTGCCCCAGGGTTTCGACGGCGTTGAGCCGGCGGGTCAGCACTTGCTGCGCGGCCAGCCGCCGCGCGGCCAGTGCCAGGAACACGATCATGATCACCGGCAGCTCCTGCGGCAGGATGCCCATGGCCAGGGTGATGCCGGCCAGCACCGCGTGCAGCGCATCGCCGCGCAGCGCCCAGAACAGCGCCACCAGCAGCGCACACAGCGCCAGGCCCACGAACACCAGGCGGCGCGTGAGCCGCGCCATCTCCTCGCGCAGCGGCGAGGCCTGCAGCGCCACGGTGTCCAGCGACTGGCCGATGCGGCCCAGCTCGGTGTGGCGGCCCACGGCACTGACCCGCACCAGCCCTTGGCCGCTGACCACCAGCGTGCCTGCAAACACGGCCTGGCCCGGCTGCTTGGCCACGGGCTCGGATTCGCCGGTCAGCATCGATTCGTTGGTGGCCAGCTCGTGCGCCTGCACCAGCGTGCCGTCGGCCGCGATGCGGTCGCCTTCGGCCAGGAGCAGCAGGTCTTCGCGCACCACCTCGCGGCCCGCGATGCGCACGGGGGCGCCGCCGCGCAGGACCAGCGCGCGAGGGCTGGAGAGATCGCGCAGGGCGGTGAGGGCGTTGTCGGTGCGCCGCTCCTGCAGCACGGTGATGGCCATGATCACCACCACAAAGCCCAGCAGGATCAGTGCTTCGTGCGCATCGCCCATGGCCAGGTAGATGCCGCCAGCGCCCAGCAGCAGCAGGAACATGGGCTCGCGCACCACGTCCCAGGCCATGGCGCGCAGCGTGCGGCGCTGGCTGGTGCCCAGGTCGTTGGGCCCTTCAGCCCGCAGGCGCTGCGCGGCAGTGGCAGGGTCCAGGCCGGTGGGGGCGTCGGAAAGAGGCATGAAGAAGGCTTCGGGCTGGGGGAAAGCCCGTTATACCGTGCCGCCTGCGGCGCTGCCATGACGCACATGGCGCACACATGGCGCACATGGCGGGGCCGCACCGCCGCGGCTACAGCTCACACAGCACGAAATCGGCCTTGCCGACATTGCATTCAGGGCAGCGCCAGTCGTCGGGGATATCGGCCCACGGCGTGCCGGGCGCAATGCCCTCTTCGGGGAGTCCGGCGGCTTCGTCGTAGATCCAGCCGCATGCGACACACAGATAGACGTTCATGGGAGGTTGCTCCAAAAAGATGGTAGGGAGGCCGCCGGGCTCAGTCGTCGTCGTGGTGGCGACGGTGTTCACCCGGCGCACTGATGGCGCTGGCGCCGCCCAGCAACCCCGTCGGCGATTGGCGCCATTCCCAGGCGCCGTAGGCCAGAACGGCCAGCAGCAACAGGGCTGCAAGCCAGGTCCGGTTGTGGGGCACCAGGTCGGGGCCGCGGCTCTCCACACGCCCGGTCAGCATGGGCAGTGCCTGGTTCTTGCGGCGCAGGGCGCTCAGTGCCGCAATCAAAGCCACGTGGGCCAGCGCCACGGCGAGCACCGCGTTGCCGAAGAACTCGTGCAGCTCCTCGATCCATTCGCCACCCAGCCAGTCGCCCCAGTCGTGGTAGGTGGCGTAGCCGGTGAGGGTGAGCGGCACCACCAGCGCCAGCAACAGCAGCACGGCCAGGGCCATCAGCAGGTGGGGCCCCTGGCGCCAGTGGGCGGGGGACCAGACGGTCTGGGGCGCAGCACGCAGCCAGTCGCGGGCCCCGGCAACCTTGCGCCACAGCAGGCCCAGGCCCGCGGTGCGCGGCCCGAACAGGCCGTACAGCACGCGGAACCCCAGCAGGCCGGCCATGGTGTAGCCCAGGGTCACGTGCAGCAGGCGCCAGTGCTCGCTCTCGGCCGTGGCGTAGGCGCCTGCAAAGCTGAGCGCGAACAGCCAGTGGAACATGCGCGTGGGCGCATCGGTCACCCGCCGGCGCGCGGGCTGCGTGGGCTGGGAGGGGGCGGGCTGGGCGCCCGCAAGGGTGGGTTGGGGATGCATGGTGGGGTTCTCCTTCAGTCGTCCCAGGCGCGGCGCGAGCGGGCGTCGAGCCCGGCCGGCATGCGCAGGTCGTGGTCGCTGAACCGGCCCTGTTCGGCGCCAGTGTGGCAGGCCGCGCAGTTGGCGGCGCTCTTCACGCTGGGCAGCTTCCAGGCCGAGGGTTCAATCTTTCGGTGCTTGCGCTCAAACCAGGCCGAGCGGGTAATGCGGTCTTCGGGCGGCTCCTCGCTCACGCGCTTGTAGGTGCCGGCATAGGCCTGCAGCCATTGGCCCAGCTGCTGCACGGTGGCCGCGTCCAGCGATGCGTCGGTGCCGTAGTGCTTGTCCAGCCCGGCCATCACGCGCTTCCAGGACGCCGCGGGCAGCAGGCCGGGCGGGTAGGCCGTGTGGCAGGCGGCGCACTCCTGCAGGTAGGCGGCGGGCACGTTGTACGGCATGGCGCGGCCGCTGTCGGCCTGCGCGGTGGGTGCGGTGGGTGCGGCGAGCATGGCCAGCGCGATGGCCGCTGCGGCGGTGGACCGGCCGCGGCGGTGTGCCGCCAGGCGCTGTGCGGGGGGCCGGAGGCCAGACCGGCGCGGGAGGACGGTGGGCTGCGTCACGGCTTGAGCGCGTTCAGATAGGCCAGCACGTCGGCTTTCTCGACCGCCGTGCACTCACGTTCCAGCACGTCCTTGCAGTTGCGGCGGAACCACTTGTCCACCTTGGCGGTGTCGGTGAAGGCCTTGGGGTTGAATCCCGGTGCGAGCGGGGCAATGGCCTTGCCGGTGCTGGCATGCTTGCCCTGGGCTGTGGGCGGCGTGCCGTGGCAACTGGCACACGACCACTCGCCGCCGTGGCGGGTGGTGAAGAAGGCCTTGCCCAGGTCTGCGTTGCCGGGGCGTCCGGCCTGGGCGCTCCAGCGCGCCAGCTGCTCCGCGGCGGTGGTGTCGGCCGCGTAACCGGTCGCGGTGGCGCAGGCCGCCGCCAGCGCCAGGGCCAGGGTGTGAAGTCGGGTCATGGGGTGCAGATCCTTGCGGTGAAGGGGTGGTCGGGCATGGAGGGCATTGTGGAAACCGCTGCCTGAACGGCGCCTGAAAGCCCTGTTCATCCACCGTTCAGAAAACCCGCAGGACAATCGGCGCCATGACGCCCGCACCCCGCCGCCCCGCCGTGTTGCGCCGTCCCCTGCGCTGGGGGGCCGCCGCTGCCTGTGCGTTGTGGGTGGCGGCGCTGCTGGCGCCGCCGGCCTGGGCGGACGGAAAGGCCGACCACGACCGCGCGCGGCAGGCCGTGCAGGCAGGGCAGGTCTTGCCGCTGCCCACGGTGCTGGAGCGCCTGCAGCGCGAGGTGCCCGGCCAGGTGCTGGAAGTGGAGCTGGAGCAGGAAGGCGCGCTCTGGATCTATGAGATCAAGCTGATCACGCCCGCCGGCCAGCTGACCAAGGTCAAGCTGGACGCCCGCACGGCCGAGGTGCTGCGTGTGAAGGCGCGCGAAGATCGGCGCTAAGCTTCCGAAATCCGTGGATGGCTGCTGGCCGGCCCCACAGCGTTGCAACCCTTCATGAGTCTCGCGGCATGCGCATCCTCCTGGTAGAAGACGACCCCCAGCTGCGGGCCCAGCTGCGCGCTGCGTTGCAGGACGCGGGATACTCCGTGGACGAGGCCAGCAACGGCCAGGACGCGCAATTCCTCGGCGACACCGAGGCATTCGATGCCGTGGTGCTCGACCTGGGACTGCCGGTGCTGGACGGGCTCACGGTGCTCAAGCGCTGGCGTGGCGCGGGCCGCACGATGCCCGTGCTCATCCTGACTGCCCGGGACCACTGGCACGAGAAGGTGGCGGGCATCGACGCCGGTGCCGACGACTACCTGACCAAGCCGTTTCACCTGGAGGAGTTGCTGGCCCGCGTACGCGCCCTCATCCGCCGCGCCAGCGGGCAGGCCACGGCCGTGCTGCAGTGCGGCGATCTGGTGCTGGACACGCGCAGCGGGCGTGTGGCCTGCGCCGGACACGCCGTGGCGCTGACGGCGCACGAATACAAGGTGCTGGACTACTTCATGCACCGCCCGGGTGAACTGGTGTCGCGCAGCGAGCTGACCGAACACATCTACGCGCAGGACTTCGACCGCGATTCCAACACCATCGAAGTGTTTGTGGGGCGGCTGCGCAAGAAGCTCCAGGCGGTGGACGCGCCCCAGGCGCCGCGCATCGAGACCGTGCGCGGCATGGGTTACCGGCTGGTGCCGCCGTGATGCAGCCAGCGCCAGAAGCCGACGGCGGGCTCGTGGAAGGGGGCACGCGCCGCGCGCCGCGGATGCGGTCGTTGCGGTGGCGGCTGCTGGCCCTCACGCTCGCGGGGGTGGCGGTGTCCATGGTGCTCGCCGCCGTGGTGCTCAGCGGCCTGTTCCGCGAGCAGGTGCAGCAGCAGTTCGAGACAGCGCTGGCCCAGCAGCTCGACCAGGTGACGGCGCGCCTGGAGTTTGACGCACAGGGCCAGCCGCAGGTGGCCACGCAGGCGCTTTCCGATCCGCGCTGGCTCAAGCCGTATTCGGGCTTGTACTGGCAGGTCGACCAGCTGGGACCGGACGGCGGTTCGCGGGCCGGGGTGTTGCGCTCGCGGTCGTTGTGGGACACCAGCCTGGCGCTGGAGGCTGACCGGCTGGCCGATGGCGCCGCCCACGTGCACGAAGCCCCGGGCCCCCAAGGCGCCCCGCTGCTGGTGCTGGAGCGCACGGTGCGCGCGGCTGCCGATGGCGCCGGCCCGTCGTGGCGTCTCATCGTGGCCGGCGACCTGCGCTCCACGCAGGCCGCCGCCGCACGGTTCACGCGGGTGCTGGTGCTGTCATTGGCCGTGCTGTTCGTCCTGCTGGCCGCGGCGGCCTGGGCCCAGGTGGCCGTGGGCCTGCGGCCCCTGGCGGCGCTGCAGCGCGGCCTGCAGGCGGTGCGGCAGGCCCGCGCGGGCCAGCTGGAGGGGGCGTTCCCGGCCGAGGTGCAGCCGCTGGTGGACGATTTCAACGCCGTGCTGGCCCGCAATGCCGATGTGGTGGAGCGCGCCCGCACGCAGGCCGGCAACCTGGCCCATGCGCTGAAGACACCGCTCACCGTGCTGGAGCAGGCGGCGCGCGCGCCGGCGGACGGCACGGGTGCGGCAGAACTGGCGGCCCTGGTGCGGGAGCAGGTGCTGGTGGCGCGCCGGCATATCGACTGGCATCTGGCGCGGGCGCGGGTGGCGGCGTCGGCCGGCCTGCCAGGGCAGCGCACTGAGCCAGGGCCGGTGCTGCAGGGCCTGGTGCGGGTGATGGACAAGGTCTATGCCGAGCGGCACCTCGCCCTGCAGCTCGACCTGCCGCCTGTCCCCCCGGGTTTTGCGGGGGAGGTGCAGGATTTGCAGGAGATGCTGGGCAATCTGCTGGACAACGCCTGCAAGTGGGCCCGCTCGGCCGTGCGGGTGCAGGTGCGGGAGGGGCGGGAGGTGCGAGAGGGACGGGCGGGGCAGGACAGCGCCGCGGGTCGCTCCCAGCTGGTGGTTGTGGTGGAGGACGACGGCCCGGGCATCGATGCCGCGCAGCGTGCGCAGGCCCTGCAGCGCGGCGTCCGGCTGGACGAGGCCGTGCCCGGCACCGGGCTGGGCCTGGCCATCGTGCAGGAATTGGCGGGGCTGTATGGCGGGCGGCTGGAGCTGGCGCCTGCCGCCGGCCTGGGCGGCCTGGCGGCCGTCCTGGTGCTGCCGGCAGCAGCGCCTGCGCACTGAGCCGGTTTTCTGCGGACTGCGGGGACTGCGGCGCCGGTCCGGCCTTGTTCAAGCCGGCTGGCGCTGTGTCAGAGCTGGCTTTCCACGCTGTTGCGCATGGCCAGCTGTGCCACGGCGTCCAGCGCCCCGTCCACCACTGCCTGCTTGGACAGGATTTGCAATGCGCCCTGCTGGAACAAGCGCTCCAGCAGACGAAGTGTCATCGACTGTGTGCGGCCGTTGGCGGCGGTGAACAGGAACAGCGTTCCTTGCGAGCCGATCCAGGACAGCTGCGTGCGCTGCCATTCGCCCGCCACGCGCAGGTTGACCCAGGTGCCGATGGCCAGGCTCGGCAGGGCCGCTGCCACCGGCATGGCCGGTGCGGGCAGGGGCTGAGGAGGTTCGGCGCCCGCGGGTTCTACAAGGTCCATGTAGCCGGAATCCCGCGCCTCTGCGGGAGCCACCCAGGGGGTGTCGTCGTCCAGCAGCGGCGGCTGCGGGGCGGACGGCGCCGCGTCTCTGGGCACGGGCGGTGCAGACTGCGCGGGCAGACGCGGCCCGGGCCGGAACGCCTGCTGGTGGAGTTCCATCAGCAGCCCGAAGACCTCTTCGGTGCGGTCTGGCGGGTAATCGATGGTGGCCAGCCCTTCGCGCAGCTTGGGCAGCAGCTTGGGCAGCAGCCGCGCCAGCTGGCCCGTGTGGCCGCGGGTCAGCTCCGGCTGGGCGCTCCACAGCAGGGCCTCCACCAGTTCCTGGTAGCGGCCGGGGTCGGAGCTGCCGGTGGTATCGGCCAGCTGCGCCTGCGCCAGCACCTGGGCCCAGGGGCCCAGCAGGAAGCGCACGATGGGCTCGGGCACCTTGTCCATGCCGGGCGTGGGAGCGATCTCGCGGGCAATGTGCGCGGCCAGCGCATGGCGCTGCTCTGCATGCTGCAGGGCTTCGATGGCCCGCAGCTGGTCCTGCTGGCGGGTCTGGTTCTTCTCGGCCCACTTGGCGTGCAGTTGGGCCAGCACCCGCTCGAAATCGTCCGGCCCTTCCACGGTGTCCGAGGCCAGCGGCCCGGCGATGTTCATGAGCGAGCGCATGAAACTCTGGAACCCCGGCGCCTCGGGGCTGTTGAAGGCCAGGCTCTGGTCGGTGATGTCCTGCAGCAGGCGGCGCGCGGGGTGGTCCTTGTTGCTGAAGAAGCGTGGGTCGGCCAGCACCAGCTGCATCAGCGCGGGTTCAAGGGCGCGGATGAACTGCTGCACTGGCCACAGCAGCCGGCTGTCGCGCGCGATGTTGTCCACCATCAACGCCACCACCTCCATGCTCAGCGTCTGGCCCAGCCGCGCGGAGGGCGTTGCGGCACCTGCCCCCGCGCCGGCACTGGCGGCTGACGCTGGGCTGCCTGCAGGGCGCGGGCTGCCCAGGCGTTCCATCATCTGGCCCACCTGGTTCATCTCTTGCAGCGCCTCGAAGGCGGCCGGAACCGTCATGGCGAAGTCCGTCGCGGGCGCGTCGAGTTGCGGCAACGCGTCGGCGGCGTCGAACTCGCGCGCAAAGCGGTCGGCAAAAGTCTCGCTGTCCGCACCAGGAGCGCCGGCCGCGCCGGCACCGGCTGGGGGCTCAGGGGGCGCGGGCTGTGCGCTGAATTCGCCCAGCAGCAGTCGGCGCAGGCGGTCCAGGGTGAGCAGCGGATCGGCGCCGCTCGCTGCCGTCGAGCGGTCGTTGTCGGAGGCAAAGCCGGGGGATGCGTCGCTGGAGGCCGGGGACACGTAGATCACCTGGCCGTCCGTCTGGCGCATGGCGTAGCCCACCGGCTGCACGCCGCCTTGCTTGAGCTGCTCAATCCGGGCGAGGTACAGGGTGCGCAGTTCCTGCCCCAACGCGTGCGCCATGGGACCCATCCAGTCGTGCCGCACTTGCGCACCGAGCTGCATCTGCGAGACCACGGTCTGCAAGGCTTGCAAGAAGATGTCGGGGCGCAAAGGGTTGGCTTCGGGCTGCACGCGCGGCAGGGCGAGGGCGGCGCACACCAGCGCGTCCAGGTCCGCCAGCGGGGCTTCCACGGCGGTCATCACCAGCTGGCGGGCGCGGGCGCGTTCCACGCTCTCGTTGACGGCGGTTTCGTCCATCAGCTCCAGTTCGTCGAAATGGATGCTGAACAGGGAGCGGGAGCCTTTGTCCTGGGCCTGGGCGTTGTCCTGGCCCAGTGCCTGGCGAAGCGCCTCGGGGTAGCGTTCTGCCATCACTGGGGTCAGCCGCATCAGCTGCTGTCGCGCCGCCTGGAAGGCCTGGTGCTCGCCCGGCGTGCGGGCCTGGTCCAGGCGGGCCTGCAGGGCGGTGCGGGCCGCGTCGGCCACGCGCTCCAGCAGCGGGCGGGCCTCTGCCAGCAGGTCCTGGACGATGCGCTCGCGAGGCCCGGCACCGGGCGGGGCTGGGGGGGCAAGGGCCGGGGGCGGAGGAAGGTGCGAAGCCATGTTCTTGTAGGAAGGGGAGCGGTTGCCCGCCATGGTACGCGGCAAAAAGGGGCCAAAGGCCCCTTGTTAACCGTGATCTCCGGCGCTTTTCGCCGGCTTGCCGGGCGGTGTCAGCCGCCGTGGAAGCGGACCACCAACGGCACCACCAGCAGCGCCACGATGTTGATGATCTTGATCAGCGGGTTGATGGCGGGGCCGGCAGTGTCCTTGTAGGGGTCGCCCACCGTGTCGCCCGTCACCGCGGCCTTGTGGGCCTCGCTGCCCTTGCCGCCGTGGTGGCCGTCCTCGATGTACTTCTTGGCGTTGTCCCATGCGCCGCCGCCGGTGCACATGCTGATGGCGACGAAAAGGCCGGTGACGATGGTGCCCATCAGCAGCCCCCCCAGCGCCTTGGGGCCCAGCAGCAGGCCCACCACGATGGGCACCACCACGGGCAGCAGGCTGGGGATGACCATCTCCTTGATGGCGGCGGTGGTCAGCATGTCCACGGCCTTGCCGTATTCCGGCTTGCCCGAGCCGTCCATGATGCCCTTGATGGTGCTGAACTGGCGGCGCACTTCCACCACGACGGCCCCGGCGGCGCGGCCCACGGCCTCCATGGCCATGGCGCCGAACAGGTAGGGGATCAGCCCGCCAATGAACAGGCCCACGATGACCATCGGGTCCGAGAGGTCGAAGCTCACGGCGCGGCCGTAGGTCTCCAGCTTGTGCGTGTAGTCGGCAAACAGCACCAGTGCGGCCAGCCCGGCCGAGCCGATGGCGTAGCCCTTGGTCACGGCCTTGGTGGTGTTGCCCACGGCGTCCAGCGGGTCGGTGATGTCGCGCACGCTGCTGGGCAGCTCGGCCATTTCGGCGATGCCGCCGGCGTTGTCGGTGATGGGGCCGTAGGCGTCCAGCGCCACCACGATGCCTGCCATGGACAGCATGGACATCGCCGCCACGGCGATGCCGTACAGCCCGGCCAGCGCATAGGCCGCGACGATGGCGATGCACACAAAGATCACCGGCCAGGCCGTGGACCGCATCGACACGCCCAGGCCGGCAATGATGTTGGTGCCGTGGCCGGTGGTGGAGGCCTGGGCGATGTGGCGCACGGGCGAGTACTGCGTGCCGGTGTAGAACTCGGTGATCCACACCAGCGCGGCCGTGAGCACCAGGCCGGTGGCGCAGGCGCCAAACAGCTTCAGCTGGCTGCCGGTGGCGGTGATGGCGTTGTCCGGCATGATCCACAGCGTGACGAAGTAGAAGGCCACGAGCGAGAGCACGCCGGCGATCGCCAGGCCCTTGTACAGCGCGGGCATCACGTTCTTCATGCCGGGCGAGGCCTTCACGAAGAAGCAGCCGATGATGGACGCGATGATGGACACCGCGCCCAGCGCCAGCGGGTACACCACTGCTTGGACCGGGGCGGTGGCCACCAGCAGGGCGCCCAGCACCATGGTGGCGATCAGCGTGACGGCATAGGTCTCGAACAGGTCGGCCGCCATGCCGGCGCAGTCGCCCACGTTGTCGCCCACGTTGTCGGCGATCACGGCGGGGTTGCGCGGGTCGTCTTCAGGGATGCCCGCCTCGACCTTGCCCACCAGGTCGGCGCCCACGTCGGCGCCCTTGGTGAAGATGCCGCCGCCCAGCCGCGCGAAGATGGAGATGAGCGACGAGCCGAACGCAAAGCCGATCAGCGGGTTGAGCAGGGTGGAGAGCTTGGCGGTGGGCGTGAGGTTGCCGTTGCCCGCCAGGAACCAGTAGAACGCCGTGACGCCCAGCAGCCCCAGCCCCACCACCAGCATGCCGGTGATGGCGCCGCCGCGGAACGCCACGTCCAGCGCCGGCCCGATGCCGCGGGTGGCGGCCTGCGCGGTGCGCACATTGGCGCGCACGGATACGTTCATGCCGATGAAGCCGCAGGCGCCCGAGAGCACGGCGCCCACCACGAAGCCGACGGCCGTGGTGGTGTCCAGAAAAACGCCGATCAGCACGGCCAGCAAAACGCCCACCATGGCGATCGTCTTGTACTGCCGCGCAAGGTAGGCGGCTGCCCCGGCCTGGATGGCGCCGGAGATTTCCTGCATCCGGGGGTTGCCGGGGTCCTGGGCCAGGATCCATCCCCGCGCCCAGATGCCATAGGCCACCGCAATCAATCCGCAAACCAGAGCCAGGATCAGGGGGGCAGTCAGCGCTGTAGTTCCAGCCATTCTTCACTCCTTTCAGTCGTCGCAGTTGCACGGAAGGAAACATCACAACGCAGGGGTGGTGGTGCTTCCACTGCGTTGCTTCCTCGTGCTCCTGCGGCGCCCAGCGGGGCTGAGGAGTCGATTGGCCAACAGGGCCAATTTACCTTAAACGGCGCTTTGCAAGCGGGCAGAAAGGGGGCTGCCCCTAAAATCAGGGTTAATCCCGACGCTTCATTGCGCTGCGTCAGCGCCGGCGGCATCGTGGGTTGCAGTTTCCAAACCACTATTCAAAGACATGTCCCTCAACAACGTCACCCCCGGCAAGAATGCCCCCGAATCCTTCAACGTGGTCATCGAGATTCCGATGAACTCCGACCCGATCAAGTACGAGGTGGACAAGGAGTCGGGCGCCATCTTCGTGGATCGCTTCATGACCACGGCCATGCACTATCCCACCAACTACGGCTACGTGCCGCAAACGCTGTCGGGCGACGGCGACCCGGTGGACGTGCTGGTGATCACGCCCTACGCGCTGCACCCCGGTGTGGTGGTGCCCTGCCGTCCTCTGGGCATCCTGATGATGGAAGACGAGGCCGGCGTGGACGGCAAGGTCATCGCCGTGCCCACCTCCAAGATCCTGCCCATGTACGACCACTGGAAGGACATCGAGCACGTGAACCCCATGCGCCGCAACGCCATCGCCCACTTTTTCGAGCACTACAAGGACCTGGAAAAGGGCAAGTGGGTGAAGGTGGTGGGCTGGGAAGGCATCGAGTCCGCCAAGAAGGAAATCACCGACGGCATCGAGAACTTCAAGAAGTCCCAGGCCTGAGTTCCGCCGCAAGGGCGCCTGGGCGTCTTTGGGGGAAATAATGGCCGCAGCGCTTGCAGGGTAAGCGCTGGCAGCTATCAAAACAGAAGCACGCGTGAAGCTCTCTTCCGCGTGCTTTTTTCTTGGCAGCGCGGGATTGAGGTTTTTGCCTACTTTGGCGGCGCGCGAAAGTGTGCAACCCTTGCCGTTCATCAACAACGACGTGTTCCCCGCGGCATCGCCCGATCGGGCTATCGCAGGGGAGGGTGCACCGCAACGGGGCCGCCTGGCCGGCCCCCGTGCCAGGAGGACGCGAGGATGAACCGACTCAAGATATCGACCCGCCTTGCCGTGGCCTTTGCCGCCATGCTGCTGCTGTTGGTGGCCCTGGGCGCCGTGAGCCTGGTGCGCTCTGCCATTCAGCGCACCGAGCTGCAAGACGTGGTGGCAATGCGCATCCCCATCACCAAGACCTTGGGCGCGGCCACCGACCGTGTCAACCAGCAGGCCATCCAGTTTCGCAATCTGGCCATCTTTGAAGATGAAGCCAACACCCGCGCGGCGCTGGAGCAGATCCGCGCGGCCCGCGCCGACGTGCGCGAGCACTACGTGACGCTCGAGCGCCTGGTGGTATCGGAGCAGGGGCGCGCGCTGCTGCAGCGCATGTCGGAGCGCCGGGCGGACTTCCTCAAGGCGGGCGACCAGTACCTCGCGCTGGTGCAGCAAAAGCAGAAGGACGAAGCCATCCGCTGGCTGGAGGCCCAGTTGCGCCCTGCCCAGCGCGCCTACCAAGCCGCGCTGGCCGAGCAGGTGGACTACCAGGCCCAGGTGACAGAAACGGCCAGCCACCGGGCCGAGGAGGCCGCGCAGGCGCTGCAGCGCGACGTGAGCATCGCCGCGCTGCTGGCGGTGGCGTTGGCCATCGCACTGGCGGTGTCCATCATCCGCTCCATCACGCGCCCGCTGCAGCAGGCTGTGGGCGTGGCCGACCGCATTGCGCGCGGCGACCTCAGCGAGGCTGTCGTCGTGCGCTCCCAGGACGAGACAGGCCAGTTGCTCAGCGCGCTGCAGCGCATGCAGCAAAGCCTGGTGAACACCGTGAGCAGCGTGCGGCAAAACGCCGAAGGCGTGGCCAGCGCCAGTGCGCAGATCGCCTCGGGCAACAACGACCTGTCCGCACGCACCGAACAGCAAGCCAGCGCGCTGGAAGAAACCGCCGCCTCCATGGAAGAGCTGGGCTCCACCGTGCGCCAGAACGCCGACAACGCCCGGGCCGCCAACCAACTGGCC
>NZ_JAJTBB010000070.1 GCF_021287135.1 Acidovorax sp.
CCGCCAAGCTGCCCGCCAAGGCCGCCGCCCCCAAGGCCCCTGCGGCCAAGGCCGCTGCTCCGGCGCTGCCCGCGGCGGCGTCCAAGCCGGCGGCCCGCGCGCCGGCACCCGGCAACGACGAGGACTGGGAATCGTTCTGAGCGCCACCCGGGCGGCGCTGCGGCGACACGGTGGCTGCCGTGCGGTCATTGCTGCGGCCCCAGCCGACTGAAAAGGCGCCGCGGATAATCGCGCGATGCGTTTTTCACCACGTGCCCTCGGCCTGCTCGCGGCCGTTGTCACGGTCACCATCTGGACGGGCTTCATCGTCATTGCCCGGGCCTCGGCCCAGCGCACGCTCACGCCCTTTGACATCGCGCTGCTGCGCATTGCGGGAGCCAGCCTGGTGCTGCTCCCGTGGGGCGCCTGGCTGGTGCGCCGCCGCGCGGCCGAGGCGGCCGAGGCGGGCCGCCCGGACGCCAGCCTCGGGGGCATCTCCCCGCTGCCGCTGCGCACCACCGCCCTGCTGGGCTGCTTTGGCGGGCTGCTGTACGCGCTGCTGGCCTATGCAGGGTTCTTCCACGCCCCGGCCACGCATGCGGCCGTGCTGATGCCGGGCAGCCTGCCGCTGTGGACGGCGCTGCTGGCGGCCCTGCTGCTGCGGGACCGCATCACCCCGCTGCGGGCGGCCGGCCTAGCCCTCATCGTGGCCGGCGACCTGCTGGTGGGCGGCCGCAGTCTGCTGGCGGCGTTTTCCGGCACCGACGTGTGGAAGGGCGACCTGCTGTTCATGTCGGCCGCGGCCTGCTGGGCTACCTACAGCGTGCTGGCGCGGCGCCACGCGGTGGACGCCGTGCATGCGACCATCGCCATCACGGCCTTTGCCTGCCTGGTGTACCTGCCCGCGTATGCGCTGCTGGTGGCGCTGGGCGCCGTGACCAGCCACCTCGCGCAGGCGCCGTGGAGCGAGATCGCCTTCCAGATGGGCTTTCAGGGCGTGGGCTCGGTGGTGGTGTCGGGCATTGCCTTCACCCGCATGATCCAGTACTACGGCCCGGTGCGCTCCACCATGATCACCGCGCTGGTGCCCGGGCTGTCCGCCATGGGCGCCGTGGCCTTTCTGAACGAGCCCCTGCAATGGAATCTGGCGGCCGGCCTGCTGCTGGTGACTGCCGGTATCCTGCTGGGTGTGCTGCGCAAAAGCCAGGCACCGGCCCCGCTGCCGTCCGCGCCCCACCCCGCCGTCCGCCCCTGAACTCTTGCCGCCCACCCTGCCCTTGGGCCCTTCCATGAACTTGCTTGCCTTCGACACCAGCACCGACACCCTGTCCATCGCCGTGCAGCGCGGCCCGGAGGTCTGGGAGCACACGGGTCCCGGGGGGGCACAGGCGTCGGCCGCCCTGATCCCGGCCGTACGCAGCCTGATGGCGCAGGCCGGCCTGTCGTTCGACACGCTGGATGCCATCGTGTTCGGCCGGGGGCCCGGCTCCTTCACCGGCCTGCGCACGGCCTGCGCGGTGGCCCAGGGGCTGGCCTTCGGGGCGCGCGGCGGGCACGGTGTGCCCGTGCTGCCGGTGGACACCTTGCTGGCCGTGGCCGAGGAAGCCCGCCACGCCCACGGCTGCACCCGCGTGGTGGCCGTGCTGGACGCGCGCATGAACGAGGTGTACCACGCACGCTGCGAATGGGACGCTGCGCCGGGCCACTGGCGCACGGATACGGACTTCGGCCTGGACGCGCCCGAGGCCCTGCAGCCGCCTGCCGGCTGGACGGTCGCGGGCAATGCGCAGGCTGCCTACGGCGAGCGGCTGGCGCCCGCCGCCCCCCATGTGGCGGTACTGCCCACGGCCCGCGCGCTGCTGCGCCTGGCCCCGGCCTTGCTCGCGGCTGGCGCAGCCGTGACCGCCAGCGAGGCGCTGCCCCGCTACATCCGCGATAAAGTTGCGCAGACCACCGCGGAGCGGGCGGCGCTGCGCGCTGCGCAGAGCGGCACAGGCCCCGCGACCAGCGCGCCCTGATGGCAGCCTTCCCCTTCCTTCTGGCGACCCCCACCCCATGAGCGCCCAGCCCACCCCACCCACGGCCGCTACCCCGCCGACCCATGCGCCCGAGGCGCGTTTCGAAGCCCTGACGCTCGCGCAGCTGGATGCCGTGCTGGCCGTGGAGCAGCGCGCCTACTCGCACCCCTGGACACGCGGCAACTTCACGGACGCGCTGGCCTCGGGCTACCAGGCCCAGGTGCTGGTGGCCGGCGAGCACCTGCTGGGCTACTTCGTTGCGATGATGGGGGTGGACGAGGTGCATCTGCTCAACATCACCGTCACCCCCGAATTCCAGCGCCAGGGCTGGGCGCGGGTGCTGCTGGACGCGCTGGCACTGTGGTCGCGCGGGCGCGGGGCCCAGTGGCTGTGGCTGGAAGTGCGCCAGAGCAACCTGCGCGCGCAGCAGGTGTACGAAGCCCACGGCTTCCGGCGCGTGGGCGAACGCAAGCGCTACTATCCGGCCGCGCACGGCCAGCGCGAGGATGCCGTGGTCATGAGCCGCGCCCTGTGAACCATGCGATCATGATGGCGACCATGGCGATGCCCCCTTTGTCCGAGTCCGTATGAGCCTGCACCTCGATCCGCGCCAGCGCGCAATGCTGCAAGAAATGGGGATCACCGTGTGGGCCCCCGCCCCCGTGCAACCGGCGCTGCAGGCCCGACCGCCACAGAACAACGCAACGGCCGCTGCCGAACCGCCGCCCGCTGGGGCGGCAGCGCCCATGGCGGCCGATGCCACCCCAGCGGCGCGCCCCCCACGCCCCGCCCAGCCGCACACCCCAACGCCCGCCGCCGCGCCGACGGACGCGCCGCGCGCCGCAGCCGTGGCCTCCGCCCTCCCCGCCGCAGCCCCGGGCGCGGCCCCTGCGCTGCGGCTGCACGCGCCCCAGGCGCTCTACCCAGCGGCCGATCCGCAGGCGGTGCCGCCCGAGCTGGGCAGCGGCTGGCTGATCGTGGCCGAGTCCCCCACCCCCGCCGAGCCGCTGGGGGGCGACGTGGGGCGCCTGCTGGACAACATGCTGCGCGCGATGCAACTGCACCGCCACCCCCGCGTCTTCTTCGCCGCGCTGGAGCGCGCGGCCGTGGGCACCGATGCCAGCGCCGCCGAGCCACCGCCCGCGGCCGCGCTCGCCGACGCGGTGGCGTCGCTGCGCCCCGCGATGGTGCTGGTGCTGGGCCACGTGGCGGCGCGGGCCGTGCTGGGCCGCAGCGAGCCCCTGGGGCGCCTGCGCGCCAGCCCGCACCAGTTGGCGGGCTGCCCTGCCGTGGTGACCTACGACCCGGCGTTTCTCATGCGCTCGCAGGACACCAAGGCGGCCGCCTGGGCAGACCTGTGCCAGGCCCTGGCCACCGTGCGCGCCCGCGCGGCGGTGCCATAATCCGCCGCCTGTTGATTTTTTTGACGGAGACAGTTCCTTGGAAACCTACCCGAGTTGGTAGCTTTCAGCTCCCCGGCCTGCCGCTGTGGGGGTTGAAAGCACCCCCATCCCCACACCGCAGATGCCACAAAAAAAGGGAGTGAGCCTATGCTCAACATCTTCACGCTCGCCAACGGCCGGCTGTTCCAGGAAGAAATCGAGTCGCTGGAAGAGCTGACGAAGTTCCAGCCGATCTGGGTGGACCTGGAGTCCCCCACGCTGGAGGAAAAGCGCTGGATCAAGCAGCACTACGGCCTGTCCATCCCCGAGGATGCGATGGACGAGGACATCGAGGAATCCGCCCGCTTCTACGAGGAAGACAACGGCGAGCTGCACATCCGCAGCGACTTTTTGATCGATGACGACGAAGACCCCCGCTCGGTGCGCGTGGCCTTCATCCTGAACCAGCACAACGCCAACCTCAAGAGCCGGGGCGTGCTGTTTTCCATCCACGACGAGGATGTGCCCGTCTTCCGCCTGCTGCGCATGCGCGCGCGCCGCGCGCCGGGGCTCATCGAGGATGCCAAGGAGGTGCTGCTCAAGCTGTTCGACGCCGACGCCGAGTACTCCGCCGACACGCTGGAAGGCATCTACGACGAGCTGGAAGCGGTGAGCAAGCAGGTGCTGGCGGGCGACGTGACCGACACCCGCGCCGGCGAGGTGCTGGCCGCCATTGCCCGCCAGGAAGACTTGAACGGCCGCATCCGCCGCAACGTGATGGACACGCGCCGCGCGGTGAGCTTCATGATGCGCAGCAAGATGCTCAACTCCGAGCAGTTCGAGGAAGCCCGCCAGATCCTGCGCGACATCGAGTCGCTGGACAACCACACGGCCTTCCTGTTCGACAAGATCAACTTCCTGATGGACGCCACGGTCGGTTTCATCAACATCAACCAGAACAAGATCATCAAGATCTTCTCGGTGGCCAGCGTGGCGCTGCTGCCCCCGACGCTGATTGCCAGCGTGTATGGCATGAACCTGCAGTTTCCGGAACTGCAGCTGCTCGGCAGCGCCGCCTATCCCTACGTGCTGGCGCTGATGGTGGCCAGCGCGCTCGGGCCGATGTGGTACTTCCGCAAGCGCGGCTGGTTGAAATAGGTTCCCCCCTGTGGCGCTGCGCGCCTTCCCCCTGAGGGGGACGCCTCCAGCGGCCCGGCGAAGCCGGTTCCGCGGTGGCACTGGTATTGGGGCGCGCCGATTTCACGGCGCGGGGCGGCATGGGCCGCTGCTGGCGCTATACCCCTGCCTGCACACGTCCCCGTCGGGCTGGGCTTTTAGTGGCCCGGGCAATGAGGATGATGGGTTCGGAGGCAACCCCGCAGAAAATATGAGTCAAATTGGCCTCCAGCGCTTATCCAGCAAGCGCAAGCAGCTATCAATTTCATAGTTTCTGCATGAACCCCAGCAGAATGTGCTCCGCGTAGCGCGTGGCCACGGTGCGCACGAAGGCGGGGAAGTCCACGTGCGCGGTGTCGTCGGCACGGTCGGAGATGGTCCGCACGGCGGCAAACGGCCGGCCGTAGTCCTGGCACACCTGGGCCACGGCGGCGCCTTCCATTTCCACCGCCAGCACGTCGTGGCCGGCGGCTTGCAGCGTGCCGCGCAGGTGCAGGGCCTCGCTGGCGGCGCACACGAAGCGGTCGCCGCTGGCCACCAGGCCCTCGTGCACGCGGGGGGCGGCTGACGTCGCCGGTACCTGGCCCCCCATCGAATTCAAGCCCAATTGGCCTTCAGCGCTTGCCAGATAAGCGCGAGCAGCTCCTGAAAGCAGAGCAGACAGCGCCGCATCGCACGCAAACCGGCTGCGCGCATAGCCGGGCACTTCCCAGCGCGGAAACAAGGGCGACGCGTCCATGTCGTGCTGCAGGTACTCGCTGGCCACGACCACGTCGCCCACTTGCACCCCCTCGCCCACGCCACCGGCCACGCCGGTGAAGACCATGCGCGCCACCCCAAACCGCTCGACAAGCGCCGTGGCCGTGGTGGCCGCCGCCACCTTGCCAATGCCGGAGAGCGCCAGCACCACGGGCCGCCCCTGCAGTTCGCCCCGCCAGAAGGCGCGGCCCGCGTGCATCAGCCGCTGCGGGTGCGACAGGTGCTGGACCAGCGAGCTTTGCTCTTCCGGCAACGCACTCAGAATGGCGGTCGTCATGGATCTACAAGGGTCAATACTGGCACGGCACAGCCCCGCGGACGCCGCGCAAGGGCCGCCCCGCCGCGCTGGCGTCGTCCCCCTTCCCGCCGTGCGCAGCGCGGCGAGAGAAGGGGGAGGCCGCGAAGCGGCTCAGGGGGATGCTCACTTCCTTTCGCGCAACTCACGCCGCAAGATCTTGCCCACCGGCGTCTTGGGCAGTTCGGTGCGGAACTCGATCACCTTGGGCTGCTTGTAGCCCGTGAGTTCATGGCGGCAGAACTCCTTGACCTGCGCTTCGGTCAACGCCGGGTCTTTCTTGACGATGACGAGCTTGACCGCTTCGCCGGTCTTCTCGTCCGGCACGCCCACCACCGCGCACTCGAGCACGCCGGGGCAATTGGCCACGACTTCCTCGACCTCGTTGGGGTAGACGTTGAAGCCGCTGACCAGCACCATGTCCTTCTTGCGGTCCACGATCTTGAAGAAGCCGCGCTCGTCCACCACGCCGATGTCGCCCGACTTGAAGAACCCGTCCTCGGTCATGACCTTGGCGGTCTCGTCCGGACGCTGCCAGTAGCCGGCCATGACCTGGGGGCCCTTGATGGCGATCTCGCCCGCCTGGCCCGGCGTGGTCACCTCGTGGCCTTCGTCGTCCAGCAGCTTCATGAAGGTGCTGGGCAGCGGCACGCCGATGGTGCCGGTGTACTCGGTGCTGGTGGTCGGGTTGCAGCTGGCCGACGGGCTGGTCTCCGACAGGCCGTAGCCCTCGCAGATGGGGCAGCCGGTCTTTTCGAGCCAGAGCTTGGCCACGGCCCCTTGCACGGCCATGCCGCCGCCCACCGAGACCTTCAGGTTCTTCCAGTTGACGGTGTTGAAGTCGGGGTGGTTGGCCAGGCCGTTGAACAAGGTGTTCACCGCCGGGAAGCTGTGGAAGGTGTGCTTGGACAGCTCCTTGAGCACGGCGGGCAGGTCGCGCGGATTGGGGATCAGGATCGTCTTGCCGCCCGTGCGCATGCTGAGCATCATGTTCACGGTAAAGGCGAAGATGTGGTACAGCGGCAGCGCGCAGATGCTGGTGGGCTGCTCGCCCGCGGGCACCTTCTTCATCACCGGCTCGTTCCAGGCCTCGGACTGCAGCACGTTGGCAATGATGTTCCGGTGCAGCAGCACCGCGCCCTTGCTCACACCGGTGGTGCCGCCGGTGTATTGCAGCAGGGCGATGTCGTCGGGGCGGATGTCCGGCTTCTTGAACGCGCCGCGCGCACCCTGCGCCACGGCGTCGTTGAAGCGCACGGCGCCCGGCAGGTCGTAGGCCGGCACCATCTTCTTGACGTTGCGCACCACGTAGTTGACCAGCGCGCCCTTGAGCAGCCCCAGCTGGTCGCCCATGGCGCAGAGCACCACATGCTTGACGGGGGTGTGGGCCAGGCAGCTCTGCAGCGTGGTGGCGAAATTTTCGATGAGGACGATCGCCTTGGCGCCGGAGTCCTTGAGCTGGTGCTCCAGCTCGCGGGGCGTGTACAGCGGGTTGACGTTGACCACCACGAAGCCCGCACGCAGGACGGCGGCCACCGCCACCGGGTACTGCGGCACGTTGGGCATCATGATGGCCACGCGGTCCCCCTTGACCAGGCCCAGGCCCTGCAGGTACGCCGCGAAGGCGCGGCTGAGGGCATCGGTCTGGGCGTAGGTCACGTCCTTGCCCATGAAGCTGTAGGCCACACGGTCTGCGTACCGGGTGAAGGCCTCGTCCATCAAGGCCACCAGCGAGGGGTACTGCGACGGGTCAATGTCCGCGGGAACGCCTTGCGGATAGGCGGCCAGCCAGGGGCGGTCGGTCATGGTGCGTGTCTCTCCAAATTCTTCTAGACGGAACGGAATCGAAATGGACTGCGGCGCGGTGGGGACCGCATTGTCCCCGCCGTCCGGCAGCCCCATGGTTGTAGTTTCCCCTAGGCGCCGCAGCGGTACGGCCGCAGCGCCATCTTTTTTTGTGGTTTTCCTGTGCGCGGCCGGAACGCGGTCATTCAATGGCCTTGCCGATGTCCTCGACCACCTTCTTGGCGTCGCCGAAGACCATCATGGTCTTGTCCATGTAGAACAGCTCGTTGTCCAGGCCTGCGTAGCCGGCCGCCATGGAGCGCTTGTTCACGATCACGGTCTTGGCCTTGTAGGCCTCCAGGATGGGCATGCCGTAGATGGGGCTGCCCTTGGTGTGCGCGGCGGGGTTCACCACGTCGTTGGCGCCCAGGATGATGGCCACGTCGGCCTGGCCGAACTCGCCGTTGATGTCCTCCATCTCGAAGACCTGGTCGTAGGGCACCTCGGCCTCGGCCAGCAGCACGTTCATGTGGCCCGGCATGCGGCCCGCCACGGGGTGGATGGCGTATTTGACGGTGATGCCCTTGTCCACCAGCTTTTGCGCCAGCTCTTTCACGGCGTGCTGGGCGCGCGCCACGGCCAGGCCGTAGCCCGGCACGATGACCACGGTCTCGGCATTGCCCAGCACGAAGGCCGCGTCGTCGGCGCTGCCGCTCTTGACGCTGCGCTGCACCTGGCTGGCGCCACCGGCGGCCGCGGCCTCGCCGCCAAAGCCGCCCAGGATCACGTTGAAGAACGAGCGGTTCATGGCCTTGCACATGATGTAGCTCAGGATGGCGCCCGAGCTGCCCACCAGCGAGCCGGCAATGATCAGCATGCTGTTGTTGAGCGAGAACCCGATGCCCGCGGCGGCCCAGCCCGAGTAGCTGTTGAGCATCGACACCACCACCGGCATGTCCGCGCCGCCGATGGGAATGATGATGAGCACGCCCAGCACGAAGGACAGGGCCAGCATGGCGAAGAACGCCGTCCAGTTCTCGGTGGCCATGAACACCAGCCCCAGGCCCACGGTGGCCAGGCCCAGCACCAGGTTGAGCAGATGCTGCCCCGCGAACTGCACCGGCGCGCCCTGGAACAGGCGGAACTTGTACTTGCCCGAGAGCTTGCCGAAGGCGATGACCGAGCCGCTGAACGTGATGGCGCCGATGGCCGCGCCCAGGAACAGCTCCAGGCGGTTGCCCGCAGGGATGGGCTGGCCCTTGGCCACGATCTGGAACGCCCAGGGCTCGGCCACGGCGGCGATGGCGATGAACACGGCAGCCAGGCCGATCATGCTGTGCATGAACGCCACCAGCTCGGGCATCTTGGTCATCTCCACCCGGTGGGCCATGAAGGCGCCGGCCGCACCGCCCACCACCAGCGCGCCCAGCACGTACACCATGCCCTGCGCCTTGCCGCCTGACAGCTCCACGATGAGCGCCGACGTGGTCAGGATGGCAATGGCCATGCCCGCCATGCCGAACACGTTGCCACGGATGGACGTGGTGGGATGCGACAGGCCCTTGAGCGCCTGGATGAAGCAGACGCTGGCGACCAGGTACAGCAGCGTGACGAGGTTCATGCTCATGCCTGCTCTCCCCCGGCCTTGGGCGCTGCCGCCTTCCGGTCCTTCTTCTTGAACATCTCGAGCATGCGGCGGGTCACCAGGAAGCCGCCAAACACGTTCACCGCCGCCAGCGCCACGGCCAGCACCCCCATGCCCTTGCCCAGCGGGGTCTCGGTCAGGGCCGCCGCCAGCATGGCCCCCACGATCACGATGGCCGACACCGCGTTGGTCACCGCCATGAGCGGCGTGTGCAGGGCCGGCGTGACGTTCCACACCACGTGGTAACCCACATAGATGGCCAGCACGAAGATGATCAGGTTGATGAGGGTGGGAGAGACGGCGTCCATGGGGTCCTTCGTTCAGCGGTAGTTTCAGGAAGACCAGCGGCTCACGCCCCGGCCATCACTGGGGAAGCGGCAGCGGAAACGGCGGCAGGGCAAAGAAGCCGTCCACCATGCCCACGCTGGTGCGCGCGGCCTGCACCACCTTCTGGCTCCACTCCTGCACCGGCAGGCCCGCGCGGAGGAATTCCTCGTTGTTGCGGGGCTTGGGCCACAGCAGGCGCTGGTCCACGATGGCGTTCACATTGATGTACGCCCCGCCTTCCGTGGCATAGCGGTAGTTCAGGTGGGTATAGGGCGTGTTGACGGTGGCATGGTGCTCGTCCAGCCAGCGCACCACGGCGGGGTGGTTCTTCTCGATCCATCCCTTGTTGTTGGCCCAGCGCTTGACCTGCAGGCAATCGATGCGCACGGGGCTGGCTTCCGCGGCGTCCACGACCCGCAGGTCGGGCTGCTGCTGGCACGCCCCCGTCCAGAGCGTGGGGCCTTGCCATTTGTTGGTGCGGTTGGTCTGCAGCAGCACCACGGCCAGCAGCTCCTTGTTGGCACCGCGCAGCCCCACGGCCCGCGTCTGCAAGGGGAAACTGCCCGGCAGGGGCTGCAGCGGCAGCGCCTCGTTGGAGCTCCCCAGGTCTTCCCAGTCCGTGGATGGCAGCACCAGCCGCGCACGCCCGGCGCCGTACTCCTCCGGCCCCGCCGGGATGGGGGCGCAGGCGCTGAGGCCCGCGGCCGCCACCGCCGCCGCCAGCAGCCAGGCCGCTGTGCGGCGCGGGCCGGCGCCTGGGAGTTGAGTCTTGTTCTTCTTCACGTTCTTGCCAATGGAATTCATGCGCGCTTTACCGTGCCTTCATGGGCCACGAGGCAAGCCGCAACGATGTCGTCCTGCAGGTCCATGTGCAAGGCACCGTCCTTGTTGATGATGAGTTTGAGAAAGTCCAGCACGTTGCGGGCATAGAGCGAGGAGGCGTCCGCCGCCACCAGGGCCGGCAGATTGGTTTCGCCGACCAGTGTCACCCCGTGCCGGACCACGGTCTTGCCGGCTTCGGTGAGCGGGCAATTGCCGCCCTGCGGCGCCGCAATGTCCACGATCACCGATCCGGGCTTCATGGACCGTACCATGTCTTCGGTGACCAGCACCGGCGCGGGCCGCCCGGGGATGAGCGCGGTGGTGATGACCACGTCGGCCTGCGCCACGCGCTTGGCCACTTCGGCCTTCTGGCGCTCCAGCCAGCTGGCGGGCATGGGCCGCGCGTAGCCGCCCACACCCTCGGCCGCCTCTTTTTCTTCCTGCGTTTCGTAGGGTACGTCGATGAACTTGGCGCCCAGCGACTCCACCTGCTCCTTCACGCTGGGCCGCACGTCTGAGGCTTCGATCACGGCCCCCAGCCGCTTGGCCGTGGCGATGGCCTGCAACCCCGCAACGCCCACGCCCAGGATCACCACGCGCGCCGCCTTCACGGTGCCGGCGGCCGTCATCAGCATGGGGAAGAAGCGCTGGTAGCGGTCGGCCGCGAGCATCACGGCCTTGTAGCCGGCGATGTTGGCCTGCGACGACAGTACGTCCATGCTTTGCGCCCGCGTGGTGCGGGGCGCGGCTTCGAGCGCATAGGCCGTGACCCCGGCCGCCGCCAGCCGCTGCAGCCCGGCCGCGTCAAAGGGGTTGAGCATGCCCACCAGCGTCGCGCCGGCGCGCAGGCGCACGGCCTCGGCGTCTTGCGGCGCGCGCACCTTGAGCACCAGGTCCGCCCCCCAGGCCCCGGCGGCATCGGTGATTTCCGCGCCGGCCGCCTCGTATGCGGCATCCGTCACGCTGGCGGCCACGCCCGCCCCGGACTCGATGCGCAAGGTGTGGCCCTGGGCCTTCAGCTTCTTGACCGTTTCCGGCGTCGCCGCGACCCGGGTTTCTCCCGCCATGGACTCCGCAGGCACACCAATCAGCATGTCGTCTCCTCGAAGAGGGTCAGTGGAATTACTTAGTTACTGACCACGAGCTTACATGAAGAATTTCTCATGGCTGTCGCCTTTGTCTGATGTAGAGGGAACTCCCCAGGGCCCCGGCCGCACAGCGGCCCATGAAAAAAGCCCGGCCGCTTGCGCGCCGGGCTTGGAAGGCTTCCCGCACAGGACTTTCGGGACGCCGGGTCAGTTCACCACCTGGGCCAGCGTGCCCGATGCGTAGCGCTGCGCGACTTCCTGCAGGCTGTAACCCTTGATCTTCGCGCCCTGGCCTTCGCAGCCGAACTCCAGGTAGCGCTGCTTGCACACGGCCTTGGCGGCCTCGCGGGCGGGCTTGAGCCACTCGCGGGCGTCGAACTTGTCGGGGTTCTCGGCCAGGAACTTGCGCACCGCGCCGGTCATGGCCAGACGGATGTCGGTGTCGATGTTGATCTTGCGCACGCCGTACTTGATGGCTTCCTGGATTTCCTCGACGGGCACGCCGTAGGTTTCCTTCATCTTGCCGCCGTACTGGTTGATGATGGCCAGCAACTCCGCCGGCACGGAGGACGAGCCGTGCATCACCAGGTGGGTGTTGGGGATGCGGGCGTGGATTTCCTTCACGCGGCTGATGGCCAGGATGTCGCCCGTGGGCTTGCGGCTGAACTTGTAGGCGCCGTGGCTGGTGCCGATGGCGATCGCCAGGGCGTCCAGCTGGGTGGCCTTCACGAAGGTGGCGGCTTCCTCGGGGTCGGTCAGCATCTGGCTGTGGTCGAGCTTGCCCACGGCGCCAATGCCGTCTTCCTCGCCCGCGTCGCCGGTCTCCAGGTTGCCCAGGCAGCCCAGCTCGCCCTCCACCGTCACGCCCACCTTGTGGGCCATGTCCACCACCTTGCGGGTCACGTCCACGTTGTAGTCGAAGCTCGACGGCGTCTTGCCGTCTTCCATCAGCGAGCCGTCCATCATCACCGAGCCAAAGCCCAGGTGGATCGCGCCTTCGCAGACCTTGGGCGACGTGCCATGGTCCTGGTGCATCACGAGCGGGATGTGGGGATAGGCTTCCGCCGCCGCCTGGATCAGGTGCTTGATGAAGGGCTCGCCCGCATATTTGCGGGCACCGGCGCTGGCCTGCAGGATCACGGGGGCGCCCACCTCGTCGGCGGCTGCCATCACGGCCTGGACCTGCTCCAGGTTGTTGACGTTGAAAGCGGGGATGCCGTAGCTGTTGGCAGCGGCATGGTCGAGCAGTTCGCGCATCGAAACGAGAGGCATGGTCGTAGGGTCCGTTGAAGGGTGGAAGAAGGCGCTGCCAGGCAGGCTCGGCGGTGGTAACCGCTTGGTAACCGGCAATTTTAACCGGCGGCTTCGGCCGGGGCGCCTGGCAAAACCAAGCGGTAGCAGGTGGTAAACGGCGCGGGCGCCGGGGCCGGGCCGAAGCCGCCGCCGTGCACCTCGGCCACCCGGCGCAGGATTTCATGGCCCAGGTGCAGGCTGTCCGCCGCCGGCCGGGCGCTGGCGCCGCCCGCGCCCTGGCGTGCGCCGCCGTCGTCGCACACCTGCAGCCAGGCGCCGCCGTCGCCCGACGGCGCCACCTGCACGGCAATGTGCGTGCCCTCGGGGGTGTGCTTGAGCGCGTTTTCCACCAGGTTGCGCGCAGCAATGTCCAGCAGCAGCGCATGTCCGGGCACCCAAAGTTCCGGGGGGGCGGTCACGGCGATATCGTCGCCGCGCTGCCACGCCGTCTGGGCATAGTCGGCGCACACCTGGCGGGCCACGGCGCACAGGTCCACGGGGGCCTTGGCTTCGTGGAGCTCGGCCCGGCTCGCGCGCGCCAGGGTCAGCAGCTGGTGGAGCACGTGCCCGGCCCGCAGCGCGTCCTGGCCAATGCGGTCGATGGCCTGCGCCCGCGCATCGGCGTCCAGCGGCCCGGCCAGGGCGCTGGCCTGCAGTGCGATGGACGACAGCGGCGTGCGCAGCTCATGGGCCACCTCGTTGGCCAGGCGGCGCTCGCGCACGAGCGCCGCCTGCTGGCGGTCCAGCAGCGTGTTGATGGACGCAACGACCGACTGGAACTCGTTCCAGGCGTGGCGCGACGCCAGCCGCTGCGTGCTGGTCGGGTCCAGGGCGGCCACATCGGCCGACAGGGCATAGAGCGGGCGCAGGCCCCGCCACAGGGCCAGGCCCAGCGCCAGCGCCACCACGGGCAGCAGCCACAGGCCCGGCTCGATCATCTGCTCGGCAATGTCTTCCGCCAGGTCATCGCGCTCGCGCAATTCCAGCAGCACCATGATCTTGCGCTGGCGGGCGGCGTCCCATTGGGAAAAACTGCGCCACGCGACCTGTTCGGGCCCCAGCACCAGGTCGGCGAAGCCCTCGGCCACGGTGAACGGCGGGGGCGCGGCCACCCCCCGCAGGGAAAGAACGCGGCCCTGGGCATCCCACTGCACCACGCTCAGCGACTGCTGGTAGTCATGGGACTTGAGCCAGGGCGTGGGCGCCTGGGGCGTGACCTGCGGCCCCTGCATGGACTCGGTGGCGCGCAGGTTCAGCAGCAGCGCCGCCACGCTGGCCAGGTGCCCGTCGGTCAGCTCATCCGCCTCGTGCACCCCGGTCTGGTAGCCAATGACCACGAAGCTGGCCCACACCAGCACCAGCACCCCCAACGTCCACAGCAGCAGCTGCCGGGTCAGCGACGGGCCGCGCGCAGCCGGGGGGCCGCCCTGGGCCGGAGTCATGGCGCCACCGCCTGCGGCACAAAGTAGCCCACGCCGCGCATGGTCTGGATGCAGCCGCTGCCCAGCTTGCGGCGCAGGTGGTGGATGTGCACTTCCACCGCGTTGCTCTCGATGGCGGCATCCCAGCTGTACAGCCGCTCTTCGATCTGCTGGCGCGACAGCACCCGCCCGCGGGCCTCCAGCAGCACCAGCAGCACGGAGAACTCCCGCGGGGACATCTCGACCGGCTTGCCCTGCAGCCGCACCGTCCGGGTGGCCGGGTCCAGCTCGATGTCACCGTGGCGGATGGTGGGCGACGCGCGCCCCGCGGCCCGCCGCAGCAGCGCGCGCAGGCGTGCGTCCAGTTCGTCCACGTCGAACGGCTTGGTCAGGTAGTCGTCGGCGCCGAGATCCAGCCCCGCCACGCGCTGGTGCACCTGGTCCCGGGCGGTCACGATGAGCACGGGGGTGGCCGGATCCGGCAGGGCCGGGGGAGCGCCCGCTGCGGCCGCAGGGCTCAGGCGCAGCCGCCGCAGCAGTTCGCCGCCGTCACCGTCGGCCAGCCCCAGGTCGAGCAGCACCGCGTCAAAGCGCTCCGCCCGCAGCGCGCTCCAGGCGCCCGCCACGCCGTCACAGACGTCCACCGCATAGCCGCGTTGCTGGAGGTTGGTGCGCAGGCCGCTGGCAATGCCTGCATCGTCTTCGACCACGAGGATTCGCATGGCGCCATTGTCGCAGCGCCCGCCGGGGCCGGACGAACGGGCGGCCCCGGCGCCATTAAGACCGTGTTAAGTAGCCCACCCTATGGTGGCGGGCATGTCTGCCACGCCCGAGCCGCCCCTGTTTCGCCGCCATGCCTTTCTTTTCTGGACGCTGGGGGCCCTGGCCTGCGTGCTGGCCTGGGACGCGGGCGGGCAGGACCTGGCCTGGGCGCAGCCCTTTGGCTCGGCCCAGGGCTTTCCCCTGCGGGACCAGTGGTTCTTCGTGCAGGTCATGCACGAAGGCGCCCGCCGCCTGGGCTGGCTGCTCGTGCTGCTCCTGACGCTCAGCGTGTGGTGGCCCCTGGGATTCTTGCGGCGCCTGGACGCGGGCGAACGGGTCCAGATGGCCGTGAGCGCCCTGCTGGCCCTGGCCGTGGTCAGCATCACCAAGAACCTCAGTGCGACCAGTTGCCCGTGGGATCTGGCGCAGTTCGGCGGCGTGGCACGGCATGTCTCGCACTGGGCGCTGGGCGTGCTGGACGGCGGCAGCGGGCGCTGTTTCCCGGCGGGCCATGCGTCGGCCGGTTTTGCCTTTCTGGGCGGCTATTTCGCGCTGCGCCGCAAGGCGCCCCGCGCAGCGCGCTGGTGGCTGGCGGGTTCACTGCTGGCCGGCCTGGTACTGGGTGGCGCGCAACAGGTGCGCGGCGCCCACTTCATGAGCCACACACTGTGGACCGGCTGGCTGTGCTGGACCACCGGCTGGCTTTGCGATGTGGCGGCCCGGACCCTGCGCCCGCGCTTTGCCCTTCGAACCGCCCCCTCTGCCGAGGCGCCCCATGCTTCCGCTTGACGTCGCGGTGTTTCACGCCCTCAACGCCGACGCCACCACGTGGCCCGGGGTGGTGGCGGCAGCGCGGTGGGCTTCTCAGCAACTGCCCATTGCCATGGGCGGCGCCCTCGTAGGCTGCCTGGTCGTGGGCAATGCCGCCCAGCGCCACGCCGTCGCCCGGGTCCTGGCATCCATGGCGCTGGCCTGGCTGGGCGTGCAGCTGCTGCGGTACGCCGTGCCCGCACCGCGCCCGGCCCAGCTCGGGCTGGGCGTGCAGTGGATCGAGCACTCGGCGCGCGCGGGCTTTCCCAGCATGCACGCGGCGGGGGCCTTTGCGCTCGCAGCCAGCCTGCAGGCTTCCCGACCCGCGCGCTCCATCGCGCTGGCGGGGTGGGCGGGGGCCTTTGCGGTAGCGTGGAGCCGCCTGTGCCTGGGCGTCCACTTTCCGTCAGACGTCCTGGTCGGCATGCTGACCGGCGCCCTCAGCGCGGGCGTGGTGCATGCACTGAGCTTGCGGTGGGCCGGCGCGGAGCCCTTGCTGCCGCCTCGTGCGGCCGACGCGCACCCCGAGCCGCTGCAGCCGGCAGCGCCGTCGGTCAGCTGGCCACGCAAATTTTGAGCATGTTCGTCCCGCCGGGCGCGCCCATGGGCTCGCCGCAGGTGATCGCGTAGACATCGCCCTTCTGCACGATGTTGCGGCTCTTGAGGTGGCCCTCGGCCTGCTCCAGGGCCGTGTCGCGGTCGGCGCTGGTGTCCATCAGCAGGGGGCGCACGTTGCGGTACATCGCCATCTTGCGCTGTGTCGCCACCTTGGGCGTCAGGGCATAGATGGGGATGTGGATGCGGTGGCGGCTCATCCACAGCGCCGTGGCGCCGCTGTCGGTCATCGCGACGATGGCCTTGGCGCCCAGGTGGTGGGCCGTGAACAGCGCGCCCATGGCGATGGACTGGTCGATGCGACCAAAGGTCTGGCCGGTGAAGTCGGCGTCCAGCTGGTGGTCTTCGGCCGCCTCGGCGGCGGCGCAGATGGTGGCCATCTCTTCCACGGTTTCCAGCGGGTAGCGGCCCGCGGCGGTCTCGGCGCTCAGCATCACCGCGTCGGTGCCGTCCAGCACGGCGTTGGCCACGTCGCTCACCTCGGCGCGCGTGGGCACGGGGTTGGTGATCATGCTTTCCATCATCTGGGTGGCGGTGATGACCACCTTGTCCAGGTCGCGCGCCATGCGGATCATCTTCTTTTGCAGCGCGGGCACGGCGGCGTTGCCCACTTCCACGGCCAGGTCGCCGCGCGCGACCATGATGCCGTCGCTGACCCGCAGGATGGACTCCAGGTGCGGGATGGCCTCGGCGCGCTCGATCTTGGCGATCAGGCCGGGCTTGTGCCGGTGCTCGGACGCGGCCACGTTGCACAGCTGGCGCGCCATTTCCATGTCGGTGGCGTTCTTGGGGAAGCTCACCGCCACGTAGTCGGCCTGGAAGCTCATGGCCGTGCGGATGTCTTCCATGTCCTTGGCCGTGAGCGCGGGTGCGGTGAGCCCGCCGCCCTTCTTGTTGATGCCCTTGTTGTTGGACAGCTCGCCGCCCACCTTGACGGTGGTGTGCACAGCCTCGCCGCGCACGGCATCGACCGTGAGCACGATCAGGCCGTCGTTGAGCAGCAGGATGTCCCCCGCCTTCACGTCGCGCGGCAGCTCCTTGTAGTCCAGGCCTACGCCCTGGAGGTCGCCCAGTTCGGTGCGCGACGCATCCAGCACGAATTTCGCGCCGGGCTCCAGCAGCACCTTGCCCTGCTCGAACTTGCCCACGCGGATCTTGGGCCCCTGCAGGTCGGCCATGATGGCCACCTCGCGGCCCGCGCGCTGGGCGGCCTCGCGCACCGTGGCGGCGCGGTCGATGTGGTCCTGCGCCTTGCCGTGGCTGAAGTTCAGCCGGACCACGTTGACCCCTGCGCGGATCATGGCTTCCAGCAGCGCCGGATCGCTCGATGCGGGGCCCAGGGTGGCAACAATCTTCGTGGCGCGGCGCGTGGGCATGGGCTTGTCTCTTTCTCTCGTTCGGGGATGTAATCGAATTTCAATTCTCACACGAAGCGGTTACATGCCGGTTACCCGGCGTGGCCCTCGGCATCACGACAACGCATGGGACAGCAGATGGGCCAGCAGGTGCGCCAACATCGCTGCCTCCAGGCCGTGGCGGGCATAGAGCCCGCCTGCGACCAGGCCGAACGCCGTGTTGCCCACCAGCACGAAGGCGACGACCGGCGCCGTGAGCACGCCCGCCATCGCCTGGGCCGCCGGCAGGTGGCCCAGCGCAAACAGCAGGGCGCTGAGCACCACCGCCCAGGCCACCAGCCCCCTACCGGGCCGGCCCTGCCCACGCTGCACCACGCGCCAGCCCAGCCACAGCAGCAGGCTCATCACGCCCCAGCGCATCAGCAGTTCCTCGGTGATGCCGCCGTACAGCAGCTTGACGGCCAAGGGCATGGCGGCGGCGGGATCGGACGGGCGCAGGGCGGCCGGCGCCACCCAGGACAGTGCCCAGAGCCACGCCGCCCCCGCGATGCCGCCCGCAACGCCCGGCCGCCAAAGGCGCCGCACGGCGGGCCCCACGGGCGCCCCGCAGAGCCAGGCCGACACCGCCGGTGCCCCCAGGCTCACGCGCGGTGCGAGCACCGTGCCGACGGCGACGCACAGGGCGAGCAGCACGGCCGTCTGCGCACCACTGAGCAGCACCAGCGCCCACAGCGGCAGGGGCAAGAGGTCCGCATGGGCGCGCAGGGGCGGCAGCAGCGCCCCCACCACGGCCACCACCCCCGGCATGCCCAGCAGCCACAACACGGCCCCCAGGCGCCACCGGGAGGGCTGCAGCGCCTGGCCAGCGTGGCCGGAAGCGTTCCACACCATGGGAGATAGACCGGGCGCTGCGTTCTGGCGCGTCTGCCGCTTCAGGCGCGCATGAGCGCTTCGATCTCGTCCGCCTTCACCGGCACGCCGCGCGTGATCAGTTCGCAGCCGGTTTCGGTCACGATGGCATCGTCCTCGATGCGAATGCCGATGTGGTGGAACGCCTCGGGCACGCCGTCGGCCGGTCGCACGTAGATGCCGGGTTCGATGGTGAGCACCATGCCCGGGCGCAGCACGCGGCTGGGGCGGTTGGTGATGGTCTCGCCGGACAGCGGGTCCTTGCGCTCGCTCACCTGCCCTACCTCGCCCGGCTCCACGTAGCTGCCGCAGTCGTGCACGTCCATGCCCAGCCAGTGGCCGGTGCGGTGCATGTAGAACTGGAAGTAGGCGCGCTTTTCAATCACGTCCTGCACGGTGCCGACCTTGTTCTTGTCGAGCAGGCCCAGGTCCAGCATGCCTTGCGCCAGCACGGCCACGGTGGCGTCGTGCGGGTCGTTGAAGCGCGCACCCGCCCGGGTGGCCGCCACGGCGGCGTCCTGGCTGGCCAGCACCAGGTCGTACAGCGCCCGCTGCGGCCCGGTGAAGGTGCCGTTGGCGGGGAAGGTGCGGGTGATGTCGCTGGCATAGCCGTCCAGCTCACAGCCCGCATCGATCAGCACCAGGTCGCCACTGCGCACCGGCGCCGCATCGGCGCGATAGTGCAGCACGCAGGCATTGGCGCCCGCGGCAACGATGGAGCTGTAGGCCGGGTACTGCGACCCCGCCTCGCGGAACGCGTGCAGCAGCTCCGCGTCCAGGTGGTATTCCCGCACGTCCTCGCCGGCGCGCAGCATGCGGGCCGAGCGCTGCATGGCGCGGATGTGCGCCTGGGCGCTGATGGCGGCGGCACGGCGCATGACGTCCTGCTCGTGCGCGTCCTTGAACAGCCGCATTTCGTCCAGCAGCGTGCACAGGTCGTTTTGCTCGGCCGGGCACAGCGCGCCAAAGCGCACCCGCGCCCGCACGGCGTTCAGCCAGCCTTCCACCCGCGCCGCCAGGCCCGGGTGCGTGGCAAAGGGGTACCACACGCAGCGGGTGTTCTCCAGCAGGCGGGGCAGCCGGGCATCCAGGTCGGCGATGGAGTGCGCAACGTCCACGCCCAGCGCGCCGGGTGCTGTAGCGGGACCCAGCCGGTAGCCGTCCCAGATCTCGCGCTCCAGGTCCTTGGGCTGGCAAAACAGTGTGCTGCGGCCGTCCTGCGACAGCACCAGGCAGGCCCCAGGCTCCGTGAACCCGGTGAGGTAGTAGAAGTAGCTGTCGTGGCGGAACAGGAAGTCGGTGTCCCGGTTGCGCGGCTGTTCCGTAGCAGTGGGAACGACGGCGATGCCCCCGGGGCCCAGCTGGGCGGCAAGCCGGGCACGGCGTTGGGCATAGACGGAGGCGGGCACTGGGGTGTTCATGAAGAGGTACCGCAAGGCGGGGTGGGAGTATTGAGTTCGGCCAGCCGCTCGGGCGTGCCGACGTCGGTCCATCGGCCGGTGTAGAGCTGTGCGCTGACACGGCCATTGTCCATCGCCCGCCGAAGCAGCGGGGCCAGCGGGGCTTTCACGCCGCCCGGGTTGCCGGGCGGAATGTCGCACCAGGGGGCCGAGAACAGCTCCGCGCGCAGCAGCGCGATGGTGCTGTAGGTAAAGCGCGGCACCGGGCTGCCGGCGGGCAGGTTCAGCGCCAGCCCGTCGGCCGACAGGCCAAAGTCGCCGCGCGGGTTGTGGGCGGGGTTGGGCACCAGCCACAGGTGGGCCAGGTGGCCGCTGGCGGCAAAGGTTTGCACCGCGGCGCTGTCGAACACGAAATCCGGCGCGAACACGTCGCCCGCCGCCAGCCAGAACACCGGCCCCAGCTGCGGCAGCGCCCGTGCGATCCCCCCGGCAGTCTCCAGCGCGCCGCCAAAGTCCCGGCCTTCGTGGGAGTATGAAATTGATAGCTGCTTGCGCTTGTCCATCAAGGGCTGGAGGCCAAAAACATCTGAAAAATAGTCGCTGATCTGCTCGCCCAGCCAGGCGGTGTTGATCACCACCCGCTCCACCCCCGCCGTCTGCAAGGCCTGCAGATGCCACTGCAGCAGCGGCTGGCCTTGCACGGGCAGCAGGGGCTTGGGCGTGGTGTCGGTGAGCGGGCGCATGCGCTCGCCCCGGCCGGCGGCCAGGAGCAGCGCGGGGACCGGGCCCGGGGCTGCGGCGGGGCTTTCGGCCTGCGCCGGCAGCGCGCCCCGCTGCAGGCTGTGGCGGTGCACGGAGGTGGGCTCAAACAGCGCCAGCAGGGTGCCCAGCAGCGCCTGGGCCTTGCTGGAGTGGTCCGCGCTGAAGTTGCACACGTACACATCGAGCGTGACCGCGCGCTGCTCGGGCCAGGTGTGCACGCACAGGTGCGATTCCGCCAGCAGCACGGTGGCCGTGACGCCGCCCGGGCCGTGGGCCGATGCGGGGAACTGGTGGAACAGCTGGCCCACGGGTTGCAGGCCGGCGGCGCGCACGGCCTCCACGCAGGCCTGGCCCAGCACTGCGGCGTCCAGCAGCCACGGGGCCGCGCAGCGGCAGCCTTGAAGATCGGCGGTGAGGTGCAGTCCTTGCATGGGGAGGGACTGTATTACACGCGGCAGCCGCACCAGGTGCGCTGCCACAATCGCGCCATGCCCGCCCTTGCCCCCCGCAACGACAAAGCCGCCGCCACCTACGAAAAAGTTGTCGAGGGACTGGTTTTCACGCCCTTCCTGCACCTGCAGTTCCACCTGCTGCCGCCGCTGCGCCTGGAGATTTCCAGCCGCAAGCGCGCGCCGCTGTACGTGGTGGGGACGGAGGGCTGGTGGATTCAGTGGGAGGACCAGGCCCCGATAGCGCTGGAAGCCGGCGACGTGGTGTTCCTGCCGCATGCGGGGCGCCACCAGGTCTTCACCGACCCGCAAGCCCCCCTTCAACCGTGGGAAACCCTGCTGTCGCACAAGCCCGTGCGCCACGGCTCGACCTACAACCTGACGGTGGGCGGCGATGCGGCACCGCTGGCCTGGACGGGCAGCTTCTACTGGACCGCCGATCTGGCAAGCCACCCGCTCGTCGCCGGCCTGCCGCCCGTGATGCGCATGAACCGGTCGAGCAACCCGACCTGGCTGCCCCTGATGGCCCAGGTGGTGCAATGGATCAGCGACATCCGCGCCGGCGGAAAGGGCGTGGGCATGACCCAGGCCATGACGGCCCTCCTGCAGCACCTGGTGCTCGAATGGCTGCAGGCGCCGGAGCGCGCCACGCCCGCTGCGTCGCTGGCCCCGGCGGCGGTGCGGGACCCGCGGCTCGCGCCGGCGCTGGAGGCGATCCACGCCCGCCCCGCCGAACCCTGGACGGCGACCCGCCTGGCTGCGCTGTGCCACCTCGGCCGCACCACGTTCACCCAGCGCTTCCAGGCCCAGATGCAGTGGCCGCCCATGCGGTATCTGGCGCGCTGGCGCGTGCATCTGGCCGAGCGCATGCTCAAGGAAAAGCGCCTGACGCTGCAGCAGGCGGCCGATGCCGTGGGCTATTCCACCGGCGCCATCCTCGCACGGGCGTACAAGCGTGAACGGGGCGTCGCGCCCACGCTGGAGGCCGGCGCCGAACAATCGGCTGCAAAAACGCGCTGAACAGCTGTCGCCACGGCGGCTGCCTTTCCGAAGAATCCACCACGGGCCCACAGCGGGCCCGTTTTGTTTTTCCTCGAAGGGGATTTCGCATGACAGATACCCGTTGGGCCGCCCACAAACGGCGTGTGCTGGGCGCAGCCGCGCTGTGCCTGGGACTGGCCGCGGCCACAGCAGCCACCGCCGCCACCGATTGGCAGGCGGCCGGAACTTTCGCCGGCGCCCGCGCCCGCCATACCACCACGCAACTCAGTGACGGGCGCGTTCTCGTTGCCGGCGGGCAGGTTGGCTCCATGCCGCGCCCCACCACGCAGTTCTATGACCCCGCCACCGGCCGCTGGAGCAACGGCCCCGACATGCCCGGCCCGCGCGCCGACCACACGGCCACACCGCTGCGCGACGGCACCGTGCTGTTCGCGGGCGGCATCAACGGCAGCGCATCGGTCACGGCCACCGCCACGTTCGACCCGCAAACCAACGCCTTCACCGATGCGGGCACCATGGCCGTGCGCCGCCGTCAGCACACCGCCACACTGCTGGCGGACGGACGCGTTCTGATCGCTGGCGGGCGCGGCACGAGCGGCCAGGAGGGCCTGAGATCGGCCGAGCTGTACGACCCCGCCACACGCACCTGGAGTGTTACAGGCCAGATGGGCGGCGCGGGCAAGCGCCAGCACACGGCCACGCTGCTGCAGGACGGGCGCGTGCTGGCCGTGGGCGGCATCGACAACGGCGAATCCACTACCGCCGCCGCTCTGCTGTACAGCCCCACAGACGGCACGTGGGCGGGCGCCGCGCCCCTGCCCACGCCGCGCCGCGACCACACCGCCACGCTGCTGCCGGACGGCCGCGTGTTCGTCGCGGGCGGCTCGGACGGCACCGGCGCGCTGGCCTCCACGCTGCTGTACGACCCTGCCGCCGACACCTGGACCCCCGGCCCCACGCTGCAGACCGCACGCGAGCGCCATGCCGCCATCCTGTTGCCCGATGGCCGCGTGCTGCTGGCGGGCGGCGAGGCGGCGGGCACGCCCACCGCCGTGGTCGAGATCTACAACCCGGCCGCAGGCCTGTCGTCCGTCTTCGCGCCCCTGGCCGAGGCGCGCAGTGCGCTGGGCGCGCTGCTGCTGCATACCGGCGAGGTGCTGGTGACGGGCGGCGTGGGCGCGGTGGCGTCGCTGCAAAGCGCCGAGCGCCTGCGCTGGGACGTCTCCGCCAGCTTCAACGGCGCGCTGCCCGACACGCGCGTGCGGCCCGCCGCGACGCTGCTGCCCGGCGGCGACGTGCTGGTAACCGGCGGCAGCGCGGACAACAGCCAGGGCGGCGCGCGCGACAGCGCCTTTCGCTACCACCCGGCCACGGGCCAGTGGACAACCGCTGCCGCCATGCAGCAGCGCCGTTTCAAGCACACGGCCACGCTGCTGGGTGACGGGCGCGTGTTGGCCGTGGGCGGCCAGAACCCGACGGCGCCCGGCATCGCCAACGTCGAGATTTACGACAGCGCCGCCAACACCTGGACGGCGGTGGCCTCGCTGCAATATCCCCGCCACGGGCACACCGCCACCCTGCTGGCCAACGGCAACGTGCTGATCGCGGGCGGCAGCGACGGCACCGTCGGCTCGGCCGGGGTGGCCGAGGTGTTCAGCCCCGCCACCAGCACCTGGCAGCCGGTGGGTGCGCTGCAAAGCCCGCGCACCGGCCACACCGCCACGCTGCTGCCCGACGGCCGCGTACTGGTGGCGGGCGGATCCGTGGGCAACCAGCCCACCGGCAGCGTGGAGATTTACCACCCCGCCACCGGCCAGTGGAGCGCCGGCCCGAGCCTGGCCGCCGCGCGCATCCAGCATACGGCCACGCTGCTGCCCGACGGCCGTGTGCTGGTAGCGGGCGGCGGCAACAACGTCAGTGCGCTCGCCAGCACTGAAATCTACGACCCCGCCACCAACACCTGGCAGGCCACCGGCGACCTGCAGGAAGGCCGCGCCTTCCATTCCGCCACGCTGCTGCCCGACGGGCGCGTGCTGGTCACGGGCGGCTACCTCAACGCGGTGATGCTGGCCTCCGCCGAAACCTACGATCCTGCGCGCGGCGTATGGGAGCCCGCCGGTGCCATGCCCATGGCCCGCTGGGCGCACACCGCCACCGTGCTGGCGAGCGGCCAGGTGCTCATCGCTGGCGGCGGCACCAGCAACGGCTCCGCCGCCACGGTGCTCTATGGCCGCAGCAACGACGTGCCGGGCGGCCGCCGCCCCGACGCCACCAGCGCCAGCCCCGTCCTGCTTGCCACGGGCGGAACGCTGCAACTGGACGGCCAGCGGTTCCTGAGCGACAGCGAAGGCAGCGGCGGCGCCACCAGCCAGTCGGCCACGCACGCGCCCCTGGTGCGGCTGCGCCGCCTGGACGACGGCGCGGAGTTCTGGCTGCCAGCGCAGCAGTCCAGCGCCACACAGTTCACGGCACGCCCGCGCGCCCCAGGTCTGCCCGCCGGCCCCTACCTGGCCACGCTGTTCACCGGCGGCATGGCATCGGCGGGCCTGCCAGTCACCCTGCTGGCGGGCGGCGCCCCCGGCGCACCCACCAACGTTACGGCCATGCCGGGCAATGCCCAAGTCACCGTATCGTGGCAGGCGCCCGCCACCGGCACCCCGCCCGCGAGCTACACCGTGACGGCCCAACCCGGCGGCGCCACGTGCACCGTGCTGGCGCCCGCAACGAGTTGCACCGTGACCGGCCTGACCAACGGCACGGTCTATACCTTCATCGTGACAGCCACCAACGCAGGGGGAAGCTCATCGGCCCCGCCCACGGGCGGCGTGGCGCCCGCGGGCGGCTCCGGCGGTGGCGTTCAAAGCGTGCCCACGCTTTCCGAATGGGGCGTGCTGCTGCTGGCTGCGCTGATGCTCCTGGCGGGCCTGCGCACGCGCCGCCTTGTTTGATCACCAAAAAAATGAGCACCCAGCGCTTTATGGGAAAGCACTGGGGCTCCAAATCATCATGAAAAATCCACCGACATCCTCTGTCCCGCGCCTGGACATCTACGCCGGCATCCACAAGGGCCTGCGCGCCATGATGATGGACACCCTGTCCGCCGTCGGCCGCTGCGACGCCCGCGACAGCGCCGAAATGCAGGACGTGTGCGAACGGGTCTTGGTGCTGTGCGACACCTGCGCCAGCCACCTCGAGCATGAAAACGAATTCATCCACCCCGCGATGGAGGCGTACCGGCCCGGTTCCACCGCACCGATCGCCGCCGACCACAAAGACCACCTGCACGCCATCGCAGAGCTGTGCGCCATGGCCCGCGCACTGCCCACGGGTACTGGGCCGGATCGGCAACAGGCCGTGACGGCGCTGTACCGCAAGCTGGCGCTGTTCGTGGCCGAGAACTTCGTCCACATGCACGCCGAGGAGGCCGAGCACAGCCCGGTGCTCTGGGCCAGCCACAGCGACGCCGAACTGCGCGCGCTGGAAGAGCGCATCGCCGCATCCCTCCCCCCGGCGCAGCACCTGCTGTTCATGCGCTGGATGATTCCGGCACTGCCCACCACCGAGCGCGCCGCCCTACTGGCCGGCCTGCGCGGGGCCGCACCGCGCCCTGCCTTCGACGCCGTGCTCGACACGGTACGGCCGCACCTGAGCGCTGGTGATTGGGCTGCATTGAACACCGCACTGACCCAGGCTTCCTCTTCCTGATCCGTACAACCCATGAAAAGTCGATACCGCACTCCCCCCCTTCGCCTCGCATCATTTGTGCTGGCTGCGCCCCTCTTGCTGGCTGGCACGCAGGCGCTCGCGCTCACCTGCCCCCCGGGCCAGTGGCTGGCTGAGTACTTTCCCAACACCAAACTATCGGGCGCAGCGGTGCTCACGCGCTGCGAAGCCGGCCCCATCGATTACTACTGGATGACCGACAGCCCCGACCCACGCCTGCCTGTGGATGCCTTCTCCGCGCGCTGGACGGCGAGCCTGCAGTTCCACGCCGGCACCGCCCGGTTCACGACCTACACCGACGACGGCGTGCGCCTGTTCGTGAACGGCAAGCGCATCATCAACCACTGGGCGCGCCATGGCATCACCGAGGACACGGCACAGCTCCCGCTGAGCGCTGGCACGCACACGGTGCGCATGGAGTACTACGAGGCCGGCGGCGAAGGCCTGGCGCAGCTGTTCATCCAGGGCGCGGCGCCCGCCGAGCCGCCGCCACCCCCTGCGCCACCGCGCATTACCGGCTTCACCGCGCAACCGGCCACCATTGACGCGGGGGGCACCAGCATCCTCACCTGGAACACCGACAACGCGGTGGCCTGCACGGCCAGCAGCGCCGAGGACGCGGGCTGGAAAGGCGCCCAGTCGCCCAGCGGCAGTGCCAGCGTGAAGCCCGCAGCCACCGCCACCTATGGCCTGGCCTGCCGCAATGCGGCGGGCACCGCGGCCAGCGCGGCGGTATCGGTGACCGTTCGCGTCACCACGCCACCACCACCGCCCCCTCCGCCCGAAGACACCGGCGAACTCACCGCGACCGTGACGCCTTCGGGCGTTCGGCTGGCCTGGCCCGCGTCACCCCAGGGCCGCAAGTGGGTGAATGGCTACTACGCCGGCTGGTTCTGGGAGACGTATCCGCCCGAGGCTGTGGACATGGGCACCATGACGCACTTCGTCTTTGGCCGCTATGCGCCTGCGCTGGGCTCGCTGCCGGGCGGGCGCGCCGGCGACCTGCTGGAAGGCGCAGGCGGCGCGCACGCGCAGGTGGAGGACGCACTGATCGCCAAAGCGCATGCGGCGGGCGTGAAAGCCATCATGATGGTGGGCGGCGACAGCGATGGCCCGGGCTTCCTGGCCGCCACGGCCAACGCCACCGTGCGCGCGCGGTTCATCCAGAACATCCTGGACAAGGCCGTGCAGAAGAACTACGACGGCGTGGACATCGACTGGGAAGAAGACCTGGACACCCCCGCAGCCCGCGCCCAGGCCCTGGCCCTGCTGCGCGAACTGCGGGCGGCCTCGCAGCAGCGGCCCCGCTACCAGGCCCAGCCCCTGGAGATCAGCTGGCCCGGCTTCTGGGTGAACAAGAACGAACCGGACATCACGCCATGGCACGCCGAGGTGGCCGGCGCGGTGGACCGCTTCAACCTCATGACCTACAGCATGGCCGGCGACTGGGGCTGGCTGTCGTGGCACCACTCGCCGCTGTTCGGCGCGGACACCTACCACCCGACATCCATCGAATCCACCGTGCAGGCGTACCTGAACGCCGGGGTGCCCCGCTCCAAGCTGGGCATCGGCATCGGGCTGTACGGGGCTTACTACAACAGCCCCGTGACCGGCCCGCGCCAAAGCCTGGACGGCATGCAGGGCTGGATGAACAACGGCGACTGGGAGAACAACTTCCAGCGGCTGGTGAACGACAACGCATTCGGGCAGCCCGGCGCCGTCTACCACTGGGACGACGTGGCCCAGCAGAGCTACATCACCTACACCCAGCCGTGGCAGCGCGGCCCCGGCACGCCGGTGACCTACCTCAGCTATGAGGACGAACGCTCCATTGCCGCCAAGGGCCAGTGGGTGCGCGCACAAGGCCTGGGCGGCACGCTGGTCTGGACGGTGAACTATGGCTACCTGCCGCTGCAAAACGCCAACCCGCAGATGCAGGCCGTCAAGCAGTCGTTCATGGACGGATCCGCGCGCTACCGCATCTACCGCGACGGCGCCCCCATCGCCACCACCGCCGACCCGCGCTACCTCGACCCCACACCGCCCAGCGGCAGCCATGGCTACCAGGTGAGCGTGGTGGACACGCAGGGGCAGGAGGGGCCGCGCTCCACCGCAGTGGTCGTTCAGGTTCCGTAAGGCGCAGTCGCTATCAAAACAGTAGCTGCCAGCGCTTTATGGACAAGCGCTGGCGGCCAAAATCATTACAAACCGCATCGAACATTCCCCATGCCAGCTGCGCGGTGCCCGGTGGCGCGCCGTGTCCACGGGGGGCGCCGGCGCGGGTGCAGGCCGAGGCCCCACGCGCCGGCCCGGCTCCTGATTCGATAGCTGCCAGCGCCGGCGGCGAAAGCGCTGCAACCGTTTTGAACCGCAACCCACCGCTGGTGCCCAGTGGCTGACCCGGCCCAAGGGGAGGGAATGCCGAAGCACGGTGTCCTGCGGACGGGAGAGCCGGTGCCGCAACATCCCGGCCCGGGGCCGGGGCCGCCCCGGTAAAATGCCGGGTTTCCCCCGTACCACCACCCTGACCCCCTCCTCCCCCATGGCCGACACCCAGCAATCCCAACAGATGGCCAATGCAATCCGCGCATTGGCCATGGACGCCGTTCAACAAGCCAATTCCGGCCACCCCGGCGCCCCCATGGGCATGGCCGACATGGCGGTCGGCCTGTGGGCGCGCCACCTCAAGCACAACCCCGCCAACCCCGGCTGGTTCGACCGCGACCGCTTCGTGCTGTCCAATGGCCACAGCTCGATGCTGATCTACTCGCTGCTGCACCTCACGGGCTACGACCTGCCCATCGGCGAGCTCAAGAACTTCCGCCAGCTGCACAGCAAGACCGCCGGCCACCCCGAGGTGGGCGTGACCCCCGGTGTGGAAACCACCACCGGCCCGCTGGGCCAGGGCATCACCAACGCCGTGGGCTTTGCGCTGGCCGAGAAGCTGCTGGCTGCCGAGTTCAACCGCGAAGGCCATGCGGTGGTGGACCACCACACCTACGCCTTCCTGGGCGATGGCTGCCTGATGGAAGGCATCAGCCAGGAAGCCATCTCGCTGGCCGGCGCCTGGAAGCTGAACAAGCTGATCGCCCTGTACGACGACAACGGCATCTCCATCGACGGCCAGGTGGCCCCCTGGTTTGCCGACAACACGCCCCTGCGCTTCGTGGCCAGCGGCTGGAACGTGATCGGCCCCATCGACGGCCACGATGCCGACAAGGTGGCCGAGGCGATTGCCGAAGCCAAGAAGCAGACCGAGCGCCCCACCCTCATCGTGTGCAAGACGCACATCGGCAAGGGCAGCCCCAACCGCGCCAACACCTCCAAGGCCCACGGCGAGCCCCTGGGCGCGGAGGAAATCAAGCTCACCCGCGAAGCCCTGGGCTGGACGAGCGAGCCCTTCGTCATCCCGCAAGAGGTGTATGCCGCCTGGGACGCCAAGGCCAGCGGCCAGCAGGCCGAAGGCGCCTGGAACGAACGCTTTGCCGCCTACCAGGCCGCCTTCCCCGAGCTGGCCGCCGAATTCACGCGCCGCATGCGGGGCCAGCTGCCCGCCAACTTTGCGCAGGTGGCGGTGGACACCGTGGTGGCCGCCCACACCAAGGCCGAGACCGTGGCCAGCCGCAAGGCCAGCCAGCTGGCGCTGGAAGCCTTCACCGCCGCGCTGCCCGAACTGATGGGCGGCAGCGCCGACCTGACGGGCTCCAACCTCACCAACACCAAGAGCACGCCCAACCTGCGCTTTGACCTGCAAGGCGCGGTCGTCAAGAACGAAGCCGGCGTGGGCGGCCGCCACATCAACTACGGCGTGCGCGAGTTCGGCATGGCCGCCGTGATGAACGGCATTGCGCTGCACGGCGGCTTCATCCCCTACGGCGGCACGTTCCTCACCTTCAGCGACTACAGCCGCAACGCCATCCGCATGGCGGCACTGATGAAGCAGCGCGTGATCCACGTGTTCACGCACGACTCCATCGGCCTGGGCGAAGACGGCCCCACGCACCAGTCCATCGAGCACGTGGCCAGCCTGCGCCTGATCCCCAACCTGGATGTGTGGCGCCCCGCCGACACGGCCGAAACCGCCGTGGCCTGGAGCGTGGCCCTGTCCAACAAGAACAAGCCCACCGTGCTGGCCCTGTCGCGCCAGAACCTGCCCTACGCGCCCAAGCGCGACCTGGGCGACATCTCGCGCGGCGCCTACGTGCTGTCCGAACCCGCCGACGTGGGCCTCAAGAAGAAGGCCGTGGCCGTGATCATCGCCACCGGCTCGGAAGTGCAGCTGGCCCTCAAGGCCCAGCGCCTGCTGGCCGACCGCAAGGTGCCGGTGCGCGTGGTCTCCATGCCCAGCACCACCACGTTTGACCGCGAAGACGTGAAGTACAAGAAGGCCGTGCTGCCCGCGGGCCTGCCCCGCGTGGCCGTGGAAATGGGTGCCACGGACGGCTGGTGGAAGTACGGCTGCGCCGCGGTGGTCGGCATCGACACCTACGGGGAGTCCGCACCCGCGCCAGTGCTGTTCAAGCACTTCGGCTTCACCGAAGAGAACGTCGCCGCCACGGTGCTCGCCGCCCTCAAGCGCAAGTGATCTGCCAGGGGTCCCGCAGCGATGCGGGGCCCCTTTGAGTTTTGGGACTTTTGGAAATCAACTTTGTTGGAGTGACTATGACGATCAAGATTGGTATCAACGGCTTCGGCCGCATCGGCCGCAACGTGCTGCGCTCGGCCCTCCAGAACTTCAGCGACATCGAAGTCGTGGGCATCAACGACCTGCTGGAGCCTGACTACCTGGCGTACATGCTGCAGTACGACTCGGTGCACGGCCGCTTCAAGGGCACCGTGGCGGTGGAAGGCAACACGCTGATCGTCAACGGCAAGAAGATCCGCCTGACGCAAGAGCGCGACCCCGCCAACCTGAAGTGGAACGAAGTGGGCGCCGACGTGGTGATCGAGTCCACCGGCCTGTTCCTGGACAAGGTCTCGGCGCAGAAGCACATCGACGCCGGCGCCAAGAAGGTCATCCTGTCGGCCCCCTCCAAGGACGACACGCCCATGTTCGTGTTCGGCGTGAACCACAGCACCTACGCCGGCCAGGCCATCATCTCCAATGCATCGTGCACCACCAACTGCCTGGCTCCCGTGGCCAAGGTGCTTCATGATAAGTGGGGCATCAAGCGCGGCCTGATGACCACCGTGCACGCCGCCACCGCCACGCAGAAGACCGTGGACGGCCCGTCCAACAAGGACTGGCGCGGCGGCCGCGGCATTCTGGAAAACATCATCCCCAGCAGCACCGGCGCTGCCAAGGCCGTGGGCGTGGTGATTCCGGCCCTGAACAAGAAGCTGACCGGCATGTCCTTCCGCGTGCCCACTTCCGACGTGTCGGTGGTGGACCTGACGGTGGAACTGGACAAGGCCGCCACCTACGATGAAATCAAGGCCGAGATGAAGGCCCAGTCCGAAGGCGCCCTGAAGGGCGTGCTGGGCTACACCGAGGACAAGGTGGTGGCCACCGACTTCCGCGGCGACACCCGCACCTCGATCTTCGATGCCGACGCCGGCATCGCGCTGGACGGCACGTTCGTCAAGGTCGTGAGCTGGTACGACAACGAATGGGGCTACTCCAACAAGTGCCTGGAAATGGTGCGCGTGGTTTCCAAGTGATCCCGGGGCCGGCCCGCGCCGGCTCCCCAGGCCTGCAGCGTGGTGGGCCACCGGCGCCACCGTGCGCACGCTGCGGCCCCTTTTGCATGAAGATGAAGAAAGAAGCGCTCGGGTCCCACTGAACCAGCCCGCCAGGGCCTGCCAGCACGGCCCCGAGCAACTACCCTGTTCAAGCCGGTCGCCTGTCCCCAGGCACCGGCTTCTTTTTTTGGCGGCCCGGTGCGCCCTTTACACGGGCGCCGCAGGCGGCGCCGCCGCGCTCCCCGGAGCCGCCGTGGCCCCGCCGGCCGCAGCATCTGTCGCGGCCGTGCGCAGCGGCTCGGGCACGCTCGCCACGTGCACGGTCTGGGTCGGGAAGGCAAACTGCACGCCCCGGTCCCGGAACTCGCGCAACAGCGCCAGATTGATGGCCTGCTGGCGGTCCATGTAGACGTTGAAGCTCGCGTCCTCCACGATGTACACCACCTCGTAGTCGAGCGAGCTGGCGCCGAACGCCTTGAAATGGGCGCGGTCAAAGCGCAGCTGCGGCAGGCCTTCAATGACGCGCCGCACCACGTCCGGAATGGCCGCCACCTGCTCCGCGGGGGTATCGAAGGCCACGCCAAAGGTGAAGACGATGCGCCGCTCGCGCATGGGCCGGTAGTTGCTGATGGTCTGCTTGAGCAAATCGGTGTTGGACATCACCACCTCTTCGCCCTGCAGGCTGCGGATGCGCGTGGTCTTGAGGCCGATCATCTGCACCGTGCCCGCCACGTTGCCCACCACCACAAAATCGCCCACCTGGAACGGCTTGTCCACCGCAATGGCCAGCGACGCAAACAGGTCTCCCAGGATGTTCTGCACGGCCAGCGCTACGGCAATGCCCCCCACCCCCAGGCTGGCGATGAAGGCCGTGATGTTGACCCCCAGGTTCGACAGGATGGCCAGGAGGATCACGCTCCACAGCAGGGTGCGCAAGCCCCAGGACATCAACGTGGCCGAGGCGCCGACCTGCGTCATGCCGCTGGAGCCGTGGCGCGCGAGGTAGTGGCGCACGCCAATGCCGATGGCCCGCATGCCCCACAGGCCCATCTGCAGCGCCACCGCCACGAACCACAGCTGGCTCAGCCGGCTCTCCCACCGGCCCGGCAGGTCCAGAAAACTGGCGCCCACCAGCAGCGCCACCACCAGCATCAGCAAGCGGCTGGTGCCCTCCAGCACATCCACCACCGTGGCCGCCACGCCGCTGTGCGACTGCCCGGCCCAATGGCGGGCGCGGTGGGTCAGCAAGCCCAGCACCAGCAGGATGACCGCATACGTCGCCACCGTGGCCACCAACGCGACCAGCAGGGTCCACAACGGAATCCCGAGAACAAACGTCGAACGAATCCAGTCCAGGAAGGCGGAATCCTGCATGCGGCCAATACTCCTTGGGGTGCTTGGTGGGGTGGTAGGGTGGGTCCGCCCGGCCGAGCGACCGGGCTTTGCAAGCGTGCCACGGCCGCGCGGCGCGCGCCGTAGGACACCGCCGCGCAGGGCCGGGCACCTCGCCCCGGCAAACCTTCGTAAGAACCCGCCCACCTCCAAACCCGGGCCGTGCCTACGCACGCTGCGGCGCCAGTGTTCCCACAATTCAGGCACCTTTGGAAAGCCCGCACCCCGGGCTTGCCCCTCGGGGCCGTGCCGCTTTGCGGCGGCACCACGCCCCGCCGATCCATTGCCCAAGGAGTGTTACCACCATGCAACCGTCCGCCCCATTCCGCACCGCGGCCGCAGCCCTGGCGCTGGGCACGCTGGCCGCCTGCGCGTCCGCACCGGCCCCCACCGAGCAGATGGCATTGGCCCGCACCACCGTGACGCGTGTGGCGGCCGCCCCGGCCACTGCCGCCACGGCCCCCACCGATCTGCAACGTGCGCAGGAAAAGCTCATCCAGGCCGAGAAGGCCATGGCCCAGCAGGACTACCGCATGGCGCGGCGGCTGGCGGCCGAGGCCGAAGTGGATGCACGCGTCGCCGAAACCCGCACCGACGCCGCCCGCAATGCCACCAACCTCGCCCAGGTGCAGGACAGCATCCGCGCCCTGCAGGAAGAGATCCAGCGCCGCTCGCCACGCTGAAGGCGCCACCCGCCGCTTTGCCCCCCGTGCACCTGCCCGCTGCCCGCCGGCAGGCATTTCAAAGGAACACCGCCATGCATTCCCTGATCCACCGAACCACCACCCTGTGCGCCAGCCTGATTGCCGTGGGCCTGCTGGCCGCCTGCGCCAGCACCCCGCCCTCCGCCGCGCTGGAGCAGGCCCGTGCGGCCGTGAGCGCCACGGCGGGAGACCCCGTCGTGAACCAGTACGCCCCCGTGGAACTCAAGGACGCCACGGATGCGCTGGCCCGTGCCGAACGCCAGTGGGCGGACGACCGCGACGTGGCCGAGACGGACCACCTGTCCTACCTGGCCCGCCAGCGCGCCGAGATCGCGGCCAATGCGGCCCGGGCACGGCAGCTGGACGCCAGCATTCAGCAGGCGGGCAGCGAGGCCGACCGTATCCGCCTGCAGGCCCGCGCGCTGGAGGCCGACCAGGCCCGGCTGCGCGCCCAGCAGGCCCAGGCGCAAGCGCTGAGCGCCGAGCAGCGCGCGGCGCAACAGCAGGCCGCGGCCCAGGCGGCGCAGGCCCAGGCTGCCGCCGCACAGGACCGCGTGCGGGCGCTGGAGGCGCAGCTGCGCGACATGGAGGCCCGGCAGACCGAACGCGGGCTGCTGGTAACGCTGGGCGATGTCCTGTTTGCCTTCAACAAGGCCGAACTCACGGCCCAGGCCGCGCCCCGGCTGGACAAGCTGGCCAGCTTTCTGCAGCAGTTCCCGGACCGCCGGCTGCTCATCGAGGGGTACACGGACAGCGTGGGCTCGGACAGCTACAACCAGGATTTGTCGGACCGGCGCGCCCAATCAGTGCGCGACGCGCTGGTCCAGCGCGGCGTGAACAGCAACCGCATCACCGTGCGCGGCTACGGCAAGGCCTACCCGGTGGCGGACAACGCCTCGCCCGAAGGCCGCGCGATGAACCGCCGCGTGGAGATCGTGATTGCCGACGAGCAGGGAACGCTGCGGGGGCGGTAGCCACCGTCCCCGGGTCGCTCGCTCGGGCGGGCACTGCCGCGCCCTGCGCAGCCCTGCTGGGCAGGCCGCTCAGCCCTGCGGCGCAGCGTCTTCGAAGTTCTCGGTATCCACTTCGCTGGCGTTCTGCGCGTTGTAGCGGGGGCCCACCACCGTGCGTTCATTGATCAGCGCGTTCAGGCGCGCCAGGGTGGCGGCGTCCAGCCGCACGTTCACGGCCCCCAGGTCGTCGTGCAGGTGCTCCACGCGCGTGGTGCCCGGGATGGGAATGATGTGCTCGCCCCGGTGCAGCAGCCAGGCCAGCGCCAGCTGGGCGGGCGTGCAGCCCACGTCGCGCGCCACCTGCAGGTACCCGTCCAGCAGCTGCAGGTTGGCGGCATAGGCCTGCGGAGCAAAACGCGGCATGGCGCGGCGAATGTCCTTGGCATCCAGCGTGGCCACGTCGCGCAGCTCGCCGCACAGAAAGCCCCGCGCCACGGGGCTGAAGGCCACGAAGGCCACGCCCAGTGCGCGGCAGGCGTCCAGCACCGCGATCTCGGGGTTGCGCGTCCACAGCGAATATTCGGTCTGCACGGCGGCAATCGGATGCACCGCATGCGCACGGCGCAGCGTGGCGGCCGAAACCTCCGACAGACCGATGCTGCGGATCTTGCCTGCGCGCACCAGGTCGGCCAGCGCGCCGACGCTGTCCTCGATGGGCACCTGCCGGTCCCAGCGGTGCAGGTAGTACAGGTCGATGACGTCCGTCTGCAGGCGGCGCAGGCTGTCCTCACAGGTCTGGCGCAGGGTCGCGGGGCGGCCGTCGATCACGCGCACCAGCTTGCCGTCGCCGTTCACGTCCACGCCCTGCATGCCGCATTTGCTGGCCAGGGTGAAGCGGTGGCGGTGCGGCTTCATCACGCGGCCCACCAGGGTTTCATTGGCGCCAAAGCCGTAGAGCGTGGCGGTGTCGAACAGCGTCACGCCCGCATCGAGCGCGGCCAGCAGCACGCGCTCGCCCTGTTCGGGGCTGACGGGGGCGCCGTAGGCGTGGCTGAGGTTCATGCAGCCCAGGCCGATGGCGCTGACGGAAAAGGGGCCTAAGGTTCGGGTGTTCATGGCAAGGATTGTGCCGCGATGGCGCGGCCTGTGTGGCCCTGCGGGCGCCCCTGCGCCGCCGTCCACTCCGGCAGGGGCGCGGCGCGGTGCAGCACGTCGTTGTGCAGCCACAGCGCACTGCGGCGCGCACGCGCGGCCACCACGTCCAGCGGCAGCTGCTGGTAGTCGTCGTTGAAGACCTCGAAGCTGTAGTCGCCCCGGTAGCCGATGCGGTCCAGCCGCAGCACCAGGTCGGCCAGCTGCTCGCTGTGCACGCCCTCGCCGGGAAACACGCGGAAGGTGCGGGCCGTGGTCATGCGGTCCTCGAACGTGGGGGTTTCGTTCCACATGAAGTCCGACAGCTGCACCAGGAAGATGCGCGCGGGGTCGATCTCGGCCAGCGCCGCCAGGGGCGTCTGGGCGGCAAAGATATGGAACGAGTCCAGCCCCACCCCCAGGTTGGGGCAGTCGGCGCGGCACACCACATCCCAGCCGCTGGTGAACTCGTTGATGGTGCGGCCCCAGGAGAGGCCTTCGTAGGCCACGCGGATGCCGAACGGTATGGCCAGCATCGCGAGCTTGCGCAAGTCCCGCGCGATCGCGTCCCGGTCTTCCGTGGCGTGGCGCGAGGTGGACGAGCAGGCCAGCAGCACCCGGCTGCCGGTGGCCGCGCACATCTCCAGCATGGCCTTGGCAATATCGACCTTGTAGTGGTGCAGGTGGCCGGACAGGCCTTCAAAGTCACGCAGCACCTGGAACCCCGTCGGGCGCATGCCGCTGGCGCGCACGGCCTCGGCCGCGGCCGGCACGCCGCCGGGGTGGCCCACCAGGTCGCGCGCGCTCAGCATCACCTGGCTGAAGCCCGCGCGCCGCATGGCGTCCAGCTTGGCCTCCAGCGGGCCGGCCAGGGTGATGGTGTCCATGCCGTACCCGGCCAGGGCGCCTGCGCTCATCATCACGGCCTCCTCACGCATCCTGGTGCACCAGCTCAAAGGCCACCGACTCCAGCGCCGTGCGCGTGAGGGCGCCGCGGTCTTCAGGGTGCAGCCGGTGGGACTCCACGAACTCCACGCCGCGGGCCTTGAGGGCCGCCACGGCGGCGCCAACATCGGGGGTGCCGAACCCGATGCGCTGCAGGCACTCCGGCGTGGCGTCGTGCTCCAGGCCCGCGTCGGGCTCGATCAGCTGCCACAGGAAGCGCCCGCAGGGGCTGCGCATCAGCTTGCCCTTGGGCAGGATGCCAAAGCGTTCCTCGTCCGGCAGCAGCCGGAAGTCGAACATGTGCTCGTAGTAGGCGATCCAGTCCGCCGCGCGGTCGCAGCCGATGTACTGGACGACCCCGAAATACCCCAGGCCCGCCACGGCTGGCGGGTGCGGGTCCACCGTCGGGATGGGCGTGAAGTCGATGTCGTAGATGGAAAACTCCTGCCACCGGTCCACGAAATAGAAGCGGCTGGCACCCGGCCCGTGGATGGCCGGGATGTGCAGCTCCATGGCCTGCGCGTGGCTGGCCACGGCCCAGGCGCCCAGTTCCAGGCAGCGCCGGTGGGCCTGCAGCGCGTCCCGCACCCGCAGCGCCACGGCGGACAGCACGGGATGGCCGTCCACCGTCGCGCTCACGCGGGCATCGTCGGGGTTGGCGTTCACCACCAAGTTCATGCTGCCCTGGCGGTACAGCGTGACTTCGCGCGAGCGGTGGCGCGCCACGGGGCGAAACCCCATGCGCTCGAGCACCTGGCCGAGCGCCTGCGGGCGGCTGGTGGCGTATTCGATGAACTCGATGCCCTCGATGCCCAGGCGGTTGGGCAGGTCGGGGACCTCTTCGCGGTGCGATGAATTCACGGGCATTCCTTCCAAAGGGGCTTTGCTTTGCGTCAGGCGTCCAGGCGGGCCAGTGCCCGCAGCTGCTCGGGGGTGGCCACGGGCAGGCCGAAGTACTCCAGGTAGGCGGGGATCTGCTCGAACAGCATGTCCGAGCCCACCTGCACGCGGCAGCCCCGCGCCTGCGCGGCCTGCAGGAAGGCGGTCATTTCGGCGCGCATCACCACCTCGCCGACGAAGGTGCCCGGCTGCAGGCGGTCCACGTCCAGCGGCAGGGGGTCGCCTTCGTGCATGCCCAGCGGCGTGGCGTTCACCACCAGTTCCATGCCGGCCGGGTCCCGCGTGCCGGTGGCCACGGCCAGGCCGGGGTAGCAGGCCTTCAGCCGCTGGGCCAGGCCGTCGGCCGAGGCGCTGTTCACGTCGAACAGCTGCAGCCGCGCCACGCCCGCCGCCGCCAGGGAGGCCGCGATGGCCGACCCCACGCCGCCCGTGCCCACCACCAGCGCACTCGCCCCCTGCAGCAGCAGGCCCTTGCGGCCCACGCCGCGCACAAAGCCCTCGCCATCGAACAGATCGCCCTGCAAGCGGCCCTGCGCATCGCGCCGCACGGCGTTGCACGCGCCCGCAATGCGCACGGCCGGGCTCGCCTCGTCCAGCAAGGCCACGGTCGTGACCTTGTGGGGCATGGTGATCAGCGCCCCCTGGATGTTGGCCAGGCGGAACACCGAGCGCAGCAGGTCCGGGTAGTCCTGCGCCTGGCACCCCATGGGAACCACCACCGAATCGATGCCGGCGTGCTCGAAATAGGGGTTGTAGATCATCGGCGACTTGAACGTGAACGTGGGGTAGCCGATGTGGGCGATGAGGGAAGTCGTGCCGCGGATCATGGATTGGCCAGAAGGGATCGGTGAAGGAGCGGCGCGGGCCGGGGCCCGCGCCGCAGCGGTGTCATTTGCGCAGCGAGTCCAGCGCGGCCTGCAGCTCCTTGACGGTGTCCGCGATGGGCGCGCCGTGCTTCTCGATCACGGGCTTCATGCGCTCGCGCAGCTTGGCGGTTTCCGCGGGCGAGAACTCGGTGATCTGCATGCCGGCCTTGCGCAGCTCGTCCACGCTGCCGCTGGCTTGCTCGCGCGTCAGCTGGCGCTGGAACTTGCCGGCCTCCACGGCGGCGTCCTGCAGCACCTTGCGCTCGGCGGCGTTCAGCCCGTCCCAGACCTTCTTGCTGAAGATGACGGACTGCGGGTTGTACTGGTGGTTGGTCAGCGTGAGGTACTTCTGCACCTCGGAGAACTTGTTGGCCTGGATGACGCTGATGGGGTTTTCCTGCCCGTCCACGGCCTTTTGCTCCAGCGCCGCATAGAGCTCGGGGAAGGCCAGGGGCGTCGGGTTGGCGTCCAGCGCCTTCACCCAGTCGATGTTGATCGGGTTGGGGATCACGCGCAGCTTCAGCCCCGCGATGTCCTCGACCTTGGTGACGGGGCGGCGGCCGTTGGTCAGCTGGCGAAAACCCAGCTCCCAATAGGCCAGGCCCACGATGCCCTTGTCCTGCAGCTTCGCGTGCAGCTTCTGGCCGAAGGGGCCGTCCACCACGGCATCGGCCTCTTTCGCGTTGGCGAACATGAACGGGAAGTCGTAGACCACGAACTCCTTCACCTGGGCCGCGAGGATGCCCGAGTTCAGCACCACCATCTCGATGGTGCCGCCTTGCAGGGCGCTCACGTTGGCCGCGTCACCGCCCAGCGTGCCGCCCGGGAACACATTCACCTTCAGCTTGCCGCCGGAGCGTGCCGCCACGATCTCGGCAAACTTTTCCGCGCCGCTGGCCAGGGGGTGGCCCTTGGGGTTCTGCAAGGCGAGCTTGAACGATCGCTCACGGAGGTCCTGCGCCGCGGCGAGGCCGACGGCGCCGACGGCCAGGGCGGCAATGAGGGTCTTGAGAAGAAGGCGTTTCATGCGTTGTCTCCGGGGGTTGGAAATCGGGGGAAGCGGGGGGCAGCGTCAATAGAACCAGCGCGCGGGCACCATCACCAGCTGCGGGAAGGCGACCATCAGGAACATCACCACGAACTGCGCCACCATGAAGGGCATGACGCCGCGGGTGACTTCGTCCATGCTGACCTTGCCCACCCCAGCCACGGTATTGAGCACCGTGCCCACCGGGGGCGTGATCAGCCCGATGGCGTTGTTGATGATGAACAGCACCCCGAAGTACACCGGGTCGATGCCGGCCGCCTTGACCACCGGCATCAGCACCGGCGTGAGCAGCAGGATGGTGGGCGTCATGTCCAGCGCCGTGCCCACGACCATCACCAGCACCATGATCGCCAGCATCAGCACGCGGGGGTTGTCCAGCAGGGGCTGCAGCAGCACGACCACCTGCGCGGGCAGCTGGGCCACCGTGATGAGCCAGGCGGACACCATGGCCGCAGCCACCAGGAACATGACCACTGCGCTGGTCTTGCCCGCGCTGATGAACAGGCGGCGCAGGTCGCGCAGGCCGATTTCGCGGTACACCAGGGTGGACACGAGCAGCGCGTACACCGCGGCCACAACGGCCGCCTCGGTGGGCGTGAAGATGCCGAACTTCAGGCCGAACACCACGATCACCGGCAGCACGAGGGCCCACGTCGCCTGCCGCAGGGCCTGCAGCACCTCGGTGCGGGTCTTCCGGGGCGCGGGGGCCACCGGCTCGCGCCGTGCAATCCACCACCAGGTGCCCCACAGGGACACAGCCAGCAGCACGCCGGGGAAGATGCCTGCAAGGAACAGCTTGGAGATGGAGACGTTGGCGGCCACGCCAAAGATCACGAAGCCGATGCTGGGGGGAATGACGGGCGCGATGATGCTGGCCGCCGAGATCAGCCCCGCGGAGCGGGCCCGGTCGTGCCCCGCGGCCACCATCATCGGGAGCAGCAAGGCGCCCAGGGCGGCGGCGTCCGCCACCGCCGAGCCGGACAGCGCGGCCATGATCACGGCCGCGACGATGGCGACATAGCCCAGCCCACCCGGAATGTGCCCGACCAGGGCCATGGCGAACTGCACGATGCGGCGCGACAGGCCGCCGGCATTCATCAGTTCGCCCGCGAGCATGAAGAACGGCACGGCCAGCAGCGGAAAGCTGTCCGCCCCGTTGATGAGGTTCTGCGCCAGGATCTGCGCGTCAAACAGGTCCAGGTGCCACATCAGCGCGGCGCCGCAGATCAGCAGGGAAAAGGCGATGGGGATGCCCAGCGCCATGGCGCCCAGCAGCGATCCGAGAAAAATGGCCAGTGTCATGGGGAATCTCCGGTGCGGGCTCAGCGCGGATCCGCGCCGTCGGCATGGGGGCGCTCTTCGCTTTCCTGGAACATCTGCAACTCGTCCGCCGACAGTTCGCCCCGCAGCAGGCGCACCAGATCGCGCAACAGGATCAAGGCAGCCAGCACGGCGAACACCACACCGCAGGCATAGAACAGCGCCACCGGCACCTCCATGACCGCGCTGGCCGTCTCCCGGTTGATTTGAGTCTGCTCCAGCGCACCGCGGAACACGAGCCAGCAGACCCCCAGCATGGCCACGTAGGACAGCCCCAGGCACAGCTTGCGGCCCAGCGGACCCAGGCGCCCCACCAGCATGTCGGAGCCCAGGTGTGCGCGCTCGTGCAGCGCCACGACGGCCCCAAGGAAAGTCAGCCACACGAACAGCCAGCGCGAGAGCTCTTCCGACACGCTGATGCCGGAATTGAATACATAGCGCAGCACCACGTTGCCGAACACGAGAACGACCATCACAGCCAGCATGGCCGCGATCATCTGGTCGATCAGCCAGCACATGCGCGCAATCACTTGGTTCATGAAATTGCCTCCGGTTCGTAATGTACGAACTGGTTAGTTTCTACGCATTCGCGTTTTTCCCTATCTGCAGGGCAGCGCAGGTTCTACCAGTTATGCCGGGTTGGAATGGCGCACGAAGCGCAGCACCATGTCGACCACGCTTTGGCGGCGCACGGCCCGTTGGGCGGGCGTGAGGGTGCTGCGCTTGAAGATCATGTCGAACGTGTACTGGTTGGACACGTTGAAGAAGCTCAGGGCCGAGATGGAGGCATGGATATCGATGGCGTCCAGCCCCGCGCGGAACACCCCCTGCGCCACGCCCCGGTCGTAGAGGTCCTGGATGGCCTGGATGGCCGGAACGTTCAGCTCCTGGATCATCTTGCTGCGCGCCAGGTACTGGCCGCGCTGCATGTTCTCCGTCATCACCAGGCGGATGAAGTCCTGGTGGTCGAGGTGGTGGTCGAAGGTGAACCCCACGAGCGCGGCCATGGCCGCCTCGGGCGTCAGGTCTTCCAGGTGCAGCTGCGACTCGATGGCGCGCATGCGGCGGTACGCCTCCTCCAGCACGGCGAGGTACAGACCTTCCTTGCTACCGAAGTAGTAGTAGATCATCCGCTTGCTGGTGTGGGTGGCGTCCGCGATCGCGTCAATGCGCGCTCCGTCCAGCCCCTTGGCGGCGAACTCGGCCGTGGCCACCTCCAGGATGCCGGCCATCGTGCGTTCGGGGTCGTTGGTGCGGGTGGTCGCACGCTTCGGCGACGACTTCCGCGCGCTGGCGCGCGTTGCTGGCCCATGTACCGTCTGGTTCATTCGTGAAGTATAGGCGGCACCTGGACGGCGCCCCGACCGGAATGCACGGCGGAGCGGGCCTGGGGCAGGGGACGGCTGGAATTTCCAAGACAACCGGTCTAATATCGCGCCATGGAGACATTGGCAGCCCGTGCCCCCCGCCGCGGTCGGCCGCCCCGCCCGCGGGCCGGCCTCGCGGACACGCGCGAGCTGCTCTTGCGTGCGGGGCTGGAGACCTTGACCGAGAAGGGCTTTGCCGCCGCCGGCCTCGAGACCATCCTGGTCCGCGCGGGCGTTCCCAAAGGGTCGTTCTACCATTACTTCGACAGCAAGGAAGCCTTCGGCCTGGCGCTCATCGCGCGCTACGGCGACTTCTTCGCCCGCAAGCTGGACCGGCACCTCTGCAACCCGGCGCTGACGCCGCTGGCGCGGATGCACACCTTCGTGGACGACGCGAAGGCGGGCATGGCGCGCTTCGGCTACCGGCGCGGCTGCCTGATCGGCAACCTGGGACAGGAAATGGGCGCGCTGCCCGAGAGCTTTCGCGCGCAGCTGCAGGCCACGTTCGCCGACTGGCAGCGCCGCCTGGCCGCCTGCCTGGCCCAGGCACAGCAGGCCGGCGAGCTGGCCCCGGCCGTGGACGTGCAGCAGGTCGCGGCATTTTTCTGGATCGGCTGGGAGGGTGCGGTGCTGCGCTCCAAGCTCGAACAGAGCCCGGAGCCGCTGGACGTCTTTGCCCGCTTCTTCTTCGCCGGCTTCAACGCCCGGTAGCTCCGCCCTCGCCCTTCCTTCCCCATCCTTCCCCGCCGTTTCCGAACCCACCTGGAGAGACCCCGCAGATGTTCCAAGCCCTTCTGATCGAGAAAGACGACACAGGCTACCGCGCGGCCGTGCGCAGCCTCGACGACGCGCAGCTGCCGCCGGGCGACGTGACGGTGCGCGTCAGCCATTCCACGCTCAACTACAAGGATGCCCTCGCCCTCACCGGCAAAGCGCCGGTGGTGCGCAAATTCCCCATGGTGCCGGGCATTGACCTGGCCGGCGTGGTGGAAAGCAGCGCGCACCCGGACTACCAGCCCGGGGACGCGGTGCTGCTCAACGGCTGGGGCGTGGGAGAAACCCACTGGGGCGGGTTGGCGCAGAAAGCGCGGCTTCAGGGCGACTGGCTGATTCCCTTGCCCGCCGCGTTCACGCCGCAGCAGGCCATGGCCATCGGCACCGCCGGCTACACCGCCATGCTGTGCGTGATGGCGCTGGAGCGGTACGGCGTGCGGCCCGCCGACGGTGAAGTGCTGGTCACCGGCGCGGCCGGCGGCGTCGGCAGCGTGGCGGTCGCCCTGCTGGCCCGGCTGGGGTACACGGTGGTGGCCGCGACCGGACGGCCGCACGACGCGGCCTACCTGCAGCGCCTGGGTGCCGCCGAGGTGCTGGACCGCGCCCAGTTCACCGGCCCCGGCAAGCCGCTGGGCAAGGAGCGCTGGGCGGGCGCGGTGGACGTGGTGGGCAGCCAGGTGCTGGCCAACGTGTGCGCCACGATGAAATACCGCGGCGTGGTGACGGCCTGCGGCCTGGCCGGCGGCATGGACCTGCCGGCCACGGTGGCGCCCTTCATCCTGCGCGGGGTGACGCTCGCCGGCATCGACAGCGTGATGTGCCCCCGCGCAGACCGGCTGCAGGCCTGGCAGCGGCTGGCCAGCGATCTCGATCTCGACCGGCTGGGCGACATCAGCCGCACCGTCGGGCTGCAAGAAGCCCTGGTCCTGGCGCCGCAGCTGCTCAGCGGCCAGGTCCGCGGCCGCATTGTGGTGGACGTGAACCCATGACCGCCGCGCCGATGGAACCCGCATTCCAGGATCTCTACGCCGACCGGTTCAGCCACTGCTACGGCTGCGGCCGGCTCAACCCGCAGGGGCACCAGCTCAAGAGCCGCTGGAACGGCGACGACGAGACCGTGGCGCGCTACACGCCCCGCCCCGAATACAGCGGCGGCGTGCCCGGCCATGTGTACGGCGGCCTCATTGCCTCGCTGCTCGACTGCCACGGCACCGCTTCGGCGGCCGCCTTTGCCCGGCGCGCCGAAGGCCCGGAAGCGGCCGGCGCTGCGGGCGTGCAGCCCCGCGGGCGGTACGTGACGGCCTCGCTCAAGGTGGACTTCAAGCGCCCCACCCCCATGGGCACCGAGCTGCTCATCACCGGACGCCTGCGTGCCATCGAAGGCCGCAAGGTCTGGATCGACCTGGCGCTCAGCGCCGGCGGCGAGGTGTGCGCGCAGGCAGAGATGCTGGCGCTGCGCCTGCAGGAGTGAACGGCCGCCACACCGGCTGCCCCATCGGCTGAAGGAAAATGGCGCCCTCTCCTCGTGGGCTGCCCCGCACCATGGCCACCTCCCCTGCTTCTTCCTCCGCACCTCCTGACTCACCGCCCTCGCCGCCCTCGCACACGCCGCTGCGGCGCATTCCGCCCGCGATCTGGGTGCTGGGCCTGGTGAGCATGCTGATGGACATCTCCTCCGAGATGATCCACAGCCTGCTGCCGCTGTTCATGGTGGGCACCCTGGGCGCCAGCGCGCTCACGGTGGGCGTGATCGAAGGGCTGGCCGAATCCACGGCGCTGATCGTCAAGGTGTTTTCCGGCGCGTTGAGCGACTACCTGGGCAAGCGCAAGGGCCTGGCCGTGTTCGGCTACGCGCTGGGCGCGCTGACCAAGCCGCTGTTTGCGCTGGCGCCGGGCACCGGCATCGTGCTCACGGCACGGCTGCTCGACCGCGTGGGCAAGGGCGTGCGCGGCGCGCCGCGCGACGCGCTGGTGGCCGACATCGCGCCACCCGAGATGCGGGGCGCGGCCTTCGGCCTGCGGCAGTCGCTGGACACGGTGGGCGCCTTTCTCGGGCCGCTGCTGGCCGTGGGGCTGATGCTGTGGTGGGCCAACGATTTCCGCGCCGTGTTCTGGGTGGCGGTGATTCCCGGCCTGCTGGCCGTGGCGCTGCTGCTGTGGTGCGTGCGCGAGCCCGAGCGCGCCACCGGTGCGCCACGCACCAACCCGATCCGGCGCGACAACCTGCGGCGCTTGAGCGGCGCCTACTGGTGGGTGGTGGGCGTGGGTGCCGTCTTCACGCTGGCGCGCTTCAGCGAGGCCTTCCTCGTGCTGCGCGCGCAGCAAAGCGGCATCGCCGTGGCCCTGGTGCCGCTGGTGATGGTGGCCATGAACCTGGTGTACGCCGCATCGGCCTACCCGTTTGGCAAGCTGTCCGACCGCATGCAGCACAAGACACTGCTGGCCTGGGGCCTGGTGGTGCTCATCGCGGCCGATCTGGTGCTGGCGGCGGACGGCCACTGGACCACCGTGCTGGCCGGCGTGGCGCTGTGGGGCGTGCACATGGGCATGACGCAGGGCCTGCTGGCCACCATGGTGGCGGACACGGCTCCGGCCGACCTGCGCGGCACAGCCTATGGCTTCTTCAACCTGGTGAGCGGCGTGGCCATGCTGCTGGCCAGTGTGGTGGCAGGGCTGCTGTGGGACCGGCTGGGCGCGTCGTTCACGTTCTACGCCGGGGCGGTTTTCAGCGTGCTGGCGCTGCTGGGGCTGTGGGCGAGGAAGTCCTGACGGACAGCACTCACGCGGCAGCAGAGCCCTTCGCCGGAGGGCGTTTCGCCCACAGATCGATGCGCTGGCCTGCCGCGCAGGCGGCGAGCAGTTCCGCAAACCGCGCCTCCCGGGTGGCGTCCCGCTTGGCAGACAGGACCCAGTGCAGCATGCTCTTGCGGTAGCTGGGCGGCGTGGATTCCTGAAAGAAGCGCCACGCGGCCTTGTTGCGCTGGAAGGCGCGCTGCAGGGGCGCCGGCAGCTCGGCCGCAGCCGGCTGCTCGTGCGAGTAGATGACCGACTTGTGGGCCTGGCGGTGCGCAAAGGCCGCCAGCCCCGCAGGCGTCATGCGGCCCGCTGCCTGCAGCTGCTCCACCTTGGCGATGTTGACCGCGCTCCAGATCGAGGAAGGCTTGCGCGGAGTGAAGCGGATCGAATACGTGTGCTCGTCAATGCGCCGCCGCACGCCGTCGATCCAGCCGAAGCACAGGGCTTCATCCACCGATTCCGACCAGCCCATGCTGGGGCGGCCCGAACCGACTTTGTGAAAGCCCACCAGCAGCTCCTGCGCGCTGGCCGCGTGGCGCTCCAGCCACCGGCGGAAGGCTTGCGGAGTGGCAAAGAAGGTAGGCGGGGTCTGCTGGGTCATGGCGGTGCTGCAAGCCTGCTGTTGTCTTGCGTTTTCCGGCCGGCCGCAACTGCGGGTGCGCCGGTCAGCCCACCACCGCGTCGTGCGCTTGCTCGGCGCGGGGCCCCAGCGGCAGCACGCAAAGCGCCACCCCGTCGAGCGTGAGCACCAGCCCCAGCTGCCCGCCCACCTGCACCACGCCACCCACCGTGGCCGGGGCGAGCGCGGCATGCGGCGGCGCGTGTTGCACCGAGCGGTGCACCGCCTGCGCACTGACGGGCGGCTGGCGCAGCAGCCCCCAGAGGGCCTGCGGGTCCCGCGATTGCAGCGCCTGCAGGTACAGGCGCAGCACGCCAGGGTCGGGGCTTCGGGGTGCATCGCACCCATCGCCCTCACTGCCGTTGCGGGGGCCGTGTGCCGCCGACCGCAGACGCTGCAACGCGCGGCGCAGCTGCTGGCGGCTGGCCGCTTCGGTGCGACCACTGGCCTGCGCGAGTTCGGCATGGCTGGCGTCGAACACCGCATGCAGCAGCACCGCAGCGCCCTCCGCCGGCGCCACGCTCGCGGCCAGCCGCCGCAGCGCCCATGTGGCCTGCTGCGCCAGGGCCGCATCGGCCTCCGCCGAGGGGGCGGCCCTGCCGGCCGCGTCCCCCTGTGCCGCCTGGGCCGCTTCCGCCAGCCACTGCGCCATCCACTGGCGCCGCCGCAGCCGGTCGATGGCCAGGTTGCGCACCACTGTCAGCAGCCAGGCCTGCGCCGCATTGAGCGCCGGGGTTCGGGCCTCCAGCGCACGCACATATGCGTCCTGCACGGCGTCCTCGGCCTCGGCCGGGCCCAGCAGGCGCGTGGCGGCGCGCAGCAGGGTGCTGCGGCTGGCATTCATCAGCGCCATCCGGTGTTCATCGTTCTGCATCGCGGCATGGTGCCACAGGCGGGAGCCGACCGCACGTCGACAGGGGAAGACCGGCAAGAAGTGATCGCGCCAGTCAACTTTCCCTGCGCCGTGCCGATAACCATGCATGCAAATTGCCAGCACGACATCCACCACCGGCCAGATTTCTTCCTCCAGCGGCAGCAGCGACATCGCCAAGCTGCAAAAGCAGCTGCGCGAGCTGACCGAGGAACTCAAGGGCGTGGCCAGCTCCGACATGGATGCCAAGGCCAAGCAACAGAAAGCCAAGGTGCTGCAGGCCCAGATTCAGATGGTGCAAGCCCAGATTACGGCGATACAGCGCGCGCAGCAGCAAGAGCAGCAACGGGCCCAGGCCGCAAAGGCCGAAGGCGCGGCGGCCAGCGCTGCGCAGCAGCAGAAGGCCTCGTCGGCGAAGCATCAACCCGCTGGGCTGGGCAACAACGTCGATACCTACGCCTGACCTGCGCCCACCGGGGTGGACGGCCGCTCGGCATGGGCTCCGAGGCGCGGCGCGCTGCCCGAGCATTGCCCCGGGGGCGGCGCGTGGCAGCGGGCTGGCGAGAGCGGGGCATGTCACGCGCGGTGCGGCTCGTTCGTCATGGCAGTCCTGTCACTCTCTGCAAGGACTTGCCGTCTTATGGACACGCCAGACAACCCCGCACTCCCTTCCGGGCCCAGCCCCAGCACCGAGCCCCGCACCTCGTACCTGGAAGAAAAAGCCTTCAAGGCCCGCACCCTGTTGGTCTTCGGCACCATCACCGACACCCTGGCCGCCGATGTGGCGCGGCGGCTGATTGCGCTGGATGCCGACAGCGCCGAACCCATCGACCTGCTGGTCAGCTCGCCCGGCGGGCATTTGGAATCGGGCGACACCCTGCACGACCTGGTGCGCTTCATCGCCGCGCCGGTCAACATGATTGGCACCGGCTGGGTGGGCAGCGCGGCCACGCACCTGTACCTGGCGGCGCCGCGTGAGCGGCGGGTGTGCCTGCCCAACACCCGCTTTCTAATCCACCAGCCCAGCGGCGGGGCCGGCGGCCCGGCCAGCGACATCGCCATCCAGGCCCGCGAGATCGTGAAGGCGCGCGAGCGCATTGCGCGCACCATCGCCCGCCAGACGGGCAAGCCGCTGGAGATGGTACTGGCCGACATCGAACGCGACCGCTGGCTGTCGGCCGAAGAGGCGGTGGACTACGGGCTGGTGTCGCGCATCATCGAGCACAAGGCGCAGCTGCGATAAGGATGTGACGCCCGATTTTCACTACTAAATTGATAGCTACTAGCGCTTTATGGGAAAGCGCTAGCAGCCAATTTGGCTTGAATCTCAGCCGTTCAGCTGTTGCTCCAACTGGTTCAGCACCTGGTAGCACGGCAGCACCTGCGCCACGCTGGCGTTGGGCTCGCGGCCTTCCCGGATGGCGGCGAAGAACTCGCGGTCCTGCAGCTCGATGCCGTTCATCGACACATCCACCTGGCTCACGTCGATCTTCTCTTCCTTGCCGTTCACCAGATCGTCGTAGCGCGCGATGTAGGTGGCGGTGTCGCCGATGTAGCGGAAGAAGGTGCCCAGCGGGCCGTCGTTGTTGAAGCTCAAGGAGAGCGTGCAGATCGCGCCGTTGGCGGCCTTCAGCTGGATGCTCATGTCCATGGCGATGCCCAGGTCCTTTTGGATGGGGCCCTGGATGGCGTTGGCTTTGACGATGGGGCTGCCGGCCTGGTAGGCGAACAGGTCCACCGTGTGGGCGGCGTGGTGCCACAGCAGGTGATCCGTCCAGCTGCGGGGCTGGCCCAGCGCGTTCATGTTGGTGCGGCGGAAGAAGTAGGTCTGCACATCCATCTGCTGGATGTTGAACTCGCCCGCAGTGATCTTCTTGTGCACGTACTGGTGGCTGGGGTTGAAGCGGCGCGTGTGGCCGCACATGGCCACCAGGCCGGTCTGCTTTTGCAGGGCGACGACCTTCTCGCCATCGGCCAGCACGTCGCACAGCGGGATCTCGACCTGCACGTGCTTGCCGGCTTCCATGCAGGCGATCGACTGGCTGGCGTGCATCTGCGTGGGCGTGCACAGGATCACGGCGTCCACTTCCTTGATGGCCAGGCTGTCGGCCAGGTCGGTGGTGACGTGCTTGATGCCGTACTTGTCGGCCACTTCCTGGGTCTTGGCCAGATCGCGGCTGATGAGGGAGACGACTTCGACGCCGTCGATATTCTTGATGCCGTCCAGGTGCTTGATGCCGAAGGCACCAGCGCCGGCGAGTGCGACTTTGATGGTCATGGTCGGTTGTTCCTTAGCTTATTTATTGGTTCTCAAGAATCAGGTGCCCCACCGCCGTATTGCTGGCAGGCACATGGAAAAAGCGGTGCGCCACCTTGGGCGCGGGGCCGGTGCCGGCCACGTCGCTCATGGCGCCGCGAGCGATCAGCCACATCACCAGCTCGATGCCTTCGCTGCCGGCTTCGCGCACGTATTCGATGTGCGGCACCTTGGCCAATTCGGCGGGCTCGGCGATGAGGCGGTCGAGGAATTGGTTGTCCCATTCCTTGTTGATGAGGCCCGCGCGCGGGCCCTGCAGCTGGTGGCTCATGCCGCCCGTGCCCCAGATCTGCACCTTCAGCGGCGCATCGAACGATTCGATGGCGCGGCGGATGGCCTGGCCGAGCTGGAAGCAGCGCTGCCCCGAGGGCACGGGGTACTGCACCACGTTGACGGCGAACGGGATGACCTTGACGGGCCAGGCCTCGGGCGAACCGAAGAGCAGGTTCATCGGCACGGTCAGGCCGTGGTCCACCTGCAGTTCGTTGACGATGGTGAGGTCAAAGTCCTGCTGGATGACCGACTGCGCGATGTGCGAGGCCAGCTCGGGGTGCCCCATCACCTTGGGCACGGGGCGCGGGCCATAGCCCTCGTCGGCGGGCTCGAACTCGGCCGCCGTGCCGATGGCAAAGGTGGGAATCATGCCGAGGTCAAAGCTGGTGGCGTGGTCGTTGTAGACCAGGAAGACCACGTCGGGGCGGTTTTCCTCCATCCATTTCTTGGACGGCTCGTAGCCCGCAAACAGCGGCTGCCAGTACGGCTCGCCGGTCTTGCCCAGGTCGATGGCGGCACCGATGGCGGGCACGTGCGAGGTGTAGACGGAGGCCGTGATGCGCGCGTGGCCGGCCGTTGCATCCGCCCCGGCCGTCTGGCGCGCGGCGTGGTCGCCCAGGATCTGCGCGGCCAGGGCTTCCTGGTGGGTCAGCTCCCATTCCTTCCAGGCCTCGGACTGCGCGGCGGGGCCTTGCGCATTGCCGCTTTCGCCGGCATAGCGGTTGCCCTCGGGGCTGCGGCCGCCCGCGATCATCATGTCGCGGTAGGCGTGTTCGCTCATGCCGGTCATGCTGCCTGCCATCTGCTGGAACGAGAGGCCGTCCGTCGCGCCCAGCTTGGCCAGAAAGTAGATGTTGCCGCCCGTGCGCATGGCCCAGTTCAGGTCGCGCGCGCGCACCGCCGCCTTCTGCTCGTCGGTCATGGGCCATTCGGCCAGGTAGGCGTCTTCGTCGGCCTTGAAGCGCGCGCGGTTCTCGGCCTTCATCAGGCTCATGCAGAACTGGTTGAGCCAATAGCCCTTGCGGCTCTGGTCGGCGTCGAAGATGGTCGTGCCGGGCACGTCCTTGTACGGTTTGTCCAGGGCCATGGCTACTTCACCTTCACTTCTTCGGGCCAATAGAGCCGCATCGGGTTGTCCACCAGCAGCTTGCGCTGCAGCTCGGCCGTGGGCGCAATGTGCGGGATGAAATCCACCAGAAGACCGTCGTCGGGCATGTGATCCTTGAGGTTGGGGTGCGGCCAGTCGGTACCCCACAGCACGCGATCGGGGAACTCCTCGACCACCTTGCGGGCAAAGGGCACCACGTCCTGGTAGGCCTTCTGCTCGCCGTTCAATGCCTTGGGGCCGGTCACGGACAGGCGTTCGGGGCAGCTGACCTTGCTCCACACGTTGGGGTGCTCGCGCATGAACTTCAGGAACAGCTGGAACTCCGGCCCGCCGATGGGCTTGCTCACATCGGGCCGGCCCATGTGGTCCACCACCACGGTGGTGGGCAGGCTGGTGAAGAAGTCCCACAGCTCGGGCAGGTCCACCGCCTCGAAGTAGATCACCACGTGCCAGCCCAGCTTGGCGATGCGGCCGGCAATCTCCATCAGCTCGTCCTTGGGCGTGAAGTCCACCAGGCGCTTGACGAAGTTGAAGCGCACGCCGCGCACGCCCGCTGCGTGCAGCTGTTGCAGTTCGTCGTCGGTGATGGAGCGGCGCACCGTGGCCACGCCACGCGCCCGGCCAGCGCTGGCCAGGCATGCATCCACCATGGCGCGGTTGTCGGCGCCGTGGCAGGTGGCCTGCACGATCACGTTGCGGGCAAAGCCCAGGTGGTCGCGCAGCGCAAACAGCTGCGCCTTGCTGGCGTCGCAGGGCGTGTACTTGCGCTCGGGCGCGAAGGGGAACTCCGCGCCGGGGCCGAACACGTGGCAGTGCGCGTCCACCGCGCCTGCGGGCACCTGGAAGCGGGGCTTGGCGGGCCCGGCGTACCAGTCGAGCCAGCCGGGGGTTTTGGTGAAACCTTCGGTTTTGGTGAATTCGCTCATGGCAGTGATGCTCTCAAATTGATAGCTGCTCGCGCTTGATGGACGGGCGCGAGAGGCCAAAAAGAATCAAAATTTTTAGTCAATCGATGTACTTCAGCCCTGCGGCCGCCAGCGGCTCGCGCATCTTGTACATGTCCAGGCCCAGCACGCCGCTGGCCAGCTTGGCGCGCTTTTCGCCTTCAAAGCTCTCGCGCTTTTGCGCGGCTTCCAGCGTCTGCACGGCGCGGGCGGCGGGCACGCAGACGATGCCATCGTCGTCGGCCACGATCACGTCGCCGGGAGAGACCAGCATGCCCGCGCAGACCACGGGGATGTTGACCGAGCCGATGGTGGCCTTGATGCAGCCCTTGCTGGAGATGCACTTGCTCCACACCGGGAAGTTCATCTCGTTGAGCGTCTTCACGTCGCGCACGCCCGCGTCGATGATGAGCGCCCGCGCGCCGCGCGCCTGGAAGGACGTGGCCAGCAGGTCGCCGAAGTAGCCGTCGGTGCACTCGGCCGTGATGGCAGCCACCACGATGTCGCCGGGCTGGATCTGCTCGGCCACCACATGCATCATCCAGTTGTCGCCGGGGTGCAGCAGCACCGTCACGGCCGTGCCGCTGACCTGCACGCCCTTCTGGATGGGGCGCATGTAGGGCTTGAGCAGGCCCACGCGGCCCATGGCCTCGTGCACGGTGGCCGAGCCCAGGGCGCCCAGCCCGTCGGCGGCTGCGCGGTCGGCGCGGGTGATGTTGCGGTAGACAACGCCTAGTTCATACATGTCGGATGCTCCTGAAATTGAGGATGGGCGGGTGGCGCGCTCAGTGCGCGGACACCCCGCCGCGAACGGAAGGCCCGCCGCCGCCGTCCGGGTGCGAGGCCTGCTTGATGAGCAGCGCCGCCATGGCGATCAGGCCCGGCACGGCCACGACGGCGAAGATCTGGCTGAACCCCAGGTGCAGGGCCGATAGCTGCGCCACCAGGAACGAGCCCGCGATGCCGCCCAGGCGGCCCACGCCCAGCATCCAGGCCACGCCCGTGGCACGGCCGCTGGTGGGGTAGAAGGCCGCGGCCAGCGCCGGCATGGAGGACTGGGCCGTGTTCATGATGGTGCCGGCCACGAAGACCACCACCACCAGCGTGCCCACGTTGCCCGCGGCTTGGCCGATGGCGTAGATGGACACGGCCGTGAGCGCATAGCCCAGCGCGATGATGCGGTTGGCGTTGAAGCGGTCCATGAGCCAGCCAAAGAACACGGCGCCCACGCCGCCCAGCGGGAACAGCGCGGAAATCAGCGTGGCGTGTTGCGGGGCCAGGCCCACCTCGGCAAACAGCACGGGCATCCAGTTGATGAGGGCATAGAACACCACCAGCCCCATGAAGTAGCCCACCCACAGCATGAGCGTGCCCACCCGGTACTCGGGCGAGAACACCACGCCCAGGCCCTGGCGCGCACCGGCATCAGGGCGTGTCTCGCTGAGCACGAAGCGCCGCACCTGGTCGGCCGATGCGGACACGCGCCGCAGGATGGCCTGCACCCGCTCCACGGGGGCGTTGCGGCTGATCAGGTAGCGCACCGACTCGGGCAGCAGCACCAGCATCAGCACGCCCAGCGCCAGGGGCACGTAGCCGCCCAGCTCCAGCACGCTGCGCCAGCCCCAGTGCGGAATCATCCACGACGCCAGGAAGCCACCAAAGGCCGCGCCCAGCGGAAAGCCGCAGAACATGGCGTTGGTCAGCAGCGAGCGGCGCTGCTCGGGGCAGTATTCGCTGGTCAGCGTCACGGCCGTGGGCATGGCGGCGCCCAGGCCCACGCCAGTGATGAAGCGCAGCACGCTCAGCTCCGTCAGGTCGCGGCTGAAGGCCGATGCCAGGCAGGCCACGCCGAACAGCAGCACCGAGCCCGTCAGCACCCGCTTGCGGCCCAGCCGGTCGGCCAGCGGTCCCGCCAGCAGGGCCCCTGCGGCCAGGCCGAACAGGGCGGCGCTGAGCACCGGCGCCAGCGCCGGCTTGGTCACGCCCCACTCCTTGATGAGCGAGGGCGCGATGTAGCCGATGGCAGCGGTGTCAAAGCCGTCCAGCAATACCACCAGGAAGCACAGGGCAAAGGTGAGCCACTGCATGCCCGAGAAGCGGTTGCGGTTGAAGAAGGTCTGGACGTCCATGTCCTGGCCGGGGATCGCCATGGCGTGTGTCTCCTGTTGTTATGAGGTCTTGGAGGGGTGATGGAAGGAACCCGGCGGCTCAGCGGCCCTGGCCGCGCAGGCGCGTGTCCAGACGCGAGAACACGCGGCGCGTGTTGGCTTCGTAGATCTGGTGCTTATCTTCGGCGCTCAGAATCTTGCTGGCCTCGATGTAGCGCTTGGTGTCGTCGTAGTAGTTTCCGGTGGTGGGGTCGATGCCGCGCACCGCGCCGATCATCTCGCTGGCGAACAGCACGTTCTTCACCGGGATCACGGTGTTCAGCAGGTCGATGCCGGGCTGGTGGTACACGCAGGTGTCGAAGAAGATGTTGTTCAGCAGGTGCTCTTCGAGCAGCGGCTTCTTCATCTCCTGCGCCAGGCCGCGGAAGCGCCCCCAGTGGTAGGGCACCGCGCCACCGCCGTGCGGGATCAAAAACTTGAGCGTGGGGAAGTCCTTGAACAAATCGCCCTGGATGCATTGCATGAAGGCCGTGGTGTCGGCGTTCAGGTAGTGCGCGCCGGTGGTGTGGAAGCACGCGTTGCAGCTGGTGCTCACGTGGATCATGGCGGGCAGGTCGTACTCCACCATCTTTTCGTAGATGGGGTACCAGTGCTTGTCGGTCAGCGGCGGGCTGGTCCAGTGGCCGCCGGAGGGGTCGGGGTTCAGGTTGATGCCCACGGCGCCGTATTCCTTGACGCACTTTTCCAGCTCGGGGATGCAGGTGGCCGGGTCGACGCCGGGCGACTGCGGCAGCATGGCCACAGGCACGAAGTGGTCGGGGAAGAGCTGCGAGACGCGAAAGCACAGCTCGTTGCAGATGGCCGCCCAGGTGCTGGACACGTTGAAATCGCCAATGTGGTGGGCCATGAAGCTGGCGCGCGGGCTGAACAGCGTGATGTCGCTGCCGCGCTCCTTCATCAGGCGCAACTGGTTGGTCTCGATGGATTCGCGCAGCTCGTCGTCGCTGATCTTCAGGTCCGCCGCTTTGGGCATGGCGGCGGGGTCCTTGATGCCGGCGATCTGCGCGTTGCGCCAGTTCTCCAGCGCCTTGGGCGCCGTGGTGTAGTGGCCGTGGCAGTCGATGATGAGGCTCATTTGTGTGCTCCTGGAAGGTGTTCTTGTGATGGTTGGTCAGACGGGTTCCATGCCCTGCTTGCGTTTGGCGTCTGCGGCAGCGGGAGAGGCCAGGTAGGCCAGCAGCGAACGCGCGGCATCCCCCTGCTGGGAATGCGCGCCCACGCCCGCTGAAAACGTCGTCGTGATCTGGATGGCCGGTGGCAGCGTGCCCGCGATCTGGATGCCCTGCACATGCAGCAGCTCGCTCAGTTGCTGAAAGCCCAGCGCCACGTCGCCCCGGGCCACCAGCGAGCCCACCGGCACGCCGGGGGGCGCTTGCACCATGCGCGGCGCAATCTGCCCGGCAATGCCCCAGCGCTCGAACAGCTTGCTCAGCGCCACGCCGCTGGGGCCGGTGGAGAGGCTGATGCTGGGCGCGGCCAGCACGGCATCGCGCACGGCGTCTTCGCTGGACAGGTCGGGCAGCGGCGCGCCGGCCGGCACGGCCACGGCCACGCCGGAGTGGACCCAGTCCACCTTGCTGCCGGGCACCAAATGGCCTGCGGCCATGAGCTTGTCGATGGCGTCGGACGCGAGGATGACCACATCGAACACCTCGCCGGCCGCCACGCGCTTGGCCGCGTCCACGCCGCCCACCGATTCGATGGCTGCCTGCAGGCCTGCCTGCTGCGCAAACCCGGCGACCAAATCGGCCAGCACCTGGCGCGTGGCCATGGAGGAAATGCCGCGAAGGGCGGGCGTGGTCATGGCGGTTTGTCTCCTGCGGGATGTCGTGTCCGGGCGGCGCAATGGCGCTTTTGCCCGGGTTTGTGGCGCGATTGTGGGCAGCCCGCGCCCCAACATAAAGACGGCCCCGGCACTACCAGATATATCATTCCTTGATCGTTGGTACGCAGCTATATCAGAGAACCTGGGCCATGGACCTCAAGCAGATCGAATACTTTGTGCGCGTGGCCGAGTTGGGCAGCTTCACGCGCGCCTCAGTGGTGCTGGACATTGCCCAGCCGGCACTGAGCCGCCAGGTGCGCCTGTTGGAGGTGGAGCTGCGCCAGAACCTGCTGGTGCGCAACGGCCGCGGCGCCACCCCCACCGAGGCGGGCAAGCTGCTGCTGGAGCATGGGCGCGGCATCCTGCACCAGGTGGAGCGCGCGCGCGAGGAACTGGGCCGCGTGCGCGGCGCGCTGGCCGGGCGCGTGGCCATCGGCCTGCCGCCCAGCATTGCGAAGGTGCTCACGGTGCCGCTGACCCGCGCCTTCCGCGTGAAGCTGCCGGACGCGGCCCTGGCCATCAGCGAGGGGCTGTCGGTGGCCATGCGCGAATCGCTGACCACGGGCCTCCTGGACATTGCGCTGCTCTACAACACCACGCCGGCGCCGGGCATCGACACGACAGCGCTGCTGGAGGAAGACCTGTTCCTGGTGCAGCGCCGGGTGCCAGGCCAGAGCGAGGCAGAGGCCGGCGCCCTGGCCCGCACGCCCCTGCCGCTGGACGAGCTGCCGCGCTTTCCGCTGGTGATTCCCACCCGCCCCAACTCCATCCGCATGCTGGTGGAGTCGGAGTTGGCCGCACGCGGCAAGCGCCCGCAGATCAGCCTGGAGATCGATGGCGTGGCCGCCATCCTGGACCTGGTGGCCGACGGCGCGGGCTGTGCCGTGCTGCCTATGAACGCCGTCACCACCTCGGGCAAGCCGGAGGTGTTCAGCACCCGGCCCATCCACGGCGCGAGCGACGACAGCGGTGACACCGGCGAGGGCGACGACGGCAACGCCCGGCTGCGCAGCAAGCTCTACATGGCTGTCAGTTCGCAGCGGCCGGCCACGCTGACGCAGCAAGCAATGGCGGAGTTGATTCGAACGACATTGATGGCGCTGTACAAGACGCCGGGTTGATGCTTGTTCACGGGGGTTTCGTGCAGCAGCGGCGGCGTCGGGTTACGCTGCGCTAACCCGACCTACAGGCCTGGCAAGGCGCCGCTCTCGTGTCAGGGGCTGACAGCGATTCGCAGGCTCAGCCTTTCGCGGACTTGACGGGCAAGCTGCCCAGCACCCGGTCCGCATAGTCCTGCCAGCGCGCGTCCTTCGGTAGATCGGCAAACACCCCGGCACGCGTCAGGTCGGCCACCCACTGCTGCTTGGCAGCGATGGCCGAGGCCATCAGCGGCTCCATGCCGGCCTCGTGCACCGTGTGGGCCGATTCGCGCATCTCCTCAGCGCGGCGCTGGCCGTGCTGCACCACGCGGCCGAAGAAGTAGCGGCCCTGTTCATGCCAGTCGATGGAGGGAAAGGTCTCGGCCAGCGTGGGCAGCACGTGGTCTTCCACACCGTAGTGGCGGGCCGTGGCGTAGCTCTCGACCACCAGCGCCTCCAGCCCCTTGATCATGATGCTGCGGCACATCTTGATGGCGCTGGCCACGCCCAGTTGCTCGCTCACAGGCTGGGCATCCATGCCCCAGCCCGCCAGCACGGCCGCCAATGCGGTGGCCTGCGGCCCGCCCAGCAGCATGGGCACGCGGATGCCGTAGGGCGGCACCGAGGTCATGACGCCCGCCTCGACGTAGTGCGCGCCCCGCGCCTCAATGAGCGCAGCGGCCTGCTGCTTGGTGCCGGGCGATGCGGAGTTCAGGTCCAGGAACACGGTGCCGGGGCGGATGTGCTGCGCGGCCTCCTGCGCCACGGCCAGCGTGTTCGATGCGGTGACGGCCGAGACGATGCCGTCGCAGCGCGCGCACAGCGCCTGCATGGATTCCACCGCCACCACGCCGGCCTGCGCGGCGTGCATCCGCATGGCGTCGCGTTGCGCGGGGTCGGCCAGCTTCAGGTCCCACGCGGCGACGGAGGCCACGCCGGGCTGGACACGCAAGCCTGCGCTGAAGATCTTGCCCACCTCGCCATAGCCCACGAGGCCGATGTGTGTGATGTTCATTCGATGTTCCTTTCGTGCGGGTGAACGTTCGATGCACCTGAGCCGTTCGGGCTGAGCCTGTCGAAGCCTCGCGCAACGCTTCGACAAGCTCAGCGCGAACGGATTTTTGCGGTTTGGACCCTTCTGGCACCAGCGTCCGGGGCATCGCTGGCTGCCGTGGGCTTCACTGCCTCGCGATCTTGCCCTTGGCGATCACGTCGCTCCAGCGGCGCACGTCGGCCGCCAGGTGCTCGCCCAGCTGCGCGGGGGTGCTGCCCTGGGCGTTGAGGTTCAGTTCCAGCAGGCGCTTTTTTACGTCGGGCTGGGCCAGCGCGGCCTGCACCTCGCGCGCAAGGCGCTCCACCACGGCGGCGGGCGTCTTGGCAGGCACGGCCAGGCCGTTCCACGACGTGACGTTGAAGCCCGCGAGCAGCCCGCCGCTTTCGCGCACCGTGGGCACGTCGGGCAGTTGGGGCGCCCGCTGCGCGCCCATCACGGCCAGGGGGCGCAGGGCCTTGGCGCCGATCTGCGGCATGAGGCCGCCCAGGATGTCGACCATCACGTCGATCTCGCCGCCCCGCAGCGCCGTGACGATGGGCGGCGTGCCGTTGAAGGGCACCACCTGCGCGTCGATGCCCGCCGTCACCTTGAACAGTTCGGCGGCCAGGTTCTGCGTGGTGCCGATCTGTGGTGTGCCGATGTTGAGCTGGCCCGGGTGGGCGCGCGCATACGCCAGCAGGTCGGCCAGTGTGCGAAAGCGACCACCCTCTTTCGCCACTACGGCCAGGTCGAACGTGGCCAGCAGCGAGACGGGGGCAAAGTCCTTGAGCGTATCGAACGGCAGCGACCGGAACAGCGCCGCACTCACGGCCGTGCCGCTGCTGACCAGCAGCAGCGTGTGGCCGTCGGGCTCGGCGCGCGCCACCTGCTCGCCCGCCACCACGCCGCCCGCGCTGGGCTTGTTCTCGATGACCACGCTCTGGCCCAGCGGGCCGGCGATCTTCTGGCCCACGGTGCGCGCCGTGATGTCGGCCGCGCCGCCTGCGGCATTGGGCACGACGATGCGCAGCGGGCGCGATGGAAAAGCGGCCTGCGCGCTGGCCGCACCGCCGAAGGATGCTGCCAGCCAGGCCAGGAGGGTTCTGCGGTGCACGGCCTGCATGGCAAACGCTACCGTGCCACGCCCAGCAGCCGGTCCAGCAGCTCGGGCTGGGCGCTGAGCTCAGCGGCGCTGCCGGTGTGCACCACGGTGCCCCGGTCCAGCACGGCGGCATGGTCCGAGATGGCCAGGATGGCCTGCGGATGCTGCTCCACGATGATGGCCGACAGGCCCTCCTCGCGCGTGATGCGGCGAATGGCACGCAGCAGCTCTTCCACGATGATGGGCGCCAGGCCCTCGAGCGGCTCGTCCAGCAGCAGCAGGCGCGGGTTCAGCACCAGCGCGCGGCCCACGGCCAGCATTTGCTGCTCGCCACCGGACAGCTGCGTGCCCAGGTTGGTCTTGCGCTCGGCCAGGCGCGGGAACATTTCGTACACGCGCTCGGGCGTCCACTGCCGCGCGGTGGAGCCCTGGCGCGCCGGGCGCGCCACGGCCGTGAGGTTCTCGTGCACCGTGAGCGACTTGAAGATGTTGCGCTCTTGTGGCACCCAGCCGATGCCGGCCGCCGCGCGCTCGTGCGGCGGCAGCTTGTGCAGGGCCACACCGCCCAGGCTCACCGTGCCCGCGTGCTGGCGCGTGGCGCCGGCCAGGGTGTTGATGAGCGTGGTCTTACCCGTGCCGTTGCGGCCCAGCAGAGCCAGCGTGTCGCCTTCGGGCAGGGCCAGCGAAATGCCTTGCAGCACCACGGCCTCGCCATAGCCCGCGCTCAGGCCTTCGATGCGCAGCAGCTCAGACATGCGCGTCCTCCCCATGGCCCAGGTACACGGCTTTCACCTGCGCGTCGTTGGCGATGGTTTCGGGGTCGCCTTCGGTGAGCACGGTGCCGTTGACCAGCACCGTCATGCGGTTGGCAAAACTGAAAACCAGGTCCATATCGTGTTCGATCAACAGCACCGACACATCGGCGGGCAAGGCGGCCACCGTCTGCAGCAGCTCCTCGCGCTCGCCTGCCGGCACACCGGCCACGGGCTCGTCCAGCAGCAGCACGCGCGGCTCGCAGGCCAGCGCAATGGCGATCTCCAGCAGGCGGCGCTTGCCGTAGGCCAGCACGCGGGTTTCCTCGGCCATCACCGAGGTCAGGTGGAACTGCTCCAGCAGTTGTTCGCAGCGCTCGGTAACGGCCTTGCGCGCGCCCAGCGGCTGCCACCACTTGCCGCCCAGGCCCTGGTGCTGCGAGACGGTGAGCGCCAGCGTCTCCAGCGGCGTGAGCGTGTCGAACAGCTGGTTGATCTGGAAGGTGCGCACCATGCCGCGTTGCACGCGCTGGTGCGGCGCCAGGCGCGTGATGTCCTGGCCTTCGAGCGTGATGGAACCTTCGGTGGGCTCCAGCACGCCGGTCAGCAGGTTGATGAGCGTGGTCTTGCCCGCGCCGTTGGGGCCAATGAGCGCATGGCGCGCGCCCTTGTGCAGGTTCAGCGTGACGTTGTTGGTGGCCGTGATGCCGCCAAAACGCTTGACCAGGCCCTGCGCCGACAGCACGGTGGTGGAGTGGTTGGTGTTCATGTCAGTGGCCTCCTGCGCTGGAGGCAGCGCCGGGCTTGCGCCCGGCGCCAAGCCAGGTCCAGGGGCGGAACAGGCGGTCGCGCCCCACCAGCACCAGCACCACCAGGAACAGGCCGACCCAGAAGGTCCAGTACTGCGGCGTGATCGACGAGATCACGTCCTGCAGCAGCTTGAAACCGATGGCGCCGAGGATGCCGCCGTACAGCCAGCCCACGCCGCCAATCACCAGGATCAGCAACACGTCGGCGGAGCGGTGGAACTCAAACAGGTCGAGCGAGGCAAAGCCCGTGGTCTGCGTGAGCAGCGCGCCCGCAGCCCCGGCCAGCGCCGCAGCCAGCGTGTACACCTGCGCCAGCTTGGCCGTTACCGGGATGCCGATGGCCATGGCGCGCAGGCGGTTGTCGCGAATGGCCTTGAGCGTGGCACCAAACGGCGACTGCACGATGCGGCGCGCCAGCAGGAAGAACACCAGCAGCACGGTGAGCGAATACCACGCGGCCGTGCGGCCGTACAGGTCGAACTCGAACTTGCCGAGCAGCGGCCCGATCACCACGCCCTGCAAGCCGTCCGCCCCGCCGGTCAGCCAGTCGAGCTTGTTGGCCAGCTCCAGCATCACCAGGCCCACGCCCAGCGTGACCATGAGCCGGGTGAGGTCAGTGCCGCGCAGGATGGTGAACGACGCCACCACGCCCAGCACCGTGGCCGCGCCCATGCCCACGGCCAGGCCTACCAGCGGGTCGGGCATCACATGCTTGGCAAACAGCGCGGCCGCGTAGCCACCCAGACCGAAGAAGGCCGCGTGGCCCAGCGAGACGATGCCGGTGTAGCCCAGGATCAGGTCCAGCGAGAGGGCGAACAGCGCCACGATGGCGATCTCGTTGATGATGAGCGCATGGCTGGGCAGCGCGAGCGGCGCGGCGAAGGCCAGCAGCCAGAGCACGGGCTCCCACCAGCGGAAGCGCCGGGCCTGCAGCAAGGTGTTTTGCGCGTCCGCCATCACTTGCCCCCCTTGCGCACAAAGAGGCCCTGCGGGCGCCAGATGAGGATCAGGATCATGAGGCTGTACACGATGAAAGCGCCCAGCTTGGGGATGTAGTACTTGCCCGCCACGTCGGCAATGCCCAGCAGCAGCGCGGCCAGCAGCGGGCCGGTGATGGACGAGGTGCCGCCCACGGCCACCACGATCAAAAAGTAGATCATGAACTTGAGCGGGAAGCTCGGGTCGAGCCCCAGCACTTCAGCGCCCAGCGCACCGCCCAAGCCCGCCAGGCCGGAGCCAAAAGCGAAGGTGGACAGGAACACGATGTTCACGTTGATGCCCATGCCCGCGGCCACGCGCTGGTCGTCCACGCTGGCGCGCAGGCGGCTGCCGAAGCGGGTTTTGGTGAGCACGTACTGCAGGCCCACCGTCAGCGCCGCACACACCGCGATAATGAACAGTCGGTAGTGCCCCATGCCCAGCATGAAGGCGCCGCTGCCGATCTCGGTGCGGCCCTTGAGCCATTCGGGCAACTGCATGATCTGCTGCGTGGAACCCACGAAGTAGTCCACGCTGGCCACGGCCATGAACACCAGGCCGATGGAGAACAGCACCTGGTCCAGGTGGGGCTTGTGGTACAGCGGGCGGTACAGCGTGCGTTCCAGCACGCCGCCCAGCAGGGCCGTGCCCACAAAGGCAATCGGCAGGCAGACGAGAAAGGGCACATTCAGCCGCTGCATCAGCAGCACCGTGATGTACCCCCCCGCCATGGCAAAGGCGCCATGCGCGAGGTTGATGAAGTTCATCAGCCCCATGGTCACCGCCAGGCCCACCGCCAGGATGAACAGCAGCATGCCGTACGCCACGCCGTCGAAAAGAATGGTCAGCATGAAATCACTTCATTGAAGACATAAATGGACCACTGCGCTGGGGCTGTGGTAGTGCCGGGCCTACCGAGGCTGTGCGCTCAACAAACTCGCCCTGGCTTCGACAGGCTCAGCCCGAACGGTTGTGGGGGCCATGCAGGGATGCGCCACACATGCAGCGCCCCGAATCAGAATCCCTCTCGCAGAAACTGGCGCGCCCCGAGGCCAGTGCCACCGTGGAACTGGCTCTGCCAGGCCACCGGTGGCGTCCCCCTGTAGGGGGAAGGCGCGCAGCGCCTCAGGGGGTTACTTCGTCTTCCCGGGATCCTTCACGTCCTTGATGACGTCGAACTCCACGTTGTACAGCTGGCCGTTCACGCGCTCGACCTTGCGCAGGTACACGTCCTGCACGATGTCGCGCGTCTGCGCGTCGATGAACACCTTGCCGCGCGGGCTCTCGAAGACCTGGCCCTTCATGGCGGCCAGCAGCGCGTCGCCACCGCCGGCGCCCTTGCTGGTCTTGAGCGCTTCATAGATCACGCGCATGCCGTCGTAGCCGCCCACAGCCATGAAGTTGGGGCGCAGGCCCTTGTTGGCCTTCTCGAACGCTTCCACAAACTTCTTGTTCAGGGGAGAGGGGTGCGCGGCCGAGTAGTGGTGCGAGGTGACCACGCCCAGGGCGCCGTCGCCCATGTCGTTGAGCTGGTCATCGTCCGTCACGTCGCCGGTGGCGATCAGCTTGATGCCGGCCTTGTCCATGCCGCGCTCCAGGAACTGCTTCATCACCGCGGCGCCCGCGCCCGAAGGCACGAAGACGAACAGCGCATCGGGCTTGGCGTCGCGCACCTTTTGCAGGAAGGGGGCGAAGTCGGGGTTGCGCAGCGGCACGCGCAGGGCTTCGGTCACCTGGCCGCCGTTGAACGTGAGGCGCTGGTTGAAGAACTTCTCGGCGTCGATGCCGGGGCCGTAGTCGCTCACCAGCGTGACCACCTTCTTGATGCCGTTCTTGGGCGCCCAGTCGGCCAGGGCCACGGACACCTGCGGCAGCGTGAAGCTGGTGCGCACCACGTAGGGCGAGGCTTCGGTGATGCTGGAAGTGGCAGCGGCCATCACCACCAGCGGCGTCTTGGACTGCGTGGCCAGCGGGGCGGTAGCCATGGCCGAGGGCGTGATGCCCATGCCGGCCAGCACGTTCACCTTTTCGTTGACGACCAGTTCCTGCGCGAGGCGGCGGGTCACATCGGGCAGGCTGGTGTCGTCCTTGACGATGAGCTGCACTTTCTTGCCCGCCACCGTGTCGCCGTTCTGCGCCATGTACAGGCGCGCCGCGGCCTCGATCTGGCGGCCCGTGGTGGCCTGCTGGCCGGTCATGGGCAGGATCAGGCCGATCTTGAACACGTTGCTGTCCTGGGCGGCCGCGGGCAGCGCGGCCAAGCCGCTTGCCAGGGTCAGGATCGCAGCCGCAGAGGCCCGCAGAAGATGGCGTTTTTGCATCGTTGTCTCCGGTGGAAATAATCGTTGTATACAGGACGGTGGCGCAGTCTGGCGCGGCTCGCGTTATTGCACAAGAGCAAATTCGAGCATTCAGGTATCGATAAACAGCATACCTCCGCCCGCCCGGCCGCTCTTCAACGGATGAGTTGCACGCCCGGCAGGCCGCGCACATGGGGCGCCTGCCCGGCGGCCAGCAGGTTGCGGCGGGTGATGCGCGAATGCTCGCGCAGGATGGCCTCGGCCCGGCCGCCCTCGCGCCGTTCGATGGCATCGATGGCTTGCCGGTGCTGGTCTTGCGCCACCACCAGCATGTCCCGCGCTTGGCGCGAATGCGCCTGCACCACCACAAAGGCCGAGGGCGACGCAAACGGCAGGCCCTTGACCCGCTCCAGCTCGCGCGCCACCACCTCGCTGCCCACCATGCGGCTGAGCAGCGCGTGGAACTGGGCATTGAGGTCCACATAGCGTGAGAAGCCCTCGTCGTCGAGCGTGGGCGGCGCGAGCGTGGCGTCGATGGCGTCCAGGCAGGCGTGCGCCTCCTGCAGCAGCTCGGGCGCCACGCCCCGTTCGGCCGCCAGGCGGGCGGCCAGCCCTTCCATGGTGCCGCGCAGTTCGATCGCGTCGGCCACATCGGTTTCCGAGAAGGTGCGCACGGCATAGCCGCCGCCGGGCAGGCGGTGCAGCAGGCCTTCCTGCTCCAGCCGCATCAGCGCGGCGCGAATGGGCGTGCGCGACACGCCCAGCGCCTCGACCAGGGCCAGCTCCGCCACCCGCGCGCCGCCCGGCAGGGCGCCGGCCAGGATCATCTCGCGCAGCCGCAGCTGCGCCTTGACGGACTGCGAGGCCCCGGCTTCGGCAGCAGCAGGCTGGGGCAAAGGCGGGGCGGTCAGGCGGTCTTCGGCAGCAGCAGGGGAAAGAGTGGCAGGCATGGCGCTGAAATGTATACACAACAAACCCAAAAAGCCAGTTTCGCACGCCCAGCAGCCTGAAAAATCAATTACTTACAGGTATCTCATTCTTCAATAACTGCTTTGTCGTTTTTTTCTGTATACAACGCACAGCGGTTTCCCCACAATCGCTCCAGCGGCGCAACCCCATTGCGCTCCATCCCACGACCTGGAGAGAGACAACATGTATCCCAAGAATGCCTGGTACGTAGCGTGCCTGCCCCATGAGATCAGCGACAAGCCGCTGGGCCGCACCGTCTGCGGCGAAAAGATCGTGTTCTACCGCCCCGCGCCCGACCAGGTCGCCGCGCTGGAAGACTTCTGCCCCCACCGCGGCGCGCCGCTGTCGCTGGGCCGCGTGTGCGGCGGCGAGCTGATGTGCGGCTACCACGGCCTGAAGGTGGGCTGCGACGGCAAGTCGGTCTCCATGCCCGGCCAGCGCGTGCAGGGCTTTCCGCGGGCGCGCAGCTTTCCGGTGGTGGAGCGCTACGGCTTCATCTGGGTGTGGCCCGGCGATGCCGACCAGACCGACCCAGCCACCATCCACCACCTGCCCTGGGCAGACAACCCCGAGTGGGCCTATGGCGGCGGGCTGTACCACATCGCCTGCGACTACCGGCTGATGATCGACAACCTGATGGACCTGACGCACGAGACCTATGTGCACTCCACCAGCATCGGCCAGAAGGAAATCGACGAGGTGCCCTGCAAGACCCGTGTGGAGGGCGATGAGGTCATCACCAGCCGCTTCATGGACAACATCCAGCCGCCGCCCTTCTGGAAGATGGCGCTGCGCATGAACGGCCTGCCCGACGACCAGCCCGTGGACCGCTGGCAGATCTGCCACTTCACGCCCCCCAGCCATGTGCTGATCGAGGTGGGCGTGGCGCTGGCGGGCCACGGCGGCTACGACGCGCCGGCGGACAAGAAGGCGTCGAGCATCGTGGTGGACTTCATCACGCCCGAGACGGAAACCTCCATCCACTACTTCTGGGGCATGGCGCGCAACTTCAAGCCGCAGGACCCGTCGCTCACCACGCAGATCCGCGAAGGCCAGGGCAAGATCTTTGCCGAAGACCAGGACATGCTGGAGCAGCAGCAAGAGAACCTGCTGCGCTACCCAGACCGCAAGCTGCTCATGCTGAACATCGACGCAGGCGGCGTGCAGTCGCGCAAGATCCTGGACCGCATCATCGCGGCCGAGCAGGCCGCCAAGGCCACCGCTGCAGGACAACCCGCATGACCGCGCAGGAGACCTTGCAGGTCCGCGTCGTCCAGAAGCGCACCGAGGCCGAGGGCATCGCCAGCTTCGAGCTGGCGCGGGTGGACGGCGCGCCGCTGCCCCCGTTCAGCGCCGGCTCGCACATCGACGTGCACCTGCCCGGCGGGCTGACGCGGCAGTACTCGCTGTGCAACGCCTCGCACGAGTCGCACCGCTACCGCATCGCCGTGCTGCGCGACGCGGCCTCGCGCGGCGGTTCGGTGGCCATGCACGACAGCGTGCACGAGGGCGACCTGATCACCATCAGCACGCCGCGCAACCACTTTGCGCTGCACCCGGCCGAGCGCACCTTGCTGCTGGCGGGCGGCATTGGCGTCACGCCGCTCTTGTGCATGGCCGACCGCCTGGCGCGCACCGGCGCCCCGTTCGCGCTGCACTACTGCACGCGCTCGGCCGAGCGCACAGCGTTTGTGGAGGAGATCCGTGCGTCGTCCAGCATGGCGCCGCACGTGCACTTCCACCATGACGCGGGCGCGCCGGAGCAGAAGCTGGACCTGCCCGCCGTGCTAGCGCAGCCCGGCCCCGACGCGCGTCTGTACGTGTGCGGCCCGGCAGGCTTCATCGACTACGTGGTGAACACCGCCAAAGGCCTGGGCTGGCCGCAGGACCGCATTCACCTGGAGTACTTTGGAGCCCCGGCGCAGGACACCTCGGGCGACCAGGGCTTTGAGGTGCGCATTGCCAGCACCGGCAAGACCTACGCCATTGCGCCCGATGTGTCGGTGGTGGAAGCGCTGCGCAAGGAGGGCATCGACATCCTGACCTCGTGCGAGCAAGGCGTGTGCGGCACCTGCATCACCCGCGTGCTGGAGGGCGAGGTGGACCATCGCGACATGTACCTGACGGACGAGGAAAAGGCCGCCAACGAGCAGTTCATGCCCTGCTGCTCACGGGCGCGCAGCAAGCTGCTGGTGCTGGACCTGTAGGCGTTCGCAACAAGAAAAAGCCGCTGCAACGAGGGCGCTGCAACGAGGGCGCTGCAGCGGCTTTTCTATGACTTTGAGACCCGTGCGGGCTGCGCTTGTCGCAGCCCTGCGCAGCGCTTCGACAAGCTCAGCGTGAACGGATGCAAGGTATTTGCTTCAACCAAAAAACTATCAAATTGATAGCTGCTAGCGCTTATCCATCAAGCACTGGAGGCCAATTTCATCAAAAACTCACTCACTCACCCGCATCCGCGGCGCGGATGGTGTCGCGGCCGTTGCGGTCCTTGGCGCGGCCCAGGTCGGCGTCCAGGGCGCGGGCGAGCTTGTCCACGGCGGCGATGAAGGCATTGGCCATCTTGTCGGCCTCGCCCGTCACGGTGGTCGGCTGGCGGCCCGTGACGCGCGCTTCGATGCGGCAGCGCTTGTCGTTGGCACCGGACTTGCCGGCGTCCAGGTCGGTCAGGAACACTTCCAGCCGCGTGACGTGGTCCTGGAAGCGCGCCAGGCGGCTCTTGGCCTCGTCGGTGATCCACTGCGCGAGGGACTCCCCGCCCTGGATGTGGTCGTCGGTGTTCACTTGTACTTGCATGGTGGCTCCTTGTGAGTTGTCAAAACGGTGTGTGGGTTCAGCCCACCGCCATGATGGCACTGTGAAACATGACCTCGGTCAACACATGTCAAAGGATGTTCACTCACTCACAGCTTGTCGAGGGCGACGGCCGGCGTCCAGGGGGCATCCGGGGGCAGCGTGCGGGCGGCAAGCAGCCGCTCCTGCAGTCGCGTGGCGGCCGCGTCGCCGGGCAGGCGCTCCAGCACACGGTCCAGCAGTGGCGCTGCCGCGTCCCAGTCGCGGGCCTGGAAGGCCGCCAGGGCGGCCCAGCTGGCCTCGCGCACTTCGGCGTCGCCGCACGGGGTGAACACCCGCACCGGCTCGGTCTTGCCCTTGACGATCACGTCGTCCAGCGCCCGCAGCCCGGCGGCCTGCTCCGGCGGCAGCAGCGCGGCCGTGGCGCCCGACAGCAGGATGCCCGTGCCAAAGGCCTTGTTGGCCCCCTCCAGCCGGGCGGCCAGGTTGACTGCATCGCCAATGGCGGTGTACGAAAAGCGCTGCTCCGAGCCCACGTTCCCCACCACCACCCGGCCGCTGTGCAGGCCGATGCGCATGTGGATGGGCGGCAGCCCGCGCGCACGCAGGTCGGTCACCAGCGGCTGCATGGCCTCCTGCATGGCCAGCGCCGCCTCCAGCGCGTGGGCGGCGTGCTGCGGGTCGGACAGCGGCGCGCCCCAGAACGCCATCACCGCGTCGCCGATGAACTTGTCCACGGTGCCGCCCGTGGCATGCACGATGGGCGTCATCGCGTTGAAATAGCCGGTGAGCACCTCCACCGTCTGTTCGGCGCTGAGCTGCTCGGACAGGGTGGTGAAGTTGGCCAGGTCGGTAAACATCACGGTCACCTCGCGCGCCTCGCCGCCCAGGCGCATCAGCTCGGGCTGCGCAATCAGGCGCGAGACCACGGCGGGCGGCACGTACTGCGCAAACATGGCCCGTGTCTGGCGCGCGCGCTGGCGCATGGTGGCGTAGCCCACCAGCGCCGCCGCGCCGTAGATGGCGATGGCGGCAGCAGCCGGCAGCAGCGGCGGCCACCACAGGCGCAGCTGCGCCACCAGCAGCCACGAGGCCGCGCCGATGGCCGCGACCACCGCCGCCGCCAGCGCGGCCGCGCCCGCGGGGTGCAGCCGGCGGTTGCTCCACAGCAGCAGGGGCAGCAGCAGCGCCGTGAGGGCCAGCGTCCAGCCCTCGGACACGCTGCGCAGCCCGCCGCCGCGCAGGTAGTTGTCCACCAGCGTGGCCTGCAGCTCCACCCCCGGGAACAGGCGCTCGCCCCCCACGGTGCCGAACGGCGAATTGAACAAGTCGGCCTGCGAGCGCGACAACTCGGCGGCCGTGCGCGCCGAGCGCCCCACCAGCACGATCTTGTTCTTGAAGAAACCCTCGGGCAGCAGGCCCGGCTCCAGCGCCTGGTAGTACGAGCGGGTGTCGAAGGTGCCGCGCGGCCCGCGGTAGCCGATCCAGTCGAAGTGCCGCAATACGGGGCGCACGCCCCACGACTCGGCGGCCCGCTGCGCCAGGCGCAGGGCAAAGCCATCGCGCGCCAGCGGGGCGCGGCGCACCACGAAGTCGTCGTCCGGCTCCACGCCCGCGTCGCCGGCGTCGGCGCCCGCGTCCAGGAAGCGCTGCAGGGGCGTGATGTTCATCCACACGGCGGCGTTGCCGCTGTCGATCTTCTCGCGCGTGGCGGCCAGCACCACCGGCGCGGCCTGCGCGATGGCCTGCGCCAGCGCCGCGTCCTCGGCCTCGGTGGAGGGGTCGGCAAACACGATGTCCATGCCCACGGCGGCGGCGCCCTCGTCGTGCAGGCGGCGCAGCAGCGCAGCGTGCAGGCTGCGCGGGAAGGGCCAGGCCTGCTGCAGCTCCTGGAACGTGGGCTCATCGATCGCCAGCACCACCACCGGCAGCTCCGTGCGGCGCGGCGCCGTGAGGGTCACCAGCACGTCGAAGGTCTTGAACTCCAGCGCGTGCCAGGTGGGGCTGAACGTGGCCGCGCCCACCAGCAGCAGCGCCAGCGCGCTGGCCGCCAGCGCCGCCAGCCGCGCCTGCCGGCGCGCTGCGGGCGAGGCCGGGTCAGAAGCGGTAGCGCGCATCCAGAACATACCGGGTCTTTCGGCGGTCCGATTGGGGCGCCCACAGGTTCATGGCCGCCGCCCCCACCACCCAGTGCTTGTCCTGCGATTCCCAGAACCCCATCAGGTCCACGCCCCAGCCCGGCGCGATGCGCGTGAGGTTCTGCTTGTCCTCGAACCGCTCGGACCGGTACACCGCCCGGCCGCTGACGTAAAACCGCTGGGGGCCGACCCAGGTGGCCCCCAGCACGGCCGTGTGGCGCGGGATGTAGGGGATGCGGCCCGCCGGCCCCTCGGTGCCATCAATGTGGCTTTCGCTGCCCTGGTACAGGTATTTGGCATAGGCCGACCAGCGGCGGCTGAACATGTGGTTCACGCCCGCGCCCAGGGTCTTGAGGGTGCCGGTGTCAAAGCTGGGCGTGTCCTCCAGCAGGTCGGTGTTGGACAGGTTGACCAACTGCGTGTTGCGCATCTCCTCCAGGAACGGCAGGCTGGGCGTGCGCAGGTCCACGCCCACGGTGCCCGGGTTGCGCACCCGCAGGTGGTCGGCGCGCAGGCTCAGGAAGGTGTTCGCGCCCAGCTCCATGCCCAGCTGCGCCACGGTGCGCTTGTGGCGGCCGCCGGCCTCGACCAGGCGGTCTTCCACGGGGATGCCGGCCGTCTCCACGCTGGTGAGGGTGGAGACGCTCAGCGGCCGCAGCCAGTCCTGGTAGGCCATGCGCACGGTGGTGCCGGTGGCCGGTTGCCAGACCAGGCCGACGCGGGGGGTGACCACCCGTTCGGTATCGGCCCGGCCGGCCTGCTCCTGGGACAGGTGGTCCAGGCCCACGAGGTAGCTTTGCGTCAGGCCGTCCACACGGTGGCGGATCTGCTGCAGCCCCAGGGCCGCATCCAGGCTCAGGGCCTTGTCCAGTTGCTGCGTGGTAGCCAGCGTGAGGCCGGTGTAGCGACGGTCCACATGGTTGTACCCGCCCACGATCAGCACGTCACGGTAGGGGCCCACGCCGGGAATGTCTGCACCCACGACGGCTTCGCCACCGATCAGATTGTTCTGCCGCTCGCGCACATGTTCCAGCGCAACACTCCAGCGGCTGCCGGGCGCGGTGTCCACGGTGTGGCGCAGCTGCAGGTCGTTGAACTGCTTTCTCGGCGCGCTGCCCACGCCCATCACGCTGATGAGGGGCGGGTCCACATACAGCGTGGGGTAGCGCTGCAGCAGGATGTTCTCCACGCTGCGCCCCAGCTTCAGCCAGGTCTGCTCGGTAGGGCCCCACCGGTAGGCCATGCCCAAGGCGCCCTGGGTGCTCGTGTTGTCCATGGACGTCTCGAACAGGTTCTGGCTGCGCAGGCGCATGTCGAACTGGTTCACGTAGGCAAACAGGTTGATGCGCTCGGTGGGTTGCATGCCCGCCCCGACGGTGGCGGCACGCGCCCGCACGTCGCCCACGCCACCGCGAACGGCCGGGGCGTCATTGACCTGCAGATCAAACGGGAACTCGCTGGCGTTGGCCGACTGCGCCTTGAAGAACCACGACACCGGCACATGGCTGTTGTCCATACCGTTGAGCGTGACCGCTGGCGCCCGCATGCGGTAAAGGTTCTTGTCCAACGTCACCCCCACGGCCCCATGCGCCCCCGGCTGCTGCAGCAGCGACGAATATCGCTGGCTCGCGCCAAAGGCCATGGGGTCGGTCAGAAAGCCCTGGAACAGCGCCGAGTTCTTGTTGAACTCACCTTGGTAGCGGTCGGCCAGGAACAGGTGGCTGCCGCCCCAGTAGGGGTAGAAGCTCTGCTGGGCCAGCTCCAGCGCCCAGTCTTCCATGCCGAAGAAGGCCAGCGACGCGCCCAGGTTGGCGCTGCCCTTCTGGTCGTTGGCCACCTGGTTGAGGGACTTCAGGTAGGGCATGCGCTCCACGGCGGCGCGGGCGGCGGCCACGGCCTCGCCGGCCTCGAACAGATCGGTGTGGATCTGCGCCAGCAGCATGTAGGGCACCGGGTCCTTGTCGTCCAGGCTGCTGGCCTGGTGCAGTGTGACCAGCGCGTCCTGGTGGCGGCCAAGCTGGTAGTAGGCCACGGCTGTCCAGGTCTTGGCGCGGGCGTAGCGCGGCTCCATCACGCCGGCACGCAGGAAGGCATCCAGCGCCGCCTCAGGGTGGCCCTGCTTGAGGTGCAGCAGCCCCTGGCCGGTGAGCGCGATGTAGTCCGCCGGGTTGTCGCCCAGCGCGGTGGCAAAGGCCTGGCCAGCCTCGGTGAACTGGTTGGCAAAGGTTTCCAGCGTGCCCAGCTCGCCCCAGGCGCCAGGGCTTTGCGGGTCCAGCGCCAGCGCCTGGTGCAAGTGGGTGCGGGCGGGCCGGGCGTCCTCGCGCTCGGTGTGGGCGCTGCCCAGTCCCTGCCAGCCCCGCGCGTCCTGCGGCGCCAGCTGCGTGGCCTCGGTATACCCGGCCACTGTGGCGGGCGCGTCCCCGCGGCGGCGTGCCAGCTCGGCCCGCACCAGGGCCAGCTCGGCGTGCGCGGTGCCCTGCGCAGGTGCCAGGGTGGCCGCAGCATCGTCCACGCGATCGCCCAGCAGCTGCACGCGCGCACGCTGCGCCACCAGCGCGGGGTGGGCGGGCCAGCGCTGCGCGGCGGTGTCCAAAGTCTGCAGCGCGCCCGCGTCGTCGCCGTCCATGAGCTGCAGGTCCGACCGCATGAGCCATGCGGGCAACGGTGCGTCGCCTGTGGCCACCTGGCGCTGCAGCAGTTCGCGCGCGGCCAGCAGGTCGCCGGCCTGCAGCGCCACGGCCGCCTCCAGGGCCGCCACCCAGCCA
>NZ_JAJTBB010000074.1 GCF_021287135.1 Acidovorax sp.
CGTGGGGAACAGGCGGTTGAGCTCCGGCCACGGCGTGGCCAGGGGCTCGCCCAGGCGCTCCACCAGCCGCTGGCCCAGCGTGCGGGCGGCCGCCACGGTGATCTGCTGGCCCAGCACGGCGCGCACGGCCAGCTCGAAACCGTCGAACGCGCCCGGCACGCGCAGGCCGTCGCCCTGCGGGAAATACGGGTGCAGCACGGCGTGGATGGCGGCGGGGTCGGCGTCCAGGTCCAGCAGCGCGCGCACCCGGCGGATTACCAGCGGCAGCACCGGCACCAGGCTGTCGCTGGTCTGCAGCAGCACCTGGTGGCGGGCCGTGTCAAAGCGCAGCTGCAGCCATCCGGTCGTCTCGGCTGCCTGGCCCGTGACGGCGGGTGCGAGCCGCACGGTGCGCCGCAGGCTGGGGCCTGCGGGGTCGTCCGCCCAGGCGCGTTCCACACCATGGAACTGGCGGCGCTCAAAGAAGCCCAGCAAGGCCGGAACGTCGTACGGCGGGCGGTACGCGAGGCGGACGGTTCCGGCAGACCGTGCGCCGGGGCCCGTGCCAGTGCGCCGCAACTGCGTGGGATTGAGCCCGTAATGCCCCGAGAAGGCCGCGTTGAACCGGCGCACGCTGGCAAAGCCGCTGGCCAGGGCGACCTGGGTCACGGGCAGGTCGGTGTCGGTCAGCAGCTGCTTGGCGGTCAGCAGCCGGCGGGTCTGCAGGTACTGCAGGGGCGAAATACCCAGGGCCGCCTCGAAGATGCGGCGCAAATGCCGGTCGCTCACCCCCAGCCGCGCGGCCAGCCGGGCCACGGTGGCGCCCCCGCCGCCGCCTTCGGGCACGTCGGCCGCAGCGGTCCACAGCTCAGGCGTGTCCAGCAGCTGCACGGCCTGCTGCACCAGGATGCTGCTGGCGTCCTGCACGGACCACACCAGCGCTTGCGGGGCCAGCTCGGGGCGGCAGCGCAGGCAGGGGCGAAAGCCCGCGCTTTCGGCCTGGGCGGCCAGGGCGAAGAAGCGGCAGTTCTCCCGGCGCGGCGCGCGCACGGCGCAGACGGGGCGGCAGTAGATGCCGGTGGAGGTCACGCCGGTGAAGAAATGCCCGTCAAAACGGGCGTCCCGGGCCAGCACGGCCAGGTAGCGTCCGTCGTCCGATGCCGCATCGGCGGTGGCGGGCGGCGTGGTGTCGCACGCGCTGGAGGAGGGCGGGGCCAGGGAGGTCATGGACCGCATGATAGGCAGCTGCGGCGCCCGCACCGGCCGTTTTCGGACATGTGGTTACCACTGTCATGGGTAGCTGCTGCGGTGCGGCAAAGTGCCCGCCTACAATGCTGCGGACTTTGCAAACTCCTCCTGAGAAAGGCCTTCAGTGCAGCCCACGCCCGCCATCTTCAAAGCCTATGACATCCGCGGCATCGTGCCCTCCACCCTGAACGAAGCGGTGGCGCTGGGCCTGGGGCGCGCCTTTGGCACGGCCGCACGTGCCGAGGGGCAGACCACCGTGGCCGTGGGCCGCGACGGCCGGCTGTCCGGCCCGGCGCTCTCGGCGGCCCTGATCCAGGGGCTGGTGGAGGCAGGCATCGAGGTGATCGACGTGGGCATGGTCACCACGCCGCTGCTGTACTTTGCGGCCCATACGCTGTGCACCAGCGGCATCCAGGTCACCGGCAGCCACAACCCCAAGGACTACAACGGTTTCAAGATGGTGCTGAACGGCCGCGCCATCTACGGCGACGAGATCCAGGCCCTGCGCACCACCATGGAGCGCGAGAGCTGGCAGCTGCAGCCCGGCGGCTCGGTGCGCACGGTGGACGTGCTGCCCGCCTACCGCGAGCGCATCGTGAGCGACGTGAAGCTGGCCCGCCCGCTGAAGATCGTGGTGGACTGCGGCAACGGCATTGCCGGGGCCTCGGCGCCCGCGATCTTTCGCGCGCTGGGCTGCGAGGTGGTGGAGCTGTACTCCGAGGTGGACGGCAATTTCCCCCACCACCACCCCGACCCGAGCAAGCCCGAGAACCTGCGCGACCTGATCGCGGCCTTGCAGGGCAGCGACGCCGAGCTGGGCCTGGCCTTTGACGGCGACGGCGACCGCCTGGGCATCGTCACCCGGGACGGCACCAACATCTTCCCCGACCGCCAGATGATGCTCTTCGCCCAGGACGTGCTCAGCCGCGTGCCCGGCGGCGAGATTCTTTTTGACGTGAAGTGCACCCAGCGCCTGGCGCCCGCCATCCGCGAAGCGGGCGGCGTGCCGGTGATGTTCAAGACGGGCCACTCGCTCATCAAGGCGCGCATGAAGGCGTCGAACTCGCCGCTGGGCGGCGAGATGAGCGGCCACATCTTCTTCAAGGAGCGCTGGTACGGCTTTGACGACGGCACCTACGCGGGCTGCCGCCTGCTGGAGATTCTGAGCCGCCACGCCGACCCGAGCGCCGTGCTCAACGCCCTGCCCACCAGCTTCTCCACGCCCGAACTGAACGTGGCCTGCGCCGAGGGCGAACCCCACCGCCTGACGGCCGAGCTGCAGGCGCTGGCCGCGACCACGTTCACGGCGCCGGCCGCCATCAGCACCATCGACGGCCTGCGCGTGGACTGGCCGGACGGCTTCGGCCTGATCCGCGCCAGCAACACCACGCCGGTGCTGGTGCTGCGCTTTGAAGGCCACACGACCGAGGCCCTGCAGCGCATCGAATCGGCCATGCTGGCCCTGCTGCAACGCGTCAAGCCCGGTGCGCAGGTCGGGGCCTCCAGCCACTGAAACCGCAGGGCGGGCCGCCGAAACGCGCAGAGCACCTCCTCACGTCCACAGAGACAGCTGCCGCCCAGACCGCCATTCCCGGCTTCGTTCCGTATGCAACCGTCCTTGTCCACCCCCTTGCGCATCGCGGCCGCCCAATCGGCCTCGGTGGCGGGCGACCTTGAGCGCAACGTGCAGACCCATCTGGCCTTCGTGCGGATGGCGGCCTACGAGCGGGTGCAGGTGCTGGTGTTCCCCGAGCTGTCGCTCACCGGGTACGAGCCGCACCTGCTGGCGGACCATGTGCTGGCGCCGGACCACCCCGCGCTGGCACCGCTGTGCCAGGCGGCACGCGACCACGCCATGACACTGGTGGTAGGCGCGCCCGCCCCGGCGGCGCAGGCGCCTGCGCCCGGGGCCGGCCCCACGCTGCCCGCCATCGGCGCCTGGGTGCTGGGGCCCGAGGGCAGCGTGGGGCTGTACCGCAAGCGCCACCTGCACGCCAGCGAAGCGTCGTTCGCCAGCGCCGGCACCGAGGACGCGGCCGTGCAGCTGCTGGCGGGCGAGCCGGTGGGCGTGGCGGTTTGTGCCGACCTGACCCACCCCGAACACGCCCAGGCCGCGCGCGATGCCGGCGCCGCGCTGTACGTGGCCAGCGCCCTGGTGTCCGAGCGGGGCTACGGCCCCGAATCCGCCCAGCTGCAGGGCTACGCGCGCCAGCTCGACATGGCCGTGCTGCTGGCCAACTACAGCGGCCGCTCCGGCGGCTACGCCAGCGCCGGCCGCAGTGCGTTCTGGGCCCCGGGCGGCCGCTGCGTGGCGGCGGCGCCGGGCGATGCGCCCTGCATGGTCTGGGCCGCACGCGGAGACAGCGGCTGGACCGGCGGGGTGGTGGAGCTGCAAGCCTGGACGGCGGCATGAAGCAGGCCGCGCTGGCCTGCTATTCGCTGCTGACCTGGTGCGCCCAGCCCTTGCTGCGCCGCAAGCTGCGCCACCGCGCGGTGGCCGAGCCAGGCTACGCGCATGCGGTGGCCGAGCGGTTCGGCCACTATGGCCCCGCCGTTCCTCCCCCCGTTCCTCTCGCTGGCACGCCGCCGCCGGAGCCCTGGGTGTGGATCCACGCCGTCTCCCTGGGAGAGACCCGCGCCGCCGCAATCCTGCTGGCGCAGTTGCGTGCACTGAGGCCCGGCATGCGCCTGCTGCTCACGCACGGCACGGCCACGGGCCGGGCCGAGGGCGCCAAGCTGCTGCAGCCGGGCGACGTGCAGGTGTGGCAACCGTGGGACACGCCGGGTGCGGTGGCCCGGTTCCTGCGCCGCTTCCGGCCTGCCGTGGGCATCCTGATGGAGACCGAGGTCTGGCCCAACCTGGTGGCGGGCTGCCGGCGCGAGGGCATGCCGCTGGTCTTGGCCAACGCGCGGCTGAGCGAAAAATCCCTGCGCCAGGCGCAACGGCTGGCCCCGCTGGCCCGGCCCGCCTACGCGGGCCTGGCCGCCGTGTGGGCGCAAACCGAGGACGATGCGCGCCGGCTGCGCAGCCTGGGCGCACCCGTGCGCGGCGTGCTGGGCAACCTGAAGTTCGACGTGGTGCCCGACGCACCCTTGCTGGCGCAGGGCCGGGCATGGCGCCAGCAGGCCGGCCGGCCGGTGGTGATGCTGGCCAGCAGCCGCGAGGGCGAAGAGGCGATGTGGCTTGAAAATATCAAGCAAAAACAGCCCCCAGCCCAGTCAGGGCAAGCGCAAGCAGCTATCAATAGCATAGCAAATTCGGTCCGGTGGCTCATCGTCCCACGCCACCCGCAGCGGTTTGACGAGGTGCAGCAGCTGCTGGAGGGCGCCGGCCTCAGCGTCTCGCGCCGCAGCCGCTGGGCGTCCGGGCCCGACGCAGCCGAGGCGGCCGACGCAACCGATGCGGCCGATGTGTGGCTGGGCGATTCCTTGGGCGAGATGGCGCTCTACTACGGCCTGGCCGACGTGGCGTTGCTGGGCGGCAGCTTTGCTCCCCTGGGCGGGCAGAACCTCATCGAGGCCGCGGCCTGCGGCTGCCCCGTGGTGCTGGGGCCGCACACCTTCAATTTTGCCGAGGCCGCCGAACTGGCCTGCGCTGCCGGCGCGGCCGACCGGGTGGACGACCTGGCGCAGGGCATGGCGCGGGCTGTGGCCCTGGCACACGACGCTGCCAGCCTGGCCTTGGCCCGCGAGCGTGCCCGCCGCTTTGCCGCTGCGCACCGCGGCGCCGCGCAGGCCACGGCCCAGGCCGTGCTGGCGCTGGTGGCGCCGAGCGGCGCCGTCAGGGCTTGACCAGCAGCGCGTTGATGGCTTCAACGTCCTGCTGCGTCAGCGTGCCCGCGGCCTGGCGCAGCTTGAGCGTGCCCAGCAGCACGTTGTAGCGGGCCTGGGCGAGGTCGCGCTTGGTCTGGTAGAGCTGGCTCTGGGCGTTGAGCACGTCGATGTTGATGCGCACGCCCACCTGGTAGCCCAGCTTGTTGGCGTCCAGGGCGCTCTGGCTCGATGCTTCGGCGGCCTCCAGCGCCTGCACCTGGCCTTGGCCGGACTGCACGCCAAAGAACGCCGCCCGGGTGGCCTGGGCCACGTTGCGGCGGGTGGTTTCCAGGTCCGCCGCAGCCTTTTCTTCCAGCGCCAGGGTTTCCTTGACGCGGTTTTGCACGGCAAAGCCCGCGAACAGCGGCAGGTTGAAGGCCACGCCCACGCTGGCGCTGTTGGTGCGGTTGTTCACCCCGGGTGCAGTGATGGTGCCGTGCGGGTTGCGGGTGATGTTGTAGCCGGCTTGCAGGTCCACCGTGGGCAGGTGGCCGGTTTCGGCCTTTTTCGTTTCCAGGCGGGCGATGTCCAGCGCAATGGCCGCCTGGCGCACGCCGGGCTGCTGGTCGCGGGCGGTGTCCACCCAGGCCGCCACGTTGTCGGGGGCCATGGGGGGCAGCTGCACGGGCAGGGCCAGGGGGCGGGGCTGCGCGCCGGTGATGCCCACCAGCTGGTCCAGCGCCAGGCGCTTGACGCGCAGGTCGTTCTCGGCCGCGATCTCCTGCGCCACGACCAGGTCATAGCGGGCCTGGGCTTCGCGCGAGTCGGTCACCGTGGTGGTGCCGACCTCGAAATTGCGCTTGGCCGATGCCAGCTGCTCGGACACGGCGGCTTTTTGAGCCTGCACGAAGGTCAGCGTGTCCTGGGCGGCGAGCACGTCAAAGTAGGCCTGGCTCACGCGCACCAGCAGGTCCTGCGTGGCGGCGTCCAGCTGGGCCTGGGCCACGTCCACGCCGCGCTGGCCTTGTTCCAGGCTGATGCGATTGGCCGGGCGGTACAGCGGCTGCGACGCCTGCACCCCCACGGTCTGCGTGTTGCCCGTGTTCTCCACCGGCGGGCGGCTCAGCTCCACATTGGCGCGGCTCAGGCCCGCGGTCAGCGCGGCGCTGGGCAGCAGCCCTGCGCGGGCCTGGTCGGCGCGGCGCTCGGCAGCGTCCAGCTGGGCCCGGGCCGACTGCCAGCTGGTGTCGTAGGTGCGGGCGGATTCCACCAGCTCCAGCAAGCTCTGGGCTTGGGCCGGTACGGCCAGCGCCGCGCCGAGCGCCAGGGACAGAAGGGACAGCGGGGAGAGAAGCCGGGGCGGTGTCATGAAGAAGGTCCTTCGGAAGAGTCTGCGGATCGAATGGAACAGGCGAAACAGTGCGAGGGGAGCCGTTGCAACGGGCCAGGGCGCGGGGCCGGTCAGTAGCGCGGAACCCCGGGGTCGCACTCCTGCGACCAGGCATCGATGCCGCCGGTGATGTTGGCCAGCGACTCGAAACCGTGGTGTTCCAGAAAAGCCGCCACCCGCAGGCTGCGCGCGCCGTGGTGGCACAGGCAGGCGGTGGGGCGGGAGCGGTCCAGCTCTGCCAGGCGCCCTGGCAGCTCGCCCATGGGAATGGCCAGCAGCTCAAATCCGTCGGCCCGCACGCTGGCGGTCTGCAGCTCCCAGGGTTCGCGCACGTCCAGCACCAGGGGGCGGCCGCCCTGCGGGGCCGCAGCCGCGAACCAGGCAGGCAGCTGGGTGGGGCGGACGTGATCGATCATGCGAAGAAACTCCGAAGAAGGCCCGGTGCGGGCTCAGAACGTGAAGCCGGAGGGCTCCGGAAAATGCACCAGCCGGGGGGCGATGGTGTCCCAGGGCGCGGTGGTGATGAAGCGGTCGCCGTCGCGGCGCACCAGGGTGAAACGCATCACCGGCTCGCTGCCGACCACGGCCGCCAGACGGCCGCCGTCACGCAGCAGCGACAGCAGGCCCGAGGGCACTTCGGCGACCGAGCCGCTGAGCACGATCACATCGAACGGGCCGTCCGGAATGGCGTCGCGGGCGCCGTCGCCCACGCGCACATCGGCGTTCTGGATGCTGGCATCGCGCAGGTTCTCACGGGCCATCTCGGCCAGCTCGGGGAGGATTTCCAGCGACACCACGCGCTCGGCGCGGTGGGCGAGCAGGGCGGCCATGTAGCCGGAGCCGGCGCCGATCTCCAGCACGCGGTCCGTGGGGCGCACCTGCAGATCCTGCAGCATGCGGGCTTCCAGGCGCGGCTGCAGCATGCACTGGCCCTGGCGCACGGCGGCCTCTGCATCGCCGCCGACCAGCGGGATCTCGATGTCCATGAAAGCCATGCTGCGGTAGGCCGGGGGCACAAAGTCCTCGCGGCGCACCACCGCCAGCAGGTCCAGCACGTCCGCATCCAGCACGTTCCAGGGGCGGATCTGCTGCTCGATCATGTTGTAGCGGGCCTGGGAGACCGGGTCGCTGGTGTTGGCAAGCGTGTTCAGGGGCAGGTTCATGGTTTTCTCCGAGGGAGGCGTGGGTCAGGACAAACCCTCGATTTTAGAGGCCTCGCGGGCCGTTGCGCCGCCGCGCCCCATCTTGCGCAGCGCCCAGTTCGCCAGATCGTCCATGTAGCAGTACACGACTGGCACCACCACCAGCGTGAGCAGCGACGAAGTGATGACGCCGCCGATCACGGCCTGACCCATGGGGGCGCGCTGCTCGGACCCTTCGGACAGGGCAAACGCCAGCGGCACCATGCCGAAGATCATGGCCAGCGTGGTCATGAGGATGGGGCGCAGCCGCACGCGCGCAGCCAGCAGCAGCGCATCGGCACGCGGCAGGCCGGGCAGGGGGCGCCCCTGGTCGTCGGTGTGTGCCTCGCGGGCGCGGATGGCGAAGTCCACCAGCAGGATGGCGTTCTTGGTGACCAGGCCCATCAGCATCACCACCCCGATGATGGAGAACATCGACAGCGTGGAGCGGAACATCATGAGCGCCAGCACCACGCCGATGAGCGTGAGCGGCAGCGAGGTCATGAGCGCCAGCGGCTGCAGGAAGCTCTTGAACTGGCTGGCCAGGATCATGTAGATGAAGATGATGGCCATGGCCAGTGCCGACACGGCGTAGCCGAAGGACTCGGCCATGTTCTTGGTGGAGCCGCCGAACTGGTAGCGGTAGCCCGGCGGGAAGCTGATGGAGTCCAGCGCCTTGCGGATGTCCGCCGACACCTCGCCCGCGGAGCGCAAGGCCACGTTGGCGTTCACGGCCACCTCGCGCGTGAGGTCGCGCCGGTTGATTTGGTTGGCGCCGGTGGATTCGGCCACGCTCGCCACCTGGCCCAGGCGCACGATGCGGGTGCCGCCGTCCGCGGCGGCCAGGGCGAAGGGCAGGCGTTCGAGGTCCTGCGGCGCGGTCCGCGACTCGGGGGCCAGGCGCACGTTCACGTCGTAGGTCTGGTCGTCGGGCGCACGCCAGTTGCCCACGGTGGTGCCGGCCACCAGCGTGCGCAGCGAGGCCGCCAGGGGCGCCACCGACAGGCCCAGGTCCGACGCGACGTCGCGCTTCACGTCGATGGCGATCACGGGCTTGTCGGGCTTGGCGCTGCTGTCCAGGTCCACCAGGCCGGGGATGTCGCGGATCTTCTCGCTCACCTGGCGGGTGAGGCGCTCCAGCTCCTGCAGGTCGGGGCCCTGCAGCGAGAACTCGATCTGCTTTTGCCCGCCCACAGGGTCGAGCAGGCCCACGTGCGTCACGGTGATGCCCGGCACCTGCTTGAGGCGTTCGCGCAGGACGGCGGACATGGCGTCCACACTGCGGCTGCGGTCCTTGCGGTCCACCAGGCGCACGTAGATGCTGGCGTACATCTTGCCCTGCGCGTTGCCGGTGTTGAGCGTGGCGAGCGTGTAGCGCACCTCAGGCAGTTCGCGCAGGATGCCTTCGACCTGGCGCGCCTTGGCCTCGGTGGCCTCCAGCGACGAGCCGACCGGCGTGTAGAAGTTGACCGTTGTCTCCGAGAAGTCGGCCTTGGGCACGAACTCGGTGCCCAGCAGCGGCACCATGACGATGCTCAGCACGAAGACCGCGCCGGCGATGAGCAGGGTGGCCAGCTTGTGCGCCAGCGACCAGCGCAGGATGTGCTGGTAGCCCTCGGCCAGCGCATCCGTGGCACGGTCGAACCAGCCGGTGACGCGGCCGATGGTCTTGTCGTAGAACGTGACCGGCGCGGCGTGCTGGCCGTGCGCATGGATGCTCGGGTCGTGCCAGACGCTCGACAGCATCGGGTCCAGCGTGAAGCTCACGAACATCGAGATCATCACGGCCGCCACGATGGTGATGCCGAACTCGTGGAAGAACTTGCCGATGATGCCGCCCATGAAGCCGATGGGCAGAAACACCGCCACGATGGACAGCGTGGTGGCCAGCACCGCCAGACCGATCTCCTGCGTGCCGTCCATGGCGGCCGCATAGGCGCCCTTGCCCATCTGCACATGGCGCACGATGTTCTCGCGCACCACGATGGCGTCGTCGATCAGCAGGCCCACGCACAGGCTCAGGGCCATCAGCGTGATCATGTTGATGGTGAAGCCGAACATGTTCATGAACAGGAACGTGCCGATGAGGGCGATCGGCAGGGTGAGGCCCGTGATGACGGTGGAGCGCCACGAGTTCAGGAACAGGAACACGATCATCACCGTGAGGATGGCGCCTTCAATCAGCGTCTGGCGCACGTTGTTCACAGCCACGCGAATGGGGCGGGCGCTGTCGCCGATGGTCTCCAGCCGCACGCCGGGCGGCAGCTGGTTCTTGAGTTCGGCCACCGCGGCGTTCAGGCCATCCACCACCTCGATGGTGTTTTCGCCCTGCGACTTCTGCACCGACAGCAGCAGCGTGCGCTGGCCGTTGTAGAGCGCCAGGCTCTCGACCTCCTGCGCGCCATCGTTCACCCGGGCGAGCTGGTCGAGGCGGACGGGGGCGCCCCCGCTGGCCTGACCCGCGGTTCCGTTTCCTTTGCGGGCCACGATGATCTTGCCGAAGTCCTCGGGGCGCCGCATGCGGGCGTCGACCTGCACCACGCGCTCCTGCGCCAGCGAGCGGATGGAGCCCACGGGCAGGTCCTGGTTCTCATTGCGCACGGCGGCGGCCACCTGGTCGGGGGTGATGCCGTAGGCCTCCAGCGCCTGGGGGTTCAGGTAGATATTGATCTCGCGCTTGGTGGCGCCCACCAGGTTCACCGCGCCCACGCCGCGCACGTTTTCCAGGCGCTTTTTCAGCACCTGCTCGGCCCAGGTGGTCAGCTCCACGGCACTGCGGTTCGATTTCTCATCGGGCAGCACGGCCAGCGACCAGACGGCGCGGCTGGCAGGGTCGAAGCGCAGCACGCGCGGCTCCTTGACCTCGGTGCGCAGGTTGGGGCGCACGGTGGCCACCTTCTCGCGCACATCCTCGGCGGCCTTGCGGCCGTCAATGTGCAGCTGGAACTCGATGATGACCACCGCCGTGCCCTCGTAGCTGCGCGAGGTGAGGGCGTTGATCCCCGCGATGGAGTTGACGCCTTCTTCGATCTTCTTGGTGACTTCGCTCTCGACGATCTCGGGAGAGGCCCCGGGATAGTCCACGGTGACCACCACCACGGGGAAGTCGATGTTGGGGAACTGGTCGACCTTCAGGCGCTGGTACGAGAACAGGCCCAGCACCACGATGGCGAGCATCACCATCGTGGCGAACACGGGATTCTTCAGGCTGACTTTGGTGAACCACATGGCAGGCCGCGGCGCTCAGGGAGTGGGGCCGGAGGCGGCCTGGGCTGCGGCGGGCGCAGGCGCCCCACCTGCGGCCGACGGCAGGGCCACGGCCGTGCCTTCGCGCAACTGGCCGATGCGCCCGGCCACCACGACGGCGCCTTCGGGCACGCCCTGTACGGCCACCAGGGTCTGGCCGTCCACCAGCGCGCGCTGGCCGGTCTGGACCTCCACATACGCCACCCGCCCGTCCTTCACGGTCTGCAGGTACGGGGCCGGCTTGTCGGTGCGCACGGCATCGAGCGGGACGGCCAGCACCGGCGCGCGGCCCGTGTCCAGCAGGCCCTGCACGAACAGCCCCTGGCGCAGCTGCGGGGCCGCGGCCGGGCGGGCGTCCACGCGCAGGTAGACCGGCACCGTGCGGCTGCTGGCCTGGGCGCTGGGGTTGATGCGTGCGACGGTGGCCGCCACCGGCTCTGCCAGGCCTTCCACGGTGAGCGATGCCTTCTGGCCCACGCGCACGGCCAGGGCGTCCGCGGGGGGAAGCTGCGCCTCCAGCTCCAGACGGGTGAGGTCCACCACCTCCACGATGCGCGCGTCCACCGCCACCCGCTCCCCGGGCTGGGCCAGGCGCTGCGCCACCAGGCCGCTGAGGGGGCTTTTCACCACGGTGTCTTCCAGCGCCTTGCGGGCGACGTCGGCCGCCGCCACGGCGGCCTGGTGGCTGGACTGGGCAGACTCCAGGCTGGCCTGCGAGGTGACCAGCGCGGTCGATGAGATAAAGCCCTGCGCCACCAGCGCGCGGTTGTTGTCGTACTGGCGCTGGTTGATGTCCACCTGCGCCTTGGCGGCGTCCGCCTGCTGCTGCGCCTGCCGCACGCGGGCCCGGGCTTCGGTGGGATCGATGCGGGCGATCTCCTGGCCGGCCTGCACGCGGTCTCCTTCGCGCACCGTCAGCCCTTGCAGCTCGCCCGCGGCGCGGGCCTTGACCATGGCCGAGTCCACCGCCCGCAGGGCGCCCGACACCGGCACGCCCAGCACCAGCTCGCGCCGCTGCACCCGCAGCACTTCATCGGCCGCCAATTGCAGCGGAGCCTCCGCCCGCTGCGTGGCGGCTTCGGCCAGCGCCTTTTGCTGCGCCTGGCGCGAAGCCAGGGCGCGCCACACGCCGCCGCCGAGCAGCACGATGACGATGGCGGCAGCCATCCAGGGAATCCAGCGTTTCATGGTCAGGAGCGGGAAGGAGGGGCAGGGGGGAGAGGAGGGGCAGGGGGGAGAGGAGGGGCCTGGGGCGCGGGCGCTGCGTCCGGCCGCACGCACAGGCCCTGAAGAATGTTGTCGACCTGGCAGGCGATGTACCGCTCGGGGGTCAGGTTCTCGCCCTCGGGCACGCAGGCGCCCAGCGAGTGCTTCCACATCATCAGGAAGATCATGGGCGCCAGCACGAGGAACACGCCGTAGTCGAGGTCGATGGCGCGGAATTCCCCGCGCGCGATGCCGCGCTCCAGGATGCGCCGGATCAGCGCCTTGCCGGGCAGGATGACCTCGTGCTGGTAGAAGGCCACGATGTCGGGGAAGTTCTGCGCCTCGCTGAGCATCAGCTTGGTGATGCCCGAGGCCTTGGTGCTGCCCACGCGCTCCCACCACACCTGGTAGCAGTAGCGCAGCAGATCGCTGGTGGAGCCGGTGAAGGTCTGCAGCTCGGCATTCCATTCGGTAAAGCGGCCGGCGATGTTCTCGCGCACCACGGCCTTGAACAGCTCTTCCTTGCTGGGAAAGTACAGGAAGAGGGTGCCCTTGGACACCCCGGCCCGGGCGGCTACCTCGTCCACGCGCGTGGCGGCAAAGCCTTTTTCCACAAACAGGTCCAGCGCCGCTTCCAGCAGCTCGCCGGGGCGCGCCTCCTTGCGGCGCTCGCGCTTGGGCTGGCCGGCAGCGGCAGGGGAGGATGCGGACGAGGGCGACACCGGAATGGAATAGTTAATGACTGACTGGTTAGTAATGTAGCCACGGGACGGCGGAGCGTCAATGGCGTGGGATCACCGTGCGCAATTAACTGTGGTTAACTATGTAGCCCTTGCTACATCCTGGGGCACAATCCCGCGCTGCCCGGATGGCCGGGCGGTGCGCGTACCATCCGCGCCAAATTGCACGGAGGCCTGTTTGGCAGATACCCCCTCAAATTTGCAGACCATCACCCTTGGTGGCGGCTGCTTCTGGTGTACCGAAGCCGTGTTCGACCGCGTGCGCGGCGTGACCGGCGTGGAAAGCGGCTACACCAACGGCCACACCGTCCACCCCACCTACGCGCAGGTCTGCACGGGCGACACCGGCCATGCCGAGGTGGTGCGCCTGACGTTTGACGCCAATGAAATCAGCCTGGAGGAGATCCTGGAGATCTTCTTCCACACCCACGACCCGACCACCCTGAACCGCCAGGGCAATGACGTGGGCACGCAGTACCGCAGCGGCATCTACTTCGAGGACCCTGCGCACGGCGAAATCGCCCACGCCATGGTCCGCCAGATGTCGCAGGACAAGCTCTTTGGCGCGCCCATCACCACCGAGGTGGCGCCGCTGCACAACTACAGCCCGGCCGAGGACTACCACCAGGACTACTTTGCCAACAACCCGCACGCCGCGTATTGCGCGTTCGTGGTGGGCCCCAAGGTGGAGAAGTTTCGCAAGACGTTTGCGCGGTATCTGAAGCCCGCATGACCCCCGGGCCTGGGTTGCGCGGCCGATCACGGCGCTGATGCGGCGGCTTGGGGCGCCAGCGCCGCCGAGCCAGCCCCGGCCGGCACCCGCACGCGCACCACACCCCCCAAAAGACCGCTGAGAATGCGCTGTCGCCGCGTGCTGGGCCGGTGCGCCAGCAATGTCTGTCGAATCCTCTCGGGCGTGATGAACTCGGCGGCGTCAAAGCCGTGGCGCGTGAGCATCGCTTGCAGCGCTTCGTCCCCCAGAAAGCAGCGCCAGGGCTCGCCCATGCGCCGAAACCGGCGCGCCATCAGGCCCAGCGCCAGCTTGCGCCCCCACTGCAGCGGCGCGGGCTGGCGCACGTAGTCGAACACCAGCACGCTGCCCGGAGCCGCCTGCGTGCCGATGCGCTGGAGGGTCGCCTCCACGGCCGCCGGCGCGAGGTACATGGTGACCCCCAGCCAGGCAAACACGGTGCGTGCCGCAGGGTCGAAGCCGTGCGCGGCCAGCTGTGCCATGAAGTCCTGCCGCTCGAAGTCCACGGGGACGAAGGTGCCGCCCGGCGGCATCGCCAGTCCGGCCTGGGAGGCAAGGCCTTGTTTCCAGGCCTGGGTGGCCGGGTGGTCCACTTCAAACACGCGTTGCAGGCCTGCGGGCCACTGGTTGCGCAGGGCAAACGTGTCCAGGCCCGCGCCCAGCAGCACGTACTGCGTGGCACCGGCCGCCACCGCATCGCGCAGGGTGTCTTCGGCAATGCGGCTGCGCACCACCAGGGCGCCGCGCATGGCCTGCGAAAAGCTTCCCGCATCCTTTCCGCGGTCCTCGCGGCCTTTGCCGTCCAGCCCGGCGCGCAACCGCGCAGCCAGTACGGGGCCCAGGATGTCCAGCGCCAGGGGGTCCGGGAAGATCTCCCCGCCGTCCAGCAACTGGTGCCGGGCCCGGGCTATGCCGCACAGCAGCGCCGTGCGGCTGGGCCGGGCCGAGGCCAGCAGGGGCTGGCCTGCGGAGGCCGGTGGGGGCGACGTGCGCAGGGAAGTGGCTCGTGGGTGTTGCATGGTGTCCGCATTGTGAAAGGCGCGTGGGAGCCTGTTGACGATGTTTTCGCAGTGCCGTTGCCCCACGCAGGTGGCAGCTGCCGGCGCCCGCCGCAGCCCGGCTGGTGGCCAGGCGAGGAGGGCAGCCTTGCGGGCACTTTGAAAGCATCGTATGCAGGCCCTGGGTAGCCGTCTTGAACTTTTTCGCCAGCCGCGCGCCTGGCCGTCGGCGGTCGTGCCTGCCGGGCTTGCACCTGTTTACGATATGCGGCTGTGCGCATCCGCTTTCAGCTTCCCTTTGCCACCGTGGCGCTGCCGCCAGCATCCCTGGCGGGCAGCATTCGCGCGTACATCACCAAGGACACCACCGGCTCGCCCCGCAAGGAGGAGGACATCAACCGCTATCCGGCGTCGGTGTACTGCGGGATCGCCTGGTTTCTGGAAGGCCGCTCCGACCGCCTGGGGCCTGACATGCACGCGCAACAGTCGCTGCCAGCCACTGTGCTGCTGGGCCCGCAAACGCGGCCCTGGGTGACACGCAATCCCGGGCCGGTGCGCACCTTCGGCGTGGTTTTCTACCCGCAGGCCTTCCACCGGCTCACCGGCCTGGACATCAGCAGTCTGGTGGACGGCATGGCGTTGGCGCAGGACGTGCTCCCCCACGACTGGGTGGTGTTGTGCGAGCGGGTGCGCCAGGCGCCGGACGACACTGTGCGCATGGCGTTGGTGGAGGAGTTCGTTGCCAGCCGCGATGGCGCCTTCGTCGAGGGTGCCGCGCCATCGGCCCTCGCCACCGCCGCCCGCTGGCTGCACCAACTGCAACGGCATGCCTCGGCCCAAGGGCTTGGAGGCAGCCTGCGCAGCCTGGAGCGCCATGCCCGCGTCTGGGCGGGCCAGCCGCTGCGCAGATTGGGCTGGCTCTCGCGGGCCGAACACACCCTCGTGCAGACGCGCCGGCACAGCGAGGCGTCGGGCCAGGCTCCGCGCTGGCAGGACGTGGCGCTGGACGCAGGCTATGCCGATCAGTCGCACTTGTGCCGGGAGGCCCAGCGCGTGACGGGCGAAAGCCCTGCAGAGCTGGCGCGGCGCGTGCAGGCAGGGGACGACAGCTACTGGCTCTACCGCCTCTGGCGTTAAGCACGCGGTGCTGGTGAAGGCCGAGCGGATTGCCGCTGCAAACATGCATGCATAATGCAAACCAATTGCGTTATGGCGCGACGGCGGCAACCTGCACGGGCGGGCGCCGCGCCGGCCCTTTCTGGCATGCCTTCGTTGCGCCAAACCCCTCCGCCTCTTCCTTCTGCTGCCACCGCCTGGACCTTGCCGCCCGGCATGCGCGCCACGCGGGCCACGCGCGCGCTGGCGGCGCTGTATGCGGCCCGGCCGGACGCGGCGCTTTCCGAGGCCGAGGTGGAGTCCGCCCTGGCCGCGGCCGGCGCGGGGGTCAACAAGGTCACGGTCTACCGCCTGCTGGACCGTTGTGCTGCCGCCGGCCTGCTGCACAAGCAGGTCGATGCCGCCCGCGTCACGCGCTACACGCGGGCCCCGCAGGGCAACGAGGGCGCGGCGCCGCGGTTTGAGTGCGACGACTGCCACCGCCAGTTCCGCCTGTCCCAAGGCTCGGCCAAGGTGCAGACCGCCCTGCAGCACATGCTGCAGGCCCTGGCCACGGCGGGGCACGAAAGCCTGGCCGTGGACATTGCCGTGCATGGGCGCTGCGCGGAATGCGCCCACCCGGCTGAGGGAGCCGCCGCATGATCCGCACCCGGGGGCTTTCCTACACCTACGCCACGGGCGGCGCGGCGCCGCTGCGGTTTCCGGACGTGGACCTGCGCCAGGGCGGCACGCTGCTGCTGCGCGGGCGCTCGGGCACCGGCAAATCCACCTGGCTGGCGCTGATGGCCGGGCTGCGCGGGGCCAGCGGGGGAGATTTGTTCGTGGCGGGCACGCAGCTGGGCACCCAGCGCGGGGCCGAGATCGACGCGTGGCGCGCACGCACCATCGGCTTTTTGCCGCAAAAGCTGTACCTCAGCAGCGCGCTCTCGGTGGCGGACAACCTGGCGCTCAGCTACTTTGCCGCCGGCCTGCCCCGGGACGACGCCGCCATCACCCGCGCGCTGGCGCAGGTGGGCGTGGCCGCGCTGGCCGCCCGCCGGCCGCACCAGCTCTCGGGCGGGCAGGCGCAGCGCGTGGCGCTGGCGCGGGCCGTGCTGCTGGCGCCGCAGGTGCTGCTGGCCGACGAGCCCACCGCCAGCCTGGACGACGAGGCCGCGGCCGATGCCCTGGCCCTGCTGCAGCAAAGCGCCGCAGCCTGCGACGCCAGCCTGGTGATCGCCACGCACGACCAGCGCGTGGTGCAGGCGCTGGCCGGCGCGCAGACGCTGGATTTGAATGAAATAGCCTCCCAGCGCTTGCTGGACAAGCACGAGCAGCTATGAAATCTATAGTAAAACTGGCCCAGCTCTCGTGGCATTACCTGTGGTCGCGTCCGCTGGCGGCGGTGCTCAACCTGCTGGTGCTCACGCTCGGGCTGGCGGCCATCACGCTGGTGCTGCTGGTGGCCACGCAGCTGGACCAGGCCTTCGAGCGCGACCTGACCGGCATCGACCTGGTGGTGGGCGCCAAGGGCAGCCCGCTGCAGCTGATCCTGGCGGGCGTGTTCCACATCGACGTGCCCACCGGCAACATTCCACTGCAGGAAGTGCAGGCGCTGCAGAAGAACCCGCTGGTGGCGCAGGTGATACCGCTGAGCCTGGGCGACAGCTACCAGGGCTTTCGCATTGTGGGCACCACGCCCGACTACGTGGCGCACTACGCAGCCGCCTTCGCCGAAGGCGCGCTGTGGCAGCGGCCCATGGACGCCGTGCTGGGCGCCAGCGTGGCGCGCGGCATCGTCCGGGCCGGCCACGCCGGCGCGCCGCTGGTGGGCGCGACCTTCATCGGCAGCCACGGCCTGGGCGCCGGCGGGCACGCGCACGGCGACCATCCCTACCGGGTGAGCGGCGTGCTGGCCCCCTGCGGCTGCGTGCTGGACCGGCTGATCCTGACCAGCACCGAGTCCGTCTGGACGGTGCACGAGATGGCCACGGCCAACGACGCCGAAGACCTGGAGATCCTGAAGGAAGAGCGCGAAGTCACCGTCGCCCTGGTGCGCTACCGCACGCCCCTGGCCGCCGTCACGCTGCCGCGGCAGATCAACAGCGGCACCAGCCTGCAGGCGGCGGCGCCCGCCATCGAGGTCACACGCCTGCTGCGCCTGTTGGGCGTGGGCGCCGACGTGTTGCGTGCCTTTGGGGGCGTGCTGCTGGCCGTGGCCGCGCTCAGTGTGTTCATCGCCTTGTGGAATGCCGTGCGCGAGCGCCGCGCTGACCTGGCCATGCTGCGCATGCTGGGCGCCCCCCCGGGCCGCGTGGCCGGGCTGGTGCTGTGGGAGGCCCTGTGGCTGGCCGCGCTCGCGTCCATGCTGGGGCTGCTGCTGGGCCACGGCCTGGCGCAGGCCCTGGGCTGGGCCTTGCAGGCGCAGGGCTTGCTGCCGGTGACGGGCTGGATCTGGCTGCCCGCCGAAGTCGGGGTGCCGCTGCTGGCCGCAGGCGTGGCGGCGCTGGCGGCGCTGCTGCCGGCCATGCAGGCCTACCGGACCGATGTGGCCGACTTGCTCAGCCAGCCATGACCGTCCCGTTGAACACCCCCGTTTTTGTTTGACCCAATTCTCTGAATCACCTGGAAGGACCCTTCATGAAGCAACTGATCTCCGCGCTCGCCCTGGCCCCCATGCTCCTCGTCGGGGCACTCGCCCACGCCCAAGCCCACAACGACAAGGACACCCAGGAAGACATCGCCCGCCACCGTGCGATGGCCGCCGCGCACGAGGCGGCTGCCAAGTGCCTGGAATCCGGCAAGGGCCACGACCAGTGCCAAAAAGACCTGCAGGCGGCGTGCCGGAACCTGGCCATCGGAAAAT
>NZ_JAJTBB010000021.1 GCF_021287135.1 Acidovorax sp.
GCCGACCTCGAATACGTCGCCCAGCAGCTCAACGGCCGACCACGCAAAACGCTCGACTGGGACAAACCAGCCGAGCGCCTGCGTGATCTACTACTGACCACCTAAACCAACAGGTGTTGCGAGGACCACGAGAATCCACCGATTCGCTGCGCGGCATACCTTTTCGTGCGCTCGGCCCCGCCCTAGCGGCTGCTCCTCGCGAGCAGCACCAGCCAGGCGACCAGCAGTCCGAAAGCCGCAATCCACCCCACGGGCGAGAAGCGCGAGTCGGAGTAGGTCCCGAACGCGACGAGCGCGGGGACCAGCAGCCCTAGCCAGGCCCAGGGCGGGGGCCGTCGACCGGTCCTGTTGTCCTGCATGCGCACCTCGTCCTTCCGTGCGTTCTGGTCTGGGGCGTTCTGGTCTGGTGCGGGTCGGTCAGTGGGCGGCGTCGTGCCAGGAGTCGCCGACGCCGACGCTGACGTCGAGTGGGACGTCCATGTCGATGGCCTTGCCCATCTGGGTGCGCACGAGCGTCTCGATGTCGTCGCGCTCGCCCGGCGCGATCTCGAGGACAAGCTCGTCGTGCACCTGGAGCAGGACGCGCGAGCGGGCCTGCTGCTCGCGCAGCGCGGCCTCGACGCGGAGCATCGCGACCTTCATGATGTCGGCGGCCGAGCCCTGGATGGGGGCGTTGAGGGCCATCCGCTCGGCCATCTGCCGGCGCTGGCGGTTGTCGCTGGTCAGGTCGGGCAGATAGCGGCGCCGGCCGAGCATCGTCTCGGTGTATCCGGTGACGCGGGCCTGCTTGACGACCTCCTGGAGGTAGTCGCGCACGCCGCCGAAGCGCTCGAAGTAGCCGTCCATCAGGCCCTGTGCCTCGCCGGTCGAGATCGTCAGCTGCTTGGACAGGCCAAAGGCGGACAGGCCGTAGGCCAGGCCATAGGACATCGCCTTGACCTTGGAGCGCATCTCGGAGGTGACGTCCTCGGGCTGCACCGAGAAGACGCGCGAGCCGACGAAGCGGTGGAGGTCCTCGCCGGTGCGGAAGGCCTCGATCAGCCCCTCATCGCCCGAGAGGTGGGCCATCACCCGCATCTCGATCTGGGAGTAGTCGGCCGACATCAGCGACTCGAAGCCCTCGCCGACGACGAAGGCCTCGCGGATGCGCCGGCCCTCCTCGGTGCGGATGGGGATGTTCTGGAGGTTGGGGTCGGTCGAGGAGAGCCGGCCGGTCGCGGCGATCGTCTGCTGGTAGGTCGTGTGGATGCGGCCGTCGTCGGCGACGGACTTCAGCAGCCCCTCGACCGTCACCCGCAGCCGCGAGGTGTCCCGGTGGCGCAGCAGCGCCTCAAGGAAGGGGTGCTCGGTCTTGGCGAACAGGTCGGTCAGGGCGTCGGCGTCGGTGGTGTAGCCGGTCTTGGTCTTTTTGGTCTTGGGCATGCCCAGCCGCTCGAAGAGCACGGTCTGGAGCTGCTTGGGCGAGCCGAGGTTGATCTCGTCGCCGTCGATCGCGGCATAGGCGTCCTGCTGCGCCTGGCGCATCTTGCCCGCGAAGTCGCTCTCGAGGCTGGTCATCGCCTCGGTGTCGGCGGTGATGCCGGTGCGCTCCATGCGGGCGAGCATGTGCATCAGCGGCAGCTCGACGTCGGCCAGCAGCTCGGTGGCGCCGATCGCGGCCAGCTGCTCCCCCAGCACATCGGCGAGGTCGAGCACGCCCCGGGCACGGACCATGTGGCCCTCGGCCTCAGCGGTGTCGTCGGCCGCGAAATCGAGCAGGCCCTGGCCGGTGTCCTCGGACTCGGCGCGCAGCTCGCGCTTGAGATGGCGCAGGACGAGGTCGGCCAGGTCATAGGAGCGCTGGTCGGGCCGCACGAGATAGGCCGCCAGCCCGGTGTCCATCGTCACGCCCTCGACATCCCAGCCCCGCGCGTGGAGGGCGTGGAGCGGCCCCTTGGCGTCGTGCAGCACCTTGGGCTGGGCAGGGTCGGTCAGCCAGGCCGCGAGGGCGGCATCGGCCGCGTCGTCGAGCGTGGTCAGGTCGAGGTATGCCGCGGGCCCGGCGGCGGTGGCGATGGCCAGGGCGCTGGCGTCGCCCGTGCCGCGCCCCCAGCTGCCGACGACGTGGAGGCCGGCCGCCTCGCCCGAGGCGCCGTGCTCGGCCAGCCAGCCGGGCACCTCGGTGGGGTCGAGCACCGAGCCGTCGAGCTCGAAGCCGCCCTGGGAGGCCTCGGCCTCGGGGGCCTCGACGGTGGCGAAGAGCCTGTCGCGCAGCACCCGGAACTCCAGGCCGTCGAAGACCTGGTGGACCTGCTCGCGGTCCCAGTTCTGCCGCTCGAGGTCGGCGACGGTGACGCCGGTGTCGAGGTCGCGCACGAGCTGGTTGAGCCGGCGGTTGCGCAGCACCTGCTCGAGGTGGTCGCGCAGGCTCTCGCCGGCCTTGCCCTTGATCTGGTCGACGCCGGCGACGATGCCCTGGAGGTCACCGAACTGGCCGATCCACTTGGCCGCGGTCTTGGGCCCGACACCGGGGACGCCCGGCAGGTTGTCGGAGGTCTCGCCGACCAGCGCCGCGAGGTCGCTGTAGCGCTCGGGGGGCACGCCGTATTTGTCGGCGACGGCGGCCGGGGTCATGCGCGCGAGATCGGAGACGCCCTTGCGCGGATAGAGCAGGGTGACCGAGTCGGTGACCAGCTGGATGGCGTCGCGGTCGCCCGAGCAGATCAGCACCTCCATCGCCTCGGCCTCGGCCTGGGTGGTCAGCGTGGCGATCACGTCGTCGGCCTCGAAGCCCTCGACCTCGACGGTGCGGATCCTGAGGGCGTCGAGCACCTCGTGCAGGAGGGAGACCTGCCCCTTGAACTCGCCCGGCGTCGCCGAGCGGCCGGCCTTGTAGTCGGCGTACTGCTCCGTGCGGAAGGTCTGGCGCGAGACGTCGAAGGCGACCGCGACGTGGGTGGGCTCCTCGTCGCGCAGGACGTTGATGAGCATCGAGGTGAAGCCGTAGACGGCATTGGTGTGCTGGCCCGTGCTCGTCGAGAAGTTCTCCACCGGCAGGGCGAAGAAAGCCCGGTAGGCCAGCGAATGTCCATCCAGCAGCAGCAGTCGGCTCACGCATGGCAGCCTAGAGCCCGAGACCGACAACCGAGAAAGGCACCTTGATGACCGACGCGATGGCGCTCATGCGTGAGCAGTCGAAGGGCACGCTCCTGGAGCGCATGGAGATCGAGCTGCTGGAGGTGGGGCCGGAGCGGATCACCGCGCGGATGCCGGTCGCCGGCAACACCCAGCCCTATGGGCTGCTCCACGGCGGCGCCTCCGTCGTGCTGGCCGAGACCCTCGGCTCGATCGGTGCGGCGCTGGCCGCCGGCGAGGGGCGGGTGGCCGTGGGCATCGAGATCAACGCCACGCACCACCGCGCCGCGCGCTCGGGCTGGGTGACCGGCGTGGCCACTCCCCTGACGGTCGGCAACACCCTGGCCACCTTTGACATCGTCGTCACCGACGAGCAGGACAAGCGGGTGTGCACCTGCCGGCTGACCTGCATGCTCCGCGACGCCGCCCCCGGCTCCTGACCCCCTCTTTGGCCCAGTTGGGCACGATCGCCCCGGGGCGAACGTGCCCAACTGGGCCAAAACGAGTGCACGCGAGGGGTATGCCGCGGGGCCGGGCCGGCGCGCGGCATACCTCCTCGGCTGGCCGGGCTCAGCTCGCGAGGTGACGCTGCGCGCGGGCGCGCATGCTGCGGCGCCGGGAGACCAGCTGCTCGAGCGCGGGCTGGTCGCGCTCGCCCGTGAGGCGCCTGCGCAGGGACGCCGGGGTCGTCGCCCGCTGCACGACCGCGGAACCGAAGCCGAGCCGGGCAAAGAAGCGGTTGCTCTCGCGCAGGTGGCTGGGCACGGAGCTGATGATCTGCTCGGCGCCGTGCTGGTCTGCCCAGGCGGTCGCGGCGACGAGCAGGGCCCTGGCCACTCCCTGCCGGCGCATGCTCGGGACGACGAAGATGGTGTCGAGCACGACGGTCTCGGTGTCGCTGAGCACCGCGAGCGGGCGAGCGGTCAGGATCACGAATCCCACTGCCGCGCCGTCCTTCTCGGCGATGACGCCCCTGACGTCGGGGCGGTCCAGCAGGCAGAGCAGGCGCTCCTCGGCGACCCGGCAGGCGGCCTCGGCGCTCGCGCCCTGCTCGACGCGGCAGGCGACCCAGAGCTCGGCGAGCTGGCCGATGGTGCGCTCGGTGACGGGTGCGGTGGTGACCGCAGGACGAGGGCCTGAACACCGGGACACCAGCAACCTCCACAATCGGTCGTGCGGTCTGCGGTGCCCTATCACCGGGACGCCTGAGGGGGCGTCCAAGCGCACTCTAGGTCACGGGCCTGCCCCTGCGGAAGGGGGGTGCCCACTGCCCCTACAGTGACCCCGTGGATCTGTCCTTCCCCGGCCTCGGGACCGTCATCAATGTCGCCGCCATCGTCGTCGGCAGCGTGGCCGGCATGCTGGTCGGCCATCGCCTCTCCGAGCGGGTGCGCTCCGTCGTCACCAGCGCACTCGGCCTGACCACCCTGCTCATGGCCGGACTGTCGGCGATCGAGGTCACCAGCCCCGCGCTCGCCTCGGCGACGGGACGCGGCACGCCCGTCCTGATCGTCCTGGGGTCGCTGATCATCGGTGGCGTGCTGGGCGCCCTGCTGCGCATCGAGGAGCGGCTGGCGACCCTCGCCGGGTGGGCCCAGACGAGGGTCGGCTCCCGGCTCGGTGACGGCGCCGGGTCCGGGCACGACGCGCGGGAGCGCTTCATCGAGGGGTGGCTGACCGCGACCCTGCTCTTCTGTGTCGGCCCGCTGGCGATCCTCGGCGCCCTGTCAGACGGCCTGGGCCAGGGCATCGACCAGCTGACGCTCAAGGCGATGCTGGACGGCTTCGCGTCACTGGCGTTCGCGGCGAGTTTTGGTGTGGGAGTGCTGTTCTCGGCCGTGTCGGTCGGTGTCGTCCAGGGCACGCTGACCCTGCTGGGGGTGCTGCTCGGATCGCTGCTGCCCGACGCCCACATCGCGGCGCTGACCGCCGTCGGCGGCCTGCTGCTGGTGGGCATCGCCTTCCGGCTGCTCGACGTCAGGCAGCTGCCGGTGGGCGACCTGCTGCCCGCGATCTTTGTCGCGCCGCTGCTCACGCAGCTGGTCGTGGCCCTGCGCTGACGCGGCAGGCGCCGGTGCTGCCCGGGGTTGCCCAGGCGGCGGCGCCGGGGGGGCGACTACTTCTTCTGCGGGATGCCTGCGATGACGGCGTCGGCGACCTCGCGCATGCCGAGACGCCGGTCCATGGCGGTCTTCTGGATCCAGCGGAAGGCGTCGGACTCGCTCAGGCCCAGCTGCTTCATCAGCACGCCCTTGGCCTTCTCGACGGCCTTGCGGGTCTCGAGCCGGTCGGACAGGTCGGCCACCTCCGACTCCAGCGCCTTGACCTCCTGCCAGCGGGAGCGGGCGATCTCGATCGCCGGCGCGACATCGCTGGCGGTGAAGGGCTTGACGATATAGGCCATGACGCCGGCGTCACGGGCCCGCTCGACGAGCTCCTTCTGGCTGAACGCGGTCAGCATGACGACCGGGCAGATCCGCTCCTGGCCGATGACCTCGGCCGCCGAGATGCCGTCGAGCTCGGGCATCTTGACGTCCATGATCACCAGGTCGGGGGTCAGCTCCCGGGCCAGGTCGACGGCCTGCTGGCCGTCGCTCGCCTGGCCGACGACCTCGTGGCCGGCGTCGGTCAGCATCTCGGCGAGGTCCATGCGGATGATGGCCTCGTCCTCGGCCACGAGGACGCGGATGCCGTCGGTGCTCTCGGTCACTGCTGCTCCTGACGTCTGCGCGGGGCGCCCGGGCGCCACGCTTGGGGTCGGGCCGGTCGGCCCCGAACTGGTGCCGAGGGCGGGACTTGAACCCGCACGCCCTTGCGGGCAGAGCATTTTGAGTGCCCCGTGTCTGCCATTCCACCACCCCGGCCGGGTGCGCCCACAGCATACGCCGCGGGCAATGACGGGGTATGCCGCGCGACCGCGGCCCCGAGCGGGGCCGGGCGCGCGGCATACGACATGGTCGTCAGAGGCCCGCGTGGTCCTCGTAGGCCGGCGCGACACCGTTGACGGCGTCGCCCATCCGGTGGACGCGGATGGCGTTGGTCGAGCCGGGGATGCCGGGAGGGCTGCCGGCGACGATGACGACGCGGTCACCCTCCTGGACGCGGCCGGTGCCGAGCAGGGTGCGGTCGACCTGGAGGGCCATCTGGTCGGTGTGGCGGGCCGGGGGCACCAGGAAGGTCTCGACGCCCCAGGTGAGGGCCAGCTGGGAGCGCACGGCCTGCTCGGGGGTGAAGGCCATCATCGGGATCAGCGGACGCACCCGCGACATCCGGCGCGAGGAGTCGCCGGTCTGGGTGAAGGCGATCAGCAGCTTGGCGCCGACCTGCTCGCCGACCTCCGCGGCCGCGCGGGTGACGGCGCCGCCCACGGTGTGGGGCGTGGTGCCGAGGGGCGCGATGCGGGTGATCCCGTGCTCCTCGGTGTTCTCGATGATGCGGGCCATCGTGGCGACGGTCGTGATCGGGTGCTTGCCGACACTGGTCTCGCCCGAGAGCATCAGCGCGTCGGCACCGTCGAGGACGGCGTTGGCGGCGTCGGAGGCCTCGGCGCGGGTCGGGCGCGAGTTCTCGATCATCGACTCCAGCACCTGGGTGGCGACGATGACCGGCTTGGCCTGGCGGCGGGCGAGCTCGATGGCGCGCTTCTGGACCAGCGGCACCTGCTCGAGGGGCAGCTCGACGCCGAGGTCGCCGCGGGCGACCATGATGCCGTCAAAGGCGCGGACGATCTCGGTGAGGTTCTCGACGGCCTGCGGCTTCTCGATCTTAGCGATGACGGGCAGGCGCACACCCTCCTCGTCCATGATCGCGTGGACGTCGTCGATGTCGGCCGCACTGCGCACGAAGGACAGCGCGATGACATCGGCCTGGAGGCGCAGCGCCCAGCGCAGGTCGTCCTTGTCCTTGTCGGACAGGGCCGGGACGCTGACAGCGACGCCGGGCAGGTTGATGCCCTTGTTGTTGGAGACGACGCCGCCCTCGGTGACGAGGGTCTTGACGTCGGTGTCGGTGACCTCGGTGGCCACGAGCGAGACCTTGCCGTCGTCGATGAGGAGGGTGTCACCGGGCTCGACATCGCGCGGCAGGCCCTTGTAGGTCGTGCCGACGATTGTGGCGTCGCCGTCGACCTCGCGCGTGGTGATCGTGAACTCGTCGCCGACGGAGAGGGTCACGGGGCCGCTGGCAAAGCGGGCGGTGCGGATCTTGGGGCCTTGGAGGTCGACGAGGACGCCGACGGCGTGGCCGGACTCGTCGCTGGCGGCGCGCACATTGCGATAGCGGGCCTCGTGCTCCTCATAGGAGCCGTGGGAGAGGTTGAAGCGGGCGACGTCCATGCCGGCGGCGACCAGCTCGCGGAGGCGCTCGATGGAGTCGGTGGAGGGACCTAGGGTGCAGACGATCTTGGCTCGACGCATGCCTCAAGGATAGCGTGCAAGCGTTTTTACTCCCATTCGTCCTCTGCGTCCCCGCCGCAGGTCAGGATCGGTGCCGACGGGCGACACCGCGGCTGCCACGCGAGGCGCCATGCCCCCGGCGAGAGTGGTCGCGAGATCACCACCCCGCCCAGTCGACTGGGGAGGACACGCCGTCCGGACCGCGGGGGACACGGCATGTCCTGCCCAGTGGACTCTCAGACAGCGGTATGCCGCGCGCTCGGGGTGAGCGCGCGGCATACCGGATCGCTGTGAACGCGGCTGATCAGACCCGGCCGGCGGGCCTTTAGACCATCAGGGGCCGGTCGGTCGGGTTGATCGGGCGGGGCAGGGTGGAGGGGCGCCCCATGAGGAAGGCGTCGACCCCGTTGGCCGCGGCGCGGCCCTCGGCGATCGCCCACACGATCAGCGACTGGCCTCGGCCTGCGTCGCCGGCGACGAAGACGCCCGGCACGGAGGTCTGGTAGTCGTTGCCCCGCACGATGTTGCCGCGCTCGTCGAGGTCAACGCCGAGCTGCTCGACCACGCCGGCACGCTCGGGGCCGACGAAGCCCATGGCGAGCAGCACCAGGTCGGCCGGGATCTCACGCTCGCTGCCGGCCACCGGCGCGAAGCCGGTGTCGCCGCGCTCGACCTCGGTCAGCCGCAGCGCGGCGACCTTGCCCTCGTCGTCGCCGACCAGCTCGGTGGTGGAGACGGCATAGACGCGCTCGCCGCCCTCCTCGTGGGCCGAGGCCACGCGGAAGAGCATGGGATAGGTCGGCCACGGCTGGCCGGCCGCCCGCTCCTCCCCCGGCCGCGGCATGATCTCGAGGCTGGTCACCGAGGCCGCGCCCTGGCGCAGCGCGGTGCCGATGCAGTCGGCGCCGGTATCACCGCCGCCGATCACCACGACGTGCTTGCCCTCGGCGGTGACCTGGCCCTCGACCTTCTCGCCCACGGCGACCCGGTTGGCCGGCGGCAGATAGTCCATCGCCTGCATCACGCCGGCCAGCTCGCGGCCGGGGACGGGGAGGTCGCGGGGAACGGTCGAGCCGACCGCGAGCACCACTGCGTCATAGCGCTTGCGCAGGTCGTCACCCGTGAGCTCCTCGCCGACCTTGACGCCGGTGCGGATCCGGGTGCCCTCGGCCGACATCTGGCGCAGGCGGCGGTCGAGGACGGACTTCTCCATCTTGAACTCGGGGATGCCATAGCGCAGCAGGCCGCCCGCCTTGTCCGCCCGCTCGTAGACGGCGACGGTGTGACCGGTCCGGGTCAGCTGCTGTGCGACGGCGAGGCCGGCGGGGCCGGAGCCGATGACGGCCACGGTCTTGCCGGTCAGCCACTCCGGCGGCTGGGGCTGGACGTTGCCGCGGTCGAAGGCCCGCTCGATCGTGGTGACCTCGACCTGCTTGATCGTCACGGCCGGCTGGTTGATGCCCAGCACGCACGCCGTCTCACAGGGCGCGGGACAGAGCCGGCCGGTGAACTCGGGGAAGTTGTTGGTGGCGTGCAGGCGCTCGATCGCGTCGTGCCAGTCCCCCTTCCACGCGAGGTCGTTCCACTCCGGGATGAGGTTGCCCAGAGGACAACCGCTGTGGCAGAACGGGATTCCGCAGTCCATGCAGCGGGAGGCCTGGCGCTGGAGCTGGCCGAGCTCCTGCTCCTGATAGACCTCTTTCCAGTCCTTGATGCGCACCGGCACCGGCCGGCGGGCCGGGAGCTCGCGCTCCCGGATCTTCAGAAAGCCCTGAGGGTCAGCCACGAGAGGCCTCCATGATCCGCTCCCACACTTCGTTGCCGTCGAGGTCCAGGCCCTCGGTCTGGGCCTGGGTGCGCACGTCGAGGACGCGCTGGTAGTCCCGCGGGAGGACCAGGGTGAAGCGCGAGACCGCGCTCTCCCAGTCGTCCAGCAGGCCCTGGGCGACCGGCGAGCCGGTCCACCGCACGTGCTGGGCGAGCAGCTGCTGCACCGTGATCACGTCGTCGGGGCGCAGCTCCCACAGGTCGACGAGCTCGCTGTTGACCCGGCCCTCCTCGAGGTCGAGCACATAGGCGACACCGCCGGACATGCCCGCCCCGAAGTTGCGGCCGGTCGGCCCGAGGATGAGCGCGACACCGCCGGTCATGTACTCGCACCCGTGGTCGCCCACGCCCTCGACGACCGCGGTGGCGCCCGAGTTGCGCACGCAGAAGCGCTCCCCCGCCTGGCCGCGCAGATAGATCTCGCCGGTCGTCGCGCCATAGCCGATCACGTTGCCGGCGATGACATTCTCCTCGGCGGACATCGGCGCACCCTTGGGCGGGCGCACGACGATGCGGCCGCCGGAGAGGCCCTTGCCGACGTAGTCGTTGGCGTCGCCGACGAGCTGGAGGGTGACGCCTGCGGGCACGAAGGCACCGAAGGACTGGCCGGCCGAGCCGGTCAGCGTGATGTCAATCGTGTTGTCCGGCAGGCCTTCTGGGTATCGCTTGGTCACCTCGTGGCCGAGCATCGTGCCCACCGTGCGGTTGACATTGCGCACGTCGATCTCGCCGGTGACCGGCTGTCCGTCGGACAGCGCGGGCTCCGCGATCTCGATGAGCCGGTGGTCCAGCGCGCGCTCGAGCCCGTGGTCCTGGGCCTTGGCGTGCTTGATGCCGGAGCCGTCGGGCGAGGTGACCTTGGCAAAGATCGGCGACAGGTCCATGCCCGAGGCCTTCCAGTGGGTGATCGCCCGGTCCACCCGCATCGCGTCGACCTGCCCGATGGCCTCGTCGAGGCTGCGGAAGCCGAGGGCAGCCAGGTGCTCGCGGACCTCCTCGGCGATGTACTCGAAGAAGGTCTCGACGAACTCGGGCCTGCCCGAGAAGCGGGCCCGCAGCTCCGGGTTCTGGGTGGCGATGCCGACCGGGCAGGTGTCGAGGTGGCAGACGCGCATCATCACGCAGCCGCTGACGACGAGGGGCGCGGTGGCGAAGCCGTACTCCTCGGCGCCGAGCAGCGCGGCGATGACGACATCGCGGCCGGTCTTGAGCTGTCCGTCGACCTGCACGACGATCCGGTCGCGCAGCCCGTTGAGCACCAGCGTCTGCTGGGTCTCGGCCAGGCCGATCTCCCAGGGGCCGCCCGCGTGCTTGAGCGAGGTGAGCGGCGAGGCGCCGGTGCCGCCGTCGTGGCCGGAGATGAGCACGACGTCGGAGTGCGCCTTGGACACGCCCGCCGCGACCGTCCCGACGCCGATCTCGGAGACGAGCTTGACGTGGATGCGGGCCTGCGGGTTGGCGTTCTTGAGGTCGTGGATCAGCTGCGCCAGGTCCTCGATCGAATAGATGTCGTGGTGCGGCGGCGGGCTGATCAGGCCGACACCCGGGGTCGAGTGCCGCGTCTTGGCCACCCACGGATAGACCTTGTGGCCGGGCAGCTGGCCGCCCTCGCCGGGCTTGGCGCCCTGGGCCATCTTGATCTGGATCTGATCGGCAGACGACAGGTACTCGGCCGTCACACCGAAGCGGCCCGAAGCCACCTGCTTGATGCGGCTGCGCAGCGAGTCGCCGTCCAGCAGGGGCAGATCGACCTCGACGTTCTCGGCGCCGATCACGCTCTTCAAGGTGTCGCCCTGCTTGATCGGGATGCCCTTGAGTTCGTTGCGGTAGCGGCGCTGGTCTTCGCCGCCCTCGCCCGTGTTGCTCTTGCCGCCGATGCGGTTCATGGCCACGGCCAGGGTGGCGTGCGCCTCGGTCGAGATGGAGCCCAGCGACATGGCGCCGGTGGCAAAGCGCTTGACGATTTCCTTGGCGGGCTCGACTTCATCGATCGAGATCGCCTTGGACGGGTCGATCTTGAACTCGAACAGGCCGCGCAGCGTCATGTGGCGCTTGCTCTGGTCGTTGATGATCTGGGCGTATTCCTTGTACGTGTTCCAGTTGTTGGCGCGCGTGCTGTGCTGCAGCTTGGCAATCGCGTCGGGCGTCCACATGTGGTCTTCGCCACGGGCGCGCCAGGCGTATTCGCCACCCGCATCCAGCATGGTTTCGAGCACCGGGTCGTCCCCAAACGCGGCCTTGTGCATGCGGATGGCTTCTTCGGCAATCTCGAACACGCCAATGCCTTCCACGCGGCTGGCGGTGCCGGTGAAATACTTGCCGACGGTCTCGGAGTTCAGGCCGATGGCCTCGAACAGCTGGGCGCCGCAGTAGCTCATGTACGTGCTCACGCCCATCTTGGACATGATCTTGGACAGGCCCTTGCCGATGGCCTTCACGTAGTTGTAGATGGCCTTGTCGGCCGACAGGTCGCCGCCCAGCTCCTTGTGCATCTCGGCCAGGGTTTCCATGGCCAGGTAGGGGTGCACGGCCTCTGCGCCGTAGCCCGCCAGCACCGCAAAGTGGTGCACTTCGCGGGCCGTGCCGGTTTCGACCACCAGGCCGGCCGTGGTGCGCAGGCCGGCCCCCACAAGGTGCTGGTGGATGGCGGACAGCGCCAGCAGCGCGGGGATGGCCACCTGCGTGGCGCTCACTGCACGGTCGCTGATGATCAGGATGTTGGCACCGCCCTTGATCGCATCCACGGCCTGGGCGCACAGCGACGCCAGCTTGGCTTCCACGCCCTCACGCCCCCAGCTCAGCGGGTAGGTGATGTCGATGGTCACGCTCTTGAACTTGCCTTGCGTGTGCTTCTCGATGTGGCGCAGCTTGGCCATGTCGGCGAAGTCGAGCACGGGCTGGCTCACTTCGAGCCGCATGGGCGGGTTGACCTGGTTGATGTCCAGCAGGTTGGGCTTGGGACCGATGAAGCTGTTGAGCGACATCACGATCGCTTCGCGGATCGGGGCGATCGGCGGGGTCGTCACCTGCGCGAACAGCTGTTTGAAGTAGTTGTACAGCGGCTTGTTCTTGCCCGAAAGCACGGCCAGCGGGCTGTCGTTGCCCATGGAGCCAATGCCTTCTTCACCGTTCTTGGCCATGGGCGCCATCAGGAACTTGATGTCTTCCTGCGTGTAGCCAAAGGCTTGCTGGCGGTCCAGCAGGGGCAGGCCCGCGGACTGGGGCGCTGCGGCCTCAGCACCAGCTTTGATGCTGTCGAGCTTGATGCGCAGGTTCTCGATCCACTGCTTGTAGGGCTTGGTGTTGACGATGTTGGCCTTGAGCTCATCGTCGTCGATCATGCGGCCCTGTTCCAGGTCGATCAGGAACATCTTGCCGGGCTGCAGGCGCCACTTGCGCACGATCTTGTTCTCGGGCACGGGCAGCACGCCCGATTCGGAGCCCATGATGACCAGGTCGTCGTCGGTGATGCAGTAGCGCGAGGGACGCAGGCCGTTGCGGTCCAGCGTGGCGCCGATCTGGCGGCCGTCGGTGAACACGATGGAGGCCGGGCCGTCCCAGGGCTCCAGCATGGCGGCGTGGTATTCATAGAAGGCGCGGCGGCGCTCGTCCATGGTGGTGTGCTGCTCCCAGGGCTCGGGGATCATCATCATCACGGCCTGGCTGATGGGGTAGCCGGCCATGGTCAGCAGTTCGAGGCAGTTGTCGAACGTGGCGGTGTCGGACTGGTCGGCAAAGCTGATGGGGTAGAGCTTTTGCAGGTCGGCCGCCAGCACGGGCGAGGCCATCACGCCTTCGCGTGCCTTCATCCAGTTGTAGTTGCCCTTGACGGTGTTGATCTCACCGTTGTGCGCCACATAGCGGTAGGGGTGGGCCAGCGGCCACTCGGGGAAGGTGTTGGTGGAAAAGCGCTGGTGCACCAGGCCGATGGCCGAGACGCAGCGCTCGTCCTGCAGATCCAGGTAGTAAGTGCCCACCTGGTCGGCCAGAAGCAGGCCCTTGTAGACCACGGTGCGGCTGGACATGGAGGGAACGTAGTATTCCTTGCTGTGCTTGAGCTTCAGAGCCTGGATGTTGGCGCTGGCGGTCTTGCGGATGACGTACAGCTTGCGCTCCAGCGCGTCCTGCACGATCACGTCGTTGCCGCGGCCGATGAACACCTGGCGCAGGATGGGCTCCTTCTTGCGCACGGTGGGCGACATGGGCATGTCGCGGTTCACCGGCACATCGCGCCAGCCCAGCAGCACCTGGCCTTCGGCCTTGATGGCGCGCTCCATTTCCTGCTCGCAGGCCAGCCGCGAGGCATGCTCCTTGGGCAGGAAGATCATGCCCACGCCATATTCGCCGGCGGCCGGCAAGGTCACGCCCTGCTTGGCCATCTCTTCACGGTACAGGGCGTCCGGAATCTGGATCAGGATGCCTGCGCCGTCGCCCATGAGCTTGTCGGCCCCCACGGCACCACGGTGGTCGATGTTCTCCAGGATCTTCAGCGCCTGCGTCACGATGTCGTGGCGCTTGATGCCCTTGATGTGGGCCACAAAGCCCAGGCCGCAGGCGTCGTGCTCGTTGCCCGATGAATACAAACCGTGTTGTTGCAGATGCTGGATCTCGGCAGCCGTGGTCATGGCGCACTCCTCATATTTTTCGCAGGGAGTGGGAGATTAGTGCATTGCAACATGCTTTGGCAAGTGAATTAATTAGGGTCAGATCACAATTAATTCCAACAAGGATTTTTAGAAATTTTTATTGGGGACATATTAAAAAGGCACGCCGGTCGCCCTCGAAAGAAAGAGGCGCACGGCCAGCCGCCTTATTCCGGCCGGGCCGCCGGGGGCCGCCCGGCCCGGCCGCGGGCCACACGGCGCGGGGTGCGCTGCTGCAGCGCTTCCACAAACTCCGGGGAGCCCAGAGCCCAGCCGCCGAGCGCTGAATCCGTAAGCGCCTGCTGCTCGGCAGAGCCGATGCCGACTTGCACCCGCTGGGCATAGGCTGCCTCGCGCGCAAAGGGGGTGTTGCCCAGGGCCCAGTACTGCGCATGGGGCGTCAGCAGCCGGTCATTGCGCAGCCCCACCCAGTGCGCATGGCTGGACCAGGGGTAGTCTGCCGGCTGGGCCGCCAGCCCGGCCCGCACGGGGTTCCAGTCCAGGTACACCATGGCGGGCACCAGGTAACGCTCCGGCTCCAGGATGGCACACCGGTAGCGGCCCTCCCACAGGGTGCCTGTGCGCCCATGGCGGCGGTTGAAGTACTGCACATAGCGCCGCCCGACGGCCTGCATCCATTGCGGCAGCCCGTCGGCGGTGGACGGCGTGGCCAGCAGATGGAAATGGTTGCCCATGAGCACATAGGCATGAACGGCGATGCCATGCCGCGGCGCGTTGTCCGCCAGCAGGGCCAGCATGGTTTCGTAGTCTTCGCGGTCGGCGAAGATGGGTTGCCGGTTGTTGCCGCGCTGCAGGACGTGGTGCAGATGGCCCGGCAGCGTCAGTCGGGGCAGTCGGGCCATGAATCAGCCCGCCGCGACCACCTCGGCAGCCGCCGCCCCGCCCGCAGGATGCAGGCCGAAACGCTGCGCCAGCGCCGTCTCCAGGCCAAACTCTGCCAAGATGGCCCGCAGGCGCTCCACGGCACTGCGCTTCTTCTGCCCCGTGTACCGCGCAATGATGAGTTCGTTCTTGAGGCTGTGCTCCCAGCCCACGAGTTCGGTCACCGTCACCCGGTAGCCGCTGGCTTCCAGGTGCAGGCACCGCAGCACGTTGGTGATCTGGCTGCCCAGTTCGCGGGTGTGCAGCGGGTGGCGCCACAGCTCAGCCAGGGGCGTGCGGGCCAACTGCAGCGCCTTGCCCTGGCGCAGACAGGCCGCGACTTCCGCCTGGCAGCACGGCACCAGCACCATGGCGCGGGCTTTCTTTTGCAGACCGAACGCGATGGCGTCATCGGTGGCGGTGTCGCACGCGTGCAGCGCCGTGACCACGTCGATCTGCGAAGGCAGCTCGTTCATGTCCGCCGACTCGGCCACCGACGCCGCGAGGAACGACATCCGCTCAAAGCCCAGGTGTTGCGCCAGTTGGCGCGACCGCTGCACCAGCTCCAGCCGCGTTTCCACCCCGTAGATATGGCCCCGCCCGAGGGCCCTGAAATACAGGTCGTACAAGATGAAGCCCAGGTAGGACTTGCCTGCACCGTGGTCCGCCAGCGTCGGGGCGTGGTCGTCCGAGGACAGCCCTGCCAGCAAGGGCTCGATGAAATTGAACAGGTGGTAGACCTGCTTGAGCTTGCGCCGGGAATCCTGGTTGAGGCGCCCCTCGCGCGTGAGGATGTGCAGCTCCTTGAGCAATTCCACCGACTGCCCGGGGCGCAGTTCCAGCAGCTGCGGCGCATCGGCCGGCGCCGCCTTGCCCTGAGGGTTACCACGGACCGCGGTGTGGGAGGACTTGTTGCGGCTCATCAAACTTTCCCCTGGGACGGTTCGGACGCAGGGCGCTCCGGCGGGGTGGGCCCCACATCCAAGGCGGCCCATCCAGACATGCCCAAGGACTCCAGGACCTCGATGTTGCGCTCGTAGATCATTTCTGCATCCGGAAAGATGGCCACCGCCCGGTCAATGCTGTCTTCTCGCAGCAAATGCAGCGTGGGGTAAGGCGCGCGATTGGTGCAGTTGGACACATCGTCCACCGCCGTGCCGGCAAACTGGAACTGCGGATGAAAGCTGGCAATCTGCAAGGTGCCGTCCAGCGCGAGGTCGTCCAGTTGTGCTTCAGCCACCTCCAGGAAATCGTTGAAGTCCAGAAAATCCTGCAGGCAGTTCGGCAGCACCAGCAGGGTGGTGTCCCGCACCTCCGCCGGGGCGGCCGCCAGTGCGCTCAGTTCGCTGCGCAGCAGCGCCAGGACTTCGGCGGGGTCGTCGGTCAGCGTCACGGCGTAGTGAACCTGCCCTTTGGCATGTACCCCTTTCGCGAAAGGACACAGGTTGAGCCCGATCACCGCCCGCTCCAGCCACCGAACGGTGTCGCGGACAAACGGCGCAGCGGCTTCGCCCGGGGCGGCCTGCGCTGCAGGGGGAGTGGTGGTCATGAAGAGGGGAGTTGCAGAGGGGAAAGCCGCAGATTTTACGGCGCCCTCCCCGCGCGGCCCGCCGCTCAGTCGAGAAGCCGGCGCCCGGTCAGCCGCTCGTGCTCCCGCGCGGCGAAGCGGTCCGTCATGCCCGCGATGAAATCCGCGACCGCCCGGGCCCTCAGAGGGCCGTCGTCTGCGCAGGCACGCTGCGCGAACGCGGGCTTCATTTCCTGCGGGGCCGCCGTGTAGGCCGCAAACAGGTCGCGCACCACCTCCCGCGCGCGGGCGGTGGTTTCGGTCACCCGCGGGTGGCGGTACAAATTTTTGAAGAGAAACTGCTTGAGCTCCAGCGAGCGCGCGCGCATGGCATCGCTGAACATCACCAGCGGCGGAGACTCGCGCACTGCCTGCACACTGTGCGGACGGTGCTGGTCCAGCGCCGCCTGCGTGGCGCTGATCACGTCGTACACCTGCTCGCTGAGCATGCGCCGTATGGCCTCGTACAACAGCCGCCGCTGGCGCTCCGGGCTCGCCAGATCCGGGTGGTCGGCAAGCGCTGCGGCGCGGTAGCGGTCGAACAGGGGCACCTCCTGCAATTGCTCCAGCGTGATCAGGCCGGACCGGACGCCATCGTCGATATCGTGGGCGTTGTAGGCGATCTCGTCGGCAAGATTGCACAGCTGCGCTTCCAGGCTCGGCTGCTCGCGGCGCAAAAAGCGCGCCCCGACGCCGCCGGGTTCCGCAGCCTCCAGCTGCTGCGCGTGAGTCCGCGAGCAGTGCTTGAGAATGCCTTCGCGTGTCTCGAACGTGAGGTTCAGGCCGTCATACTGGGGGTAGCGCTCCTCCAACGTGTCCACCACGCGCAGGCTCTGCAGGTTGTGCTCGAAGCCGCCGTGGTCCGCCATGCAGGCGTGCAGTGCATCCTGCCCCGCATGCCCGAAAGGGGTGTGACCCAGATCGTGTGCGAGCGAGACCGCCTCCACCAGGTCCTCATTGATCTGCAGCGACCGTGCAATCGAACGCCCCAGCTGCGCCACCTCCAGCGAGTGGGTCAGCCGGGTGCGGAACAGGTCCCCTTCATGGTTGAGAAAGACCTGCGTCTTGTAGACCAGCCGGCGAAACGCCGTGGAATGCACGATGCGGTCCCGGTCCCGCTGGTACTCGGTGCGCGTGGGCGCGGGCACTTCGGGATACCGCCGGCCCCGCGAGGCCCCGGGGCGGCAAGCATAAACTTCCAGATCGGAATCAGTGCTCAAATTTGCCTCTAGCGCTTATCCATCAAGCGCAAACAGCTATAATTTTAATAGCATTAAAACGCCAGAGCTGACTAGTCTCTGCCGCAACACGCGTCGATCACTGCGCGCACTTCGGCGTCCGGCGCGGACCGGACGACCGCCTGGCCCGGCCCGTCAATCAGCACAAATCGGATCTCCCCGGCTTCGGACTTTTTGTCCACGCGCATCAGTTGCAGGTAGCGGCCTGCATTGTCTGCACGGTCCAGCACCGGCCCCTGGGTGGGCAACCCGGCCCGGCGAATCAGTGCCGTGAGGCGGGCGACAAAGGCAGCATCCACCAACTTCAGCCGGCACGACAGCTCGGCGGCCATCACCATGCCGGCACCGACTCCCTCGCCATGCAGCCAGGCGCCGTAGCCCATGCCCGCTTCGATGGCATGGCCAAACGTGTGGCCGAAGTTCAGGATCGCGCGCAGGCCGGACTCCCGCTCATCCTGACCCACCACGGCGGCCTTGATTTCGCAACTGCGCCGCACGGCATGGGCCAGTGCGCCGGGCTGCTGGGCCACGAGCGCATCCATGTTCTGCTCGAGCCATTCGAAGAACTGCATGTCGGCAATCGGGCCGTATTTGATGACCTCGGCCAGCCCGGCACTGAACTCCCGCGCCGGCAACGTGCGCAGCACATCCAGGTCACACACCACCCGCTGCGGTTGGTAAAACGCGCCCACCATGTTCTTGCCCAGCGGGTGGTTGATCCCCGTCTTTCCACCCACCGAAGAGTCCACTTGCGAGAGCAGCGTGGTCGGCACCTGCACAAACGGCACCCCCCGCATGTAGCTGGCTGCGGCAAACCCCGTCATGTCGCCCACCACCCCACCGCCCAGCGCAAACAACACCGTCTTGCGGTCACAGCCGTGCTCCAGCAGCGCATCGAAGATGGTTTGCAGCGTCTGCCACGTCTTGTGCTCTTCGCCATCGGGCAGCAGAACTTCATGCACCTGCGCGTAATGCGGCGCCAACGCGGCCCGCAAGCCCTGCGCATACAGCGGAGCCACCGTGGTGTTGCTCACGATGAGCGCAGCACTCGCCTTGGGCAGTCCGCCGTAAGAGAGGGGGTCGGCCAGCAAACCACTGCCAATGGCTATGGTGTAACTGCGCTCGCCGAGGGAGATGGAAACTTCTTGGGCTGCTGATGGCATGGTGCGTGGGATAGATCTCTTTGGCATCGGGCGGGCTGTCCGCCGCGGTTGCAGATTGTGCCTGGAACGCGCGGTGTGCCGGCCACAGGGTTAGACGCATCGGACTCTGCGCCAATAAAAAATCCCCGGCATGCCGGGGATTTCTTGTCGAATTTTATGAAGGCTGCCTAAACAGGCAGCATCAACACATCACATGCCAGGGCACGTGAAATCGGCGGGATCACCGCCCGCGGGAGGCGAAGGATTGGTCACCACCTTGATGCTAAACGTGCGAGTCACAGAAGTTGCCCCCTTGGTAGCAGTCACAAGGAACGTCTGGGTGCCGCAGTTTGCCACTTTGGGAACTCCGTTAAGAACCCCAGCGGAACTGGTTGTACCACTCGTCAGCCATGCCGGCAAACTGGTGAATTTCCAGGTCACATCACTGACCGAGGACACAAACGAATACGTGAAGTTCACGCCGACTGGAGCGTTACCTAGCGAACATACCTTGTTGGAATTGCAGTCGCCGATCGCAAAGTCTTCTGGAAGTCCGCCCACCAGCTTCAACCGCACAGTCGCGGTTGCGGCCAGCTTGTTGCGGTCAACCACCGTCACCGTTGCACGGTACTCTCGCTCTTGAGCATCCTTGCTGGGCTTGCCACTGATCATCCCGGTACTGGAGTCAATCGAAAGGCCGGCCGGCAAACCAGTCGCAGACCACGTATACGGCGGCAAGCCACCCGTGACGCTCAGCAACGCGGTAAAGGGAACTTCCTTCGTTACGTCTCCCAAGTCCACGTCCGCGAGACCAATCGGGTTAGTCAATGCTTCCAACACCGAAACTGCTCGGATGGTAGTAATTGGGTCGGTAATCCCATTGGCCACGTTGTTGTCAAACCGGTCCGAGGTCAGTTCCAAAAAGATCCGCCCGGTTTCCGTACCGCTCAACAGCGTGAAAGTTGCAACCCCACCGATAGAAGGCAGCTGCAGAACGCTGCCGCTTTGCGAACCAGCCACCAAGCGTGCGCTATCCCCAGCATCGGTTCCCGACAGAATGCGAACTTGCACATTCGCTCCTGCAGAACTTGCGGTGGGCTGATTGGCGTCGTCCATGACAAACGCCTGAATGCCCATCTGGTTGCGAAGGTTCGGGTCGGTACTGTTCTTCGTTCCCAAGTAACCCGGAGTTGCCGCCTCGATCACTACGCTCGCGGGTTTGCCAGTCGTGCCCCCTACAGAAATAGTCACGCTAGCCGATTTTTGCTGGCTATCGCGCGGATCCATCACAGAGCAAGTGATGCGTGCAGTTCCGGCTTGGTCCCCCGCATGGAAGTGGAAGGAGTTTCCACCCGCATTGGAACCCAAAGTGATATTCCGGTATGCATTGGGAACCTTGATCTTCCCACCATTTCCATCATCCACTTCGGTCTCATGCTCTGCTTTTCCATCCAGGTAATAAAGAGCCCCGGAATCCAAACCACCAGCGACATTGCAACCAAAAATATCATCCCCCCCTGGAATGGGAAGGTTCCCCTTGCGGGCTTCCACGTACAAGGTGGTTGTATATGGGCGGTATGCCCCCAGGCCAGGAGCAACCCCAGCAATGTTCAAAGGAAGCTGAACCTTTTCCGACCTGAGCGTGATGGTGTAGTTCTCTTGAGTATCACCGGCACTGCCGCCACCTCCACCACAGGCGGACAAAACACCCGCCAGCACCAAGGGTAAAAATTTGGTAATTTTCAACATTTGTCATCCCAATCAAAAATTAATTATCGCGACGCCGTGCGGTCAACAATTATTTTCGGCGTAATAAATATCAGCATTTCTTGCTTGTTTGCCTGTTTTGTCTTGGTTTTAAACAAGTTTCCAACACCAGGAATATCCCCCAGGAAGGGTACCTTGGCTTCTGCATCGTTCTCGAAGAGCTCAAAAATGCCACCAATCACCACCGTCCCACCGTTTTCGACCAAAACCTGCGTCTTAATATGCTTTGTATTGATAGCACGTACGTTCTGAAGAATTTCCCCCGGGCTATCTTTATTGACATCCAGATCAAGAATAATATTACCTTCTGGCGTAATCTGAGGCAAAACCTCCAGCCTTAAAACAGCCTTCTTGAAGGCTATAACGGTCCCCCCGTTAGGGGCCGTCACAGGGTAGGGGAACTCAGTACCTTGTTCAATGGACGCTTTGGTCTGATCCGCCGTCACAACCCGCGGGCTCGACACAATCTTGCCTTTCCCGTCAGCCTCCATTGCCGAAATCTCGAGGTTCAAAAATCTGTTAGCAGCCGAATTGAAAATCGAGATCGCAAAACTGGCAGGATCAAAACCACCCTGCGCTTGAGCCGGCAGATTGACGAAAGTGCCATTTGTATTGGTCACTCCACCCGCCCCTGAAGAAGCAACAGCATTTCCGTAGCTTGTTCCAACGACGACACTATTACTGCCGCCGAGGCTGTAACCGCCCGTGCCTCCGCGATTTGCACGCAAATCGGTGCCCCCCAGCCTGATACCCAACGACCTACCGAACGTGTCGGAAGCTTCAACAATCCGGGCCTCAATCATGACCTGCCTGACCGCCACATCCAAGGTCGCGAGCAATTTGCGCACCTCTTCGAGCTTGCTCGGTGTATCGGTCACAAAAAGCTGATTAGTCCGAGGCTCTGCAATCGCACTTCCCCGCTCAGAGAGAAACTTGTTTCCTCCGCTCCCTCCCCCTCCGCCGCCAGCGGACGAGGTGAGCTGCACCACCATATCCACCGCCTTGGCATAGTTCATCTGGAACGCTTGAGTCCTCAACGGCTCCAACTTTTGAATAGCAAGCGCAGCTTCATAGTCTTTTTTGGTACGGTCGTCTATTTCGTCCTTAGGAGCGATCCACAGAACAGTACCGGTTTTTCTCATGCCCAGGCCCTTGGCCTCCATGATGATCTGGAGTGCCTGATCCCAAGGAACATCCTTGAGCCGCAAGGTCAGCGAACCGGTTACAGTATCCGACGTAACAATATTGAAATTCGTAAAATCGGCGATCACTTGTAGAAGTGAGCGGACTTCAATATTCTGAAAATTGAGCGACAGCTTCTCTCCACTGTACCCGGGGCCCTGGGTAAGCTTATTCAGATCCACCTTCTTCTGGCGGACTTCCACGACAAACTGGTTATCGCTCTGGTAGGCACTGTGCTCCCACTCTCCAACGGGATCAATCGTCATGCGAACCCGATCGCCTTGCTGGACCGTCGTGACAGCCTGAACCGGCGTTCCAAAGTCCCCCACGTCCAAGCGCCGACGAAGTCCTTCGGGCAATGCGGACTTCAAAAAATCAACGATCAATCCCTTGCCCTGCTGGCGGATGTCCACACCCACCTGACTTGACGGCAGCATCACCACAACCCGCCCGGACCCATCAGCCCCCCGCCGAAAATCCACGTCCTTCAACGTCTGGGTATCTGCACTACCAGAATCTGCAAAAACCTGGGACTGTGCCGGGGCCGACGCAGCCCCGGCTGTCGCTACGGTTCCCAGCGAAATCAACAAGGAATTTCCCTGAATATCGGCTTGGTAGGACGTGGATTGCTTGAGGTTGAGAACTACTCGAGAACGATCACCGGCCTGAACCACATTGACAGAACGAATGTTGCCCTGGTTCATCTCAAAGCTGTTTTTGCCGCTGCCGTTGGTGGCATTGGGAAAATCCAGGGCTATCCGCGGAGGAGATTGAATCGCAAAACCAGTCGGAACCCCTTGCAAAGGCTCTTTGAACTCAATGCGCAGCACATCCACACCGTTTTGCACACTGCTGGAAACGGATTGGATTACGGCCTCGGCCATCGCATGCAGCGGTGCAAGGACGGCTAGAGAAATCCCCACTGCAATTCGACAAATTTTGGTCATATGCTTCTTCGAATATTTCATTTTTTGCCCTCTTGCAGGTCTAGGGATGCAGTGCGTTCAACCCAGTCGCCGGTCGCATCTTGCACAATTTCCCGCAATTGAATCGAATTTTCGGTGATTTTAGTTATTTTCCCGTAATTTTGACCAATATAATTACCAATACGAACCTGATAAAGCAGCTTGTCCACCTTCAAGAGAGCGGTGGGCGTGCCTTTTTTGTCCAGGCTGCCGACCATGGACATGGTGTCCAGCGGATAGGCTTCCAAAGGTTCTTTGCGACGCGACATCTCTGGCGCGATCAGCGCGGCATTCGATGCAGATTGCATCGATTCGCGTCGCAATACCTGCGTCAGCTTGACAGGATTAAACGGCTCCACTCCGCCTTCCATCTCGTAGCTCTGCGGCTTGAACTGTTTAGGTTCCGTGAGCGGAGTTATGCGTGGCTTCGTCGTTTGCCGTAAATCCGCCATCCATTGACGCAATTCGTCGTCACCTGAAGATCCGCATCCCACCAGCGCCAAAGGCACGAGTGCTAATGAAATTAGCTTATGAGAAATCATTTTTTGGCGCCTTTCACCGCTTGCTTTTGCGCCTGGATCTCGTCAGGGTCAAGATAGCGGAATGTCCGCGCCGTCGCCTCCATCGTCAACGTGGATCCATCCTTTTCCTTGTTGGGTGGCGCTATCGATATATTGTTCAGAGTCACAATGCGAGAGAGATTCGCAATATCTGCCGCAAAATAGCCCATATCGTGATATTTACCGGTCACCTTGATCTGAATGGGGAGTTCCGCGTAGTACTCTCGCACAACCACCTGCCCCGGACGGAACAGGTCAAATTGGAGGCTGCGCCCGAGGCCCGCTTGATTGATATCGGACAGCAAGGCGGCCATCTCCGCTTTGCTCGGAAGTTGCTTCTCCAACTGGATCACGTACTGCTGCACTTGTTCGCGCTGCCTTTTCAAGGCCTCGAGACTGACGGCTTTGGTGAGTTTGGTCTGGTAATCTTTCCGCAGCGTTTCCTCTTTCGCCACTTCCGCAGCAAGCTCGTCCTCATATTCACTGATCTTGGCAAACCATGCCACGGCCGCTACCGCCACTGCGATAAAAACACACAGCAGTATCTTGGGGAGAACAGGCCACAGGGACGGGTCCTTGGGGTCCAGATTTCTAAATTGCCTGGAAAAGTTGTCCTGCAAGGCAGCGAAATCAATTTGCTTTGTTGATTTTTTTGCCATGTTATTTCCCGGTCGACGCGCTCGCCGCATCCTTGTTTTTCTGGGCTTCCCCGGTGCGCATCAATCTGAACCGCAAATTGAAATTGAACACCCTGCGCTGGTCCTTGGCCGCCAAGGCAATATTGCCAGCAACGATTTCGACCAGCTCGGGCTTTGATAGCCAAGGAGTGTTGTCCGACAGGTTGCGGAGCATTTCAGACACTCGCTCGTTGGATTGCGCAGAACCTTGCATCGCAATCACCTGATCGGTTTGCTTGATGCTGGTGACGTAGACGCCTTCAGGAATCTGCCGTACCAATTCGTTGAGCAAATGCACCGGCAGGTTGCGATCCGCTTGAAGATCTTCCACAGCCTTCTGGCGCGCCCGCAAAGCGGTGATCTCATCCTCAATGTTTGCAATTTCCTTGATCTGCTCTTCCAGAACCTTGATCTCGGACTGAAGGAACCGGTTGCGGTCTTGCTGGGCGGTAATCATGACCTGGAACCACCAGTAGATCAGACCCGCAATGGCGAGGCCCACCAGGAACGAGGCAAACATGGTTGCCTGAAAAGCTTCCTTCCGGCGCTTGCGGGCAACCTCCCGGTGGGGAAGTAAGTTAATCAAAATCACTGCAGGAACCTCCGCATGGCCAGACCGCATGAGGTCAGGTAGGACGGCGCCTCACGCACCATTTTTTTCAGACGAACGGAACTTCCGATTTCCATGCCATCAAACGGATTGACTGCGCTGCAAGCAAAGCCGGTTTGCTGGGTAACTGCCTCCGTCAGGCCTGGAAGAGGCGCGGAGCCGCCGGCAAGCATGATGTGATCGACCCGGTTGTGCGGGGTGCTGGTGAAGAAGAACTGCAATGCTCTGCCGATTTCCTGCGCCATGCTGTCCACAAAGGGGCGAAGGACTGCCGATTGGTAGTCTTCTGGAAGGTCACCGCTGCGCTTCTTGCTTTCGGCTTCTTCCACCGAAAACCCGTACTGCCGAACAATCAGCTGCGTGAGCTGAGCTCCGCCAAACGCCTGGTCCCGGTCGTACAACACCTCGTCGTTTTTGATGACCTGCATGCTCGTCGTCAGGGCACCCACCTCGAAAAGCGCGACCATCGCATCGACGCCTTTTTTGGGCAGCGCTTCGATCAGACGCCCCGCAGCCAGCCGGGAGGCGTGGGATTCAATGTCCACGATGACGGGTTTCAGGCCAGCGGCCTCTGCAAGACCTTGCCGGTCTTGCACCTTTTCTCGGCGCGAGGCTGCGATGAGGACGTCCACGTCCCCGGGCGAATTCTTGCTGGGGCCGATGACGCAGAAGTCCAGGCTCACCTCGTCGAGCGAAAACGGGATGTACTGATTGGCTTCCGACTCGACCTGCACTTCCAGTTCTTGTTCGGACATTCCCCCGGGAAGGGTGATTCGCTTGGTGATCACCGCCGATGGCGGCAAGGCGAGCGCGACGTTTTTCGTTCGCGCGCCGGTCTTCTTGACGAGCCGGCGCAGGGCATCCGCGACCTCGTCGAACTTTTCAATGTTGCCGTCCGTGATCCAACCCCGCTCCAGCGGCTCGATTCCGCAACGCTCCAGCACCAGCCCTCCCGCCTTATCGCGGCCTAGCTCTACCAACTTGACGCTGGACGAGCTGATATCAATTCCGAGCAACGGCGGAGACTGCCGGCCGAACAAAGACCCCATTGAGCTCAAGATTGGTCCCCTGTAACTTGCCAAAATGAGGCAACAAAACTTAACACTTCACATGAATGCTATCAGTAAGATAGTTCTCCAGCAAAGATTTTTCCCCAAGTAACAGGCGGGGAGCGTTGCCAAAAGCAGACGAATCTTGGCCCCTTTGCAACCCCGTTCAGTGGCAAGACGAGGCCGCTGAGCGGTGTATTTGGCTGCCCCAAATGCGGCAAGGGCGGGAGGTGGCCTGGGCATTTTTATAATGACGGTTCCTTGCCCTCTCGGAGCGCTATGCCGTCCTCTCCCCCGAAGTCCGCAGACAAGCCGGACGCGTCCACCGCTCCCTCTCCCCGCCCACGTTCCTGGCTCTACTGGGTGGGCCGCATCCTGCTCTGGATCACGGGGCTGGCGGTGGCGGGCGCGCTGGGGCTGGCGCTGTCCATCGCCCTCGCGCTTGCGGTCGCCTACCCCAACCTGCCCGACATCTCGGATCTCGCGGACTACCGCCCCAAGCTACCGCTGAGGGTCTACTCTTCGGAAGGCGCCCTGCTGGGCGAGTTTGGCGAAGAGCGGCGCAACCTTACGCCGATCGACGAGATTCCCAAGGTGATGAAGGACGCCGTGCTGGCAATCGAGGACGCTCGCTTCTTTCAACACGGCGGGGTCGACTACAAGGGGGTGATCCGTGCCGGGCTGGCGAATCTGGGCCGGGTCAAAAGCCAGGGCGCGTCCACCATCACGATGCAGGTTGCGCGAAATGTATATCTGTCGTCAGAAAAAACATTTACTCGCAAAGTTTACGAAATCTTACTTACATTCAAACTCGAGCATTTACTGACCAAAGACCAGATCCTCGAGATTTACATGAACCAGATTTATCTGGGGAATCGAGCCTATGGTTTTGCTGCCGCATCGGAGACGTATTTCGGAAAACCTTTGAAATCGGTTTCGATTGCCGAGGCTGCCATGCTGGCAGGCCTGCCCAAGGCGCCCTCCGCGTACAACCCCATCAGCAACCCCAAACGCGCTCGCGTGCGACAGTTGTACATCATCGACCGCATGGAAGAAAACGGCTTCATCACGGCGGACCAGGCGGCACAAGCCAAGAAGGAAGACTTGAAGATCCGGTCCGGCCCGGACAGCACCCGCGTTCACGCCGAGTACGTGGCCGAAATGGTCCGCCAACTGATCTTCGCCCAGTATGGCAACGAGGCCTACACGCGGGGGCTCAACGTCTACACGACCCTCAATGCAGCGGAGCAGGAAGCCGCCTATGGCGCCTTGCGCCGCGGCATCATGGACTACGAGCGCCGCCAGCAGTACCGCGGCCCCGAAAAGTTCGTGACGCTGCCCACAGCCCCGCAGGAGGTCGAAGACGCAATCGATGACGCGCTGGCCAACCATCCTGACAATGGCGACGTGCTGTCTGCCGTGGTGTTGGAGGCCTCGGCCCGCAAGATCACCGCCGCGCGCGCCAATGGCGACGCCGTGGAAATCACGGGCGATGGCCTGAAGCCGGCCCAGTCGGGCCTGAGCGACAAGGCGCCACCCAACATCAAGATCCGCCGCGGCGCCGTGATCCGGGTGGTGAAGACCCCCAAGGGCACCTGGGAGATCACCCAGTTGCCCGAGGTGGAGGGTGCGTTCGTCGCGCTGGATCCGCGCAGCGGCGCCCTCCGGGCGCTGGTGGGAGGCTTCGACTTTGACAAGAACAAGTTCAACCACGCCGCGCAGGCATGGCGCCAGCCCGGCTCCAGCTTCAAGCCCTTCATCTATTCCGCAGCGCTGGAAAAAGGATTCACTCCCGCCACCGTCATCAACGACGCGCCGCTGTTCTTTGACGCCGGCGTGACGGGCGGGCAGCCGTGGGAGCCCAAGAACTACGATGGGAAGTACGACGGGCCGATGACCATGCGCACGGGCCTGGCAAAGTCAAAGAACATGATCTCCATCCGCATCCTGCAGGCCGTGGGACCCAAGACGGCCCAGGACTGGGTGACGCGCTTTGGCTTCGACGCGGAAAAGCACCCGGCCTATCTCACGATGGCGCTGGGGGCCGGATCGGTGACCCCGCTGCAGATGGCTACGGCGTACTCCGTGTTCGCCAATGGTGGCTACCGCATCAACCCCTGGCTGATTGCCAAGGTGACGGACCACAAGGGCCGCGTGATCTCCGAGACGACGCCCCCCACCACTGCCACGCTGCCGCGGGCCATTGATGCACGCAACGCCTTCATCATGAACAGCCTGCTGCAGGAAGTGACGCGGACCGGCACCGCAGCGCGGGCCCAGGCCACGCTCAAGCGCCCCGATCTGTACGGCAAGACCGGCACCACCAATGACTCAGTGGACGCGTGGTTCGCTGGGTACCAGCCGACGATCGCCGCGGTCACGTGGATCGGCTACGACACCCCCCGCAATCTGGGCAGCCGCGAGACCGGCGGTGGCCTCAGCTTGCCCGTGTGGATCAGCTTCATGGAGCGCGCGCTCAAGGGCGTCCCGGTCATGGAGCCGACCGTGCCGCCGGGCGTGGTGAATGTGGGTGGCGAGTGGTTCTACGAGGAGTACGCCCGCAACAGTGGGGTGGGCAGCGTCGGCCTAGACGCCGGCCGCTCTGCGGCACCTGCCGCCGGGGCGCCCCAGGCGCCACCCGCGGCGGAAGAGCGCAACCGCATTCTCGATCTCTTCCGCAACTGACACCCGCCAACGGGCGAAGTCAGGAATTTGCGGGCGCGCGGCACCCTGGGCGCGCCCCTCGCGCCGAGATCACTCGGAGAATTTCAGCGAGACGCCTGCTTGCTGGCTGGCGTCGCGGCTCAGGCACTCAAAGAACTCGCCCGCTCCCTTGGTGTCCTGCCAGCGCCCGTCCTGAAAGCGGTAGTGGTAGCCGCCCGAGCGGGCCGCCATCCAGACTTCCTGCAGCGGCTTTTGCAGATTGACCACGATCTGCGAGCGGTTGGGGAAGGACAGCGTCACCATGCCGCCCGAGCGCTGCGCATCCACGTCGGCCTCCGTGGTGTCGTTGATGTGGTCGCAACTGCGCTCAACCGCCAGTAGCAGCTTTTCGGCGCGGTCCATGAATTCAAGGTCGGTCATTACAATTTGCGCATGTTGATGAAGGCTTCTCAAATTCTAGTCAGGTCTGTTGTCCTTGCGGCCTGTGCGGCGGCCTTCGCGGGTTGCGGGCAGCGCGGTCCCCTTTACTTGCCCAGCGCTCCCCAGGCGGCCCAGCGGGCAACCCTGCCCCAGACCCTGACACCGGGTTCCAGCGCCTCCCCCACCCCGCAGCCGCCGGCCAGCGCTGCGTCCGCCGCGCCCTGAGGCATTGCGGAGCGCGCCGCCAACTCTGGCGGCACTTGATTTCTATCAAGGATCAATTGCAGGGGTAATCGTACAGTTCGGGCTTTATTGCACCGTAGGATGGCTATGGCCCTGGAACTCTACCGCGACAAGAACCATGCTTGTCTGATGTTCACCGATCTGATTGAGGAAGACGGTCAGGCCGTGCAGGCCAACCAGTTCCTGATCGTGGACGATGACACCGGCGCCATCATCGACCCGGGCGGCAACCTGGCCTTCAACGAGCTGTTCATGGGGATGACCAAGCACTTCCCCCCGCACAAGCTGTCCTACCTGATCGCCTCGCATGCGGACCCGGACATCATTGCGTCGCTGGACCGCTGGATGACCAGCACCAAAGCCAACCTGGTGATCTCGCGCATCTGGGAGCGTTTTGCGCCCCACTTCACCAAGGTGGGCAAGACCGAGAACCGGGTGATCGGCGTGCCCGACAGCGGTGGACACCTGCCGCTGGGCCGCCACGAACTGGTGCTGCTGCCCGCCCACTTCATGCACTCCGAGGGCAATTTCCACTTCTACGACCCGGTCAGCCGCATCCTGTTCACCGGGGACCTGGGGGTGTCCTTGATGTCTGGCGCCGAAGCTCGCGTGCCCGTGACCGACCTGCGGGCCCACATCCCGCGCATGGAGGCCTTCCACCGCCGCTACATGGTCTCCAACAAGATCCTGCGCCTGTGGGCCCGGATGGCGCGCCAGCTGGACATCTCGATGATCGTGCCGCAGCACGGCGCTCCCATCATGGGCAAACCGGCCATTCAGGATTTCTTCCTGTGGATTGAAAACCTCATGTGCGGCATCGACCTCTTCGACGACCGCGCCTACCAGATCCCGACGGGCTACATCGATCCGGTGACGCGCCAGATGCGCCCCGGAACTCCGCGGTAATATTTTTGGCAAAAATAGCCGCTAGCGCTTGCAGTATCAACGCAAGCAGCTATCAAAAATATAGCTAGAGAGGTGAACGCATCGCGGGCTGGTCGATGGCTTGGCGCGAGACAGCGACCGGCCGCAGCTCATCCCTTGCGCCAGCGGCGGGCCACCCGCCAGCCCAGCAGCAGGGCTACCACCACCGCATACACGGCCACTTCGCCGAAGTCGTTCTTGCCGGCGCGCATCCAGAAGAAATGCAATAGCGCCAACAGCGCCGCGGCATACACGCTGCGGTGCAGCGCCTGCCACCGGCGGGCCCCCAGGCGCTTGATGGCACGGTTGAACGAGGTCGCGGCCAGCAGCAACAGCAGCACCAGCGCTGCAAAGCCCACCAGGATGAACGGGCGTTTGAAAATGTCACGCACGATCTCGGCCACGTCAAAGCCCATGTCGAACCATGCGTAGCTCAGCAGGTGCAGCGCCCCGTAGAAGAACACGAACAGCCCCAGCATGCGCCGAAACCTCGCCAGCTGCGGCGTGGCGCTGATGACGCGCAGCGGGGTCACGGTGAGCACCAGGCACAGGCTGCGCAGTGTCCAGTCGCCCGTGGCACGCACCAGCGCTTCGGCCGGGTTGGCCCCCAGCCGGTCGGCCCACGCTGCGTAGACCAGCCACGCCAACGGCAGCAGACACAGCACGAACAGCACAGGTTTGGCGGCCGGGCCGGCCAGCAGTTTTCGCATGCGGTGAAACAAAAAAAGGCGACACCCGCCGGGACACACCTGGCGGTGGACAGCGAGCCCGCAGGGGTCCGTCAGTAGAACTTCTTGAGGTCCATGCCGGCGTACAACGGACCGACCTGGGCGCCGTAGCCGTTGAACATCAGCGTCTTGCGCTTCTTGGCGAACAGGCCGTCTTCGCCGATGCGCCGCTCGGTCGCCTGGCTCCAGCGCGGATGGTCCACCTCAGGATTCACGTTGGAATAGAACCCGTACTCCTGCTTGGCCGCCTTGTTCCAGGCCGTTCCTGGCTCCTGCTCGACAAAGCGAATCTTCACGATGCTCTTGGCGCTCTTGAAGCCGTACTTCCACGGCACCACCAGCCGCACCGGCGCGCCGTTCTGGTTGGGCAGCACCTCGCCATACATGCCGAAGGCCAGCAGCGTGAGAGGGTGCATGGCTTCGTCCAGCCGCAGGCCTTCCACATAGGGCCAGTCGAGCACGCGCGACCCCACGTACGGCATGGTGGCCTTGTCGGCCAGGGTGACGAACTCCACATATTTCGCGCTGCCCTGCGGCTCCACGCGCTTGATCAGCTCGGACAGCGAGTAGCCCACCCACGGGATGACCATGGACCACCCTTCCACGCAGCGCAGCCGGTAGATGCGCTCCTCCTGGGCGCTGAGCTTGAGCAGGTCCTCAATGCCGTACTTGCCCGGCTTCTTGACAAGCCCCTCCACCTCCACCGTCCAGGGGCGGGTCTTCAACGTGTGGGCGTTGCGGGCAGGGTCGGCCTTGTCAGTGCCGAATTCGTAGAAGTTGTTGTACGTGCTCGCGTCCTTGTAGTCCGTGAGCTTTTCCATCGTGGCGGCACCGTCCACGGCCGAGCGCCTGGCCGGCAAAGCTGCCAGCTTGCCTGGCCGGGGCGCCCCGCCCTCCTGGGCCAGCGCGTCGCGCGCCGCCCACGCCGCCATGGCGGCCCCCGCAGCGCCGCTGGCCATGAGTTGCAGGAGACGCCGGCGGTCCCGGTACACCGCCTGGGGCGTGATTTCTGAAGCAAACGGGTGCACAAAACCCGTATCTCGGCGGGGGATCAACATGGGGAGTCTCCGGAAGGCAATGCGGGTCGGTAGAGCAGAACAGGGGTTAGTTCGTTCCACCCGCCGCGCAGGTTACACCGAAGGCTTCCTCACTGCAGTGCCGCGCAAAACAGCCCTATCCCGCTCTCGCCTGCACTGCGAGGCCGACGGCTACAGCGTGCCGTAGCTGTGCAGCCCGCTCAGGAACATGTTCACGCCGAGGAAAGCGAAGGTTGTCACGACCAAGCCCACGAGTGCCCACCAGGCGGACACCGTGCCGCGCAGGCCCTTCATCAGGCGCATGTGCAGCCAGGCGGCGTAGTTGAGCCAGACGATCAGCGCCCAGGTTTCCTTGGGGTCCCAGCTCCAGTAGCCCCCCCAGGCTTCCGCCGCCCACAGGGCGCCCAGCACGGTGGCGATGGTGAAAAACGCAAAGCCGACGGCGATGGACTTGTACATCACGTCGTCCAGCACCTCGAAGGACGGCAGGCGCTCGGCAATGCGCTTGCGGCCCAGCAGGATGCTTGCCACGATGAAGGCGGAAATGCCGAAGTACACCATCCAGTAGCTGCCGCCGTTGTCCGTGGCACCTTGCCGGAACACGATGGGCTCAAAGCACAGCACCACGCCCAGCAGCCACAGGGGAGCCAGCTTGTACCAGCGCGTCTCGGCGGCCTGCTGCTTGATCAGGTAGGCAAAGGCCACCATGGCGGACAAGGCAAAGGTTCCATACCCGATGAAGTTGGCGGGCACATGCAGCTTCATCCACCAGCTCTTGAGCGCAGGCACCAGCGGCTGGATTTCGTGCGCCTCGCGCACCACCGTGTACCACAGCAGAAAGCCCACGGCGGCGCTCACCACCAGCATCACGAAGCCGCCCAGGGCGCGCGTGCCGTACTGCTGCTCGTAGTACAGGTAGAACACGGCGGTCAGCCAGCAAAACAGCACGAACACCTCGTACAGGTTGCTGACTGGGATGTGGCCGATGTCCGGCCCGATCAGGTAGCTTTCGTACCAGCGCACCAGCGTGCCGATCAGCGCCATCGCCACTGCCAGCCAGGCCACGCGCGAGCCCAGCAGGCCCATGGTCTTGCCTTCGCCCCTGGCGAACATGCCCAGCCAGTAGAACACCGTGCTGATGAAGAACAGCATGCTCATCCACAGGATGGCGGACTGGCTGGAGAGAAAGTACTTGAGGCCGAACACCGTATCGGCGCGCGCCAGGCTGCCGGCGCCATCCTGCTGATAAAGGCCGATGGCCAGAAGGGCCACTGCCGCCACGGCGAGCATGAGCGTCCGCAGGGGCCGCCAGAACCAGCCCAGCCAGACGGCACAGGGGATGGCGCTAAGCAGAATGCCCTTCTCATACACATCCATGTAGGCGCCGTAGCGCTGCAAGGCATACAGCCCGCCCGCCGCCACAATGGCGGCGAACAGCCAGTCAAACCAGTTGCGGCGGGCAAAGAATCCCTCGTTCAGGGTGATGGTGGCGGTGTTCATGCGGTGCCTTCCGGGGCCTTGCCGGCTCCAATCAATTTCTGCGCAAGCTGTACGAATTCCTTGTCGCCGTCCAGCGTCTTGCGGTTCGCCGACAAGGCCATGGTGGCGTGGGTGCGGCCCTCCTGCGGCGCTACCCACACCCAGACCCGCCGCTCGCGGACGTAGAGCATGGCAAAGACGCCCAGGATCAGCAAGGCGCATCCCAGATAGACAATGTTCTTTCCGGGGGCTCGCGCCACCTGGAACACGCTGGCCTGCACCTGCGTGAAGTCCGTCAGTTCCAGCGCGACGGGCGCGGGATAGACCTGCGCATCGGACAGGGACAGCACGGCCTGCGTCATGAAGCCCCGCGTGGCATCGTCCTGCGGCAGCGGGGGCAGGCCCGCCCGCTGGCGCGAGAGCTGGGCCAGCTCGAACAGCGTGCCGTTGAGGATGCGCACCAGCACCTCACCGGCCCGCGCGCGCTCGGCCTCGGGCACGTTGGCTTCCATGAAATCGGACACGGCCTGCAGCCCGCCCGTGGGCTTGCCGTCCACCATGCCGCGGCCCGCGAACAGCGCCAGCGCGCGCGACGCGGACTGCTGCAGCTGCTCGGCCAGGTCGCGGCGGGACGTGTCGATGGCCTGCCCGACATAGCGGCGCACCGCCTCCTCCCGCGCCGCGGGGTCGCTCAAGGCTTCCCGCATGCGCAGGAAGCCCTCCATGCCGCCCTTGTCGTCGGCCGGGACACGCAGGTAGCGGAACGGCTCGGCGGGCGATTCGCGCACGCCCAGCAGGAACACCGGCACGCCGTCGCCCGTGTCCACGGGCAGCATGTAGTTGTGGAATTCCCGCGCCTGCCCCGCCGCGTCGCGCAGCTTGTAGCTGACGCTGGGGCCGACGTTGCGCAGCTCTTTCTTGGTGACCGTCTTGTTGGCGGCGCCCAGGCGCGATTCCACCGACTCGCGCAGGTCCACCTTGCGAACATCCGCCCCGCTGCCGGCTGCACCGGCTGCCGCGCCGAAGTTCTCGACATTGATGGTGCGCAGCGCCGTGAACTCCAGCGTCAGCGTGTCCGCGCCGGCCGCAGCCCCCTGGCCGGTGAGTTGCGTGGAGCCCCCCACGATGCCCTCGATGTCGAAGGCCTTGCCGCCGGGCGCCATGGGCAGCGCGCGCAGCTTCAGGTGCGAGCCGCCGTCGTCAAAGCTCGACTGGTAGATCTCGATGCCCCGGTAGCTGGCCGGATGGTTGACCTCGACGCGGGCTGGCGTCTTCTCGCCGGTGATCTTGTCGTGGATGACGATCTCGCTGGCGAACAGCTTGGGCATGCCGGTGGAGTAGTGCTCCACGATGAACTTCTTGAGTTCCACCGCGAAGGGCAGCTCCTGCAGCAGCACGCCATCGGACTGGTTCAGGATCGCGGTGCTGGACTGGGTGCCCTCGGCCACCAGCAGATTGCCCCGGAAGGTGGGATTGCGCTCGGAAAGCCGGTGCTCGGGCTTCACATCAGCAATCAGCCCGCCGCCCTGGTACGGCGTCTTGCCGCCCAGCAGCATCTGCGCCCGCACGATCAGGTCCCCGTCGAGCAGCCCGCCCACGCACACCAGCACGATGGCGCTGTGGGCCGCGATGTAGCCCAGCTTGTTGGCCGCACCGGCCTTGGCCGCGACCATCCAGCCCGAACCCGGGCCTGCGGCCGTGTCGCGTTGCTGCAGGCGCACCTTCCAGCCACCTCCGGCCAGCAGGGTGCCGATGCGGCGCGCTTCGGCCTCGGCCGTGCCCGGCAGCGCGGCCTCGGCCTTGTGGTGGAAGGCCTTGAGGCTTTGCTCCCGGATGTTTTCCTTGTAGGCCTTGAGGTCGCTGAGGATCTTGGGCGTGTTGCGCGCGATGCACAGCGAGGTGCTGACCACCAGGAAGGCCAGAATCAGCAGGAACCACCAGGCGCTGTACACGGCGTTGAGCTGGATGGCGCCGAACAGTTCGGCCCAGAAGGGCCCGAACTGGTTGACATAGTTGACCGCCGGTTCGTGCTGCTTGAGCACGGTGCCGATCACCGAGGCGATGCAGATCACCGTCAGCAGCGAGATGGCGAACCGCATGGAAGACAGCAGTTCGATCCCCGCACGCAGGGCCCGGGAACCGGACTGGATATGCAGGCCTTGCGTGGTGTCGGACATGGATGAAAACAGTGGTGAGGGCGCGGGCGAAAGAAAAAATGGGCGGGACCATCGTTGCGATGGACCCGCCCATTTTGGGTTTTTTATTGGCGGTCGGTTCCGTGAAGACCCGCGGCGCGGGCCACAAACTTGACGGAAATCAAATCAGGCCGTGACAGCCCTCAGCGCAGGCCGGCAATGTAGTCGGCCACCGCCTTGATTTCCTTGTCGTTGAGCTTGGCCGCCACTTGCGTCATCTGGACGCTGTTGGCGCGCGTGCCGTCACGGAAGGTGTTGAGCTGCGCCACGGTGTAGTCGGCGTGCTGGCCCGACAGGCGGGGGTACTGTGCGGGGATGCCTGCGCCATTCGGGCTGTGACAGCCAGCGCAGGCGGCGATGTTGCGGTCCGGCACGCCGCCGCGGTAGATGCGCTCGCCCATGGTGACCAGATCCTTGTCCTTCGCGAAGCCGGTCTTGGCGGGCTTGGAGGCGACCCAGTACGCAATGTTCTTCATGTCCTCGTCAGACAGCATGGAGGCGAAGCCCTTCATGACGGCGTTGTTGCGCTTGCCGGACTTGAACTCCTGCAGCTGCTTGACGAGGTATTCGGGGTGTTGCTGCGCCAGCTTGGGATTGACCGTGATGGTCGAATTGCCGTCCGCCGCGTGGCATGCCGCGCAGACGGCGGTAAAGCTGGCCTCGCCCTTGACGAGATCCGGCTTGGCCGCCGGGGGTGCGTCACCCGCTGCAACAGCCGAGAAAACAGGTGCTGCCAGCGCGGCAGCCGTCAACAAAGAGGCGAGCAACTTCATATCGAGGGTGTGGGTTTATGTGCGCAAACCCCGCGATTCTACAATGACGCACCTTTGCATCCTAGGAACCTGTTCCCCTCCCATGACGATATCTTCCCCCACGCCAGTTGCTGGCCCGCTTCCGCCCGCACCTGACGCCAAGACCGCCATGGGGTGGATGCACACGGCCCGGTTCCTTACCACCGCCGCGCAGCTGCACCACCTGCCGCCCATCGACGTGCCCGAGATTGCCTTCGTGGGCCGCTCCAACGCGGGCAAGTCCACCTGCATCAACACGCTCACGCAGCAAAAGCAGCTGGCCTTCGCATCCAAAAAGCCAGGCCGCACGCAGCACATCAACCTGTTCGCCCTGGGCAAGCAGGGCGTGACGGACGCCGTGCTGGCCGACCTGCCGGGCTACGGCTATGCGGCGGTCTCGCGCACCGACAAGCAGCGCTGGCAGCAGGTGATGGTGAACTATCTGATCAGCCGCACCAGCCTCTCCGGCATCGTGCTGCTGTGCGACCCGCGCCTGGGCCTGACCGAGCTGGACGAAGCCCTGCTGGAGGTGGTGCGCCCGCGCGTGGAGGAAGGCCTGAAGTTCCTGGTGCTGCTGACCAAGGCCGACAAGCTCACGCGCTCCGAGCAGGCCAAGGTGCTGTCCATTACGCGACTGCAGGCCGGCGGCGGCGAGGTGAAGATGTTCTCGGCCCTCAAGAAGCAGGGCGTGGACGACGTGGCGCAGTTGCTGTGGCAGTGGGCCCACCCGGAGCGCCCCGCGCCCCAGGCACAGGCCGAGGCGCCGGACGGTCCGGAAGCCGGCCCGCAGGCCGGCGCTCCGGAAATTTCAGACCAAAACAGCCTCTAGCGCTTATGTATCAAGCGCTAATAGCTATTAAATTCATAGCATAGCGCCATGATCCAGACCCGCGACGTCGCCCTGCCCCACGGCATCACCCTGCGCTGCCGCGCCAGCGGCGTGGCAGGCCGCCCCACCCTGCTGTTTCTGCACGGTTTTCCCGAAGGCGCCTTCATCTGGGACGAACTGCTGCTGCATTTTTCGCGGCCGGAGAACGGCGGCTACCGCTGCATTGCGCCCTACCTGCGGGGCTTTGGCGCCTCCAGCAGCCCGGCGGAAGTGGAGGCCTATCGCGCCAAGCACCTGGTGCAAGACCTGGCCGCGCTGATTGCGGCCGAGACGCCCGGCGGCGTGCTGGAATGCCTGGTGGCCCACGACTGGGGCGGCGCCGTGGCCTGGAACCTGGCCAACCAGCAGCCGCAGCGGATGAAGCGGCTGGCCATCATCAACTCGCCGCACCCCGGCGCCTTCGTGCGCGAGCTGTCGCAGAGCGCGGCGCAGCAGGCCGCGAGCCAGTACATGCACTTCCTGTGCCGCCCGGACGCCGAGGCGCTGCTGGCCGAAGACGGCTTTCGGCGCCTGTTCGCATTCTTCGACAACCCCCAGGGCCAGCCGCCGGCCTGGCTCACCGAGCCCGTGCGCGCGCAGTACCGTGCGATGTGGCAGCAGGGGCTGACGGGCGCATGCAACTACTACCGCGCCAGCCCCATCCGCCCGCCGCGGGACGGGGACCCGGGCGCCCAGGCCCTCACGCTGCCCGAATCCATGCTGACGGTGACCGTGCCCACGCTGGTGCTGTGGGCCATGGACGACCCCGCCCTGCTGCCCGGCCTGCTGGACGGACTGCCGGGCTGGATTGCGCAGCTGCAGGTGCAGAAGGTGGAGCAGGCGTCGCACTGGGTGGTGCATGAGCACCCGGAGCGCGTGGCGATGGAGTTGCGGCGCTTTTTGCTATCCAAATAATAGCTGCCAGCGCTTATCCATCAAGCGCTAGAGGCCGATTTGACTTAAAAATCTCTGAAAGACGTTCAGGAGTACACGCCTGGCTCGCCCTCAGGCCGCGTCTTGAAGCGCTTGTGCACCCAGTAGTACTGCTCGGGCATCGTGTCGATCACGGCTTGCAGCTCGCGGTTCATGCGCACCGTGTCGGCCTCGACGTCGTCCGTGGGAAAGTCCGGCCAGGCGGGCGACACCTCGGCCACGTAGCCCGTGGGCGTCATGCGCGAATACACGCCCACCACCTTGGCCCGCCCCAGCCGAGCAAAGCGCGACAGCGACGGGATGGTGGCGGCCGTGACGCCATAGAACGGCACGAACAGCGAATCGTTGCGGCCGTAGTCCATGTCGGGCAGCAGGTACAGCAGGCCGCCCTTGCGCAGGTTGGCGATGATGGGTTTGACGCCGTCCGAGCGGTTGAGCATGCGCACATCGCCAAAGCGCTGGCGCCCGGCCATGAACCAGGCGTCCACGGCCGGGTCCGGGTGCGTGGCGAAGATGGAGGTGAAGGCGCGCGTGGAATGCAGCGGCAGCGCCAGGCCGCCCGCGTCCATGCCATAGAAATGCGGCGCGAACAGGATGGTGGGCGTGTCGCCGTCCAGCTCGTGGATGGCGCCGGTGAGGCGCACGCGCTGCTCCACCACGGCGCGCGGCGCGGACCAGAGCCAACTGCGGTCCAGCCAGGTCTGGCAGAAGGCCACAAAGTTCGCGCGCGCCACCGCGCGGCGGCGCTCCTCGGTCCAATCGGGAAAGCACAGCGCCAGGTTGCGCAGCGCCACCTTGCGCCGCCGCACCACCAGCGCATAGGCCACCTGCCCCAGCAGCCAGCCCATGCCGCGCAGCACCGGCAGCGGCAGCCGCGCCAGCACGCCCATGAACCACACGCCCAGGCGGCCCGTCATGCGGCTGCCCCCGCGGCCGGCGCCGCGGCTTCGGCGCGCGGCTGCTTGTAGCGGGCGTAGCCCCACAGGTACTGCTCGGGGCACTGGCGAATGAGGTGTTCCATGGCTTGGTTGATCTGCAGCACCGCCTGGTCCATCTGGTCGGACAGCGGTGCGGGCAAGGTTTCAAAGTGGGTGACGTAGCCGCGCCCCCAGGACAGGCGCTCGCAGCGCGCCAGCACCACGGCCGCGCCGGTCTGCTGCGCCAGGCGGGCCGCCAGCGTCATGGTGTAGGCATCGCGGCCAAAAAAAGGGGCCCACAGGCCCTGCCCCCCGGGCGGCACCTGATCGGGCAGCAGGCCCACGGCCTCGCCGCGGCGCAGCGCCTTGATCATCTGGCGCACGCCCGACAGCGTGGTGGGCACGGCCAGCATGCCGGGGCGGTTGCGGGCCGTCTCCATCACCTTGGCCAGCCAGGGTTGGCGGGCGGGGCGGTACAGCACGGTGATGGGGCCGCGCTCGGCGCTCCAGTGCCGTGCCGCCACCTGGGCCGACAGCTCGAAGCACCCCTGGTGCGGCGTGAGGAAGACGATGCCGCGCCCCGCCGCATAGGCCGCGTGCACGCAGGCTTCGTTCACCAGGCTGCAGGGCAGCGGCGCGCCCAGCCACAGGCGCGGCAGCTCCGCCACCATGCGGCCCGCGTGGGCCACGGCCCCGCGCACCTGGGCAAACGAATAGCCGGCCAGCGCCGCATTGGCCAGGAAGCGGCGCCGGTACGTGGGTGAGGCGGCAAACGCCACCCAGCCCATGGCCGCGCCCATGATGTGCAGCAACCACAGCGGAAATACGGAAAAGAATCGGAACACAACAGGCATTAAAATGGCCGGGTCGCTGAGTTAAATGAGCAACTTGCAGGGCGACGTAAAACAAATCTGCTAAAGCGTTCGCCAAGCTCCTACGGGGTGAGGGCAACGCCCTAAATGCCGGAACACAGGAGTTTATTCAAATGGCGAACGACTTTCTCTTTACCTCGGAATCCGTCTCCGAAGGCCACCCCGACAAGGTGGCCGACCAGATCTCGGACGCGATTCTCGATGCGATCTTCCAGCAGGACCCTCGCTCGCGCGTCGCCGCCGAAACGCTGACCAACACCGGCCTGGTCGTGCTGGCCGGCGAGATCACCACCAACGCCCACGTGGACTACATCCAGGTGGCGCGTGACACCATCAAGCGCATCGGCTACGACAACACCGACTACGGCATCGACTACAAGGGCTGCGCCGTGCTCGTGGCCTACGACAAGCAGTCCAACGACATCGCCCAGGGCGTGGACCATGCCAGCGACGACCACCTGAACACCGGCGCCGGCGACCAGGGCCTGATGTTCGGCTATGCCTGCGACGAAACGCCCGAGCTGATGCCCGCGCCCATCTACTACGCGCACCGCCTCGTGGAGCGCCAGGCCCAGCTGCGCAAGGACGGCCGCCTGCCCTTCCTGCGCCCTGACGCCAAGAGCCAGGTGACGATGCGCTACGTGGACGGCAAGCCCCACAGCATCGACACCGTGGTGCTCTCCACCCAGCACCACCCTGACCAGAGCGAATCGCAGACGAAGATGAAGGCCTCGTTCACCGAAGCCGTCATCGAAGAGATCATCAAGCCCGTGCTGCCCAAGGAGTGGCTGCAGGATACGCGCTACCTGATCAACCCCACCGGCCGCTTCGTCATCGGCGGCCCGCAAGGCGACTGCGGGCTGACCGGCCGCAAGATCATCGTGGATACCTACGGCGGTGCCTGCCCCCACGGCGGCGGCGCGTTCAGCGGCAAGGACCCGACGAAGGTGGACCGCAGCGCCGCCTACGCGGCCCGCTACGTGGCCAAGAACATCGTGGCCGCCGGTCTGGCCCGCCAGTGCCAGATCCAGGTGGCGTATGCCATCGGCGTGGCCGAGCCGATGAACATCACGGTGTACACCGAAGGCACGGGCGTGATCCCCGACGACCAGATCGCCCAACTGGTGCGCGCGCACTTCGACCTGCGCCCCAAGGGCATCATCCAGATGCTGGACCTGCTGCGCCCGATCTACGAGAAGACCGCCGCCTACGGCCACTTCGGCCGCGAAGAACCCGAGTTCAGCTGGGAGAAGACGGACAAAGCCCAAGCGCTGCGTGCAGCGGCCGGGCTGTAAAGCCCGGCGTTTGCGCAGCAAACCTTGGGCTTTGGGGCGGAGTTCATATCGCGCAGCGATGTGAACGTAGACCATAAAGCTGCGGCGCTGCGCGCTGCAGCCGGGCTTTAAAGCCCGCCGCGCGAATAGCGCGGTATCGGTCTTCGGGCGCAGTTCATATCGCGCCAGCGATGTGAACGAAGACCAAAGTACCGACAAGGCTGCCGCACTGCGTGCGGCAGCAGGGCTGTAAGCCCTCCGCGCGGAACGCGCGGCTTTCCGTACGTGGACGAAGCTCATATCGCGCAGCGATGTGGGCGCAGGCCAGAAGACGGACAAAGCCCAAGCGCTGCGTGCAGCGGCCGGGCTGTAAAGCCCGGTGTTTGCGCAGCAACCTTGGGCTTTGGGGCGGAGTTCATATCGCGCAGCGATGTGAACGTAGACCACAAAGCTGCGGCCCTGCGTGCAGCGGCCGGGCTGTAAAGCCCGGTGTTTGCGCAGCAAGCCTTGGGCTTTGGGGCGGAGTTCATATCGCACAGCGATGTGAACGCAGACCACAAGGCTGCCGCACTGCGTGCGGCAGCCGGGCTGTAAGCCCGCCGCGCACTAGCGCGGCTTTCCGGCCGTAGCCCAACCCGGACCCGGCGGCAACCTTCCCCTGCACGCCGCCCCCCCCCGGCCGCAGCGCCGCCCGCGCTGCGGCTTTTCTTATCCCCGCGCCCTCCGCGCGGCGGCCCTCTCCTACACCGAGGCCCAGCCCCCGCTGACGCCCCCGCGCACGGCTGCGCCGGTATCGTTGGCCCACACCTGTTGCAGCGATGCCTGCCCCCTTTCCCGTAGGAGCCCCCCATGCTGAAGTACGCCATCATTTTTGCCCTGATCTCGCTGGTTGCCGGTGCGCTGGGCTTCACCGGCGTTGCCGCAGGCGCCGCCGGCATTGCCAAGGTCCTGTTTGTCATCTTCCTCATCGTTGCGATTGTTTTTGTCGTGCTCGCGGCCGTCGGCGTGGGCGCCGCGCGCAAGGTGCTCAAGTGACCGGCGCGCTGCCGTTCCCGCCTCACTCCACGCACGATCACAGTCTCCATGGCCACAACGAACATCTTTGAAGCCCTGCGCGAGAGCCACGAGCGCCAGCGCACCCTGTACCGCCAGCTCATCGGAACGAGCGGAGACACTCCGCAGCGGCAGGAGCTGTTCGAGCAGTTCAAGACCGAGCTCACGGCGCACGAGCTGGCGGAAGAGCGGCACTTCTACATTCCGCTGATGGCGCACGACGCGGGCGTGGACCTGTCACGCCACGCGATTTCCGAGCACCACCAGATCGACGAACTGGTGGAATCCCTGGAGGCGGCCGACCCGGCCACGCCGGCGTGGCTCCCACTGGCCAAGAAACTGGCCGAGAAGGTGGAACACCACCTCACCGAAGAAGAGCACCGCTTCTTCCAGATGGCCGGCAAGCTGCTCACCGAGCGGCAAAAGACCGCGCTGGCTGCCGACTACCTTGCGGTGTACGAGGAAACCAAGGCGGCCACTGCGTAGCACCCCGGCAGCGGCGGCGCAGAACACCGGCGCTACAGGCCGCGCGCGCTCAGCGACAAACGGCCCCGGTAGGCCGCGCGCACCCGGTACAGCTGCGCCGGCCGGTGCGCGCCGCCGGTCTGCAGCGCGCCGGGCACGGGCTCCAGCAAGTCCAGTTCGTCCATCTTGCGGCGAAAGCTCACCTTGTTCAGTGGCTCGCCCAGCACCGTTTCGTACACCGCCTGCAGCTGCGGCAGCGTGAACGGCTCGGCGCACAAGTGCACGGGCATGGACGAATACTGGCTCTTGCTGCGCACGCGCGCCACGGCGGCATCGACCATGGCCCGGTGGTCAAACGGCAACGGCGGCAGCTGCGCCACAGGCGCGAGGGTCAGCGCCGGCGCACCGGCCAGCACCTCAGGCGGCACCAGCGCGCAATACGCGACGGCCAGCGACCAGCCGCGCGGGTCCCGGGCGGGGCCCGAGAAGGTGGCCAGCTGCTCCAGGTAGGGGCTTTGCAGCCCGGCCTTGTCGCGCAGCACGCGCGCGGCGCTGGCCTGGGCGTCGGCGTCTTCGTGCGCATGGATGTAGCCGCCCGGCAGGGCCAGCACCCCGGCAAACGGCGCGCGCTCGCGGCGCAGCAAGGCCACGTGCAGCGCGTTCTGCTGCAGGGTCATCAAGACCACGTCCACGGTGCAGATCAGGGCGGAGTCGGCGGCAGAAGGGCTCATGGCCCTAGTTTGTCACAGCGATGAACGAACCCAAACCCCAGTCGATTGCACTACTGTGCGGAAACACCTGCTTGCACGTTAGTTAGTTTATTTTCTGTACTAACAGCACTACACTGGCTGCACTGACCAAGGAGAAGACCATGGACCGCAGCAACCTCCAGCTTCTGGTGATCGACCCGCAAAACGACTTCTGCGACCTGCCTGCCGCCTGGCAGCCCACGGACGTGCTCACTGGCCAGCGCGTCGCCCCCGCCCTGCCTGTGCCGGGCGCCCATGCCGACCTGCAGCGCCTGGCGCAGTTCATCCGCCGCCAGGGCGCGCGCCTCGATGCCATCACCGTCACGCTCGATTCGCACCAGCGTTTTGACATCGCCCACCCCGGCTTCTGGCAGACCGGCGCGGGGGCGGACGTGGCGCCCTTCACGCCCTTCACGCCCATCACCGCCGCTCAGGTGCGGGCCGGCGAGTTCGCCCCGCGCCACAGCGCCGGCCTGCCGCGCACGCTGCAGTACCTGGACGCGCTGGAAGCCCAGGGCCGCTACACGCTGATGGTGTGGCCCGTGCACTGCGAAGTGGGCAGCTGGGGCCACGGCGTGCATGCCGACGTGCTGGCGGCCTGCGGGGCCTGGCAGCTGCAGCGCCAGCGCGCGGTGCACAACGTGTTCAAGGGCACCAATCCCTGGACGGAACACTACAGCGCGATCCAAGCCGAGGTGCCCGATGCGGCAGATGAGCGCACCGCACTCCACACCGCCCTGCTGGGCCAGCTGGGCCAGGCCGATGTGCTGCTGATCGCGGGCGAGGCCAGCAGCCACTGCGTGCGCGCAACCACGGAGCACCTCGTGCAGCACCTGCCTCGGCTGGTGACGGGCTGGCAGCCCCGCCGCATCGTGCTGCTGACCGATGGCATGAGCCCCGTGGCCGGCTTCGAGGCGCAGCACCAGGCGTTTCTGGACGGCATGCGTGCAGCCGGCGCACAGCTCTTCAATATGAATGAAATCAGCCTCTAGCGCTTATCCAGAAAGCGCCAGCAGCTATCCATCAAGGAGCATCACATGGCCCCCGTCATCACCAGCCTGCTCGACACCGACCTCTACAAGTTCACGATGTGGCAGGCGCTGCTGCACCGCCACCCGCAAACACAAAGCGAGTACCGCTTTGTGTGCCGCAACACCCCCGCCTATCCGCTGGCCGAACTGCTGCCCGAGGTGAACGCCGCGCTGGACCACCTGTGCACGCTGCGCTTCACGCCCGACGAGCTGGCCTACGTGGGCGGGCTGCGCTACATCAAGAGCGACTTTGTGGACTTTCTGCGCATCTTCCAGTTCCAGCGCAGCTTCATCCGCGCCTGGGCCGAGGGGGAGCAGCTGCACATCGTGGCGCAAGGGCCGCAGGTGCATGTGATGGGCTTCGAGATCTTCGTGCTGGCCATCGTCAACGAGCTGTACTTCCGACGCATCGACGCGCCCCAGGCGCTGGCCCACGGCCGCGAGCGTCTGGCCGCCAAGGTGCGGCAGCTGCAAGACTTGGCGCAACAGGCCACCCTGCGCCACCCCTTCGAGCTGTTCGACTTTGGCCTGCGCCGCCGCTACAGCGGCGCCTGGCAGCGCGAGGTGGTGCAGACCTTTGCGCGCGAGGCGCCGCAGTGGTTCAAGGGCACCAGCAACGTGCTGCTGGCGCGCGACCTGGGTCTGGTGCCCATCGGCACGATGGCGCACGAGTACCTGCAAAGCTACCAGGCACTGGGGGTGCGCCTGCGTGATTTTCAGAAGGCCGCGCTGGAAGACTGGGTGCAGGAGTACCGCGGCGACCTGGGCGTTGCGCTGACCGACACCGTCGGCATGGACGCCTTCCTGGCCGACTTCGACCTGTACTTCGCCAAGCTCTTCGACGGCCTGCGGCACGACTCGGGCGACCCCGTGGCCTGGGGCGAGAAGGCGCTGGCGCGCTACGCGAAGCTGCGCATCGACGCGCACACCAAGCGGCTGGTCTTCTCCGACGGGCTGGACCTGGAGCGCGCCCTCATGCTGTACCGCCACTTTGGCGACCGCACGCAACTGGGCTTTGGCATTGGCACGCACCTCACCAACGACATGGGGCCCAGCCACCAGCCGCTCAACATCGTGATGAAGCTCGTGCGTGCCAACGGGCAGCCGGTGGCGAAGCTGTCGGACACGCCGGGCAAGACGCTGTGCGACGATGAAACCTATCTGGCGTACCTGCGCCAAGTGTTCCAGGTCAAGGAGACGTGACGATCATGCTACGCATCACCCTCGCCCAACTCAACTTCACCGTCGGCGACATTGAAGGCAATGTGGCCCGCATGGTGCAGGCCGCACAGCAGGCGGCGCGCGACCAATCGCAGCTCATCGTGTTCAGCGAGCTGGCCGTGTGCGGCTACTACCCCGCCGACCTGCTGGACGAGCCCGCCTTCCAGCAGCGCATCGCGGCCGGCGTCAGTGCCCTGCAACGGGCCTCGGCCGAGCTGCCCCAGCTGCATTGGGTGGTGGGCGCACCCACGCCCACCAGCGGCCCCGGCAAGAAGCTGCACAACAGCCTGCTGGTGCTGCAGGGCGGCGCCGTGCGCCTGCAATATGCCAAGCAGCTGCTGCCCACCTACAACGTCTTTGACGAGCGCCGCCACTTCGAGCCCGGCCCCGACGTGGCCAAGGTGCTGCGCGTGGGCAGCGCCCAGGTGGGCCTGCTGGTGTGCGAAGACGGCTGGAACGACCACGGCGCCGACTACATCGTCAACCCGTTCGAGCGCCTGCGGGACGCAGCGCCCGACCTGGTCATCAGCATCAACGCCAGCCCCAGCCATGTGGGCAAGCGCGAGCAGCGGCACACCCTGTTTGGCGGCTCGTCGCGCCGCCACGGCCTGCCCATCCTGTACGTGAACCAAGTGGGCGGGCACGACCAGCTGGTGTACGACGGCGCCTCGTTCGCGGCCGAGCCCGAGGCGGGCATCGTCTTCGAGGCGCCGCGCTTTGTGGAGGACGTGCGCACGCTGCAGTTTGAAGGCGGCCGCTTCTTCACGGCCGACGGCCAGCGCCCCACGCCCGTGCCCGCGCAGGGCCTGCCCACGCTGGAGTTCTACCGCCAGCAGATCGTGCTGGGCCTCACGGACTACGCGCGGCGCTGCGGCTTCACGCAGGCGGTGGTGGGCAGCTCGGGCGGCATCGACAGCGCACTCACGCTGGCGCTGGCCGCGCAGGCGCTGGGCCCCGAGAACGTGGTGGGCGTGACCATGCCCTCGCGCTACTCCAGCAGCGGCTCGGTGGATGACTCGGTGGTGCTGTGCCAGAACCTGGGCGTGCAGCTGCACACGCACCCCATCGCCGACCTGGTGGCGGGCTATGCGCAGCAGTTTCAAACCAGCTTCGGTACCGCGCTGCAAGGGTTGCCGCTCGAAAATCTGCAAGCCCGCATCCGCGGCACCGTGCTGATGGAATACTCCAACGCCTTCGGCCACCTGCTGCTCACCACGGGCAACAAGAGCGAAATCTCGGTGGGCTACTGCACGCTGTATGGCGACACCAACGGCGGCCTGGGGCTGATCGGCGATCTGTACAAGACGGAGGTGTTCGCGCTGGCCCGCCACGTCAACGCGCACGCGGGGCGCGAGCTGATCCCGCAGGCCATCATCGACAAGGAGCCCTCGGCCGAGCTGGCCCCCGGACAGCGCGACACGGACAGCCTGCCGCCGTACCCGGTGCTGGACGAGATCCTCAAGCTGCTGATCGAGGGCGACCGCCTGTCCGCCGCCGAGCACACCCAGGCCCAGGCCCTGGTCGCGCAGCTGCAAGAAACCGAAGCCGGCGCGGCGCTGGTGCAGCGCATCCATGCCATGGTGGCGCGCAATGAATACAAGCGCCGCCAGGCTCCGCCCATCCTGCGCCTGCGGGCGCGGGCCTTTGGCAGCGGGCGGCAGATGCCCATCGCGGCCAAGTATTTGTGACAACCCCCTGAGCCGCTTCGCGGCTTCCCCCTTCTCTCACGCTGCGCGTGGGAAGGGGGACGACGCCAGCGCGGCGGGGCGGCCCTTGCGCGGCATCCGCGGGCGGGGCCGCGCCAGTACCATGCGGCACGCCTCATTCACCGAAATCCATCACTACTAAAATCGTAGCTGCCAGCGCTTTACAGATAAGCCCCAGCGGCCCAAAACATCAAAAACATCCTGGAGACCCATGCACGACACCGCCCTCCTCATCGGCCGCTTTGAACCTGTGCACAGCGGCCATATCGCCCTGCTGCTGGAAGCCCTGCGCCAGGCGCCCCAGGTCATCGTCGTGGTGGGCTCGGCCTGGCAGGCGCGGTCGCCCAAGAACCCGTTCACGTGGCAGGAGCGCGAAGCCATGCTGCTGGGCGCCCTGCCGGAGGCCGACCGCGCCCGCGTGCAGGTGCTGCCCGTGCGCGACTACTACAACGAGGCCGTGTGGGTGCAGGCGGTGCGCCGGGGCGTGGCCCAACGCACAGCGCCAGGCGCACGCATCGCGCTGGTGGGCCACTTCAAGGACGCCACCAGCAGCTACCTGCGCGCCTTCCCGGCGTGGACGCTGATCGACTTGCCCCGCCAGGGCCGCATGGACGCCACCACCATCCGCGACGCCTACTTTGGCGCCACGCCCGCCACCGTGGCCGCGGCGCTGGCGCCGCTGGCCGGGGAGATCCCCGCCAGCACGCTGGCGATGCTGGAGCAGTTTGCGAAAACCCCGCACTACCCCGCGCTGCAGGAAGAGTGGCGCATGCTGCGCGGCTACCGTGAGTCCTGGGCCGCCGCGCCCTACCCGCCCGTGTTCGTCACGGTGGACGCCGTGCTGCGCTGCCAAGACCAGGTGCTGCTGATCCGCCGCGCCCATGCCCCCGGCAAAGGCCAGCTGGCCGTGCCCGGCGGCTTCATCGAGCAGCGCGAGACGGTGTGGCAATCGTGCCTGCGCGAGCTGGTGGAGGAAACCCACTGCAACCTGCCCGAAGCGACCCTGCGCGCCGCCCTGCAGTCGGTGGCCGTGTTCGACCACCCGGACCGCAGCCAGCGCGGCCGCACCATCACCCACGCGCACTACTTCGACCTGGGCGATGCGCCGCTTCCGTTAGTGCAGGCGGACGACGATGCGGCGCTGGTGCAGTGGACGCGCATCGACCAGCTGGCTGGCCTGGAAGAGGAATTCTTTGAAGACCACTTCCACATGCTGGACCACTTTCTGGGCCTGACCGAACTGGGCTAGCCGACTGGGTTGGGCGAACCGCCGCCGGCCCCAAAATTGGAACAAAACAGGCTGCAGCGCTTATCCATCAAGCGCCGTCAGCTATATTTTCAATAGCATCAAGTCCCTGCCCGCTCCAGCATGGCGTGCAGCAGCACGTTGCACCCGGCCTCGATGTGCTCGGGTTTCGCATCCTCGATCTCGTTGTGGCTGATGCCGTCCTTGCAGGGGATGAAGATCATGCCGCTGGGCGCGAGCTTGGCCATGTACACGGCATCGTGCCCCGCCCCTGAAACAGCAGGCATGTGGCTGTAGCCCAGCTTGGCGGCGGCGCGGCCCACGGCGTCCACGCACTCGGGCTGGAAGAGCTGCGCGGGGTAGCTGGACACCATCTCGATGTGCACCTGCACCCCGTGTTCTTTGGCCACCTGGTCGGCAAAGGCCTTGACCTCGGCGGCCATGGCATCGACCAGTTCGTCCGTGCTGTTGCGCAGGTCGATGCTGAACTTGACCCGGCCCGGAATCACGTTGCGGCTGTTGGGGAACACCTGCACCATGCCCACGGTGCCCCGGCCATGCGGCGGGTGGCGGTGGGCCGCTGCCACCACGTCTTGCATGATGCGCGTGGCGGCCAGCATCGCGTCCTTGCGCAGGGCCATGGGCGTGGGGCCGGCGTGGGCTTCCATGCCGGTGACGGTGCAGTCGAACCAGCGGATGCCCAGCACGCCGCTGACCACGCCGATGGTCTTGTCGTTGTCTTCCAGGACCGGGCCTTGCTCGATGTGGGTTTCGAAATACGCGCCGATGGGGTGGTCGCCGGGTTCCTGGTCGCCGATGTAGCCGATGCGCTCCAGTTCGCCCTTCACCGTCTTGCCTTCGGTGTCGGTGGCGGCATAGGCGTGCTCCAGCGTGAAGGCCCTGGCGAACACGCCGGAGCCCATCATCACGGGCACAAAGCGCGATCCTTCCTCGTTGGTCCAGAACGCCACTTCGATGGGGGCTTCGGTTTCGATGCCGTGGTCGTTCAAGGTGCGGACGACTTCGATGCCTGCCAGCACGCCGTAGTTGCCGTCGAACTTGCCGCCCGTGGGCTGGGTGTCGATGTGGCTGCCGGTCATGATGGGTGGCAGGCTGTTGTTGCGGCCGGGGCGGCGCATGAAGCCGTTGCCGATCTTGTCGATGGTCACCGTCATGCCCGCTTCGCGCGCCCAGCGGGTGACGAGGTCGCGACCCTGCTTGTCCAGGTCGGTGAGGGTGAGGCGGCACACGCCGCCCTTAGGCGTGGCGCCGATCTGCGCCAGCTCCATGAGCGAATCCCACAGGCGCTGGCCGTTGATGCGCAGGTTTTCGATGTTGGGTTTGACTTTGGTGTCCATGGTGTTCTCCGGATGCATTGCAGCGGTTAGCGCGCCACCGCCGTGGGGGCCAGGTCCTGCGCGCGCTTTTGCACGGCCTGGAAGTTCGCCCCAAACGCCGGGCGCTTGATGTAGCGGCCCTTGCCCTGCTCGGCGCGCAGGTCGCCGTTGGCAAACACCACGCGGCCCTGGCTCACGGTGTGGCTGGGGATGCCGCGCACGGTGCGACCTTCAAAGATGTTGAAGTCGCCCTTGCTGAACTGGGTCTTGGCCGAGAAGGTCTTGGTGCCTTGCGGGTCCCACAGCACCAGGTCGGCATCGGCGCCTTCGCCAATGAAGCCCTTGCGCGGGTAGATGTTGAACAGCTTGGCCGCGTTGGCCGAGGTGATGGCCACGAACTCGCTGGGCGTGAGGCGGCCGGTGTTCACGCCGCCGTCCCACAGCGCGGCCATGCGTTCTTCCACGCCGCCCGTGCCGTTGGGGATCTTGGCGAAGTTTTCCTTGCCCATGGCCTTTTGCGCGGCGCAGAAGGTGCAGTGGTCCGTGGCCGTGGTGTGCAGCTGGCCCGACTGCAGGCCGCGCCACAGCGCCTCTTGGTGGCCTTTGGGGCGGAAGGGCGGGCTCATCACATAGGCAGCGGCCTGGGCAAAGTCGGGGTCGCGGTACACGCTGTCGTCCACCAGCAGGTGGCCGGCCAGCACCTCGCCGTACACACGCTGGCCGCGCGCGCGGGCGCGGGCAATGGCGTCGGCGGATTCCATGCAGCTCACGTGCACTACGTAGATGGGCACGCCCAGCACGTCGGCAATGGCGATGGCGCGGTTGGCGGCCTCGGCCTCGACCATGGGGGGGCGCGACAGCGGGTGGCCCTCGGGGCCGGTGATGCCCATCTTGGCGACCTCCTGCTGCAGCAGGTAGACCAGCTCGCCGTTTTCGGCATGCACCGTGGGCATGGCCCCGAGTTCGAGCGCGCGCTTGAAGCTGTTCACCAGCGTTTCGTCGTCGCACATGATGGCATTCTTGTAGGCCATGAAGTGCTTGAAGCTGTTCACGCCCTCTTCCTGCACCAGCGTGCCCATGTCCGCGCGCACCTGCTCGCTCCACCAGGTGACGGCGACGTGGAAGGAATAGTCGGCCGCCGATTTTTCGGCCCAGCCGCGCCACTTGCGGTAGGCGTCCATCAGCGGCTCCTGCGGGTCGGGGATCACGAAGTCGATGATGCTCGTGGTGCCGCCGGCCAGCGCGGCGGCCGTCCCGGTGAAGAAGTCGTCCATGGTGACGGTGCCCATGAACGGCAGCTGCATGTGGGTGTGCGGGTCGATGCCGCCGGGCAGCACATACTGGCCGCTGGCATCGAGCGTCTCTGCGCCCGCCGGGGCCTGGGCCGCCGCGCCTTCGCCCACGGCGACGATGCGGCCATCCACGCACAGCACGTCGGCGCGCTGCTCGCGGTCGGCATTGACCACGGTGCCACCGCGGATCACAAGGGCTTGGCTCATGGGGGTCTCCTTCAGGGATTCGGATCAAAAAAGGGACCCTGCACTGCCACCAGGCCCAGGCAGGGTCCCAGGGTCATTTCTTCTTGGCCGTGAGGTAGTAGTAGGTGCCGGCCACCGCCAGGCTGAAGAACCAGCCCGAGTCGAACAGCGTGAGCCAGATGGCCGGCATGCCCGCCTTGTCCACCACGCCCGACACGGCCAGGTAGCCCGGCAGGCACGGCAGCACGCCCAGCAGGAAGGCGATGAGCGCCTGCAGGTTCCAGCCGTTGCTGTATTCATACTCGCCACCGCGGCGGTACAGGTCGTCCACCTTCAGCTCGCTCTTGCGCACCAGGTAGTAGTCCACCAGCAGGATGCCCGCGATGGCGCCCAGCAGCGTGCCGTAGCCGCCCAGCCAGGTGAAGAGGTAGCCGCCCGATGTGGCCAGCAGCTTCCAGGGCATGAACAGCAGGCCGATGCCCGCAGCGATCAGGCCGCCCATGCGGAAGCTGATCTTGGACGGCGCGCACTGGCTGAAGTCATACGAAGGCGACACCAGGTTGGCGGCCACGTTGGTGGTGAGGTTGGCGAGCAAGATCACCAGCAGGCCCAGGCCCGCGGCCACGCTGCCCATCTGCGTGAGCAGGCCGTCGGGGAACAACTGGGCCTTGCCGTACAGGATGGCCGAGGCCGAGAAGCCGATCACGCCCACCATGGAGAACAGCGCCATGGGAATCGGCAGGCCGATGGCCTGGCCCACGACCTGGTCCTTCTGCGACTTGGCAAAGCGCGTGAAGTCCGGAATGTTGAGCGCCAGCGTCGCCCAGAAGCCGACCAAGCCCGTGAGCGCCGCCCAGGTCTTGGGGCCGCCCTCGACCACCTTGGCAGGCAGGTTGAAGAGCTGGCCCGAGGGCACCTTCATCATCAGCACGACGACCAGCGCGATGGACGCAATGATCATCAGCGGCGCCGCGATCACCTCCAGCATGCGGATGGACTCCGGCCCCTTCCAGATGAACCAGATGTGCACCGCCCAGAACGCCAGGAAGCACACGAACTGCGAAGTGCTGATGGTCTGCCCCTCAGCCGGGCCCGCCAGGCCCATGCCCAGGATGTTGAGGAACCCGTGCAGCGCCAGCGCGCCAAAGTAGCAGTTGATGGAGAACCACCCGCAGGCCACCAGGCCGCGCAGCACGGCCGGCAGGTTGGCCCCCTTCACGCCGAACGATGCCCGCGCCAGCACGGGGAAGGGCACACCGTAGCGAGGCCCCACGCGGCCGATGAGCACCATGGGCACCAGCACGATGCAGTTGGCCAGGAACACCAGCCACACCGCCATCTGCCAGGTGAAGCCCTGGTCCAGCATGGAGCTGGCCATGGTGTACGTGGGCACGCACACGACCATGCCCACCCAGAGCGCGGCAAAGTCCTTCCAGGTCCAGTGTCGCTGCGCGGCGGTGGTGGGGAGCAGATCTTCGTTGGCGAGCGTGTTCGACGCCGCGCCGGACATGGGCCCCGCCATATGGGCAGCGCTGCCGGTACTGTTGGTCATGCCTGTACTCCTGTCAAAAGACGTGGTTGGGTTGCACACGGCCCGCTGTCGGCACCAGCCTCCTCAGGCTGGCAGACAGCGGGAAAGGGAAGCGAGCGATGCTATCGGTCACGCAAGAACTGCACCAGACGCACTGCAGCACGCGCCGCTGCCACGGCCTGCGCGCCCCGTGCGCCCGGTGCCGTCACGCCGCCACCCGCTGCGGGTTGTTCGGGTGCGTGGTCCAGTTGGCATAGACGCCAGAGACCGGCTGGCCGGTGCGCTGGTCCACCTCGCCCGGTGCGAGCGCGCGCATGGTGATGCACTCGGGTACAGGGCAGATCGACACGCACAGGTTGCAGCCCACGCACTCGGCCTCGTTGATCTCGAACTTGCGCACGCCGCCGTCCTTGGTGAAGGTGATCGCCTGGTGCGAGGTGTCCTCGCACACCACGTGGCAGCGGCCGCACTGGATGCACGCATCCTGGTTGATGACGGCCTTTTCGATGTGGTTGAGGTTGAGGTTCTTCCAGTCCTTCACCGTCGGCACGGCCTGGCCTTTGAAATCCTCCAGCGTGGCGTAGCCATGCTCGTCCATGAAGTTGGACAGGCCATCGCACATGTCTTGCACGATCTTGAAGCCATAGACCATGGCGGCGGTGCACACCTGCACCGTGCCGCAGCCCAGCGCAATGTACTCGGCCGCATCGCGCCAGGTGGTCACGCCGCCGATGCCGCTGATAGGCAGGCCGGCGGTCTGAGGGTCCCGCGCAATCTCGGCCACCATGTTGAGCGCGATGGGCTTGACCGCCGGGCCGCAGTAGCCGCCGTGCGAGCCCCAGCCGTCGGTGCTGGGGTTCATCACCATGCGGTCCAGGTCCACGCCCATCACCGAGTTGATGGTGTTGATGAGCGACACGGCGTCCGCCCCGCCCGCCTTGGCTGCGCGCGCGGGGTGGCGCACGTCAGTGATGTTGGGGGTGAGCTTCACGATCACGGGCAGGCGGCTGTACTGCTTGCACCAGGCCGTGACCATCTGGATGTACTCGGGCACCTGCCCCACGGCCGCGCCCATGCCGCGCTCGCTCATGCCGTGCGGGCAGCCGAAGTTGAGCTCGATGCCGTCGGCCCCGGTGTCTTCCACCATGGGCAGGATGCGCTTCCAGCTGTCTTCCACGCACGGCACCATGAGCGAGACGATCATGGCACGGTCGGGCCAGTTGCGCTTCACACGCCGGATTTCTTCCAGGTTGGTCTGCAGGGGGCGGTCGGTGATCAGCTCAATGTTGTTCAGGCCGATGACGCGGCGGTCCTGCGACATCAGCGTGGAGTAGCGCGGGCCGCTGACGTTGACCACCGGTGGGTCTTCGCCCAGCGTCTTCCACACCACGCCGCCCCAGCCCGCCTCGAAGGCGCGGGTGACGTTGATCTCTTTGTCGGTGGGCGGCGCGGAGGCGAGCCAGAAGGGGTTGGGGCTTTGGATGCCCAGGAAATTGCTGCGGATGTCTGCCATGGGGTGCTCCCGTGAATGGTGTGGACGACGTCAGGCCACGAGGGCCACAGGAACGCTCAGCGCTTCATGGATGGAGATGGCGGCCACCTTGCCATGCTCCACGGCTTCCACCGTGAGGTCGCGCCCGCCGGCGCGGCAGTCGCCGCCCGCCCACACGCGCGCCACGCTGGTGCGGCCCGCCGCATCGGTGCGGATGCGCCCGCCTTCCAGCGCGACGGCCGCACCCGCGGGCTCTGCCACATAGGTCTGGCCGATGGCCTTGAGCACCATGTCGGCGGCCAGGGTGAAGGTCTCGCCGGTGCTCGCCAGCTTGCCGCTGGCATCCAGCGTCGTGGCCGCAAAGCGCACGCCAGTGACGGCGCCGTTCTCGCACAGCACCTCTTGCGGCGCAGCCCAGTGGCGGATGGTGACGCCGTTCGTCTGCGCCCACTGCTGCTCCACCACCGAGGCCGACATCGCATCCGCCCCGCGGCGGTAGACGATCGTGACCTCTTCGGCGCCCAGCTTGCGCGATTGCACGGCGGCATCCACCGCCGTCATGCCGCCGCCAATCACCACCACGCGGCGGCCCACCGGCAGCGTGGAAAGGTCGCTGCTCTGGCGCAGCTCGGCGATGAAATCCACCGCGTTGCGCAGCCCGGCGGCCGTGGGCTCGGCAATGCCCAGCGCGTTCACCCCCTGCAGGCCCAGGCCCAGGAAGACCGCGTCATGGCTGGCGAGCAGGCTGTCGAGCGTGAAGTCGCGGCCCAGCTGCTGCTGGGTGCGCACCTCGATGCCGCCCACGGACAGCAGCCACTCCACCTCCTTCTGCGCGAAATTGCCCGCCGTCTTGTAGCTGGCCAGGCCGTATTCGTTGAGACCGCCGAGCTTGGGCCGCGCGTCCAGCAGCGTCACATCGTGGCCGCGCAGCGCCAGGCCGTGGGCGCAGGCCAGGCCTGCAGGGCCGGCGCCCACCACCGCCACGCGCTTGCCTGTGGGCGCCGCGCGCTGGAACAGCGGCGCCCCCGGCTGGGCAAAGAAGGCATCGGTGGCGTAGCGCTGCAGCGCGCCGATCTCCACGGGCTTGTCTTCGTTGGTGTTGCGCACGCAGGCCTGCTCACACAACACCTCGGTGGGGCACACGCGGGCGCACATGCCGCCCAGGGGGTTGGCCGTGAGGATGGCGCGCGCCGCGCCGCGGTTGTTGTCCTGCGCGATGCGGTGGATGAACGAGGGAATGTCGATGCCCGTGGGGCACGCCGTGGCACAGGGTGCGTCGTGGCAGTAGTAGCAGCGCTCGGCCTCTATCAGCGCCTGCGGCCGGGTGAGCGGCGGGTGCGCCTCGCCGAAGTTGGCGGCGTAGTCGGCCAGGTTCAGGCGTGCGGCGTGGATGCCGCAGGCGCGGCTTGCGGGAGTGTCCATTTAGAAATCCTCCGGTTGGTGCAGCGGACGCGGGAATCGCGTGGTGGAAACAGGGCAGGCCGGCAGGCACACCGGCGGCGCGTGGCGCCGGGCGACCGGCGGGTGGGCCACAGTGCGGCCCGCACCCCCGGCACGGGGGCTTGGGCCCGCGCCGGCAAACTTCGGAGGGTTCATCGTGGTCCTCGCTGTAAGGGACAGGTGCCCGCGACCTCCTGGGTGTCGGTGCCCTGCATTGCGGTTCAATTTACCAACCCGTAAAAATTTACCAATTGGTAAAATCCCTACAGCAATCGCCATGCCAGGGCCGGCGGCGCAAACCGGCATCCGTTTGTTCCACAATGGTGCGATGACAGATGCAGTCCGCCCTTCGAGTCCCCCGCGCGCGCCCCGCTCCCGCAACGCTCCCGCAACACCCCTTCAACGCAGCGCCACCCCGGAGAAGGCTGCCACCTCCCGCACCCCCACAGCCTCGCGCCTGCTCAAGGAAAGCAGCATCCTCGTCGAAGCAGAGAATCACTTTGCCCAGTTCGGCTTCGAGGGCGCGTCGCTGGAGAACATTGCGGCGGCCGCGGGCATCAGCCGGCACAACCTGCTGTACTACTTTCCCAGCAAGGAGGCGCTGTACCACCGCGTGCTGGACGATGTGCTCACCGAATGGCTGGAAGGGATGGAGGCCCTGTCACACAGCGACGACCCCCAGCAGGCCCTGCGCCGCTACATCCGCGCCAAGCTGCAGTACTCACGCCTGCGCCCCCAGGGCGCCAAGGTATTCACCAAAGAGGTGATTGCCGGTGCACCACGGTATGGCAAAGCCATCACCGAACGCGTGGCCCCCCTGCTCAAGACCGAGGTGCGCACGTTTGAGCGCTGGGCACGCGAGGGGCGGATCGCCCGGGTCCACTTCACGCACCTGATGTTCATCATCTGGTCTGTGACCCAGGCCTATGCAGAACAGGAAGCCCAATTCGCCCTGCTGCTGGGCAAACCCGCCCTGACCGAGCGCGACTACGCCAGCGCAGAGGATTTGATCGTGCGCATGGTGCTGAGCGCACTGGACCCTGCGGCCGACGCCTGATTTTTCGAAATCGTTACATTGTGTTGCGATTGCAAAAGCAACGCGCAGAAATATAGAGAGTCATGGGAAAGTTCCGCCCGGGCCGCGGCTGGCGTCCTCTTGGGTGTGACGCATTTCACGGTCTGCGCCTGATTTTTGCTCTGCTAAACTGCCGCCGCCTCAACGCCCCGAACCGCGGCGCGCGGTTAACAGTTGGCAAACATTCAAAAAGCGCCCCTAAATGGCTGAATCCGGCAAAAAAGCACCCTTTATCTTCGCGCTTGTCGTGCTGCTGGCCGTACTGGCGGTCTATTTGCCCGGATTGAGCAACGAACTGCTGTTCGATGACCAGCGGCTCGTCGAAGGCTCGGTGTTCAGCGCCTACGGGAACCTGCTGCAGATCAAGCAGCGCATGATCTCCTATGGCAGCTTCGTGTGGGTCGAGCAGTTGGTGGGCAGCGGGTGGTGGAAGCAGCGCATTGTGAACATTGCGCTGCACCTGGGCGTGGTGGCCGCGGTGTATGCCTTCTTCAAGGCCTTGCTGGCGAGCACCCGGTTTCCCGACGACATGGAGGAACAAGCCCATTTTGGCGCGTCGCGCACCGCGGCCCTGCGTGTGGGTGTAGCGCTGTTCGCATTGCACCCCATGGCTGTCTACGCCGTGGGGTACCTGGTGCAACGTTCCATCGTCATGGCCACGCTGTTTGCCGTGCTGGCTTGCTGGGCCTTTGTGCGGGCGCTGCAAACCCGGCGGGCGGCCTGGTATGCCGGCGCTTTCCTGAGCTACGTGCTCGCCGTGCTTTCCAAGGAACATGCGGTGATGACCGCCGCCGCAGCCGTGCCCCTGTACATCTATATCCGCCGCCCGAGCGCCAAGCAGGCCAGTCTGGTGGTGCTGGGGGCGCTCGCGGTACTCGCTCTGGCGGCCGGCACGCTGTTCCACTTCTATGGGAACGTGCTGGGCAAGGCATTCGACGCGCAATCCCTCGCCTTCGCCCAGCAACTGGAAGCCGTCCGCCCCGGCGCTGCAGCCCGGGTGTATCCGTTGAGCGTTCTGAACGAGGCCGCCCTGTTCTTTGGCTATGGCCTGCTGTGGGCGCTGCCCAATATCGGCTGGATGTCCATCGACCTGCGCCCGGCGTTCCCCGTCGGCTTCGCCTCGTCATGGCACATCGTCGGCGCAATAGGGTACCTCGCCCTGCTGGCGGTGGCCGCGTGGCTGGTGCTGCGGCGCACCGGAGCCGTCGCCTTGGCCGGACTGTGCCTGCTGCTGCCGGCACTGTGGTTCATGACGGAATTCGTGACCGTCTGGATCCAGGACCCCTTCGTCCTGTACCGCAGCTATCTCTGGGCAGTGGCATTGCCAGGCCTGCTGGCCGTGGCCCTGGCGGGGTTCCGGCCACGCACCATCTACGTGCTGGGCGCGGTTGTGGGCCTGGGCCTCGGGGCCTTGGCGCTCGAACGCAACCTTTCGTTGCGCGACGAAAGCACGGCCTGGGGCGATGCCGCCGAGAAAATCAATCTCCAGGCGGATGCCAGCGCCGTAGGCCGTAGCCGCCCCTTCATGAACCTCGGCGCGTATTACCTGCGCAGGGGCTTCACCGACCAGGCCGAGCGCGCCTTTGCCACCGCCGCCGGGCTGGGCGACGGTGGAGAGTTGGGGCGCAGCACGCGTTTCAACGTTGGTGTGGTGCTGCAGCAGCAAAAGAAGCACGCCGAAGCGCTCAAGGCCTTCGCAGCGGCCGAAGCCCTGGGGTACTCGGACCTGCCGCTTTACTACCACCGGGGCGAATCGCAGTTCGCACTCAACCAGTTTGGCCCGGCCTACGAGAGCTTTTCCATCGCCCTCCAGAAAGTGGCGCAGGACAAGGCCAACCGCAGCACCGAGCCCACCATCCGCCTGCGCAAGGCGGAGTCCGCCGTGGCCGTCCAGCGCTTTGACGACGCGGAGAGCGAGTTCCACACCCTGCTCAAGACCGACGCCCACAACCCACGCTATGTGCAGGGATTGGCCATGGCACTGCTGGGCAAGGGCGACAACAAGCAGGCGGCCAAGGTGGTCGAAGACCTGGTGGCCGCCAAGCCGACAGCGGCCGCCTACTACGCACGCGCCATGGTGTTCTACAGCACCGGCCGCCCTGCAGAGGCCATGAAGGACCTGGACCAAGCGATCCAGATGGATCCGCGAAACCCGCAGTACCAGCAGGTGCGGGCCAAGGTCGCCGCAACCCCCGCCAAGCCCTGACGAGCGCTGTTCATGGCGCTGCGGGTTCTGCACATCGGCAAGTTCTTTCCACCGTACCACGGCGGGATGGAAGTCTTCCTGGCCGATCTCATCGAAGCCCAGCGCCAGCAGGGGCTGGACGCCCATGCCCTGGTGCACGGCGACCCATTGCCCGAGGATCCCCACTGGCTGACCCGGGTGCCCGTGCAGGTCAGCTTGGTCTACGCCCCGATCGCCCTGGGCTTCCGCAAGGCGTTGAAGGACGCCATCGCCCGTGTGCAGCCCGACGTTTTGCACTTGCACATGCCCAACAACTCAGCGCTGTGGGCGCTGACCCTAGGTGAAGCCCGAGCCATACCTTGGGTCGTGCATTGGCATTCCGACGTGGTAGCGTCGCGCATCCGGCCGGTGGTCGCGGTGGCGTACAGACTGTACCGTCCTTTCGAGCAGGCGATGCTGGCGGGGGCCGCGCGTGTCATTGCCACCTCGCCCTCCTACCTAGCGGCCAGCGAGCCTCTGAGCCGGTGGCAAGAGAAATGCGCCGTCGTGCCGCTTGGACTGAACACGTCTAAACCTCCTGGTTCAGACTCCACAGGGCTGACCAAGCCCGCTTGGCAGCCGGGCCACCTGCGCCTGCTGTCGGTCGGGCGGCTAACCTACTACAAGGGTTTTGAAACCCTGATCCGGGCCGTGGCCCCGCTGGCAGACGCCGAGTTACTCATCGTCGGAGATGGCGAACTGCGGGCAAGTCTTGAAGCATTAATCCAGGAACTTACCCCAGCAGGCGCCCCGCCCAGCATGCGCCTGCTGGGCAACATCGACGACGGACAAAAGCACGCGCTCCTGGCGCAGTGCGACGTGTTCTGCCTGGCATCCCGGGAGCGCACGGAAGCCTTCGGCATGGTACTGCTCGAAGCCATGCAGCATGCCCGGCCCTGCATTGTTTCGGCCCTGCCCGGCTCCGGCATGCCGTGGGTGGTGGCCCACGCCGGTGCGGGATTGCAGGTACCGCCGGACGACCTGGAGGGCTGGCGCGCAGCCATCCGCCAACTGGGCGACGATCCGGCCTTGCGCGCTCGGTATGGTGCAGCAGGCCAAAGGGCCTTGCACTCCGTCTTTTCCATCACCACCTGCGAGCGCTCCGTGTTCCAACAGTATGAACTTGCCATGCCCGAGGCTTGGAGCGGCAAGCCTCGCGACGGCGTGCTGATCGTCATCCCCGCCCGCAACGAAGCGACCACCATTGGCGCGCTGCTCGAGCGGCTGCACACGCAAGGCTGGCGGGATGTTCTGGTCATTGACGACCAAAGCACGGACGGCACCGGCGCCATCGCGCGTGCTGCAGGCGCACGCGTATTGAACCCCGTGCTCCCCATGGGCGCGTGGGGCGGCATGCAGGCGGGTATTTGCTACGCGCTGGCGCAGGGATACCAGGCCGTGATCACCATGGATGCGGACGGTCAGCACGAGGTCGAAGAGATTCCGGCGTTGCTGGCGGCGCAAAGCGAGTCCGACCTGGTGATTGGCGCCTTCCCGGAACGCGCAAGCCGACTGCGGCACCTCGCATGGCAATGGTTCCGGCGCATTGCAGGCTTTGATTTGCGTGACCTGACCTCCGGGTTCCGGCTGTACAACCTGAGCGCGATGCGCGTGCTTGCTTCGCGAGAAGCCACCCTGCTGGACTACCAGGACCTCGGGGCCCTCCTGCTGGTGCGAAGGGCGGGGCTCACCATCTCGGAAGTGCCAGTCTCCATGAACATGCGGGTTGCCGGCACGTCGCGCATCTTCAACTCATGGCTGAGCGTGGGCAAGTACATGATCGCCACCACCCTGCTGTGCCTCGCCCGCTGGGACGTGCGGCAACGCAAAGCGCCCTGACGGGCCAAACCCCGCGCCGCTCGGCGCGAAAAAATCTATCGAAACCCAGCAAGCATGCGCTTGCTATTGGCGCTGGTTTCGATTAGATTTTGCGCGGTTATCATTTCTTTACATTGTCACAATCTTGTGGCCAGCGCTGCAGGCCACGACACGGTCGTGATTTTCTTTTTTATAGAAAACCAAAAACAATGAGGTTCGCCAGTTCATTGAGAAAATGGGTTGAATCAGCGCTGATCCTCGTTTTGCTTGCCACCGCGAAGACCGGGCTCGCCGAGCAAACGCTGCAACTCATTCCGGGAAAGCCTCACTCGGAGCAGATGGCCACGGCAGCCCTGAACACCCGGGTGGGCGAAACCCTGCGCATTGAGCGCCTCCAGATTGACGACGCTCATCCCAAAGTTGTCAGTCTTGCGCTGCGCCGCTCAGAAGTGACCAGCGCCGATACCCAATACATCGTTGTTGATCAAAAAGGGAGCCGGACATTTCCTCTAGCGACCTCCGCCCATTTCATTGGGGCCATTGAAGGTTCGCCTGAAAGCTATGCTTTTGTATCGGTAAGTTCAGATGGAGAAATCCACACCATTATCCACCAGGGCGATGAAACCATCCTGAACGAACTGATCCCTGAACGCCTTAAAGCCGATGGGCGTGCCGTTTCTCGTACTGTTGACCAGCAGAAAGATTTCACGGATCGAGAATTTTCTTGCGGCGTAACGCCAACCTTCCTTCAAAAAGATCCGGCACAGCGAAACGTTCGACTGGAGTCTTTGCTAAAACAAGGGCAAATCAACGCGAACAACATAGTCTCTGAAAAGGCTGGGAGCCTTCGTCGCGCGGATATCATCATTGATAGTGATTACGAGTTTTTCCAGAAATTTGGCACGGAAGCCGCCACATTCACCTACATCACCAACCTGCTGGCATACATCAGCAGCCGGTATCAAACCGAGGTTGCCACGAGGTTCAACCTCAAGCAGATACTCATCCGGACTACGCCAACCGATCCATGGACGCAGACAAGCGCCGACCTCATGCTCAACGAGTTGCAGGCTTACTGGAATGCGGGCGCCAATGCATCCGTTCCGCGCCACCATGTGCATTTGTTGAGTGGAAAGCCCGTGGGAGCGGGGATCGCATATGTAGGCAGCTTGTCAAATCCCAGCATTGCCTATGGCGTTAGCGCCGGCCTCTCAGGCAGTTTCAATCCTTCGAGCCCGCAGGTGATCTGGGACTCCGTCGTGGTGGCCCATGAGATCGGGCACGCTTTCGGAAGCTCCCACACGCATGACTATGACAACCCTTTCATTGCGCCCTCTCCCAATACAGGAGGAGCCATTGACTGCTGCTACTCTGGCAATGCCACCGGGCAATGCGGCCTGTCTCTGGGCGGCGGGGGGCGGACCGGGTATTTGCCCGGGTTATCCTCGATTACCGGCGGAGGCACTGGCCAACGCAACGGCACTATCATGAGTTATTGCCACCTGGTGCTTGGAGGAATGGGCAATCTCAGCTGGACGTTCGGAACGAATCATCCCTACGGCGTGAATCCTGGCCGTGTGCCCGCGGTGATGTCCAGCCAGGCCCAAGCCAAACTCCCCCTGGACACCTCCGGGACTTCCGACCTGATGGTGACCAAGGCTGGCAACGGTACGGTCACCAGCTCCCCCGCAGGCATCAACTGCGGACTGGACTGTACCGAGGCCTTTCCCGACGGAACGGCGGTGACCCTGACTCCGACCCCGGCGGCGGGCTATGTCTTTTCGGGATGGTCGGGTGACTGCACAGGGAGTGGCGCCTGCACAGTGACAGTCAATACACTGAAAAGCGTGACGGCAACGTTCACCACCGTTCCGGTCGGCCTGCTCTCCATCGCAAAAATCGGCACGGGAACGGGCACGGTCACGCGGGCTGGCGGAGCGATCAATTGCGGAGCAACCTGCACCGAGTCGCTTTCCCCTGGCTCCATAGTGACCCTGACAGCCACGCCCGCGGCAGGCAGTACTTTTGCCGGTTGGAGCGGCAGCACCTGCTCAGGTACTGGCGCTTGCTCGTTCACGATCAATTCAAATATCACGGTGAACGCTCAATTCAACCTGAGTGTTGGCGCGGGCACCGTGACTCCTTTGCTGCAATCCGATCGATCAGGGGTTAGCGGCTCGTCACAGTACTACTCTTTTACTGTCCCTGCAGGAGCTCAAAACCTGAAAGTACAGACCAGTGGCGGTATCGGTGATGCCGATCTGTACGTCAAGCTTGGGCAAACCCCCACCCTGTCCTCGTACGATTGTCGACCATACTTGATTGGGAACAACGAGGCATGTGATTTTCCAACACCGACACCTGGAACGTACTACGTCATGTTATACGGATATACCGAATTCAACGGAGTTACGCTAGCCGCGAGTTATCATAGGCGCGTTGTCGACATTACCCCCGTCATTCAAATCATCCTCGAATGAGCTTAAAAATGAAGAAGCTTTCCCATATCGCAATTATTGCAGCTTTCACAATTTTCTCGGGAGCGAGCCATGCAGGCACATCAACCGGCAAGGTGACCTTCATGATTATCAATTCTACAAATTACCTTTTCTTTATTGCAGGTGTAAAAACGGAGTCCCCGACCTGTGGCAACAATAGCGAATGGGCTATAAACCTCGGAAGCGCACAAGGAAAAGCGCTATATGCACTTTTGCTTTCCGCCCAGGCGCAAGACAAGACTGTCAGTGTCGTAGGAAATGGCACTTGCAGCATCTGGGCCGACCGCGAGGACGTTCTATACGCGGCAGTTTATTAACCTACACCTGGCTATCTCGGGCATCGATTTCTGCGTAGGTCGGGTGTCGCATCCCGGACGGTCACATGGTCGCTTATAGAACAAATGCGGATGGGTCTGATGCGGCTTTGTTCCACAAACGGCTCCATTGCGCTGGTCTCGGCGTATGAGTGGACCCCTAAAAGCAAAGGCCCGCGACAAGACCACCAATTGAACTGAGCACAACACGGTGCTCAGGGCCCGAAGCTCCCTACTGTCTTGCTGGACAAAGACATGCAGTGGTACGCGGCAGCCAGCGGCAAACGGGGTCGCCGGCAGACGTTCACGGATACTGCCATCTAGTTTCGCCCGAGCATCAAGTGCTTGTTGAGCTTGGCCCTGCGGCAGCCTGGGACTCATTCAAAACCTGCTGCGTCTGGCGGGGCTGGACTGGCGGGTTCCGGACTCAGCACGCTCAGCCGTCGTCAAAACACTGCAGGTGCGACTGCCTTACCGGCGCAGCAGCACAACGCTGGATTTTTGGTGCACAGCACGGGCATCAACCTCCTAGGCGAAAGGGAGCGGAAACGCAAGAAGCACGGGGCCGAATACCGCAAGCAGTGGCGTAAGGTGCACCTGGGTATTGATGCCCGCCCGCTGGAGATTTGGGTCATTGAAGTCACGGACACCTGTGTGGGCGATGCACTCATGCTGCCCGGACTGTTGGCGCCGATACCGCCACATGAACCGATCGCCAGGGTGAGTACCGATGGTGCATATAACACCAAAGGCTGCCTGCGGCGATAGCGCAAAGAGGCGCGCACGCGGCGATTCCCCCGCGCAAGAACGACAAGCCGTGGAAAGAGACCTGGGGGGGAGCGTCTGTGCGAATGCTGCGCCGAGAGCTTGCCAGAGACTGGGGGGAGTCTGGAAAAGTGGGTCGTCCGGCACCGAAGAATCTTGTCGGAAATCAAGATGCACACTTCAAACGGCTGGACGAGAGGTGATGGCCGGCAAGAGAGGTGATGGCCGGCAAGTGCGAGCACTACGTGACGGAGCTGCGTGTGCGGTTGGCTTTGCTCAAGCGCTTCACGCAACTTGGACGCCCAACAACGGCGCCTGCGTCGGTGCCCGCTATGGCGTGGCTGCGTCTTGAGTTGGGGTTATCTCGGCCTGATTGGGGCTTGTGCAACAAAACCAGTTTAGTCAGGAATAATATAAATCCAAAAATTTCCCCAAAACCACATCAATAATAAATTAGCACGATGGTTTTAGTATTTTACTAGATTTCTTTATGTCCGATAACCATATATTATTGGTCATATATTATAAATATGACCACAAATAACCACACCTATCGACCCGACATTGATGGGCTTCGCGCCTTAGCAGTTACAGCGGTTGTTGTATTTCATTTTTTGCCAACTTATCTACCCGGTGGATTTATTGGCGTTGATGTATTTTTTGTTATCTCTGGTTATTTGATATCAAAAACCATCTATTCCGACATCAGCTCCGGTATTTTTACAATTACCAATTTTTACGAACGTAGAGCAAAACGTATCTTACCAGCTTTCATCGTTGTTTCGAGTGCCTCCTGCATTGCGGCCTGGCTGTTGCTTTTCCCAATGGAGTTCGTTGATTTCTCAAAATCCCTATTTTGGTCTGGTATATTTGCCCCGAATTTTTGGTTTTGGATGAAATCGAATTATTTTGGACCAGCAGCAAATCAAACTCCCCTATTGCACTATTGGAGCTTAGGAGTTGAAGAGCAATTTTATGTCATTTTCCCATTGCTGGTGCTACTTGTTTATAGGACAGCGAGGCGAGCACTTCCACTCGTGTTAACGGTCCTTTTTTTGATTTCACTCTTCGGTTCGGAATGGATGTTAAACCGCGATCCCAGCCAAGCTTTTTACATGCTCCCTTGGCGGGCCTTTGAACTTCTATCGGGAAGCCTCCTTGCATTACTCCCTTCAACGTTAAAACCAACCCAGCGTATGCAGCAGGCAACTTTTCTTACGGCCGGTTCTGGGCTAGCTGCAATATTGTTTGGCATGTTTTTCATTACGAAAGAAATGAGATTTCCAGGACTACTGGCATTAGTTCCTTGTGTGAGTACTGCATTGTTAATCTGGGCTGGCGGAACAGCACCTAACGTTGTCACTCGACTTCTGAGCGCCTCTGTAATGACATCGGTAGGCAGAATTAGCTACTCACTTTATTTGATCCATTGGCCATTAGTGGTCTTAGGCAAACGAGCTTTTCCAAACGCCGACCCCATTAATTTCGCACTTTATGGGATATCTACATCTGTTATTCTGGCCTTTTTTTCATACTTCATCGTTGAGCAGCCGGTTCGCAGGTGGGCCCCTATGACACGAAAACCTGTCCTTTTCGCGACCTCCGGTGCGTCATTGGCTACTATATTGGTAGTGGCTACAATGGGTTTTTTAGGCGAAGGCTTTCCATCCAAATTTCATGGATCCATCCCAGAAAAATTAGCGCCCAATGATTGGGTTACGCACCAGAAAGCAAGATCCTTGACTTTAAACTCAACCACACCTGAAGTTTTCTCAAATACAGTTCCCTTAAGTTCAGGTCCAACAAAGAATTCAACGCCTACGCTGGAAGGATTTAGCGTAAACGAGGCCTTGTCATTTCAGCAGTTTGACTTCAAGTCACTTTTCCGTCAAGGCACATGTTTCCTGGAACCAAACCAGAGTTTTGCCGACTACCGTCCAGACTTATGTTTGCCAAAAACAGGGCGCATTATTGTGCTATGGGGAGATAGTCATTTAGCACAATATGCACATGGCCTGAAAAATGCCATGGAAAGCGATGGTTTTGCGATCGGCCAGCTGACCGCATCGGCCTGTGCACCCTTGGTCGGCGTCGACGTGGCTACCAGACCTAACTGCCGAGCATTCAATGACCTTGCGATTGCAACGCTACAGGAAATCAAACCAACGCTCGTGATAATGTCAGCAGTTTGGACTGCCGAGCTTACACAAATTGCAGAGATGGACAAGACCATTCACCTCCTAACCTCAGAAGGAATTCATGTAAAAATAATAGGTCCTAGCGCCATATATAAGCAAGCCATTCCAGTTCTTATTGCTCAAAGGCTTCAAGCCAAAAATTTCAGCGCATTTTCTGACAACGATATCGAAGAAGTAGTTTTCGAGCGTGATGCAATACTTAGCAAGTATTTTTCAAATCGTCGCGACGTGGAATATATTTCCGTTCTTTCTTTAGCATGTCCTGCAAGACATTGCCCGATATTTGATAATGGAGCACCCCTGCATTTTGATACCGCGCATTTGACGTCGACGGGATCGATTTGGTATGGCAAAAAACTCGAGGCTCCGGTCGCGGCGGGCATGCAGAGAAATTAATGCATCTGGGCATTTCAATTGGCCGGGGCGTGGAGATTGCGTGCGTGCGCATCCTGCGCTCAGGACAATGGCGCGGTATCACAAGGGCGTTCAGGGCGCCATGATGAAGCGGCGCAGCGTCATCCAGTGGGCCGTGGGATACATAAAGATGGATCAGCGGCTGAGCCGCAGTCCGATCAATGGGCCGGCGGTGACGCGGTACCGGGATTAAATTACGCCTTATTCTGACCGGACGTGCAGGCGGTCACCGCGACACTGCTCGCCGCTTCAAGCAATCATCGACTGCCCGCGACTGAGAATCGTATTTTCAGGGCAAGCTATCGAGTCGGCCTTTGTAAAGATCCAGGAACCCGGATGAGCACGGGGTTTGCGGCAATTCCACTTGGTGCTTGATACCTCGAAAATATTTCAAATCAGATTCTAATTCTTGGAGTATTGCAGATGTGCAAGGCCGATTTCTTTAGCCACTTCGGCCCGAGATGATTGATCCGCGCCACCCGTTGCTTGTACTGGCCAGTTGCCAACCCTGGCCGCAGATCTTAGCGGCTGTGGCGCTGTGGTACGTCCGGTAGGTCCGTGAAGGTCTGGCAATTGCACAGGGGACCTGTTCGGCCTCCTCGCTGCAGGTCGCAGGGGCTGGCGTTGCCGCAACCGGCATCCCGTTTTCCCATCCGTCTAATGGTCAGCCTGCTGCAATTCAAGCAAGCCTACAAGCTCAGCAACGAACAACGGGCAGAGCACTGGGTCAAGAACGGCGTCTATTAGCACTTCAACGGCATGACTGTTGATTTCTTCCACCCAGAAAAGACTCAACGGTGGGTCAAAATTCTTTGAAAATCAACACTGTTGGGGAAAGCCCAATCCGAATCGCAGCAATGCAACTGTCCAACCTCGGGATGTCAGTTCAGCGTCAAGGCGATTCACTGGTGCCCAATCAACATCCGCTGCTCGTCACTGCACTTTCTGGCAACAGGTTCGATGATCGAGGTTCAAGCATCACACGGTCCAACATTATGGAGAGACCGTAGTAGTCTTTCGCGACCTCTGATTCAAACATCAACACGTTTTCGCCGCGTTTCAAAACGCCAACCGGCACGGTGGCAACACCCTCCAGGCCACTCAAGGCAAGCGACATTTGCTTGCCGTTCACCGACACGATCAGGCTCTTGAGAACGCGGTCATTGGCCGCTGCGGATAGACGGAATCGAAGTATGTAATCGGTATCCCTTGGCAGCAACTCAAAAAACAAACTGCCGGCCCGTGATGTTTTCCACGCGGCAGACGTCTTGTCGAGTCCTGATACAGTCCATTCGGCCTCGCGCCACCCGTTGCCGCGGATAGGTAACTCTAAACTCCAGACATCTCCAAAATCCCAACGGTAGCAATCACGAACACGATAGCTCGATTGCCACAGCTTTCCGGCAAGTGGCCAACGAGTACCGTACAGCCCCGTAGGGTCAACCGGAACATTCTGGTCTCTTGAGATGCCCCCGCGTCTGGCGGTCAACTCCTCGCCGTCAATCGTGAGCATGTCTTGCCCCACATCCAGCGTCACTGCAGTGGCAACCGGCCATCTGATCACTTTATGTGACCCGCCAGGTACAGGCCGGCCAAGGGCGCCGACGGGTTCAGCTTCTTCAAAAACCCATTGCCCATCCAATTGATAGCAATGCCCGGTGCGACCCAATCCATCCCTACGCATCCATTCACCGGAGGGCTGCCGACAGATTTCCACTGGCCCCGTGGGACGCCCAACGATGTACGACAAAGCATAGCCCAGGTTCTCGGGCAAAAACATCCAGGTGTGGCCCAGCAGGTTACTGTAATCCCTGACCACGAGAGGCGGGGAGCCTTCTCTCTGGCCGTATTGGCTGACCACCTCGCCCAACAGCTTGCGTTGAAGATCCGAAAGATATTGGTAGTGGCTGAACTGATGCAGTTGGAAGGTTAGACCCAGCAATACCGCCGCAGACGACACAAGCAACGCCAGAACCCGGCTGCGGCCGACAATGAATGCCAGCGCCCCCACCCAGACCAAGGCGGCTCCAGGACTGGCAGCCAGGAAGGTGCGCTGGCTGATCGAGAGGTGAGGCAAGGAAAATAGATACGGGAAATAGCCCGCCAGTGCAATGACAACACCTACCCACATCAGTCTACAGGCACTTGTCGACGAAACCTCGTCAAAGGGCTGTTTACGCGGTACACGAACGGTGAGCACTGCAGCCACAACGAGCACCATAGTGCACACAACCAAGTAAATCAGGTTACTGACCGGCTGCTCGAGGGTCAACCGAAATGACTCCGCCCACCCACCCCAGAAAACGTGCACGGCGCCTACCGTGAAGAGTTTCGGCAGGGTTTCGGTGAGCAACCCGACGATACCGCCTCCCCCGACCAGGCTACCTTGGTAACTGCTGCCTGTGGCGCTAGCCCCAGCAAGATACAGGCCGTACAGCCCGAGCCCCGCACCGAATACCACCCAGATCCGCGCCCGTTGCCAAGCGATACGAATCACACCCCGTGCACCTAATTTGACGACAAAGTAGCCTGGCGCCAACAGGAGCATGGCGAACGAGGCCTCGTACATCGCGATACCGACGACAACCAGGACGGAGGCAAGTGCCGCTGCGATATAGGCAGCGAAGCCATCACCCTCCTTTTCAAGCGCCACAATGAGCGCACAGGCCCCCAACATCACAAAAGTGATAGCCCAAACGATGTGCAGGCTCCTCAGCGACACGTGCATCGTGTCGGCTGGATAGACGATGAACAGAAGCACCGCCATGGCGCCCAACAGCCTTGAGTGCGACAGCCGCAGGACCAACCAGCCCCCCACGGCCCCCTTGAGCATCAGGGCGACGATCAGCAACAGGTGCCAGGGCACGAAGGAGTGGGAACTCAGCTTGTTCGCGATGCCTGGCATCAGGAAGGTCAGGGGCCGCATAGCGAAGTTGGGTACAACACCGTCTCGTCCTGTCACAAAAAAATGGCCATATTTGCTATAGAGCCCCAGCATGCCCCACTCTTCGATGAGCCCTCCCATTTCGAAGCCGAACGGCAGCCAAAGGGCTGTGGCCACAAGTCCCCCCAGCAGCAGAAAAGCAGCGATATGGGTCAACCTTGACATGCAACGTACCTCAGAAATCTTGCAATCAGACAACACGATCGGAAACACATACGAACACGCTACAAGTGGCGCATCACGTCACTCATGGACGGGCAAACACCCACTTATCCATCACCAGATAACTCACAACCGGAACCGCCAAGATCGTGGTGCCCATCCCCATCCAGATGGGCCACCCCAGCAGATCAGTCATCAGCCAAGCAATGACCACTGCCAGAGCAAAACCCAACAAGTGGTTACCCAGGAATCGCGCAAACTGCGGCGTTAACGCCCCCCTCGCTTCAAACGTCAGGTGCCGATGTCCGAAGAAGGCCAAGGGCACAGCCGTCGCGTAGCCCAGCCCACTCGCGACAGCCGCGCTAACTGCGAGCACATCGGCATACAGACGTGTCGCCAGGGCATAAACCAAGGCATTCGCGACGCCCACCATGGCGAAACGTGACAACTTGCGCAGCAGCGGATGGTTCACTGCGGCCTACCCTTGCCACTCGGCGAACAGCGCATATTGCGCACCCAGCGGCAACCATCGCAGCGACCGCTCGACGACGTTCATTTTCTTCAGGGCGGCGGGAAAGAAAATGATGTTCCAGAGGCTCGCGACCCGATAACCCAGGTCACGCAAAACCGACTGTACCTCCCGCTGGCCGACCAATGTCACCCCCACGTCGAACGGGCAATCCCGGACCACCTTGCGTGTCACGGGGTTGGCAGGGTTGTGCTCGAACACAACCAAAAGGCCCCCGGGCTTCATGCAGCGGCCGATTTCCTTCAGCGTTGCCGCACGGTGCGGAGGTTCAATGTGATGGAGAACGTTTGATACCACCACCACATCGAACTTCGCCGCATCAAAGGGCAGAGTTCTGCCATCGTACGAAGTCAACTGGCAGTCTGGAACATGGCGCTCACCGGCCAGCTCCAGGCTGCGGCTCGAAACGTCCACCCCATACAAGGAGGCGCCGGCAAAAAGCCCGTGCAAGTAGGGCAGGTTGGTACCTGTCCCGCAGCCAAAATCAAGGATGGCCGTTGGTGTGGCGCGCGAGCGCTCGGCCATAAACGCCCGCAGCGCTGCGAACTTTCGCTCGGCGTAATAAAGGCTGTCGCCCCCGCCCACAGCGAGTGCATTGTCCAGTGTCTGCCGATAACTGTCGGCGTGTGCGTCAAACTCGTGTTCGGACATGCGGGGGGTAGCCTCAGGGATAGTGTTTGAAGAATTGATGGCGCATGCCAAGCAGCACCGACCGTATCCCCGTCTCCAGGTCTTGCGGTCGAAAGCCATCGGCAAGGACGTGGGGGCTGTAGGTGTTGGAGGCCGTGTTGTCCGGGGTAGGCCAGAAGACAAAATACAGGGACCGATCCAGAACACGCTCCAGAAGGACCAGCACCTCATGGACAGACGTGGGTTTCGCGGATGCCAACAGATAGGTATCATCTCGCGCGGCTTCCTGGATTTCGATTTTTTGCGCCATGAAAGTAGCGATGTCTCCCACCAAGACGTAGTCTCTTAAAGTCAGCGCTTCCGCGAAGATATTAGTCACATGTCCTCGCATGCCATTGTTGATGAGCGTAGCAATCAATCCCAGCCGACTTTTCAGTGACACAAAGCCGTATACCGAACTCGGCCTATAGATGCGCTTGACTACTGGCCCCGCTACAGCCCGTAGTTGTTGCTCCTGCTCCAGCTTCAGCTGGCCATAAGGGCGCAGCGGCGCGGGTGGATCCCCCAGTCCAACATTTCGCTGCCCTTCATATAGGCCGCCGGCGGAACTAGTAAGGTGAAAACGGTGTACGGCCAGGGGCAGCATCTCCAGCAAACGGCTAGACAAAGCCATGACGGCCTGAAAGGCGCACAGTTCCAGGTCAAGCGTCGCCCAGCTCGAAGCGAACCCGCCCCGCCCGGCGCTCCAGACGATATCGAATGACATGCGGCTGGCGGTTGTGCCGGCGTGCGCGTGGACGTTCACGCGCGCACGTACCCATCCGCAGATTGCATCCGCCTCATCCTCCCAGGTGCGTGATGCCGGCTGCCACGAAAACAAGAGCCGTGTGGCTTGCGAAAAACCACGGCGGGACAGTTCGGCGACGAGTGTCTCCCCGATCAAGCCAACACCAAAGACCAACACCCACTGAACGGTTGGCTCACCGCCCGGCTGCAGGACCGCGCGCTCCATGGCAATCAAGCGACCGTCTCCTTGAGGTATGAGGCAATGACCGCGTCGCCACTACGGTCGACGACAAAAAACGTGGGCTTGCCTTGCGCCCGCAAAACCAGGATGGACAGGTACTCCAGGGCGGCACTGACCAAAAAGAGGGTCATGCCGCCAAACATCATGCTAGAGACAATCAAGGAACTCCACCCACGTGCTCCGAAAACACCTGGGAAAAAGAACTCCATGAACGCCACATAGGCGGCAAATGCGGCCCCGAACAGCATGGCCCCCACCCCGACGTACCCTCCGATACGCAAAGCCTTGACACGGCTGGATATGACCAAGCGCCGCGCATGGGACAGCAGTTTGCGCATCGAGTAGCCACTCTTCTTGCCTTCGATGAAACGATGGTCCTTGATGTGTAAAGGCAGAGTGCCCGCGCGGCGGGAAAACCAGGACAAGGCGATGTCAAAATAGGTTTCGTGGCCACACACGCTGCTCGCCGAACGGGCGATAACGCCGCGAATGACACGGAAGCTGCTGAATTTCAAAACGCTCATGTCGCCAGCTAAAATTGCCGTGATGCGCTTGGCCAAGCGCGAGCCGATATCCCGCAGAGGGCTTTCGTGAACGTCATTAACCGCATTTGCGTAAACGACGTCCAACTCGCCGGAAACCGCCACATTCAGCATCGCCGCGATATATTCCGGCGAGTGCTGTAGGTCCTCATCCATCGTAACCACCCAGTCGCCGCAGCTGTGCAATATGCCGGCGATAGTTGCCGGGTGCTGGCCGAAGTTACGTGAAAGGTGCAGCACCCGTACCCAGGCACAGTTAGCAGCCAGTTCGTCTAACACCCGTGCGGAGTCGTCAATGGCATCATCGTCTACAAAAATAACTTCTATCAGGCAGAGCGGCGCTGCGTCCTTTATCCATGCTTCGCGCACCCGTTCAATCGACTTTACAAGTTCCCGCAGATAGGGCGCACCCGAATAGACCGGTACCACCAAGGACACCAGAATCTTGTTGAGATTTTCTTCTGCGCTCACTTCATTTACCTTTCAAAAGCTAGGCCACACACCAGCATCGACCTAATTTTCTTTCCATAACCACAGCCTCAATGACGCACACGCCCGGGCACGGGAACGTCAACGCGGAGGAAAATCACTAGCCACCACGGTCATAATAATTGCATCTATTGGGCTGCAGAGTACTCTTAGCAACCGTGTTGGTGACTTATTACCATGCTGTCGGGCACCCTTGAGCCGATGCCATCGATGCGTTGCGAGTCGACACTAACCTTTAGAGTGCGATCGAATCTTTTTGACTGGCGCACCCACATAGGTACCTGGCTCAACAATGTCTCTCGTTACGACCGAGCCAGCTCCAACCGTAATTCTGTCGGAAATCGATACGCCATCAATTACCACGGACCCAGCCCCGAGCATCGATAACCTGCCAACTCGGCTGCGGCCTGCCACCGTTGAGTTCACAGAAACATGCGTGAAATCTCCAACGATGCACTCGTGCTCCACGACACACCCGGTGTTTAAAATGCAACCGGTACCAATCTGAGCCATGGGACCGATATGACACATATCACCAACGAACGATCCCTCTCCAATTACGCTACCGACACCAATGCTTGATGAGGGGGAAACGACGGCCAATAGTATCAGACCTGAATCAACTATCTGCTCGCACTGGGCCTTCCTTTTTAGCCCATCCCCCGAAGCCGCATGGGCAAATACCCAGGAGGCGTCCACCTCCTCCAAGCTCGGGACAACCCGATGGCCAAGAAAATTCTCACCAGACCTCGCGGTGTTCTCTACAAATATGAGATGCCTAAATCCTTGAGAAAGGGCGACATTCCCCACACTACGAGCATGACCTCCGAATCCAAAAATAATAAGCTTATCCATTTTCCGTTGACTCTCTACGGGTTGAAATGTCATCCAGCACTTGCATGTGCTCTCTTACCACATCAGACCAACTACGTTCAACCAATACGTCAAAAGCCCTTTTTTGAATCCCCAAAAGATAATCTTTATTATTCAAAGCCCATTCAATACGCTCCGCGCAATTTTTCCAGCTATAAGGATCAAAAAAAGTCACTTCTTGCAAGACGGATTCGGTAAGTACTTCTTCCGCAACATCGATCCTCGACATAACGACCGGCGTACCAACCGACAGCGCTTCAGTGAAGGTAAAAGGACATCCACCCTCACTCAAAGTAGGATTTACTGCCAAATCTGCCAGCTTGTAGCAAGCTGCAAGCTCCGTAGCCGTCAACCGTGGCAAAAATATTACATCATTCTGCAGCCGCTTGTCTTTAACGAAATTCCCGATCTCCGGTATGAGTGAGGGATCACCAGTCAAAATAAGTTTATGACCCACATATCTTCTTCGCAAGAGATGTTCATACGCGCGAAGCAACGTTAAAATATTCTTATTTGGGCGGAATTGACTGGCATAGAAAATAAATTTAAGGTTTGCTACTTGCAACAGGGAGGTATAAGTCGGGTTGGCGCCGCGCTGAAATGCATTTTGCAATTGAGACTGGCAAAAATACTTGGACGCGAGTTCGTTATCGGGAAACCCGCTAATCTCCACTAAACGATGAAGCACACTAGGAGCATGCGGTATAACCGCAACCTTATTTTGCTCCACGCCATATTTTTCAACAAGCGTTTTCCACTTCACCGACTCACTATAAGTGACAAAATGACTACAAAGTCTTATTGAATCTTCGATAATTTCAAAAGTACGCGCAAATCTTTCACCCCCAACACCGGCGAATCCAACAGGAAAATCCGACAATACCACATCTGGTACACACATTAATCGTGGTGCCTCGATGGAATGAAAAGAAGGCCAAAAAGCGGTAGGACAATACCAGGCAACAACATTCGTTCTTTCGACAATTTTCTGCATGCGTGAAATTTCACGCTCGTGCATTTCATCAAAAAGACCTAAGACCCAATTCTTGCTCTCCGGCTTTTCAAGCAGGGACGCCGACTTTTGAAGCAGCCGCACCCAACGCATGCTCTGAAAACGCACAGTCAAAAACGGTTTTAAAATGATTACCCATCGAGTAAGCGCTGAAAAAACCAATATCGGCGACACTACCGCCGCCAGCGGCAGCACAACCAGCAGCGATGGCAGGACAAAAGCAAGAAAGACAAAAAGAGTCCAGACGTCGTGGACGGCCACCGCACGGGATGTTAGCGAGCGCCACGCAAAACCGGCCTGGGCCACCATTTTTGATGAAAATTGCGAGAACCAACCCTTTCGTTTTCTATATTTACTGTACTTTCTTAATAATTCATACAGCTTTAGTATATACGGCTTCCCATCGGGACATTCTAATTTATAAACTCGCGATGAAACATTCTCACTTTCAAAGAGCTCCTGCAAGCTTTCCTTAGTCCAGCTTGGGCAAACAATGGTAAACCTAACATTCGATAATTCATGAGCGCCATTCAAGAACATGGCCAGATGCCTCCCGAGACCTTGATCGCGCAGGTCTACAGTAGGCGGATAAGCCACATACATGCCGTAGTCCTTTACATGCATGCACGCACCTCACTCCAATAGCTATATGACATGTTTTCAACGCTGTGCAATGCCAATTGCTCCTTGGATGGTAAGCGGCCCCTCAGATCTTTCACATTGCCTTCCATATACTTCAGCTGAAGAGCCATGTTACGGCTGGAATTCGGGTCCATCCATGTTAGCTCCAAAGCGTATTTGGCATCTATCTCACGCATTGCAGGGTAATCGCTAGAAAGTGCGGGAACACCCAATGAGGCAGCTTCTATCACACTGAAGGTACCGTTATCTATCAGGCCTGCGTGCCACAGAAACTTTGCTCGCGTAAGAAGATCGCAATATTTTTGATCGGAAATTTCACCTAACCAAGACACATGTTTGCGCAGTGCGGCGCTACGCTCGAAGATCGACGATATCGCTTTATGATGTTCATAGGAGCCGTTTAATATATCCTCGGTGTTAACCCCCGTGACCATGCAGCCAAGTTCACCTCCCAGCTCTTCATAGTAAATCCGAAGTGCTTCGGCGGCATTGCGGTGATTTTTATGAGGGGCGGCATTAGTAGTCCATACAAAGTACTCTTGAGCGCTCGGCGCAGCCACTGTCTCAAGCAGCTCTGTCTTGATTTCTGGTGGCAACATCGGAACGTGTGCAATCTTCGATTTCTCAATACCCGCGTATTGAAGAGCATCCTGTCCTGTGAAGTCAGTTGTGACCAATATTTTTTCAGCACCTCTTGCCGCATTGATGAATGCCATGTTCGCATCACCCGAAACAACGTCTTGGTAGCGTTGAATATAATCATAAACCATCAGAACGTAAGGCCTTATGGGCAACAGTGCATGGCGAATTCGATCACTCACAAAAACCCAGAGATCACAATCCGTCATTTGCTGAATATTGTCATCAGGAACCATGTAGGCGTCAGATGCGGGCTCCCAATCTTTATGACCAGCATATAGCATCGCACGGCGCGCTTCAGCAGGCGATATAATTTTCCATGCAAACGATCTTCGACTGATGTCAGGATGCAGGCCCTGAAAATCGTCTTCCGTATATGCAGAGTCGGCATTAATATGAGCGAAAATTATTTCAGCTTCCTCGCCCCACTTTCTGCTGCCAAGAAGTAAGGCTTTCGCCAGCGCCAATGCGCCCCGCAAGCTGCCACCCCGATACTCCACAGGAAGAATTACTGCGACTTTTTTCTTCTTTTTTAACATCGGCCTGAGAGACTTTTCCGCCCGCCGAATTTCGACTTCAGATGCAATACGCTCTAAACCGATGCGCCACGCCGCCTCACAGTTTTCAGTCCGCATGGATTCAAGTAACACAACTTGGGTCTTTCGAACATGTTCTGTAAACTCATCATCACCCCCAAGAATGCGTTCAATCTTCTTTCTGGCTTCTTTTATAGTTGAGCAGCGGCCAGGAAGTTTTTCACCGCCAAGGCGATCAAGCATCCCACCCTCCATAAAGACCAAGGGCATGCCCGTTCTGATAGCCTCAAACGGATGATAATGTATGTGATTTGGCTCCTGGGATTGATAAAACATGACCCGACTCTGAGTCATATTTTCAACATGCTGCTCGTTCGTAACATACCCCAGAATACGGGGGTCAGAAACATAAACAGGCTGAGAGCCTGCTATTACACAGTCCAAATCGCCAAATGCATCACAAAAATCCTGGTAAATTTTTTTATAATAATCATTAAATCCAATAGATGGACAAACAAAATATATTTGCCTCTTTTCGCCTCGCCAAATATCTTTTACAACGGAATTTGCAATTCCGAGCGGCAAATAAACCCTTCGCGTCTGAAGGTAGGACGGCTCAGAATCTGCCAAATGGGGATACGCTTCTCCAAAATAGAAACGCGAGCCAACTTTCTCAATATTGCCTCGCTGTTTGAAGTACCTTGCCAAACTGCCGTACGACTGTGAGGAATCCAGACCGTAGGCCCGCCATAATATCGCTCCTTTGAAATAGCGTGCAGCTTGGCTTAAGACATCAGGCTGATGCAAGATGAAAAAAAGGAGATCAAAATTTTTGTTAGCAACTTCCCATGCCTCAGGATCGGCCCCACCGTACCAGTTCGCGTCATTCAGAATTTGGAGATCGGCTGCTGAAATTTGTAAATTTTCGTCTTCGGAGTAATCGACATTTGCACTGCGGAATGAAGGGTCCGTGGGATAACGTTTGGGCAGAAAAATCTGCGATACCCCGACTCTTTTGAGCATCGGTACTTCAAAATTTCTGGCCGAAGTGTGGTTCAAGAGCCACATTACTCTCAAGTTCATCAAAAGTGTCCCATCCTGATTCGATCAATAACGTCCAGATTCCGAAAAGTACTTCCTTTTATTCCCTTATACAGACGGAATCCCGGCTGCATTTTTTTCTTTATAATACTGGACAGCCTCATCAATCGGCCCATCAAAGACAATATTCCCCTGCTGGAGCACCAGGCCTCGCACACATAATCTTTTTAGCGCTGCAAAGTCATGCGATGCCAGTATCAAAATTTCAGCGTGCTCTATCAGATCTGAAATCCGCTGTTTCGCTTTTTCCATGAAATTTGCGTCCCCCGCCCCGATAACTTCGTCCAGCAAAAGGATATCTCCGCCAACTGACGTAGAAATAGCAAATGCCAATCTCACTTGCATACCAGCAGAGTAAGTTTTGATCGGATAGTCAATAAAATGGCCCAGGCCAGCGAAATCCACGATTTCTTTTTGCTTTTCTCGCATGAAGGCCGGAGACAACCCAAGCAAAAGTCCACGATATAGTATGTTTTCACGGCCAGTTGCATCAGGTTCAAATCCAAGACTCAAATCAAATAGTGATCGGACCTGACCGCCAACCTTGACGCTGCCACTAGATATGGGGTAAAGGCCAGCAACAGTTTTCAAGAAAGTACTCTTGCCCGCGCCGTTGTGTCCTATTAATCCAATACGCTCCCCTCCTTTCACCTCCAACGATATGTTTTTGAGAGCATGAATATCCTCCATCTCAACGGACTTTTGGCCCCATCGAAACAGCTGGGATAATAGAGTTTTTAGAGATCGCTCTTTATAAGCCACAGCTGCATAATGCAAATTTACAGACTTTAACGATATGAATGGCGCCTTCATAGATAAAAAATAACCTTTCTTTCTGCACGACAGCCTACCATCCACGCTATAAAAGCAAGCAAAGCAGCACTGGCAAGCGCGTAAGCATAATTTTCTGTCGCCGGCCAGCGTCCGTTCAGCAGAGGCGCGCGCACCAACTGAAGCAAGTGATAGATCGGGTTAAAGTCCACCAGAAAATCCAACCCACCCTGACGAAACATCTTTTCTTCAAAATAGACAGGCGACAAGAACCATAGTGCTTGCATTACCAGCCCAGTGAAATGCGGGACGTCGCGAAAGCGCACTCCAATATACGCGAGAAGCGTCGCAAGAGGCCAAAGAATCAAGCCAATGATAGGAAATATGGTAAGCGTCGAAAGCCAGTGCAAACCTATATTTTGCGGTAGAACTATTGCGGACCACCCATAAAGAGCAATACTCGCCAGTCCTAACACGACCAAGTTACTGAGGACTGTACGTAAGGTGTATATTGCAAGCGGGTGTCTGCATTGCTTTATGTAAGCATCCGCCTGTACGAAAGATAATGCCCCTCCCGTAACACAAGCCGTCACGCATTCCCATACGACAATTCCAGAAAGAATATAAGGCGCATAAGTATAAATATCAACCCTTAACATTTTACTCAACACCACAGCAAGCAAGAGCGTCATGCCAAGTGGCTGAATAATCGTCCATAAAATACCAAAAAACGACCTCCTCCATCTGGACCGCAAATCCGAGGCAACCAAATGCATCCAAAAATATCGAGCCTTCCAGATACCGTGAACATATGAATTCAATTAGCCACCTCTTCAGGACGGACTGCAGCACCCATCCAGCGAATTCCTAACCCAAAGTCGCATCTTGTTGCTCCGAATATTTGCGCCGGGCATTCAAGCACGATTTTCGAGTTTATATAAAGCGTCACCCTATTTTGGGAAACAACTAACCGGACCTTGCCGGTGAGGGGTTGCTTATCAATTTGCACACCGGGCACATGCGCCCAACACTCGCCATCGTTTTTCCATAACGACAATATGGCCTGATTCTCAAACGATTTTAGAAGAAATGCATTCATGCATTTATCTGCACCATTGCCCTGGTAACCAGCTATCGCAGAAACGTGGGATTCAAAGGGGTCGTCCAAGCTATAGCTAAAGTCGATTTGTTTGCTTTGATCATTCTTCTTGACAACGAGACATAATTGATCGCTTCGTGCGCTCTTTGCGCCATTATTCATGAAAGCAGGCGACCCAAAAATGCCGGCAAAATCCGACCAAAACACTGCAGCTGCAGACGCAGCGGCTGAGGTGGATAGCCTTGACAGGGATAAATCGGTATAGGCATCTTGTGAGCACAGTGCTACGAGACCGGTGTAACGATGGCCGTGATGCGCCTCATCAGGCTCATCCAGCACTCGAATTTCGTTCACAGCACCGTATGGGCCGAGACAAATATGGTCAATGGCTTTCCAGTCATTTCTGCTGAGAATCCATATGCCGCTCAATGAACTTCTCCGCAAATCCCGAACAGTTTTTTGACTTTCTCCTATCAAAACGTAATCGTTAGTCGCAGCCAAGCCTCTAGTGTAGATGGCAGAACCAGACTCCCAAATTGGCAACCTACTATCAAGGTCTATCAGACTTCCATTCTCTGAATGACAACTTACACGCTGGCCATCATTTGTGATCCATATATTGTGCAGACCTGTGCGATTGCCTAACGGTTCAACAGATACCAACTCCAAATCCGGGTACGAAAAAATTGCTAGCTTTGAACCCTTTAAAAATCCATGCGCAATAACGTACAAAAGGTTGCCGCGCAGAAATACCGAATTAAGATGGTCGCCTTTCAAATCATCCAGCGACAGGCGATCCCAACGCGCATCGGTAACACCACATTCCTGATATACGTTTGGCTTTTTAAAATCAAATACATTAATGACGTTTCGCCCGGTGTTTGCGCAAATTACTCTATAATCTGGAGCGCAAAATATCTGATGCGGTGCCGACAAAAAGTTTCTGCTACGCAGATCCCCCTTAGACAGCCACCCTCGCTCCGACAATGCATAAGCGTTAATATCGGTGAGAGTGGCGCTATCCAATCCGGTATGAGAAAGTACCAAATTATTATCATCACGAAACCACGAGATGCCGTAGTATTCAGGACGACCATTTTCCAGGGCTTGTACTTTTTTTGTTTGCAAGTCTACGAGTAGCAACCAACCGGTCGTAGCAACAAGAGCGTATTTCATCCATCTGCTCAACAAAAGAACTGGCGGATCTTGCCCGTTATAAAGCTCACATCCTCGCGGCTCAACCCCGGATAACTTGGCAAATTAATACCACGCGCTGCCAATGATTCTGCGACCGTAAAGGTCTCCCCCGTTGCGCAATGGGGCATGGTGTGCGAGGGATAAAACACAGGACGTGTCTCGATCCCCTGAGCTCTTAAGAAATCGCGTAGGGGCTGGCGCTGTTTTGCATCATTCACCGCTACCGAACACATCCAGAACGAATGCACCGTATCGGGTATTTCTCTGTGTGTCTCCAACGGGAGTTCTGCGAGATCCTCCTGGTACCAGGCAGCTACCTGCCGCTTTCTCGCCAGAATCTCCTCCACGTTCTCCAGTTGGGCCAGACCAATAGCAGCACAAATATTGGTCATGCGGTAGTTGTACGCCACGACATCGTGCCAATACTCCCGCGTTTGTGAAACTCCCTGATTCTTCAGGTGAAATGCGCGCTGAATGGTGCCCCGTTCTTTTGCAACCACCATCCCCCCTTCGCCGGTGGTAATGGTCTTGTTACCAAAAAAGCTGAACGTGGCAATATCGCCGAACGTACCCACATGACGCCCTTTGTAGCGCGAACCAAAGGCTTCCGCGCAGTCTTCCACAAGCAGAAGCTTGTGTTTCTCACAAATCGCAACCATCGCGTCCATATCGCATGGAAGGCCATACAGGTGAACCACCATAACCGCCTTGGTCTTGGGCGTGATCTTCCGCTTGACGTCTTCGGGGTCAATCTGCCACGTGCTATCGAGAGAATCCACGAAAACCGGCTTGGCGCCCGTCTGGATGATCGTATTCACCGACGCGATGTACGTAAATGTCGGGACGATGACTTCGTCGCCCGCCCCTATGCCCAGCGCTTCTAGTGCAAGGTGAATCGCTACAGTTCCGTTGCAGACGCTGGTGACATTTGAAGAGCCAATATAGTCGCCAAAACCCTGCTCGAAACGCCGGATGAACTCGCCCTTGGATGAGATCCAAGTCGTGTCCAGGCATTCATTCACATACGTTTTCTCACGCCCGCTGAAATACGGCTGATAAACGGGAATCATCTTTTCCGGCTTATTCATGATGATTGAAATACTTGAATCCGTGTTGCTTGACCAGCTCATCGCGGTGGGCACCCTTCAAGTCTTCCTGCATCATTTCGGACACCAGCTCTTTGAAGGATGTGCGCGGCACCCAGCCGAGCTTCTGCTTGGCTTTGGAGGGATCCCCCAGAAGCGTCTCAACCTCTGCAGGTCGGAAGTAACGCGGATCCACCGCCACGATGCAGTTTCCAGTGACCGTGTCATACCCTTTCTCCTCGACACCTTCACCTTCCCAGCGCAGCTGGATTCCGATTTCCTCCGCTGCACAGTTGACGAAATCTCGCACCGAGTGCTGCTCGCCCGTCGCGATGACATAGTCTTCCGCCATATCCTGCTGCAGCATCAGCCATTGCATTTCCACGTAGTCCCGCGCATGTCCCCAGTCCCGCAGAGCGTTCAAGTTGCCAAGGTACAGGCTGCTTTGCAGGCCCAGCTTGATACGCGCCAGGGCTCGGGTAATCTTTCGCGTGACGAAGGTTTCTCCGCGGATGGGAGACTCGTGATTGAAGAGTATCCCGTTGCAGGCATACATTCCGTAGGCTTCCCGGTAGTTCACCGTAATCCAGTATGCGTACATTTTGGCAACCGCATACGGCGATCGAGGGTAAAAGGGTGTGGTTTCCTTCTGGGGTGTTTCCTGAACCAAACCATACAGCTCCGAGGTCGATGCCTGGTAGAACTTGGTGGTGTCTTTGAGGCCAGCAATCCGAATCGCCTCCAGCAGGCGAAGGGTCCCCATTGCGTCTGAATTGGCAGTGTACTCGGGCTCCTCGAACGACACCGCGACATGGCTTTGCGCTGCCAAGTTGTAGATTTCGTCGGGTTTGACTTCCTGCACCACCCGAATGAGGCTGGAAGAGTCTGTCAAATCTCCATAATGCAGCGTGAGGTCGTAGCCTTTGTTGTGTGGATCGTGATAGAGATGATCGATGCGGTCCGTATTGAACAACGAGGCGCGGCGACGAATTCCATGCACCTCGTAGTTCTTCTGCAAAAGGAATTCCGCCAAATATGCACCATCTTGACCTGTAATACCAGTAATCAGCGCAACTTTTTTCTTCAATTCTCTCTCCAATTAATTAAATATTTCCGAGTACGCAGGAGTTAAACGGCTGGAGGGTGGTTTTCATTCACTCGTCCATAGCTGTCCTCGAATCTGATAATATCGTCCTCACCGAGGTAGCTGCCGGATTGAACTTCAATGATTTCCAGCGGCACTTTCCCAGGGTTCATTAATCGATGGACATGCCCCAGTGGGATATAAGTGGATTCGTTTTCTCCGAGAAGAAACGTTCGGTCGCCATTGGTGACCTGAGCCGTTCCTTTTACCACCACCCAGTGCTCCGCACGATGGTGGTGCATCTGCAGGCTCAACTGGGCACCCGGCTTTACCACGATGCGCTTGACCTGAAAACGCTCGCCGCCATCAATGCTGTCATACCAACCCCAAGGGCGATAAGCCTTGCGATGGGTCGAAGCCAGGCTGCGTCCTTGTGCTTTCAGCTCTGCAACGATCTTTTTGACATCTTGTGTACGACTCTTGTTCACCACCAGCACGGCGTCGGGCGTTTCCACCACCACGACGTTGTCGAGCCCCACGGCGGCCACCAGGCAGGATTCGGAAAACAGCAGGCTGTTGCGGGTGTCGATGGCCAGCGTCTGGCCCGCATGGGCATTGCCATCGGCGTCGCGCGGCAACACGTCCCACAGCGCATCCCAGGCACCCAAATCGGACCACCCGGCGTCCAATGGCACAACGCGCGCGCCCATGCCTTGCACGCGGTTGCGCGGCAGGTGCTCCATCACGGCGTAGTCAATCGAGTCCGACGGGCAGGCGGCAAAGGCGTCGCTGTTGGGGCGGACAAAGTCCATATCGCGCGCGCATCCTTCGATGGACAACTGGCACGCGCGGAGCATCTGGGGTTGCAGGGCCTCCATGGCCCGCAGCCATTGGTCGGCCCGCACCATGAAAAGGCCGCTGTTCCACAGGTAGTTGCCGCTGGCGACGTACTCCTGGGCCACCTGCAGGCTGGGCTTTTCTTCAAAGCTTTCCACGGCAAAGGCACGATGGCCGTCGCCAGCAGCGCTTCCCTTGCGGATATAGCCGTAGCCGGTCTCCGGGCGGCTCGCAACGATGCCGAAGGTCACCATGTGGCCCTGCTGGGCCAGGTCCCAGGCGGTTTCCACCGCCTGGTGGAGCGGTTCCAGTTTCGTCATCACATGGTCTGCAGGCATCGCCAGCAAAATGGCATCCGGTGGCGCCACCAAGGCTGCGAGCGTCAATGCCGGGGCCGTATTGCGGCCCACAGGCTCCAGCACCAGCGTGGCGTCCGCGAAACCCGCCTCCTGAAGTTGCTGTGCAGCCAGAAAGCGGTGGTCCTGGTTGCACACCACCACCGGCGCGGTGCGCGGGATATGGGAGGCCAGACCGTCCAGGCGCCGGGCCGTGTCCTGCAGCATGGAGACACCGTCTCCGTTGAGCGCCAGGAATTGCTTGGGGTAGGTTTCACGCGACAGCGGCCACAGGCGAGTGCCCGAGCCGCCACACAAGATGACGGGAAGCAGGGAATGGGTCATGTTCAGGGGGTATCGGAGGGAGGCACCTGGTCCCGCAAGCGGCGGATTTCGGCCTCCAGGATCGCGAGCCTTTGGTTGAGGCGGCGCATGTCGCGCTCAACCCGGGTGTTGACCATATCAACGTGCAAGGCCTTCAAAAGAAGAACAATGCAAACAAAAAGTAACAGCAGCGCTGGCGAGTAGCTGATGCGGAACAGGACAGCCAGATGGTCAATCAGGCCGGGCCAAGCACCCAGCAGCGCTGCTGCGGCGGCCACAGCCACCCAGAACAGGCCCAGCATCAAGTACAAGTGGTCGCGGCGCACTAGATAGAGGATCAGCACGGCAAGGCTGATTCCCATCAGTGCAGTAGTCGCCTGCAAGGACGCCATGTAGGGGTTCCCCTCCTTAAGTTAGAGCAGCACGAAGAAGAGGCGGGCTTGCGCAGGAATCGGAGTCCTACACGAGCGAGGGCGGGTAGCCGCGTTAAGAGCGCGCCCCTTTTCAAAAAATGCAGAGCTGTAGTTTTGGCGCGCATTGTAAAACCGGGCTATAACGCAGCCGATGCGCGCGCCCCACAATCGTTAGAACATTGTCAACTGCGAAGCCCTCGCTCAGCCGATGTCCAACGAGGTTGCAGAGCAGCGGGCGCGCCCCATTGACACGCCTCCGGCTCAGAAAATGAACGTGGCCGCTCCCGAGCCGGCGTACGCCTCGCACCAAAAGAAGCGGACGAGGCAGCGCAGATTCGGCGCGCCGCCCTCAGGAGCAGGTCACCGTCCCAGTCCGCGTTTCAATTCCTTGAGCAACAGCACCACCTGATTGGATGCATGGCGGCAACTGCCCATGAGCAGCACCTCGGCCTTGCGCCCGTCGCCCGCGCGGTAGGCCGCTACCACTTCGGCAGCTTGCTGGTGAAAGTAGCGGTGCCGCGCCACCAGCATTCCGAACGCGGGATAGCTCCCGAGCCGCGCCCGTCCGGTGCCGTACAACCAGCGCCCCAGGTCGCAGCGATCATCCAGGCAGACGCGCTCGGGCCGCATGACCTCCTGTGATCGGCCGCTCACCATATCCTGCAGCCGCAGATTCCAACGCTCGTGGCTGGCGATGGCCGCGTCGATGTCCAGCTCGGTCATGAGCAGGGCTGCGTCTTCCGGATCCAGCACCAATTCGCTGCCGTTCTCCTCCACAGCCCACGTGGTTTCCGGGCTGGCCGGGTCCTGCTCCCGGAACTTGAACAGACGGCTGAAAAATCCCATGCGTCATCCCCCCAGACGGGGTTGCGTTTGCGCTCGGCGCGAACCGTGGTGCCCCATGAATAAATTTTGAAACATTTTGTTTGCGCGCTGCGTTTTTGGCTACCACTATTTGGCGCCCCGGTGGGGTTGCCCCCTGGAACAAGCCTCCTGCCACTGCCGGCTCTGGCCGGCCACCGCAACGCAAGGCAGGGGCTGCCAGACAATAGCCGCCATGACGCCTCCGCCCCCCCGCCCCCAGCTGTCTCTCCTCGACCTCGTTGCCGTACGCGACGGCGGAACCGTGGCCGATGCGTTGCAGATTGCGCTGCGCACGGCCCAACATGCGGAAAAGCTGGGGTTTGCCCGCTATTGGCTGGCAGAGCACCACAACATGGCCGGGATCGCCAGTTCGGCCACGGCCGTGCTGGTGGGGCACATCGCGGGCGCTACGTCGCGCATCCGCGTGGGGTCGGGCGGCATCATGCTGCCCAACCACGCCCCGCTGGTCGTCGCCGAGGCGTTCGGCACGTTGGCGGAGTTGTATCCGGGGCGCATTGACCTCGGGCTGGGCCGCGCCCCGGGGACGGACCCCGCCACCATGCGTGCCCTGCGGCGCAACCGGGTGGAAACTGAAGAAGACTTTCCGCGCGACGTGGCCGAGTTGCAGCACTTGCTTGCCGCGCCCGAGCCCGGCCAGCGCCTGATCGCCATGCCGGGCGCGGGCACCAACGTGCCGATCTGGCTGCTGGGTTCCAGCCTGTTCTCGGCGCAGTTGGCGGCCGAGCGGGGACTGCCGTATGCGTTCGCTTCGCATTTCGCGCCCCGCATGCTGCACCAGGCGATCGCGCTGTACCGCAGCCTGTTCCGCCCGTCAGCCGCCTGGCCCCGGCCTTACGTGACCATCGGCGTGCCGCTGATTGCCGCCCCGACGGACGATGAAGCCGAGTACCTTGCCAGCAGTACGTACCAGCGGGTACTGGGCATCCTGACGGGTGACCGACGCCGCCTGCTGCCGCCGGTTGAGAACTACGCAGCCCAATTGCAGCCCCAGGAACGCGCGGCCATCAGCGACTTTCTCGCGGCGGCGGTCATCGGCGGTCCGGACACGGTGCGCGCAGGCCTGCTGCGTCTGGCCGAGGCCACCCAGGCCGACGAGTTCATGCTGGTGAGCGATGTCTACGACCCGGCCTTACGCCTGCGGTCGCTGGAGATTGCAGCGCAGGCCCATGCGCAGGCCTGGCCCCGCAGCTGAGCACGGCGGATTGCACAAGCGCGCTGCCCTGCGGCGCCCGCATCTGCTCCGCCCCCCGGCGCCCACCCCGGCCCAGAGCCCAGGCGGACGCCGTCAGGCTTCCCGATATCAGGTCTTCTGGCCCGTGTAGACGTAGGTTTGCGCCTTGCTGACGCTCTGCCCCATGATCACCACGGTCTGGGTCAGGTTGTTGTAGAGCACCACGCTTTGCACGACCACGCCGTCCCCCACCGGGCAAGTCGCCCCGGAGAAGGTGAGAGGCAGGTCGAACACATTGCGGCCGCTGGCACGCGGGACCACCGTGCCCCGGACCGAGCAGCCGGGGTACGAAGGAACGGACACCAGCCCCGCGTCCGAGATCGACAGCGATACCAGCGGCTCGCGAACCTGGTTGCCAAAGCCCGTGCCGGCATAGGTGCCGGGTAGTTCGCTCACCACTGCCGGCTGCTCATACAGCACGCCGTAGCTGCCCGCAAACTTCACGCCGTTGGCAGCCGTGACCTGGACCGAGTCCCGCACCACGTATTTGCCGGAGTAGCTGACCGGGGTCGACTTCCGGTCGGTGATGTGGGCCTCGTCCACGAAATTCAGGTAGCGTGCGCTGCCGGACACGGCGTCGGTGCCGGTCGTTTGCACCGAACCCTGGGACAGCCCCACCGCAGCGCCCGTCTTGTCGCTCAGCAGGTTCCAGGTCTCGCCGTTTTCCAGCACCACGCCGAACACATCCAGCGAGTCGGTGGTGGCGCCATTCCACAGGCCTTCGACGCCTTGCACCACGGTCGCGGGAGGCTTCGGCGCGGGCGGCGGCGCGGGGTCATCGCTGCCCCCACCGCATGCGGACAGCACCAGAGCCGCAAGCAGCCCTCCCCAGGCAATTGTCTTGTTCACTTTTCTTCTCCTCTTGGTTGAATCCCATGCGAGGCCCTCGGCCTTTGCAACGCACTCTCTGCTCGCCGCGAGGTGCGGCTCCCTGGCGCCACGGCACCGCCTCGCCCGCCGCATCTTAAGCGCACGCACGTGCACCCCAGAAGGGTCCACAGCCCGGCCGAGAGGGCATGCGTCTCGCCCACGCCACAGGCAGCCAGCCGGGCGCAACCCCGCGCTGCGAAGCCCGGGTCAACGCGCCAGGTAGCCCCCGTCCACGGGGTAATACGCGCCTGTGACAAACGACGCCTTGTCGGACGCCAGCCAGGTCACCAGCTCGGCCACCTCTTCCGGCTGGCCCAGGCGGCCGATCGGGTGGGCCCCCACCAGCAGCGCCTGCACGCCCGCGTCCTGCTCCAGACCGCTGATCATGGGCGTGTGGATGAACCCGGGGCCCACGGCGTTGATGCGCACGCCCCGCGCGCTGTATTCCAGGGCGGCGGCCTTCGTCAACCCGACGACGCCGTGCTTGGCGGCCGTATAGGCCGGCGCGGTGGCAAACCCCACGGAGCCCAGAATGGACGCCATGTTGATGATGGAGCCGCCGCCGCTTTGCAGCATGGCCGCGATCTGGTACTTCATCCCATAGAAGACGCCGGAAAGATTGATATTGATGACCTGGGCCCAACCGTCGAGCGGGTAGTCGGCCGTGGGCGCCTGCGGGCCGCCGATCCCCGCGTTGTTGCAGGCCACGTCCAGCCGCCCGTACTGCGCGACGGCGCGGCGCACCAGCGCCTCCCCGTCGGCAGCGCGGCCCACGTCCGCCGCCACAAACAAGGCCTCGCCGCCCGTTGCACGGACCAGGGCCGCGGTCTCTTCGCCGCCCTCCACGTTCACGTCCGAGACCACCACCTTCGCACCTTCGCGGGCCCACGCCAGCGCAACGGCCCGGCCGATGCCGGACGAAGCGCCCGTGACCAATGCCACCTTGTTTTTCAGCATGAAAGACTCCTTTGTCGTGAACGCCTGCGACCCCGCGCCACAGATCGGCAACAATTCTGCGCCTGCTCCGCGGCAACGCCTTGACTTTTGTCATGCCTCACCGGCCGCTCACGCGGCGCGGCCGGCGGTGGCAAGCGCTGGCGAGCCGCTACCATTCACCGCAGCGGCAGGAACACCGGTCGCTCCGCACCTCCCCCAACTGCCGCCCGCCACTTCCGCATGCCCGCTTTTTCCTTTGAAGCCCTGGACGCCCAGGGCCAGACCCGCAAAGGCCTCATGGAGGCCGACACGGCCAAGGCCGCGCGCAGCCTGCTGCGGGCCCAGGCGCTGGTGCCCCTGGCCGTGGAGCTGGTGCAGACCGGCCGCTCGATGGACGGCAGTGCGGCCGGTGCGGGTCGGCGGTGGTTCACCCGGCCCGTGTTCGGCGCAACGGCGCTGGCCATCTGGACCCGGCAGATTGCCGGGCTGGTGTCCTCGGGCCTGCCCCTGGAGCGCGCGCTCGCGGCGCTCTCCGAAGAGGCGGACGACGAGCGCCAGCGCCACCTGGTGGCCGCGCTGCGGGCCGAAGTGAATGCCGGCGCGACGTTTGCGCGGGCCTTGTCGCAGCACCCGCGCGAGTTCTCGGATATCTACTGCGCCGTGATCGGCGCGGGCGAGCACAGCGGCAACCTGGGGCTGGTGCTCGAGCGCCTGGCTGACGACCTGGAAGAGCGCCAGGCCCTCAAGGCCAAGCTGGTGGGCGCGGCGCTGTACCCGGCCATCGTCACCGTGGTGGCCATCGTGATCGTGCTGTTCCTGGTGGGCTATGTGGTGCCCCAGGTGGCGAGCGTGTTTGCCGGCACCAAGCGCGCCCTGCCCTTCCTCACCGTCGCCATGATGGGCATCAGCGGGTTTGTGCGCAGCTATGGCTGGGTGCTGCTGATTGCTATTATTTTGATAGCTGTTTGCGCCCGCTGGGCGCTGACTTTCGAGCATTTTCGTCAAAAATTCGACGCCGCATGGCTGCGTCTGCCGCTGGTGGGCAAGCTGGCGCGCGGCTACAACGCGGCGCGTTTTGCGGGCACCCTGGCCATGCTGGCGGGTGCGGGCGTGCCCATCCTGAAGGCGCTGCAGGCCGCTGCCGAAACCCTGAACAACCGCGCCTTGCGCACCGACGCGCTGGACGCGCTGGTGCTGGTCCGCGAGGGCGCCCCGCTGGCTTCCGCGCTGGCGCAGAAGAAGCGCTTTCCGGGCCTGCTATCGATGTTCGCGCGCCTGGGCGAGCAAACGGGCCAGCTGCCCGTGATGCTGCAGCGCGCCGCGCGCCAGCTGTCCACCGAAGTGCAGCGCCGCGCCATGCAGCTGGCCACCATCCTGGAGCCGCTGCTCATCGTGGCCATGGGCGGCATCGTGATGCTGATCGTGCTGGCGGTGCTGCTGCCGATCATCCAGCTGAACCAATTCGTGAAGTAACCCTGCCATGCCTGTGACGCTGGACGACAAGCTGGTGGTGGCGATCTCCTCGCGCGCCCTCTTCAATTTCGAAGAAGAGAACCTGCTCTTCGAAGCGGGCGACGAGGAGGCCTACATGCGCCACCAGCTGGCCCTGGTGCGCCAGCCCGCACGGCCCGGCGTGGCGTTTTCGCTGGTGCGCAAGCTGCTCGCCTTCAACACGCCGGACGTGCAGCGGGTGGAGGTGGTGATGCTCTCGCGCAACGACCCGGCCAGCGGCATGCGCGTGTTCGCCTCGGCCCAGGCGGCGGGCATGCGCATCGAGCGCGGGGTGTTCACGCGCGGACGCGACCCGTTTGCCTACCTCCGGCCGCTGGGCGCCCACCTGTTCCTGTCGGCCAACGAGACGGACGTGCGCCAGGCGCTGTCCATCGGCTTTCCGGCCGCGCGGGTGATGACCGACTCCACCCCCGCGGGCGACCGGTTTCCGGGCGAAGTGCGCATTGCCTTCGACGGCGACGCCGTGCTGTTCTCGGACGAAGCCGAGCGCGTGTACCAGGAGGGCGGCCTGCCCGCCTTCCAGCTCAACGAGGTGGACAAGGCCAACCAGCCGCTGGCCGGCGGGCCGTTCAAGCCGCTGCTGGCCGCGCTGCACCGGCTGCAGCAGCAGGCGCAGGCCTCGCACACCATGCGCATCCGCACGGCGCTGGTCACGGCGCGCAGCGCCCCCGCCCACGAGCGCGCCGTGCGCACGCTGCTGGACTGGGGCATCAGCGTGGACGAGGCGATGTTCCTGGGCGGGCTGGAGAAAGGCCCGTTCCTGCGCGAGTTCGAGCCCGACTTCTTCTTTGACGACCAGACCGGCCACGTCACTTCGGCCGCGCGGCATGTGCCGGCAGGCCACGTGAGCAGCGGCATTTCCAACACCGAAAGAACCGCTGGCGCGTAGGCCACGGTTCAAAGACCACGCAAAGTCTTGCAACGCTGGGTGAAAGCTTGCAAAGACCCCGTTGCATTCACCCTGCAACAAGCCGCGTGTGCCACCATGCATGCCTAGCGTTTCCGGGAGCTGCTCTTGCACCACCGACTTTTCTCCGCCGCTGCCCGCACCGCCGCCTGGGCTGCCGCCTTGGCCATGGCGGGGGCCGCCACCGTCTGCATGGCCGGGGAGGCATCCGCCACAGCCCCCGGCACGCCCGAAGCCCCGCAGGCCGGGCTGACCAAGGGCGAAGTCAAGGCCATGCGCGAATTCAAGATGCTGGACTTTGACGGCAATGGCAAGCTCAGCCGCACGGAGGTCAAGCTCTTTCCCCGGCTTTCTGCCGCCTTTGACGACGCGGATACCGACAAGGACGGCTACGTGTCGTATGAGGAAGTGCGCGCGTTTGCCGCCAAATACCGGGCGGAACGTGAACGCAACAAGGCGGCGCAGGCGGCCGGCGATACCGCAGCGCCCGCAGCGCGCTGAAACATTTCAGATCAAAAAAGGCCTCTAGCGCTTGTGCAGAAAGCGGTAGCAGCTATATTTTTAATAGCATTTAGGCCGCGAGACGCCGGCCGGGCCGCTCACAGGCCGCCCGTGCGCTTGACCTTGGGATCGGAATAGGTCAGCGGCTCGTTCTTGACCTGCTGGGCCAGCCGCTCCTGCAAGGTCATCTTGTTGATGTCCTGGGCCACCTCCACCGCGCTGCCGCTGGCCCGCCACATGGACTGGATCAACTCCAGCAGCTGCTTGTAGATGGGCTCTTTCGGCGGCTCGGGCGGCTCCTCCACGGTCTCCTTCTTCTTCACTTCCGTCCAGTCGCGGTTGGCAACATCCGGGGCGGAGGGCTTGTCGGGCTCCCGCACGATGGCGCCTTCTCCGAGCCGGTCCATGGACTCCACCGGATTGGAGGGGTTGATAGGCCGCACGGGCGGCGCGCCGGAAGCGCCCGTGGAATACAAATCAGCGCCCTGAGGACGCCAACTCGGCGATCGGTCGACAGGTGGCATTTGCATGGCAGTGGCCCGGTAGTTGTGACAATGGAAAAGAAGGAGCGGAGGCTTTTCCGGCCTCTTCGTACATCCATTTCGGTAAAAAGAAGGGGAAATTTAGGCTTTTTTCACCGATTGACACAAAACTAGGGTTTACCCCTAGAAATGACCGCAGAACGAGCGCCCGCCTGCCCGGCACACCAGGCACACGCAGCGCACCGAGAGCCAGGCGCAGCGCTGCGTCCACCCTCAGTCGGAATGGGGGCTATGGGGGCGACAGCCACCCGGCGCCACATCCGGCCGGCCGGGTAGCGCCCCCTCCGTCAGAGAAAGCGCTCGAGCAAACGGCGCGAGTGCCGGTCCAGGGCCGTGGTGTCGCGCACCCGGAACTGCACGCCATCGCCACCGGCGATGAGCAGATGGGTGCGGCCGCCCAGGCGGCGGATGTCCTCTTCCCCCTTGAGGACCAAGCTTGCCGGCCCCCGATCGGTTTCCACCTGCCAGGTACTTGGGGTGGAAAAGCTCGAAACGGCGAGGATTTTTTCGATAGTGGGCACAAACTCGCGCGCTTGCAGCTCCGCCTCGATCAGTTGCCGCACGGCGGGGTCCAGGGTGTCCAGCCGGTCCACCCAGCAGAGCTCGTGGCCGTCCGCCCCCATCAGGGACAGCCCTTCGCCCGGCGCCGCGATGGGAAAGGCCCGCACCGGCAGCACGCCCTCGTGCACCGTGCCGTCCGGCAGCGTGAGAACCAGCCGGCCATGGGCGTTGCGGGCCAGCGCAAAGGCCGGCTGCAAGGGCATCGCGGCGGTAGACGGGGTGTTCATGGCGATTTCCTGCGAAAAAACGGTCACGGCTGGCCCGCCGGGTGGGCGGAATGCAACAGGCTGCTGTCAATAAGGACACCCGCCGCCTGCGCGTCTTCCTCGGCGCGGCGGGCCTGGGCTTCGTACAGGCGCCAGTAGGCGCCCTGCTTTTCCATGAGCTCGTCGTGCGGCCCCACTTCCACCACCTCGCCGCGGTCCATCACCACCAGGCGGTCGGCCTTGCGCAGGGTGGACAGGCGGTGGGCAATGGCAATCGTCGTGCGGCCCTGCACCAGGTTGTCCAGCGCGCGCTGGATTTCCTTTTCGGTCTCGGTGTCCACGGCCGAGGTGGCCTCGTCCAGGATCAGGATGCGCGGGTCGATCAGCAGCGCGCGGGCAATGCTGATGCGCTGGCGCTCGCCGCCCGACAGGCCCTGGCCGCGCTCGCCCACCAGCGAGTCATAGCCGTGCGGCAGGCGCAGGATGAACTCGTGCGCGTGCGCGGCGCGGGCCGCCGCCACGATCTCTTCGCGCGTGGCCTCAGGCTTGCCGTAGGCGATGTTCTCGGCAATGGTGCCGAAGAACAGAAAGGGCTCCTGCAGCACCAGGCCGATGTGGCGGCGGTAGTCGGCCACGGCAAAGCGGCGGATGTCGATGCCGTCCACCTGGATGGAGCCATCGCTCACGTCGTAGAAGCGGCTGATCAGGTTGACCAGCGTGCTCTTGCCCGAGCCACTGTGGCCCACCAGGCCGATCATCTCGCCGGGGCGGATGTCCAGATCCAGCCCCTTGATGACCGCGCGGCTGCCGTAGCGAAAGCCCACGCCCTGCATGCTGATGGCGCCTTGCACCTTGTCCACCTTCACGGGCTGGGCGGGGTCGGGCACGTTGCTCACGTGGTCCAGGATGTCGAAGATCCGCTTGGCGCCGGCGGCCGCCTTCTGGGTGACCGAGACGATGCGGCTCATCGAATCGAGCCGGCCGTAGAACCGGCCGATGTACGCAATGAAGGCGGTGAGCACACCGACGGTGATCTGGTTGCGTGACACCAGCCAGATGCCAAACGCCCACACCACCAGCAGGCCGACTTCGGTGAGCAGCGACACGGTGGGCGTGAACAGGCTCCAGGTCTTGTTGAGCTTGTCGTTCACCTCCAGGTTGTGCTGGTTGGCGTCGCGAAAGCGCTGGGCTTCGCGCTTTTCCTGGGCAAAGGCCTTGACCACGCGGATGCCGGGAATGGTGTCGGCCAGCACGTTGGTCACTTCAGACCAGACCCGGTCGATCTTTTCAAACCCCGTGCGCAGGCGGTCGCGCACGGTGTGGATCATCCAGCCGATGAAGGGCAGCGGCACCAGCGTGACCAGCGCCAGCCACGGGTTGATGGAGAACAGGATCGCCGCCGTCATCACGATCATGAGCACATCGGTCACGAAATCCAGCGCGTGCAGCGACAGGAACACGTTGATGCGGTCCGTCTCCGAGCCGATGCGCGCCATCAGGTCGCCCGTGCGCTTGCCGCCAAAGTAGTCCAGCGACAGGCGCAGCAGGTGCTCGTAGGTGGTGGTGCGCAGGTCGGCGCCGATGCGCTCGGACACCAGCGCCAGGATGTAGGTGCGCGCCCAGGAGAGGCCCCAGGCCAGCAGGGCCGACAGCAGCAGCCCGCCCAGGTACAGCAGCACCAGCTTCGGGTCGATCTTCTGCCCGTTCTGGAAGGGAATCAGGATGTCGTCCATTAGCGGGATGGTCAGGTACGGCGGCACCAGCGTGGCGGCCGTGGACGCCAGCGTGAGGCCCAGGCCGGCGGCCAGCTGCTTGCGGTAGGGGTGGGCAAAGCGCCACAGGCGCAGCAGCACCCAGGTGGACGTCTGCGGCGGCTGCGCGCGGGCGCAGGCGGGGCATTCATCGGTGTCGGGCGGCAGCGGGGTGTGGCAGGTGGGGCAGCTGGGTTCGTCGTCGTCCGCCGCGTGGTTGCCGGCACCGCGGGCCATCTGCTGGTCAAAGCGCTGCACCAGGCGCAGGGCCTGCGGGTGGTGCGCCAGCGTGAAGCGCCACAACGCCTCGCGCGCGGCGGGGCTGTGCAGTTCCAGCGTGCCCACGCCGCCGTGGTCGTGGAGCTTCAACGCCACGCCGTCCCGCAGCGGCCAGCTGCGCCAGCCCGTGCCGGCGGGATCGCAGGCCAGGAGCCGCTCGGAAGTCACCACCACCCAGCCGGCCGCAAACCGCAGATCCGCGCTCAGGTCAACCTGCAGCGCGGCCAGCACGTTTTCTTCGGAAGCGAGCATGGCCCGCAAATCGGCCCCTTGCGGGCCAGCAAAGACACCCGAGGCGTCCACAGAATGGTGATGTTGCATTTTTGGTTGGTTTTTCCGCCCCCGGCGGCCTGGGGCGACCCATCTCGCGAAAGCGAGAATTCTCCCCGATACTGCACGCCACGGCGCGACGGCATCCGTCCATAACGCCCGGGGAGCCCCGTCGGCTGACAGCTGCGCGGCGTCTCCGGACTGGAGCACAATTCCAGTCTCGAAAGTTCACTTTTTCAAGTACAGCCCTCATCCGGCCGGACAACCCCACCCGCTGCACTCCATGGCGAAACTCAACGACATCCAACTGCTTCGCATCAACTACCTGCGCGGCCCCAACATCTGGACGTACCGGCCCGTGCTGGAGGTCTGGCTGGACCTGGGGGAACTGGAGGACTACCCGTCCAACACCCTTCCCGGCTTCAACAGCCGTCTCACGGCCTGGCTGCCGGCCCTGATCGAGCACCACTGCGGCGTAGGCGAGCGCGGCGGCTTCCTGCAGCGGCTGGAAGAAGGCACCTGGTGCGGCCACGTGCTGGAGCACATCGTGATCGAATTGCTGAACCTGGCGGGCATGCCCACCGGTTTCGGCCAGACGCGCTCCACCTCCCAGCGCGGGGTGTACCGCATGGTGTTCCGCGCTCGCGACGAGAGCGTGGCCCGCGTGGCGCTGGCCCAGGGCCATGCGCTCATCATGGCCGCCATCAACGACGAGCCGTTTGACGTGCAAGCTGCCGTGGCGCGCGTGCGCACCGAGGTGGACGACCAGTACCTCGGCCCCAGCACCGCGTGCATCGTCACCGCCGCCACCGACCGCGGCATCCCGCACATCCGCCTGAACGACGGCAACCTGGTGCAACTGGGCTACGGCGCCAGCCAGCGCCGCATCTGGACGGCCGAAACCGAGTTCACCAGCGCGATTGCCGAAGGCATCGCCAGCGACAAGGACCTGACCAAGACCCTGCTCAAGTCCTGCGGCGTGCCCATCCCCGAGGGCCAGGTCGTCAACAGCCCCGAAGAGGCCTGGGAAGCCGCGCAGGACATCGGCCTGCCGGTGGTGGTCAAGCCGTCGGACGGCAACCACGGCCGCGGCGTGACGCTGGACCTGCGCAAGAAGGAAGACATCGAAGCCGCTTACCACGTGGCCTACCCCGAAGGCAGCGACGTGATGGTGGAGCGCTTCATCCCCGGCGACGAGCACCGCCTGCTGGTGGTGGGCGGCAAGGTGGTGGCCGCGGCGCGCGGCGAGGTGGTCACCATCACCGGAAACGGCCGCAACACCGTCAAGGAGCTGATCGACACGCAGCTCAACTCCGACCCGCGGCGCGGCTATGAAGAAGAGTACCCGCTCGAAATCATCGACCTGGCCACCGACACCAAGGTGCAGCTGGAACTCAAGCGCCAGGACCTGGAGGCCGACTCCGTGCCCGCCGCAGGCCGTCAGGTGGTGGTGCAGCGCAACGGCAACGTGGCCGTGGACTGCACCGACGACGTGCACCCTGAGGTGGCCTACATCGCCCAGCTCGCCGCCAAGGTGGTGGGCCTGGACATTGCCGGCATCGACCTGGTGGCCCGCGACATCGGGAAGCCCCTGCACGCCCAGGGCGGCGCCATCGTCGAAGTGAATGCCGGCCCCGGCCTGCTGATGCACCTCAAGCCCGCCGAGGGCGCCCCCCGCCCCGTGGGGCAGGCCATTGCCGAGCACCTGTTCCCGTCGGAAGATGGCGACGCCGCGGCGCCCGCCGGGCGCATCCCGCTGGTGGGGGTGGCCGGTACCCGGGGCACCGCCACCATCGCCCGCGTCGTGGCCTGGCTGATGCACCTGGGTGGCTACCACACCGGCCTGGCCTGCCGTGAGGGCTTGTTCCTCGACCGCCGCCGCGTCGAATCCACCGACTGCGCCCATTGGGAAGCTGCGCACCGCCTGCTCATGAACAAGATGGTGCAGGCTGCCGTGATCGAGAGCGACGCCCGCACCATTCTGCGCGACGGGCTGGCCTACGACCGCTGCCAGGTGGGCGTGGTCACGGACATGGACGGCGTGGAAGCCCTGGCCGAATTCGACGTGCACGAGCAGGACCAGATGACCAAGGTGATGCGCACCCAGGTCGACGTGGTGCTGTCCGAGGGCGCGGCCGTGCTCAACGCCGCCATCCCGCAGGTGGCCGATCTGGCGCCGCTGTCGGACGGGGCCGTGGTGCTGTACGCGCAAGACGCCAACCTGCCCGTGATCGTGGAGCACCGCGCCAAGGACAACGGCCGTGCCGTGGTCGTGAAGAACGGGCGCGTGGTGCTGGCCACGGGCAGCGCGGAACACGTGCTGGGCTCGCTGGCGGACCTGACCTTCGGCCGCAACGCCGTGGTGCCCGACACCGAAGCCCTGCTGGCGGCCATCGGAGCGGCCTGGGCGCTGGACATCGCACCCGACCTGATCGGTGCGGGCATCAAGACCTTTGAGCCCGACCTGCCGGCCCCGGCGGGGCTGCCCACCTGATGACCACAGGCGGCCGCGCCGCCGGCCCGGGCCCCGCCCGTGGCCTGCGTGCGATGGCCGCCCGGCGCACGCCACCGCTGCAATAACGCACCCTGAACGAACACCACCAAGACGAGACTCCCCATGGATGTATCCCGCACCCGGGCCCTGCGCGGCCCCAATCTCTGGAGCCGCCACATGGCCATCGAGGCCGTGGTGGCCTGCTCGGACACCGAGCGCGCCGTAGGCCAGATGCCCGGGTTTGAAGCCCGGCTGCGCGCCCTCTTCCCGGCCATCGGGGCGCTGCACCCCGAGACGGGCGGCGGCGACGTCTCCCTGGCCCATGTGCTGCAGACGGCCGCCCTGGCGCTGCAGGCCCAGGCGGGCTGCCCCGTGACCTTTGCGCGCACCACCGCCACCACCGATGCAGGCGTGTACCAGGTCGTGGTGGAGTACAGCGAAGAGGCCGTGGGCCGCAAGGCGTTTGAATACGCGCAGCAGCTCATTGAAGCGGCGCTGGGCAACGGCGGCTTCGACGCGGATGCGGTCATCGCAGAGCTGCGCGAGCTGGACGAGGACGAGCGCCTGGGCCCCAGCACCGGCTCCATCGTGGCCGCCGCCGTGGCGCGGGGCATCCCGTACCGCCGCCTCACGCGGGGCAGCCTGGTGCAGTTCGGCTGGGGTTCCAAGCAGCGCCGCATCCAGGCCGCCGAGGTGGACTCCACCAGCGCCGTGGCCGAGTCCATCGGCCAGGACAAAGACCTCACCAAGCGCCTGCTGCACGCGGCCGGCGTGCCGGTGCCGCTGGGCAAGCCGGTGGATACGGTGGACGAAGCCTGGGAAGTGGCCCTGAAGGTGGGCCTGCCCGTGGTGGTGAAGCCCCAGGACGGCAACCAGGGCAAGGGCGTGACGGTGAACATCACCGACCGCGCCCAGCTGGAAGAGGCCTTCCGCACCGCGGCCGAGTACGGCACGGTGATGGTCGAGCGCTTCCTGCCCGGCCACGACTTCCGCCTGCTGGTGGTGGGCGACCAGCTCGTGGCCGCCGCCCGCCGCGAACCGCCCCAGGTGCTGGGGGACGGCCAGCACACGGTGCGCGAACTGGTGGACCAGGTGAACCAGGACCCGCGCCGCGGCGAGGGCCACGCCACGTCCCTCACCAAGATCCGCCTGGATGACATCGCCGTGGCCCGCCTGGCCCTGCAAGGCCTGACGCCGGACGCGGTGCCGGCCAAGGGCCAGCGCGTGATCCTGCGCAACAACGCCAACCTTTCCACCGGCGGCACCGCCACCGACGTGACCGACGACGTGCATCCCGACGTGGCCGCGCGCGCCGTGGCCGCCGCCCAGATGGTGGGCCTGCACATCTGCGGCGTGGACATGGTGGCCGAGACGGTGCTGCGCCCGCTGGAAGAGCAAGGCGGCGGCTTTGTGGAAGTGAATGCAGCGCCCGGCCTGCGCATGCACCTGGCCCCCAGCTACGGCAAGCCCCGCAATGTGGGCCAGGCCATGGTGGACAGGCTGTTCGCGCACGGCGACGACGGCCGCATTCCCACCGTGGCCGTGACCGGCACCAACGGCAAGACCACCACGGCGCGCCTCATCGCCCATCTGTTCACGGCGCAGGGCCTGCGCGTGGGCATGACCAACACCGACGGCGTGTACGTGAACGGCCGCCAGATCGACAGCGGCGACTGCAGCGGCCCCAAGAGCGCCCGCAACGTGCTACTGCACCCCGAGGTGGACGCCGCCGTGTTCGAGACGGCCCGTGGCGGCATCCTGCGCGAGGGCCTGGGCTTTGACCGCTGCTCGGTCGCCGTGGTCACCAACGTCGGCGCGGGCGACCACCTGGGGCTGAACTACATCACCACCGTGGAAGACCTGGCCGTGCTCAAGCGCGTGATCGTGCAGAACGTGGCGCCCACGGGCTACGGCGTGCTGAACGCGGCAGATCCCATCGTGGCGGCCATGGCGCCCGCCTGCCCCGGCAAGATCATCTTCTTTGCGCTGGACCGCCACCACCCGGTGATGGCCACGCACCGCGCCCAGGGCCACCGCACGGTGTATGTGGACGGGGATTCCATCGTGGCCTCCGAGGGCTCGTGGCGCGAAACCATCCACCTGCGCGACGTGCCCATCACGCGCAACGGCCGGATTGCCTTCCAGGTCGAGAACGTCATGGCCGCCGTCGCCGCCGCCTGGGGCGTGGGCATGCCCTGGCAGACCATCCGCCGCGGCCTGTCGGGCTTTGTGAACGACAGCGACAACGCGCCCGGCCGCTTCAACATCATGGACTACCGCGGCGCCACGGTGATCGCCGACTACGGCCACAACCCGGACGCCATGCGCGCCCTGGTGCAGGCGGTGGACGCCCTGCCCGCCCAGCGGCGCAGCGTGGTCATCAGCGGTGCGGGCGACCGCCGCGACGAAGACATCCGCGAGCAGACCGTGATCCTGGGGGCTGCGTTCGACGACGTGATCCTGTACCAGGATGCCGCCCAGCGCGGCCGCGCCGACGGCGAGGTGATGGCCCTGCTGCGCGAGGGCCTGGCCGGCGCGCCCCGCACCAAGCACGTGGAAGAAATCCGCGGCGAATTCATCGCCATCGACGCCGCGCTGGCGCGGCTGCAGCCGGGCGACCTGTGCCTGGTACTGGTGGACCAGGTGGAAGAAGCCCTGGCGCACCTGGCGCAGCGCTGCACCGAAGCGGGAGCTGCGGCGTGAGGAAGACGGGCCGGCGTGCTGCGGCAGCGGCCCTGCTGCTGCTGGCTGGGGCCGCGCAGGCCGCCACGGGCGAGAAGATCGGCACGGTGGACACCGCCTTCCAGTGGATCGGCCGCGACCACGACATCATCGTGGAGGCCTACGACGACCCCGCCGTGCAGGGCGTGACGTGCTACGTGTCGCGTGCCCGCATCGGCGGCATCAAGGGCACGCTGGGCCTGGCCGAGGACCGCGCTGAGGCCTCCATCGCCTGCCGGCAGGTGGGGCCCATCAGCTTCCCCGAGCCGCTGAAGAAGCAGGAAGAAGTCTTCAGCGAACGCATGTCGATCCTGTTCAAGCGCCTGCGCATCGTGCGCATGGTGGACCCGGCGCGCAACACGCTGGTGTACCTCACCTACTCCGACAAGCTTATCGACGGCTCGCCCCAGAACAGCGTGACCGCCGTGCCGGTGGACCGGGCCACACCGATCCCGCTGCGCAAGTAGAAAGTCGGCGCGCGAAGCCCTTCCACCACCGAAAACAAGGGGCCGCTGGCCCCTTGTTTTTTTGAAAAACTGCCTCCAGCGCTTATTCATCAAGCGCGAGCAGCTATCAATTTCGCAGCATCACGCTTGCGCTGCAATCTGCCGCAGGGCTTGCTCGAACACCTCCACCGGCTGCCCGCCCTGGATCAGGTGGCGCTCGTTGACGATGATGGCCGGCACGGAATGGATGCCGCTGCGCAGGTAGAGCTGCTCGCGCTCGCGCACCTCGTCGGCATAGCGGCCCGAGGCCAGCACCTCGCGCGCCTCGGCGGTGTCCAGCCCCACCTCGCCCGCCGCGCGCACCAGCACCTCGTGGTCGCCGGGGCTTTGGCCGTCGGTGAAATAGGCCTTGAACAGCGCGTGCTTGAGCTGCGTCTGCAGGCCCTTGTCCTCGGCCCAGTGCAGCAGGCGGTGTGCATCAAAGGTGTTGTAGATGCGGCTGCGCTTGTCCAGGTTGAAGGTGAAGCCCAGCGCCGCGCCGCGCGCTGCAATGGCCTCGCGGTTCTTCTGGCTTTGCTCGGGCGTGGCGCCGTACTTTTCATGCAGGTGCTCGCCAATGTCCTGGCCCTCGGGCGCCATCTGGGGGTTCAGCTCGAAGGGCTGGAAGTGCAGGTCCAGCGCCACCTCGCCTTTCAAGCGGTCCGCCGCCTGCTCCAGCGCCTTGAGGCCGATGATGCACCAGGGGCAGGACACATCGGACACGAAATCGATCTTGAGGGTGGTGGGTGCGGCAGAGGCGGACATAGGCGGTGTGCGGAAAGGCAAAGCATGAATGGTAGAACGGCGGCAATGCCCTTGCCAGCCGGGCGTTGGAACCGCCGTTGAAACGGCCCCGGCACCAGCCCCCTGCCGCCCGCTTGACCCTCAAGCGGCTTCAAGGTTTCCAATGGCTGCATGACCCAGGAACACACTCCGTCCACCCCGTGCTGCGGCAGCGCCTGCAGCAGCATCAGCAGCCCCCCGCCACCCGCCCCCCACAGCCATGCCGAGCACAGCCACGGCGCTCACGGCCCCGATTGCTGTGCACCCGCAGCCGCCGCCCAGCCGGGCGCTACCGGCTCGCCGCAGCCAGGCACGCGCTTTCGCATCGCCGCCATGGACTGCGCGGCCGAGGAAAGCGAGATCCGCCACGCGCTGGCCAGCGTGCCCGGCATCCGCGGGCTGGGCTTTCAGCTGGCGGCCCGCACGCTGGCCATCGACGCCCCTGCCGACGTGCTGCCGGCCGCCCTGGCCGCGATCCGCAAGGCGGGGTTCGACCCCGAGCCGCTGGACGCCGCCTCGGTCGCGGCGGCGCCCGCCGACGGCCTGCTGCGCCTGGGCGGCGCGCTGGCCCTGGCGGTGGGGGCCGAGGGGGTGGCGTTCTTCGCGCCCGACACGCAGGCATTCCGCGCCCTGGGCATGGTCGTGGCCGCCGCGGCCATTGGCCTGGCGGGCTTTTCCACCTACCGCAAGGGCCTGGCCGCCTTGCGCCAGGGGCGGCTGAACATCAATGCGCTGATGACGGTGGCCGTCACCGGCGCCTTCCTGATCGGCCAGTGGCCGGAAGCCGCCATGGTGATGGCGCTGTACGCCGTGGCCGAGCTGATCGAAGCGCGCGCGGTGGACCGGGCGCGCAATGCCATCCAGGGCCTGCTGGCCCTGGCGCCCGACACGGCGGAAGTGCGCCAGCCCGACGGCCGCTGGGCCGTGGCGGCGTGCGCCGACGTGCCGCTGGGGGCCACGGTGCGCGTGAAGCCCGGCGCCCGCATTCCGCTGGACGGCACCGTGGCGGCTGGCACCAGCGCCGTGAACCAGGCACCCGTCACCGGCGAGAGCATTCCGGTGGACAAGGGCGTGGGGGACGCCGTGTTCGCAGGCACCATCAACGACACCGGCCTGTTGGAGGTGACGGTGACCGCCGCCGCCAGCAACACCACGCTGGCGCGCATCATCCACGCCGTGGAGCAGGCCCAGGGCGCGCGAGCCCCCACGCAGCAGTTTGTGGACCGGTTTGCCGCCGTGTACACGCCCGCCGTTTTCGTGGCCGCGCTGCTGGTGGCGGTGCTGGGGCCCTGGGCGCTGGGCTGGGGAGGGATGGAGGCGCTGTACAAGGCGCTGGTGCTGCTGGTCATCGCCTGCCCCTGTGCGCTGGTGATTGCCACGCCCGTCACCGTGGTCAGCGCGCTGGCATCGGCCGCGCGGCGCGGCATCCTCATCAAGGGCGGCGTGTACCTGGAGGACGCGCACCGGCTGCGCGCCGTGGCGCTGGACAAGACCGGCACCCTCACCGAAGGCCGCCCCCGCCTGGTGGCGCAAGAGGTGCTGGCCACCACGGCCCCCGCGGCCCAGGTGCTGGGCTGGGCGGCCGCGCTGGCCGGGCACTCGGACCACCCCGTGTCGCGCGCCATTGCGCAGGGCCTGCACGACACGGCCGGCTCGGCAGCCGAACAGGCCGGCCCGGCGGTGCAAGGCTTTACCGCCTTGGCGGGCCGGGGCGTGCAGGGCCAGGTGGATGGGCGCACGCTGGTGCTGGGCAACCACCGGCTGATCGAAGAACGCGGCCTGTGCAGCCCCGCCCTGGAAGCGCGCCTGGCCGCCCACGAGCAGCAGGGCCGCACCGTGACGCTGCTGGCCGACGGCGCCGAAGTGCTGGCCGTGCTGGCCGTGGCCGACACCATCAAGCCCAGCTCGCGCGAGGCCGTTGCGCAGCTGCGCGCGCTGGGCGTGGCCACGGTGATGCTGACGGGCGACAACGCCACCACCGCCCGCACGATTGCGCACGAGGCCGGCCTCGACGAGGCCCGCGGCAACCTGCTGCCCGAAGAAAAGCTGGCCGCCATCGAAGCCCTGCAGGCGCAGCACGGCGCCCACGTGGCCATGGTGGGCGACGGCATCAACGACGCGCCCGCCCTGGCCCGCGCCGACATCGGCTTTGCCATGGGGGGCGCGGGCACCGACACGGCCATGGAAGCCGCCGACGTGGTCATCATGAACGACGACCTGCGCCGCATCCCCGAAGTGATCCGGCTGTCGCGCCACACGCGCGGCGTGCTGGTGCAGAACATCGTGATCGCGCTGGGCATCAAGGCCGTGTTCCTGGTGCTGGCGGTGGCGGGCCATGCCTCGATGTGGATGGCCGTGTTTGCCGACATGGGCGCCAGCCTGATCGTGGTGGCCAACGGGCTGCGCCTGCTGCGCGGCGCGCGGGCCTGACGGGAAGCGTCCAGAATTTGAATAAAAACTGCCTCCAGCGCTTATGCAGCAAGCGCAAGCAGCTCCGCTATTGATAGCAAGCTGCGCCCACCCCCGCAGCCACTGCCCGGGTTGGGCCGGCGTGCTGCCCGGCCGCAACCGCCGCGGCGCCCTGGCCCGCCGCGCCGCTGCCGCCCGCAGGGCGTTGCGCCGCCGCGCCAGGGCGGTAGCGCCGCGCCCCGCGCGTGACAGAATCGGCCCATGCTCGACCACACGGATCCCGTCGCGTCCATCATCCCGGCCCAGGGGCTGGATTCGCCGTCGGACAACGCCATGACGGCCCTGTCCCGGCTGGCGCTGGGGCCGGTGAACACCGATTACTACATCGCGGTGTTCGAGCGTTTTGACGCCACGGGCCGCACCACCACCACCTGGAACTGGGCCGCCTGCCTGGCCACGATCAGCTGGATGGTGTTCCGGCAGCTCTGGACGCCGGCACTGGTCTACGTGGCCGCCGCCGAAGGCCTGGCGCTGGGCGCGTTCGCCCTGGGACGCTCCGTGCTCCACTGGCCGATGGGCGTGGAACTGGGCGTGCTGGGCGCCGTGGCGGTGCTGGCCTTTGCGGTGCCGGGCCTGTACGGCAACGCCCTGCTCTACGCCGACATCCGCAAGCGCGTGGCCCGCGCACTGGCCGCTTCGCGCACCCTGCCCGAAGCCTGCCGGCTGCTGGAGCGGCAGGCCAGTTCGCGCAAGCGGCTGCAAGCGGTGGTGCTGGCCACCGGAGCCCTGGCAGCGGCCGCCGTGCTCGCCTTCCTGCTCTGGCCCGCGTCGCAGCCGCGCCCGCTGGCGCTGGAGCCTGCCGTGACCGTGGCCCAGGCAACGGCCGCCCACACCGCGCCGTCCGCCACCCCCAAAACCTTGCCGGTGGGCGAACTGCCGCCCCAGGCCCAGCCGCCCGTGGAGGCCGGCTCGGACGAAGCGGCACCGCCCGCCGCTGCACCGGCTTCCGCCCCCGCGTCCGCGGCGCCACCTGCACCTGCACCTGCACCTGCACCTGCACCGGCTCCGGCTCCGGCTCCGGCTCCGGCGCCCGCTACCGCGGCCGCACCGGCTCCTGCGGCGGCGGCCACCTCCGCACCGGCCAAGCCGGCCCCCAAGGCCGAGCCCAAAAAGGCGACGGCTTCCGACAACCACGGGCGCAAGCCTGCCGCCTCTGCCGCGAAAGCCTCCCCTGCCACCAAGCCGGCCCCACCGGCCGCGTCAGCCGCTTCTCCGGCGCCAGCACCAGCCCCCGTCGGATCGGCACCGGGCTACTACATCAACGTGGGGCTGTTTGCCGAGGAAGCCAATGCCCGCAAGGCCCAGGCGCGGCTGCTCAACGAAGGCCTGCCCGCCTTCCGCCAGGAGCTGCAGGGCGCCAAGGGCCGGCGCATCCGCGTGCGCGTGGGCCCCTACGCCAGCCGTGCGCAAGCCAACGCCGCAGCCGAGTCGATCCGCGCCATGGCGCTGGAGGCTGTGGTGTTCAAGCAGCCTTAGCACGCGTCCCAGAGGCCCACGGGCCGGCGGTCGGCCTCGGACCACCTCCAGCGCAGCGCATCCAGGCTGCCACCTGCTCCACCACCCACGCGGGGTCGTCCAGCGGCAGGTCGTGCCCGGCCCACGGGTGCAGCACCAGCGGCACGCCCCAGGCTGCGGCAATGGCGTGTGAGCAGGCGCAGTCCACCAAACCGTCCTGGCGGCTTGCCAGCAGCAGCATGCGCGGCACCGGCGCACTCGCGGGGGCACGGTAGCGCACGGCCGCCAGCAGCTGGCGCAGCGTGTTGCCGGCCGACACGGGCCGCTGGGTGCGCACGGCGGCCCACTGGCGCACTACGTCGTCCACGCCGTCGTCCGTGCGGCGGCTGGTCATGCGCAAGACGGTGCGCTCCACCGCTTCTGCCGACCCGCCGGCCAGCAGCAGGCGCAGCGCCGTGCCGTAGTTGCGCGGCCGCAGCCGCTGGTAGAACGGGCTGAAGGGCCGCAAGCTGGTGTTGACCAGCACGCAGGCCGCCACCTCGGCCGGTGCCTCCAGCGCCCACTGTGTGGCCACCATGGCGCCAAGCGACATGGCCAGCACGTGGTAGGGCGGCGCCACGCCGCGCGCGGCCAGCGCAGCGCGGCACGCCTGCGCCATGGCCGGCACCGACGCGGGCGACGCCTGGTGGTGCCATTCCCCATGGCCCGGCAGGTCCAGTGCCAGCACGCGGTCCTGCGGCAATGCGTGGGCCAGGCGGGCCGCAAAGTCGCCCCAGTGCGCGGTCTCGCGCGCCAGGCCCCGCAGCAGAATCCATTGGCGCACGGTGCAGCCCTCTTCGCGCATCACATCAATACCAGGCCGCCAGGGCTTGCGCACGCCGCCCGGCCCGCTGCGCGGGAGCGGGCGTCCACCGGTCGTGGCTGCAGGCCGCACGCGCCAGAAAGTCCAGCAGCGACACGTGGCGCCGCAGCACCCGCTGCTGGCGGTGGCTGATGAGCGGGTTGAAGATGCCGTTGCGCGAGAACAGCTGGCGCGGGTTCTTCTTGATCCACAGCCACGACCCCATCTCCAGCGTGAGCGGCAAAAAGGTGTGCTCCGGGCGTTCGCGGCAGGCCTGCAGGTACAAGTGGTCCCACAGGTCGCCGTGCGCCAGGTACTGCGCGCTTTGCGGCTCGATGGTGTACGGATGGTGGCTGTGGGCCTGCAGAAAGATCTCCTGCAGCGCATGCATCTCCGCCAGGTGCGCAATGGGCTTGCGCGTGTGGGCGAACGGGAACCACAGCCGGTCCTTCACGCCAAAGCCCGAGTGGCAGTCCAGCGCCATGCTGAACGGGCGCGCCAGCAGCTCCTGCTGCACCACCTCGCACAAGGCGGCGCTTTCCACCTCCAGCGGTTCCCCCAGGCGCCCGCGGTACCAGGGCAGCCCGGCGCTCACCCGCTGCCCACCGATCCACAACGGCACCCGGTCGGTGGCGTCGACCGGGGCATTGCGCATCAGGTCCACGCCGCGCGGATTGGCGCGCGTGGCCGCCCACATGCCGCCGGGGTTCACCACCGGCATGAACACAAGGCGCATGTGCTCCAGCTGGCGGTGCAGCAGGGTGTCCCACTGCAGCCGCATCACCAGGCTCTGCAGGTAGGCGATGACCACCTCGGCACCGATGCGCTCCAGCCCGTGCACCCCGCCAAAGAAGCCCATCGCGGGCACGTCCAGCGCCGGGTTGCCCAGGGCCATGGCATGGATGGGGAACCGGGCGCCGGAGGCCACCGCCACCTCCCGCACCACGCGCACCTGCAGGTGCGGCGCGCCCATTTCGATGATCTTCTCCAGCGCCAGCAGCTCGGGCAGGGTGTTCATGGCAACGGCGGGGCAGGCGCAGCGGGGGTGGACGGCAGGGATTGGCGCAGAGCATAGCCCCGGCCCCCGCCGCTGTGCAGCCCGCGCGGCGGGGTGTGGGATTTCAGCGAAACGACGCGCAGCTGTCACACAAGCGCGTTACCTTGCCTGCAACTCAACCTGTCGAAGAGGCGCACGATCATGCTCTGGAGATGGCTCGGACTGCAGCGGCTGCTGGATGAACTCTTTGATGCGCCGGGTGGGTTGAGTTTCGACCTGCCCCGCACCCATGAATGGTCCGTGTTCGACGACGCCGCCGTGCCGTCGTCACCCGACTGAAGCGCCATGGCCCGACAGGCATTGCGGTGGTGCACGCTGGGGTGCGTTCTGGCCTGGGGGCTGGTGGAGCTGATGGCCCTGCAGCGCCAGCGCCTGCACGTGTGGCGCCTGCGGCACCAGGGCGCACACCCTCGTTGACACTTTGCGCGCGACGGCGCGCACGGCTTGCCGCCCGTGATTTCTCGCGCAGCGCGCCTTGCATCCCATCCCGGCAAGGTGCTTGTGCGACCCCGAAAAGATTTTGAATAGGTTCTCAGGTTTTGCGCCGCAACCGCGCCGCACCTAGAATTGCGCACCTCCCTGCAAAGCAGGGGAGGCACTGTGCAACTCTGAACCCACAAGAAATCACCATCATGGCAACTGCAAAGAAGACCGCCGCACCGGCAAAGAAGGCCGTCAAGGCCGCAGCGCCCGCTGCTGCAAAGAAGGCGCCCGCTGCCGCCAAAAAGGCACCCGCTGCGGCAAAGAAGGCCGCTGCTCCCGCAGCCAAGAAGGCCGCTGCGCCCGCAGCCGCCGCAGGCGTCAAGCCCATCAAGGCCGCATTCAACAAGACCTCGCTGCTCGCCCACCTGGCCGAACAGGCCGGCGTGGAGCTGAAGGCTGCCAAGGCCGTGCTGTCCGCGCTGGAAGCCGCGATCCTGGGCTCCGTGCACAAGAAGGGTTCGGGCGAATTCACGCTGCCCGGCCTGATGAAGATCGGCCTGCAGCAGATCCCCGCGAAGAAGAAGCGCTTCGGCAAGGACCCCTTCACGGGCGAAGAGCGCTGGTTCCCCGCCAAGCCCGCGTCGGTCAAGATCAAGACCCGCGCCCTGAAGAAGCTCAAGGACGCCACGGCCTGAGCGCCTGACCCCCGGCAGTTCCCCTGCCAGCGCGGCGGCCCGGTGTGCACCGACCGCCGCACCCCCAAGACCCGTCGCCTCGCGGCCGCGGGTCTTTTCTTTTTTCGCGCGCCGGCCCGCGCGGCAGCGCAGTCCGCAGCTCAGGCCGGGCCGACCGCTGTTCGGGCGCGCGAGTCTGCCGCCTGCACGAAGGCCACCGTTTCACGCACCACGTCCGCGGGCCGGTCGCGGTGGGGCGAATGGCCGCAGTTGGACAGCTCCAGCAACTGCGTGCCGGGCACACGCTGCGCAATGCCGCGAATCTGCGCCAGCGTGCCGTACTCGTCATCGAGCCCCTGCACGGCCAGCACCGGCGCGTCCACCGACGCCAGCTCGGCCTCGATGTTCCAGGTGCGGAACGCGGGGTCCAGCCAGATGCGGTTCCAGCCCCAGAAGGCCGAATCCGGGTCATCGTGGTAGCGGCCCAGCCGCGCACGCAGGTCGCCCGCCTGGTAGGCGGCGCGGGCCTTCTCGATGTTGCGCACCGTGATGTCTTCCACCAGGATGTGCGGCGCCAGCACCACCAGCCCGCGCACGTTGTGCGCACACGCGGCCGCATGCAGCAGCGCAATCGACGCGCCGTCGCTGTGCCCGAAAAGCCAGACCGGCTCCCGCACACCCACGGCCGCGAGCAAACCGGGCAGCACCTGCTGCGCCTGCTGGTGCATGAAGTCCACGCCCCACGCCTCCTGCGGCGCCCGGGGCGTGGAGCGCCCGTAGCCCGGCCGTGAAAAGACCAGCCCGCGAAACCCGCCCGCCGCGCACAGCTGGTGCGGGAAGTCCTTCCACATCGCCAGCGATCCCAGCCCTTCGTGCAAGAACACCACCAGCGGCGCGCCCTCGCGCTCCGGCGCGATCCATTGGTACTCCAGGCGTACCGTGCGGTCCCCCCAGGGCACGGCGGCAAAGGCGCTGGCGGCCTTCTCGCCGTTCATGCCCGCGCCTCCCGCTCGCGCAGCCGAAAGCGCTGGATCTTGCCCGTGGCGGTCTTGGGCAACTCGGGAAGGAACTCGATGAAGCGCGGGTATTTGTAGGGCGCCAGGCGCTCCTTCACGAAGGCCTGCAGCGCCTCTTGCGTGGCGGCCTGCCCGTCCTTGAGCACCACGAAGGCCTTGGCCTTGGTCAGGCCCTGGGCGTCCTGCGTGCCGATCACCGCCGCCTCCAGCACGGCGGGGTGCTGCATCAGCGTGGATTCCACCTCGAACGGCGACACGTAGATGCCGCTGACCTTGAGCATGTCGTCGCTGCGGCCGGCATAGGTGTAGTAGCCCTCGGCGTCGCGCACGTACTTGTCGCCGCTCTTGGTCCAGCCGCCCTGGAAGGTCTCGCGCGTCTTGTCGCGCTGGCCCCAGTACAGCAGCGCCGCGCTGGGGCCGCGAATGTACAGCTCGCCCACCTCGCCGTCGGCCACGGGCTGTCCGTCTTCGCCCTGCAACGCGACCTCGTAGCCCGGCACGGGCTTGCCCGTCGTGCCGTAGCGGATGTCGCCGGGCCGGTTGGACAGGAAGATGTGCAGCATCTCCGTGGAGCCGATGCCGTCGATGATGTCGCAGCCGAAGTGCGCCTTGAAACGCTGGGCGATTTCGGCCGGCAGCGCCTCCCCGGCCGAGGAGCACATGCGCAGGGCGACCGCCGCGCGCTCCGGCAGCCGCGGCGAGGCCAGCATGCCCGCAAAGCCCGTGGGCGCGCCGAAGAACACCGTGGGCCGGTGCTCCACCCAGCGCTGGAAGGTGGCATCGGGCGTGGGGCGCTCGGCCATCAGCACCACCGTGGCGCCCACGGACAGCGGGAAGGTGAGCGCGTTGCCCAGTCCGTAGGCAAAGTACAGCTTGGCGGCCGAGAAGCACACGTCGTCGCGGGTGAGGCCCAGCACGGGCTTGCCGTACAGCTCGGCCGTCCACCACAGGTTGCCGTGGGTGTGCACCGTGCCCTTGGGCTTGCCGGTGGAACCCGAGGAATACAGCCAGAAGCCGGGATCGTCCGCCCCCGTGGGCGCCGCGGCCGGCAAGGGCTGCGCGGCGCCGATGGCTGCCTCCAGATCGCGCGCTGCGGCGGGCAGCGTGCCCACGGACTGGGACACCAGCAGCGTCCCTACCTCGTGCGGGCCTTGCGCCAGGGCCTGCGACAACACGGGCAGCAGCGCGCCCGACACCAGCGCGGCCTGGGCGCGGCTGTGGGCCAGCATGTAGGCATAGTCGGCCACCGTGAGCAGCGTGTTCACCGCCACCGGCACCACGCCGGCATACAGGCACCCCAGAAAGCACGCCGGCCAGTCGCTGGTGTCATGCATCAGCAGCAGCACACGCTCCTCGCGCCGCACGCCCGCCTCCAGCAGCACCGTGGCCACCCGGCGCGCCCGGTCTTCCAGCGCGCCATACGCCAGGCGGCCGCGGTCGTCGATGTAGGCCGTGCGGCCGGCGTGCTCCCGGTTGAGATCGAACAGATGCGCCGCAAAGTTGAACCGTTCCGGCAGGCTGGTCATGGGAGGGCCTCCAAGTTCCTGGGGGGCCACCGGCGCGTTGGCGGATCAAAAGGAAAACCGGAAGCGTCGGCGGGCGGGGACAATCAGCACAGCGCACGCCATTGATGTGCGTCCTTGCGGAACCGGAAGATGTGCAGTATTTTGCCTCCGCATGAACCTTAATTAGTGCTTGACCTGATGTCAAGCACTATAGTGCATGAACCCTCTCTCCTCCGCGCTCTCGCTGGCGCGGCGGCCCGGCCCAAGCTCCATGGAATCCTCTGACACCGCCGAACTTCCGCAGACCGCCGACGAGGCCCGCAACCCGCTGCTGACGGCACTGGGCGAACGCGTGCGCAACCTGCGCGCGCAGCGCGGGCTGACCCGCAAGGCCGCAGCCCAGGCGGCCGGGGTGTCGGAACGGCACCTTGCCAACCTGGAGTACGGCACGGGCAATGCATCCATCCTTGTGCTCCACCAAGTCGCCAGCGCGTTGCACTGCCCGCTGGCCGAGCTGCTGGGCGACTTCACCACCCGCTCGCCAGAGTGGCTGCTGATCCGCGAACTGCTGGAACACCGCAGCGAGGCCGAGCTGCGCCGGGCGCGGCTGGCGCTGCACGCGCTGCTCAACAGCGGCGCCAGCGACACGGCGCGGCACGGGCGCATCGCGCTGATCGGGCTGCGCGGCGCGGGCAAGTCCACCCTGGGCCCGCTGCTGGCGCGCGATCTCGGCGTGCCGTTCATTGAGCTGAGCCGCGAGATCGAAGCCCTGGCCGGTTGCAGCGTGCGCGAGATCCACGACCTGTACGGCGCCACGGCCTACCGCCGCTACGAGCGCCGCGCGCTGGAGGAGGTGGTGCAGATCCACGCCGACGTCGTGATTGCCACGCCGGGGGGCATCGTCTCGGACCCCGCCACGTTCAACGAATTGCTGGCGCATTGCACCACCGTGTGGCTGCGCGCCGCGCCCGAGGAGCACATGGGCCGCGTCCTTGCGCAAGGCGACATGCGCCCGATGGCTGCCAGCCGGGAAGCCATGGACGACCTGCGCCGCATCCTGGAGGGGCGCGCGGCCTTCTACTCGAAAGCCGACCTGACGGTGGACACCTCCGGCCGCACGCTGGAAGAGAGCTTGCGGCAGCTGCGCACCGGCGTGCGGCAGCTGATGGACCGCGCCGCCACCTGAGCCTCGATTCGCGCAGCGGTCCCCAGCCGCGCCCACCACAGCCGTGGCAGTGCAGGCACCGCAGGCATTGACTTGGGCGAAAACATGCATGATCATGCACATCAACACGGTTGATTTGCATTATTTTGCCTATTTTCTCCGAGAGAGACGCCCATGACCGCCGAGCCCCAGCCGCCTGCACGCGTTGACTACCGCACCGACCCTTCGCAGTACCGCCACTGGAAGCTCTCGGTGGACGGTCCGGTCGCCCGCCTGACCCTGGACATTGCCGAAGACGGCGGCATTCGCCCCGGCTACAAGCTCAAGCTCAACAGCTACGACCTCGGGGTGGACATCGAACTGCACGACGCGCTCAACCGCATCCGCTTTGAGCACCCGACCGTGCGCACCGTGGTGGTCACCAGCGCCCGGGACCGTGTCTTCTGCTCGGGCGCCAACATCTTCATGCTGGGTGTCTCCAGCCACGCGTGGAAAGTGAACTTTTGCAAGTTCACCAACGAGACGCGCAACGGCATCGAGGATTCCTCGCAGCACTCGGGCATCAAGTTCGTGGCCGCCGTCAACGGCGCCTGCGCCGGCGGCGGCTACGAGCTGGCCCTGGCCTGCGACGAGATCGTGCTGGTGGACGACCGCTCGTCCGCCGTGTCGCTGCCCGAAGTCCCGCTGCTGGGCGTGCTGCCCGGCACCGGCGGGCTGACCCGCGTCACGGACAAGCGCCATGTGCGCCACGATCTGGCCGACATCTTCTGCACCAGCGTGGAGGGCGTGCGCGGCCAGCGCGCGGTGGACTGGCGCCTGGTGGACCGCATTGCCAAGCCCGCGCAGTTCGCCGCCGTGGTCCAGGAGACGGCGGCGCGCCTGGCCCAGGGCAGCCCCCGCCCCGCGCAGGCCCGGGGCATCGTGCTGCCGCGCATCGAGCGGGACGAAACAGCCGACGGCCTGCGCTACGCGCACGTCCATGTCGACATTGACCGCATGCGCCGCACCGCCACGCTGACGCTGCACGCCCCCGCCGGGCCACAGCCCACGGACGCCGCGGGCATCGAGGCCGCAGGCGCCGCCTGGTGGCCGCTGGCGCTGGCGCGCGAGCTGGACGATGCCATCCTGCACCTGCGCACCAACGAACTGCAGATCGGCACCTGGCTGCTCCAGACCGCGGGCGATGCGCAGGCCGTGCTGGCCAGCGACGCCACCTTGCTGGCGCACCAGGACCACTGGCTGGCGCGTGAGACCCTGGGTGCGCTGCGCCGCACCTTCGCGCGGCTGGATGTGTCCTCGCGCAGCCTGTTCGCGCTGGTGCAGCCAGGCTCGGCCTTCGCGGGCTCGCTGGCCGAACTGGCCTTCGCGGCCGACCGCACCTACATGCTGGCCCTGCCGGACGACGCCGCGCGCGCGCCCCGGCTCACGCTCAACGAATTCAACTTTGGCCTGCTGCCGCTGGTGAACGGCCAAAGCCGCCTGCAGCGCCGCTTCTACGCGGAAAGCGCCCCGCTGGAAGCCGCCCGCGCCGCCGCAGGCCAGGCGCTGGACGCCGATGCCGCACTGGGCCTGGGCCTGGTCACCGCCGCACCCGATGACATCGACTGGGACGACGAAATCCGCATCGCCATCGAAGAGCGCGCCGCCATGTCGCCCGACGCGCTGACCGGGCTGGAGGCGAACCTGCGCTTTGCGGGCCAGGAGAACATGGCAACCCGCATCTTCGGCCGCCTGACAGCGTGGCAGAACTGGATCTTCAACCGCCCCAACGCGGTGGGCGACAAGGGCGCGCTCAAGGTCTATGGCACGGGCGAGAAGGCCGGATTCGACTGGAACCGCGTCTAGCCATCCACCACCACCCCGGCCGTTCTGGCGCAGGCCGAACGGGTCGCCGGCTTCCCCATCCTGCAGGAGACAACCATGAGCGCCATCAACTACAGCGAGAAGATTCCCAACAACGTGAACCTGGGCGAAGACCGCACGCTGCAGCGCGCGCTCGAGGGCTGGCAGCCCAACTTCATCCAGTGGTGGGACGACGTGGGCCCCGAGGGCTCGACGAACCATGAGGTCTATCTGCGCACCGCCGTCAGCGTGGACCCGGGCGGCTGGGCGCAGTTCGGCCATGTGAAGATGCGCGACTACCGCTGGGGCATCTTCCTGAACCCGGGCGACGCCAACCGTGAGATCCACTTCGGCGACCACAAGGGCGAGAAGGCCTGGCAAGACGTGCCCGGCGAGCACCGCGCCAACCTGCGCCGCATCATCGTGACGCAGGGCGACACCGAGCCCGCGTCGGTGGAGCAGCAGCGCCACCTGGGCCTCACGGCGCCCAGCCTGTACGACCTGCGCAACCTGTTCCAGATCAACGTGGAGGAAGGGCGCCACCTCTGGGCCATGGTGTACCTGCTGCACAAGCACTTCGGCCGCGACGGCCGCGAGGAGGCCGAGGCGCTGCTGCAGCGACAGTCGGGCGACGTGGACAACCCCCGCATCCTGGGCGCCTTCAACGAGAAGACGCCCGACTGGCTGGCCTTCTTCATGTTCACCTACTTCACCGACCGCGACGGCAAGTTCCAGCTCTCGGCGCTGGCCGAAAGCGCGTTCGATCCGCTGGCGCGCACCACCAAGTTCATGCTGACCGAGGAAGCGCACCACATGTTCGTGGGCGAGAGCGGCATCTCGCGCGTGCTGGCGCGCACCGCGCAGGTGATGAACGAGCTCAAGACCGACGACCCGGCCCGGGTGCGCGCGGCCGGCGCCATCGACCTGCCCACCATCCAGCGCTACCTGAACTTCCACTACAGCGTGACCATCGACCTCTTCGGCGCAGACCAGTCGAGCAACGCCGCCACGTTCTACAGCGCGGGCCTGAAGGGCCGGTACGAGGAGGGCAAGCGCGAGGACGACCACATCCTCAAGGGCCACACCTACCGCGTGCTGGAGGTGCACAACGGCCAGCTGGTGGAAAAGGAAGTGCCCCTGCTCAATGCCCTGAACGAGGTGCTGCGCGACGACTTCATCAAGGACTCGATGGCCGGCGTGGCGCGCTGGAACAAGGTGCTGGAAAAGGCGGGCATCGCCAGCCGGCTGGCCGTGCCGCACAAGGCCTTCAACCGCCAGATCGGCGCACTGGCGGGCATTCGCATGTCGCCCGACGGCCGCGTGGTGAGCGAGGCCGAGTGGGCCGCACGCAAGGGCGAATGGCTGCCCACCGACGAGGACTTTGCCTTCGTGGCCTCGCTCATGGGCCGCGTGGCGGAGCCCGGCAAGTTCGCGGGCTGGATCGCGCCGCCGGTGATGGGCATCAACCGGCAACCCGTCGATTTCGAATACGTGCGCTTCAACTAGGGGCCGCCATGGCATCGGTCGAAATTTGCGCCGCCCCTGAGACCATGGACACGACCCCGCTGATTGGCAACGGCATCCTGCGGCAGCACCTGATCGACCCCGAGATCTGCATCCGCTGCAACACCTGCGAGGCCACCTGCCCGGTGAATGCCATCACGCACGACGACCGCAACTACGTGGTGCGGGCCGAGGTGTGCAACGGCTGCATGGCCTGCATCGCGCCCTGCCCCACGGGCTCCATCGACAACTGGCGCGCGGTGCCGGTGGCGCGCGCCTACAGCATCGAGGAGCAGCTGGGCTGGGACGCGCTGCCGGCCGAACAACCGCCCAGCGCCTGGGCCGCCGAGGACGCGTCGCAGCACGCCACGCCAGCGCCGGCCACCGCACCCGCGGCGCCGAGCGCCGAGCCCGGCGCGCAGCCGTTCCACGCGGCCCGCTACGGCGCAAGCGTGCCGCCCTGGTCCGCCGCCCACCCCTACACCAACCTGTTTCCGCCCAAGAGCCCCACCACCGCCACCGTGGTGGGCAACTACAACTGCACCGAAGCCGGCTTTGCCAGCGAGACGCACCATGTGGTGCTGGACTTCGGCAGCCTGCCGTTTCCGGTGCTGGAAGGGCAGTCCATCGGCATCGTCCCGCCCGGCACGGACGCGCAGGGCCGGCCGCACCGTGCGCGGCAGTACTCCGTGGCCAGCCCGCGCAACGGCGAGCGGCCGGGCTACAACAACCTGGCGCTCACGGTGAAGCGGGTGACCGTGGACCACCAGGGCAACGCCCTGCGGGGCGTGGCTTCCAACTACGTATGCGACCTGCGAGTGGGCGACACGGTGCAGGTGGTGGGGCCGTTCGGCAGCTCGTTCCTGATGCCCAACCATCCGCGCTCGCACATCGTGATGGTATGCACCGGCACCGGCAGCGCTCCCATGCGGGCCATGACCGAATGGCGCCGCCGCCTGCGCAGCAGCGGCAAGTTCGAGGGCGGCAAGCTGCTCTTGTTCTTCGGCGCCCGCACGCAGCAGGAACTGCCCTACTTCGGCCCGCTGCAGAGCCTGCCCAAGGATTTCATCGATATCCACCTGGCGTTCTCGCGCACGCCGGGCCAGCCGCGGCGCTACGTGCAGGACCTGATGCGCGAGCGCGCCGCGGACCTGGCCGCGCTGCTGCGCGACGGCAACACGCACTTTTACGTGTGCGGGCTCAAGAGCATGGAAGAAGGCGTGGTGCTGGCCCTGCGCGACATTGCCGAGGACAGCGGACTCGCTTGGGAAACGCTGGGGGCCACCCTGCAGCGCGAAGGGCGCCTGCACCTGGAAACCTATTGAACGGGCGCAAACACGCCAGTTCTTGGCCAAATGGGGCCGTAGCGCTTGCTGCACAAGCGCAAGCAGCTATCAAATTTGTAGCGCAATTTTCTGCAACGCAGCCACCTGCGCCCCGCGCCCTGCCGCCTTGTGCGCCAGCGGGCGCTGCGGCCGGGTTGCTCGCTCGTCCTACAGGGCGCACCGGCAACACCGCCCTACGATTGCACAGCCCCCACTGCGGCGCCACGCTCTTTGCCGTGGTGCCGGTGCCGCCAGGAGCCTGCGCATGACCGTCCTGCCCGTGTCCGTCGACTCGCCCGTCCCCCCGCCTTCCGCCGCAGCGCTGGCCGCCGAGGTGGTCATGCCGTTCACCCAGGGCCTGCGCGGCCATGCCAGCGTGCACGAGCAGGCCACCCGCCAGGAGATTGCCCGGCGCGTGGCGGCCCTCAAGGGCTGCGCCTGCATTGAAGAAATTCCCCAGCCGCTGTGGCCCCGGCGCACCTACCTGGTGCCCAGCGACACCTTGCTTGCGGCCGTGGCGCAGCCACTCGGGATCGTCGGGCCGGACGATCTGCTGGGCGGCGTGGTGCCGCACGCGTTCGTGGCCACCAAGGCCATCAGCCACCCGCTGGTGGCCGCCGATGCCGCCGCCCCTGCCGGCTGGAACACCGCGCTGGCGGGCCTCATCCACCACGCCGTGCTGCCCGGCTTTGCCGCGTTCTCCCGCCCGGACGCCCAACGCGCGGGGGAAGCGCTGCTGGCCGCGGGCGCCGTGCGCGTGAAGCCCGTGGGCGCCACCGGTGGCCGCGGCCAGACGGTGGTGCGCGATGCGCCCGCGCTGGCCGCCTGCCTGGCGGCGCTGGACCATGCCGCCGTGCTGGAGCAGGGCGTAGTGCTGGAGCGCAACCTGACCGAAGTGCGGACCTACAGCGTAGGCCAGGTGCGCGTGGCCGGCGTGCTGGCTTCCTACCATGGCGTGCAGTACCTCACCACGGACAACACCGGCGCGCAGGCCTACGGCGGCTCGGACCTGACAGTGGTGCGGGGCGACTTCCACGCGCTGCGGGCCGCCCTGGGTGCCGGCCCGGTGCGCACGGCCGTGGACCAGGCCCTGGCGTACGACGCGGCCGTGCGCGACTGCTATCCCGGCTTTTACGCGTCGCGCATCAACTACGACGTGGCGCAAGGCCTGGACGCGGACGGCCAATGGCGCTCAGGCGTGCTGGAACAGTCCTGGCGCATCGGGGGCGCCACGGGCGCCGAGGTGGCGGCACTGGAGGCGTTCCAAGCCGACGGGGCGCTGCACACCGTCCAAGCGCGTTGCGTGGAACGCTACGGGCCGGCGGCCCGCGTGCCCGAGCGGGCCACGCTGTATTTCCAGGGCGAGGACCCCGAGGCCGGCCCTCTCACCAAATACGCCGAGGTGCTGCGCGATGGCCACACGGCATAGAACGGTTCAGATCCCCTCGGGGGACCGCACCATTGCCGGCACGCTGGTGGCGCCGGACACCGTGGTGCCCGGCGTGATGCTCGTGCACGGCTGGGACGGCAGCCAGCAGCAATACCTGGCCCGGGCGCACGCCATCGCGGCCCTGGGCTGCATCTGCCTGACCTTCGACTTGCGGGGCCATGCGCGCGACAAGGCCCACCGCGACACCGTCACGCGCGAGGACAACCTCAACGACATGCTGGCCGCGTACGACCTGCTCACCGGCCACCCGGCCGTGGATGCCAACGCCGTGGCGGTGGTGGGCAGCAGCTATGGCGGGTACCTGGCCGCCGTGCTCAGCGCGCTGCGGCCCATCCGCTGGATGGCCCTGCGCGCCCCGGCGCTGTACAAGGACGAGGACTGGCTGGTGTCCAAGCAGCACCTGGACCGGCAGGAGATTGCACGCTACCGCGCCATGAAGCTGCCGCCCAGCAGCAACCGCGCCCTGGCCGCCAGCGCGATCTTCGAAGGCGACGTGCTCCTGGTCGAGTCCGAGCACGACACCATCGTGCCCCACCCCGTCATCGAGAACTACCGTGCGGCCTTTCTGCGCACCCGGTCCATGACCTACCGGGTCATCAAGGACGCGGACCACAGCCTGGCGAAGCCCGAATGGAGCGAGGCCTACACCGCCATGCTGGTGAAGTGGATGAAGGAAATGATGGGGATCACCAAGGACTCTGCGGCCCCCGCGCCCTCCTGAGCGCGCCACGGCCCTGGCCGCCCCGTGGAGGCGCGGCCGCTGATGGTCTTCATCAACCTTGTCCGACAGCCGGGCTGCCTGCCAGGTGGGCCAATGGGATCACCCCGACAACGTTCTGGAGGCCCCATGTCAAAGACCCACCGCTCCGGTTTGGACTCCTACCACCTCAAGCCCCGTGCGCTCAAGCGCTTGCGCCAGTGGGAAGCCATGGCACGCACGCGCCCGGTTCCGCTGCGGTTCCCCGAGCCTGAGCCCCCGGTGTGGAAACCCCTGGGCTGACCGCGTTGCCACCCTCCCCATCCACCGCTGCACCGCCGAGCGACGCGACCACCCAGAAGCAACAGCGCATCCAGTCCGCGCAAGACCAGCAGGACCAGCGCGCCGCACAGGCGTCGCAGGCCGCGCCCGAAGCGCAGCCCGCGCCCGGCCCCGGCCCCGGCCGCGGCGAGCCTGCGCCACCGCTGCCGCAGCAGCACCTGACCAAACCCGGCCACGAGGCCGACATGCAGCTGGCCCCCCAGTACCAGGCGCCCCACTACCGCGGCAGCGGCAAGCTGGAAGGGTTTTCGGCCCTCATCACCGGCGGCGACTCGGGCATTGGCCGGGCCGTGGCGGTGCTGTTTGCGCGCGAAGGCGCGGACGTGGCCATCGCCTACCTCTCCGAACACGACGACGCGGAGCAAACACGCGAGCTGGTGGAGGCCGAGGGCCGCCGATGCATCACCCTCGCGGGCGATGTGAAGAATGCGTCGTTCTGCGCCGACGCCGTGCGCCAGGTGGTGAAGGCGTTTGGCAAACTCAATGTGCTGGTGAACAACGCGGCGTTCCAGGAACATGCGGCGTCGCTGGAAGACCTGACCGAAGAGCGTTTTGACGAAACCTTCCGCACCAACATCTACGGCTATTTCCACATGGCCAAGGCCGCCCTGCCCCACCTGCAGCGGGGCGACGCCATCATCAACACGGGCTCGGTCACCGGGCTCAAGGGCAGCAAGGAGCTGCTGGACTATTCGGCCACCAAGGGGGCCATCCACGCCTTCACCAAGGCGCTGGCGCACAACCTGGCCGACCAGGGCATCCGCGTGAACGCGGTGGCGCCCGGCCCGGTCTGGACGCCACTGAACCCGGCAGACAAGTCGCCCGAGGACATTGCAAAGTTCGGGCAGCAGACGCACCTGGGCCGCCCGGCCCAGCCGGAGGAGATCTCGCCCGCCTATGTGTTTTTGGCGGCGCCGTGCTGCTCCAGCTATATCACGGGCACGGTGCTGCCGATCACCGGCACGGCGGGCGACGGCGCCTAGCGGCGGGTGCGGAGCGCGCCAGGGCGGCCCGCACCGCCCGCCGCGTCAGGCCAGGTCCCAGGCCACCGTGGCCTCAAGGGCCGCCCATTCCGCATCGGTAAACAGCCGCGACCGCGTGTGGAAGGCCTTGCCCGTGTTGCCTTCCAGCGAGAACGTGCCGCCCTGCCCTTCCACCACGTCCAGGATGAGCTGGGTGTGCTGCCAGTACGCGTACTGCGACTTTCCGATGTAGAACGGCACGCCACCCACCTCCCCCAGCAGCACGTCCTGCGCGCCGATGGTGAGGTCGGTGGGCAGGTAGCAGTTGGCGGCGCTGTTGTCGCAGCACCCGCCACTCTGGTGAAACAGCAGGTCCCGCCCGTGCTGGGCCTGCAGCAGGGCCAGCAGTTCCAGTGCGGCCGGCGTGGCCACCACGCGGGGCGGCGGCGGGGGCGGTGCGGTGGACATGGCAGGGGCTGCGCTGCTGCGGCGATCAGGCCGTCATGGCACCGCGGAAGATGCCTTCGATGTCGGCCTGCGTGGCAGGGCGCGGGTTGGTAAGTCCGCAGGCGTCCTTGAGCGCGTTGGCGGCCAGCAACGGGATGTCGCCGTCCTTCACGCCGAGGTCGGCCAGGCACTTGGGGATGCCGATGTCCAGCGCCAGCTGGCGGATGGCGGCCAGGCAGGCCTGGGCGCCCGCTTCGGCGTCCAGCCCCGCCACGTCCACACCCATCGCCTGGGCCACGTCGCGCAGGCGCGCGGCCGACGTGGAAACGTTGAACGCCTCCACATGCGGCAGCAGCAGCGCGTTGCACACGCCGTGGGGCAGGTCGTAAAAGCCGCCCAGCTGGTGTGCCATGGCATGCACATAACCCAGCGATGCGTTGTTGAACGCCATGCCCGCCAGGAACTGCGCATACGCCATCTGCTCGCGGGCATTCAAGTCATCGCCATGGTTCACGGCGGTGCGCAGGTGGCGGGCAATCAGCTCCACCGCCTTCAGCGCGCAGGCGTCGGTGATGGGCGTGGCGGCGGTGGACACATAGGCCTCCACCGCATGGGTCAGGGCATCCATGCCGGTGGCAGCGGTCAGCCCCTTGGGCTTGGCCAGCATCAGCTCGGGGTCGTTGACGGACAGGAGGGGCGTGACGTTGCGGTCCACGATGGCCATCTTGATGTGCCGCGTCTCGTCGGTGATGATGCAAAAGCGCGTCATCTCGCTGGCGGTGCCGGCGGTGGTGTTGATGGCCACCAGCGGCAGTTGGGGCTTGGCGGAGCGGTCCACGCCTTCATAGTCGGCAATCTCGCCGCCATTGGTGGCGCACAGGGCGATGCCCTTGGCGCAGTCGTGGGGCGAGCCGCCGCCTAGCGAGATCACGAAGTCGCACTGCTCGGCCCGCAGCTGCGCCAGCCCGGCGCGCACATTGCCCACCGTGGGGTTGGGCTGGGTGCCGTCAAACACCACCGACGCAATCTGCTCCGCGGCCAGCTGCGCCTGGATGCGTGCCGCCACGCCCAGCTTGCTGAGCACGGCATCGGTCACGATCAGTGCCTTGCGAAAGCCGTGGCCCTTCAGGGCCGTGATGGCCTCCTGCAGGCACCCTGCGCCCATGATGTTGACACTGGGCATGAAAAACGTACTGCTGCTCATCGCGAACCTCCTGGATGGATTGAACCGACGGCCCGCGCGCCAGCCGCGCTGGCTGGCACGGCCCCGGGCAATGGACTCCCCGGGGCAGGCCGCTTCGCCAAAAATCGTACGCCCGCACGGGCGCACCGAGGCGGGCAAGCCGCCTCAGCCCTTGCGGCCTGTCAAAAGAAGCCCAGCTTGTTTTCGCTGTAGCTCACGAGCAAGTTCTTGGTCTGCTGGTAGTGGTCCAGCATCATCTTGTGGGTCTCGCGGCCGATGCCCGATTCCTTGTAGCCACCGAAGGCCGCGTGCGCCGGGTAGGCGTGGTAGCAGTTGGTCCACACGCGACCGGCCTTGATGGCGCGGCCCATGCGGTAGGCCACGTTGCCGTTGCGGCTCCACACGCCGGCGCCCAGGCCGTACAGCGTGTCGTTGGCAATGGCCAGCGCCTCGGCCTCGTCCTTGAAGGTGGTCACGGCCAGCACGGGGCCGAAGATCTCTTCCTGGAAGATGCGCATCTTGTTGTGGCCCTTGAACAGCGTGGGCTGCACGTAATAGCCGCCCTCCAGGTCGCCGCCCAGATGGGCCTGGCCGCCGCCGGCGAGCACCTCGGCGCCCTCCTGCTTGCCCAGGTCGAGGTACGAGAGGATTTTGGTGAGCTGCTCCTTGGACGCCTGCGCACCCATCATGCTGTCGGTGTCCAGCGGGTTCTGGTGCTTGATGGCGGCCACGCGCTTCAGGACACGTTCCATGAACTTGTCGTAAATGCTTTCCTGGATCAGCGCACGGCTGGGGCAGGTGCAGACCTCGCCCTGATTGAACGCAAACAGCACCAGGCCTTCAATGGCCTTGTCCAGGAAGGCATCGTCCTTGTCCATGATGTCGGCAAAGAAGATGTTGGGACTCTTGCCACCCAGCTCCAGCGTGGCGGGGATCAGGTTGTTGGCGGCGGCCTGGGCGATGACGCGGCCGGTGCTGGTGGAGCCGGTGAACGCAATCTTGGCGATGCGCTTGCTGGTGGCCAGCGGCATGCCCGCCTCGCGGCCGAAGCCGTTGACGATGTTGAGCACGCCCGGGGGCAGCAGGTCGGCAATCAGCTCGACCAGCACCAGGATGGAAATGGGCGTGGACTCGGCAGGCTTGAGCACCACGCAGTTGCCTGCGCCCAGGGCGGGGGCCAGCTTCCACGCAGCCATCAGGATGGGGAAGTTCCACGGAATGATCTGGCCCACCACGCCCAGCGGTTCGTGGATGTGGTACGCCATGGTGTTCTCGTCGATCTCGCTGATGCCGCCTTCCTGCGCGCGCACGCAGCCCGCAAAGTAGCGGAAGTGGTCCGCGGTCAGGGGGATGTCGGCGTTGAGCGTCTCGCGGATGGCCTTGCCGTTGTCCACGGTTTCGGCATAGGCCAGCAGTTCCAGGTTCTGCTCGATGCGGTCGGCAATCTTGAGCAGGACGTTGGCGCGGGTGGCGGCGTCGGTCTTGCCCCACTTGTCGGCCGCGGCGTGGGCGGCGTCCAGCGCGAGTTCGATGTCTTCGGCGGTGGAGCGGGCGGCCTGCGTGTAGACCTTGCCGTTGACCGGCGAGATCACGTCGAAGTACTGGCCCTTGACCGGGGCCACGAATTTGCCGCCGATGAAGTTGTCGTAGCGGGGCTTGTAGACGATCTTGGCGCCAGCGGCGCCGGGGGCTGCATACACGGTCATGGTGGTTGTCTCCGGTGGTGTTATGGACATCTGGCAGCACAAGCGCCTGCCAGATGCGAGCCACGCATCAAATCCCGTGCCAGCCCACCACAAGCTTCTAACCCGTTGATTTTCAACGAGCTTCCTGCAAATCACGGCACGGTGCGTGTGACAGGGCGTCCGCTCCAGAACGCGACAGCTGTCTCGAAATGGAACAGTTGACCGGGCCAGGGGGTCGTGGCGCTTGCCGGGGGACCGGGGCGCCGCCATACTGGGCCGACCCCACTGAAAAGGCGCGACGACGCCCGGGGACGGAGACAAACCCGATGCGTTCAACATCCACATCCGTGGCGCTGCGGCAAGCGCGGCAGCATCTGCTGGAAACCGGCCAGTGCCCCAGCGGCCTGGTGGACGACCGCTTGGCGCGGTCCTGGCGGCGCAGCCTGGACAACGGCCTGGCTCCCACCGGGCGCCTGGGCTGCCACGACAACCTGGAGCACCCGGCCCTGCGGCAGCTGCGCAGCCTGCACCAGGAACTGCTGGCCCACTCGCGCCCGGTCATGGAATACCTGTTCGAGCAGGTGCGTGACAGCCAGAGCGTGGTGGTGCTGGCCAGCCCGTGCGGGACGCTGGTGGACACCTGCGGCGACCCCTACTTTCTCGGCAAGGCCGAGCGGGTGGCGCTGACCAGCGGCGCCTCCTGGCACGAAGCGCAGCGGGGCACCAATGCCATCGGCACCGCACTGGCCGAGATGGCCCCCGTGGAAGTCCACGGCGCGGAGCATTTTCTGGAACGCAACGGCTTTCTGACCTGCGCCGCAGCGCCTATCCTTTCGGGCACCGGGCAGTTGCTGGGCATTCTGGACATCTCCAGCGAGCACAGCCGGGGCAATCCGCACACGCTCGGGCTGGTGAGCACGGCCGCCCACATGATCGAGAACCGCCTGCTGGTGTCCGGCAGCCAGCGGCACATCCGCCTGCACCTGCACCCCCATCCCGAAGGGATCGGCACGGTGGCGGAGGGCATCGTGCTGGTCTCGGAGGACGGGTGGGTGGTCGGCGCCAACCGCAGCGCCCTCGCGATGTTGCGCCTGTCAGCGGGACAGCTCGGCAGCGTCTCCCTGGACCAGGTGCTGGACGCCCGCCTGGACGATCTGATGCAGCGGCACCAGCGCCGCCCGGAGGCCCCGCTGTCCCTGCGGCGCCACGATGGCGCGGCCCTGTTCGGCCAGTTGGTGCCCGACCGGCGAACTGTGCGTGCCACGCCCGCGCAGCCCCCCACCCCGCAGGCGCCGGACGACGCCCTGGCGCGGCTGGACACCGGGGACGCGCGCTGGCGCGCCGCGGCCGCCAAAACGCGGCGGGTGCTGGACAAGCCGATTCCCCTGCTGATCCAGGGCGAATCGGGCGTGGGCAAGGAGTGGTTTGCACGCAGTGCCCACCAGAGCGGCCCGCGCCGCAACGGCCCGTTTGTGGCCGTCAACTGTGCCGCGCTGCCGGAATCGCTGATCGAATCGGAGCTGTTTGGCTACGCCGCGGGTGCGTTCACCGGCGGGCGGCGCGAGGGGCGTGCAGGCTTGCTGCGCGAAGCCCATGGCGGCACGCTGTTTCTGGACGAAATTGGCGACATGCCGCTGGCGCTGCAAACCCGGCTGCTGCGCGTGCTGCAAGAGCGCCAGGTGGTGCCGCTGGGCAGCGCGCAGCCGGTGGCCGTGGATTTCGCCCTGGTATGCGCGTCCCACCGCCATCTGCGCGAGGAGGCAGAGCAAGGCCGGTTCCGCTCCGACCTGTACTACCGGATCAACGGGCTTGCCGTGGAGTTGCCGCCGTTGCGCGAGCGCACCGATTTCGAGGCGCTGAGCCAGCAACTGTTGCAGAGCATCGAGCCGGGCCGCACGCTGCGCCTGGCGCCCTCCGTCATGGCGGCCCTGCAGAACTACCGCTGGCCCGGCAACCTGCGCCAGTGCGCCAGCGTGCTGCGCACCGCCGTCGCCATGCTGGACGCGCACGAAGACCGGGTGGAATGGCACCACCTGCCCGACGACTTCCAGCATGAGCTTCAGCGCGCGGAACGGTTTGCCGCCGAGCCGCAGCCGGCACGCGCCCCGCAGAATCTGGACGAGCTGTCGCAGTCTGCCATCCAGCAAGCCCTGGAGAGCTGCCGCGGCAACATGAGCCATGCGGCCCGCACTCTGGGCATCAGCCGCCAGACGCTCTACCGCAAGCTGGCGCAGCGCAAGCAGCGCGCGGCACGCTGAGGGCGGTGGGCCGCTGCCGGGCTTACCGGCGGTCGCCCCGGGCATAGGCCCGGACCGCGTCCACGGCCTGCTCGCGCGACGGCCATACGGCATCGCTGACCGGGACGTTGTGGCCGTCCACCAGCAGGCTGCGCACGGTGAACTCGCCCTGGCGGGTCCGCCCCAGCACGGCGGAATACGACGTGCCGTCGGATTCGCCAAAGACGTTCTCTTCCTGCTCCCATGGATCCGGCATGTCAGCTCCCATTGTTCGGTGGCTGCCGATTGTGGGCGCGCCCCCGGGCCGTCGGTGTAGGCCAAGCGCCCTTCGGGCCTGTTCAGGATCGGTGCGGGGGCGCAACAGCTGCCGCGCGGCCCCTGCGCGTGGGATGATGCAGCGCATGGCACCGCGCAAGACCCTGCTGATCGTCTACCACTCGATGACGGACGGAACCCGCCAGATGGCCCAGGCGGCGTGCGACGGAGCCGCGGCCGATCCGCAAGCCCCTGTGCAGGTGCGGCTGCTGCACGCGGCGCAGGCCGGCGCTTCGGACATCCTGGGCGCTGACGGCTACGTGTTCGCCACGCCCGAGAATCTCGCGGCCATCAGCGGGCAGCTCAAGGACTTCTTTGATCGCAGTTACTATGCAGTGCTTGATCAAGTGAACGGCCGCCCGTACGCCAGCCTGGTCTGCGCCGGCACCGATGGACAGGGTGCCGCCAGACAGATCGAGCGGATCGCCACCGGCTGGCGCCTGAAACCCGTTGCCGAACCCCTGATCGTGTGCACCCATGCCCAGACTCCGCAAGCCATCCTGGCGCCCAAGCGCATTCCCGACGACGCCCTTCTGCGCTGCAGGACGCTGGGCGAAGCCTTTGCGCAAGGCTTGGCGCTGGGCGTTTTCTGAGCCCGCTCCGACCAGCGCCAGCCCCATGACCAGCGACCGCCGCCCTGCCTGGATCATCCGTCTGCGCGCCGGCGCGGCGGCGCTGGTGTGCGCTGCGGCGGCCTGCAACGCCCTGGCGGGGGAGTCCATGTGGCTCACGGTGGTGGGCGATTCCGGAGACGCTGCTGTGGACACGGTGGAGGTGGACGCCACCAGCGCCGTCGCCTTCGAGTCGATGCGTCTGGTCAAGCTGCGGGTCAACCGGGCGAAGCCGCGGACGGGGTTTGACGGGCAGCCCTACCGGTCTTACTACTCCACCGCGGTGGTGGACTGCACCGAGCTCAAGTCCTGGCACCGCACCTTGTCGCTGTTTGAGCAACCGCTGTGGCGCGGCAAGCTCCGCATCGTGGAGTACACCGAGCGCGACGGGCGGGAGGTGGCCTTTGCCGACATGGAAGCCAACCCCAGGGACCGGCTGATCAAGGCCGCCTGCTCCATCGCCCTGCGGGGCGGCTAACACCCGCCTCGCGGCCCCGCGGCCCCCTCAGCGGCCCCCTCAGCGGCCCAACTGGAACGCCGCCCGGGCAGCGGCATCGCGCTCCAGCCGCCGCGCGATGTTGCCGCACACCAGATCGCACAGCGCGTCCACCGACTCGTCCGTTAACCGGTAGTACACGCTCGTCCCGCGCCCTTCCCGGCTCACCAGGCCGTTCTTGGTCATCAGGGACAGGTGCCTGGAAATGTTGGCCGCCGTGTAGCCGCATTCCTGCGCCAGCTCCCCCACGTTCTTTTCCCCGCCCCGCAGCAGGTTGAGGATGCGCAGCCGCGTGGGTTCGGCCAGCACCTGGAAGTAAGCGGCCACCTGTGCAAGGGCTTCGGGGGGCATGTCCATCATGGTTGATCTCCAGCATTCAGGCGTAGGATACATTATTGACTAATTAGCTCATTAGTTAAATAATCAACTAAACAACAATTCCTGGAGCCTTCATGAGATCCCTGAGCATCTGGACCGCCGCGCTCTCGCTGGCCTGGGCGCCCTTGGCCGCGTCCGCTGGTGAAGCCCCCTTGGCCAGCTTTACCGTGCAGCCGGCCGCGACGCAGCTGTCCAGCAGCGTGGATGCCCAGGTCGAAGCCGTGCGCGACGCCACGGTGGCAGCCCAGGTGCCGGGCGCCATCGTGCGGCTGGCGGTGCGTGCGGGGGACCCGGTAACGGCCGGCCAGGAACTGGTGCGCATCGACGCACGGGCCGCGCAGCTCAACGCAGCGGCCAGCACGGCCCAGGTGGACGCTGCGCGGGCCACCCTGCGCGTGGCGGCGCAGGAGTACGAACGCCAGAAGCAGCTGTTCCAGAAGCAGTACATCAGCCAGTCCGCCCTGGACCGGGCCGAGGCGCAGTGGCGCGCCAGCCAGGCGCAGGTCCAGGCCCTGCAGGCCCAGGCCGGGGCCGCCTCCACGCAGTCCGATTTCTACGCCCTGAAAGCGCCGTTCGCAGGCGTGGTCGGCACCGTCCCCGCCACAGTGGGCGACATGGCCCTGCCGGGCAAGCCACTGCTGACGGTCTATGACCCCTCGGCCCTGCGCGTCACTGCGGCCGTGGGGCAGCAACAGGCGGCAGCGCTGCGCAATGCCAGTGGGCCGCTGCAGATCGAAATCCCTGGCCTGGTCCCCGAGCGTGTGGCCGTGCCCGCCGGCAAGGTGCAGGTGCTGCCCACCGTGGACAGCCAGAGCCACACCGTGCAGGTGCGGGTGGACCTGCCGCCCGGCACGGCCGGCGCGGCGCCGGGCATGTTTGCGCGGCTATGGCTGCCGGCAGCACCGCAGCAAGGCGCGGCCACAGCCGCGGCGCAAGCAGGCCCCTTGCTGGTGCCCGCCAGCGCCGTGGTGCGCCGCGCCGAATTGACCGGCCTGTATGTGCTGGACGCGCAAGACCGGCCCCTGCTGCGCCAGATCCGGCTGGGCCGGGCGGCCGGCGACCAGGTGGAAGTGCTCAGCGGCATCCGCGCCGGAGAGCGGGTCGCGCTCCAGCCCCAAGCGGCTGCGAAGGTGCGCTGACATGGCCCATCCAAACCATCCCTCGCCGCTGGGCATCTCGGGGCGCATTGCCGCCCTGTTCCAGGGCGCGCAGATCACCCCGCTGCTGGCGCTTGTCGCGTTCCTGCTGGGCGTGTTCGCCGTGCTGGTCACGCCCCGGGAGGAAGAGCCCCAGATCGACGTGACCATGGCCAACGTCATCGTGCCGTTCCCGGGCGCCGCAGTGGCCGATGTGGAACAGATGATCGCCATCCCGGCGGAGCAGGTCCTGTCGCAGATGCAGGGTACCGAGCACGTGACCTCAGTGTCGCGTCCCGGCGTGGCCGTGATGACCGTGCAGTTCAAGGTGGGCGTCCCCCGCACGGAAGCCCTGGTGCGCCTGCACGACACCTTGCGCAGCAATGCGGACTGGCTGCCCAAGGGGCTGGGCGCTCTGGACCCCGTGATCAAGCCCAAGGGCATTGACGATGTGCCGGTGGTGACACTCACCCTGCACAGCCACGACGAGGCTTCGGGCGCGTTCGCCCTGGAGCGCGTGGCGCACAGCGTCGAAGCCGAGATCAAGCGCGTTCCCGGCACCCGTGAAGTGCAGACGCTGGGCGGCCCGGGGCGCGCCGTGCTGGTGCGCATGGATACGGACCGTATGACCGCCACCGGCACCACGGTGGACGACCTGCGCCGGGCCCTGCAGTCGGCCAACATGGGCCTGCCGGTAGGGGAGCTGCTGGGCGGGGACCGCACCGTGCAGGTGGACAGCGGCCCGCTGCTGGCGGGCGCGGACGAAGTGGCGGACCTGATGGTCGGCGTACGGTCGGGCAAACCCGTTTTCCTCAAGGACGTGGCGCAGGTGCAGGACACCGCGCCCCCGGCCACCCAGTACGTGTGGCACGGAGTTCCGCGGCGCGCTGAAGCGGGCGGGGACGCGGCCCCCTCCGGCGGGGTGGACGAATTTCCCGCAGTCACCCTCACCGTGACCAAGAAGGCCGGCGAGAACGCTATCGACGTGGCCAACGCCGTGGTGCAGCGCGTGGACCAGCTGCGCAACACCGTGATTCCGGCGGGCGTGGAAGTGACCGAAACGCGCAACTACGGCGTCACCGCCAACGACAAGGCCCAGAAGCTCATCCAGAAGCTGCTGTTTGCCACCGCTTCGGTAGTGGCCCTGGTGTTTCTGGCGCTGGGCCGGCGCGAGGCAGCCATCGTGGGCGTGGCGGTCGTGCTCACGCTCACCGTGACGCTGTTTGCCTCCTGGGCTTGGGGCTTCACGCTCAACCGCGTGTCGCTGTTCGCGCTGATCTTTTCCATCGGCATCCTGGTGGACGACGCCATCGTGGTGGTGGAGAACATCCACCGCCACCAGCAGCTGCACCCGGGCCGCAGCCTGCGGGAGATCATTCCCCACGCGGTGGACGAGGTCGGCGGCCCCACCATCCTGGCCACCTTGACCGTGATCGCCGCGCTGCTGCCGATGGCCTTCGTCAGCGGACTCATGGGTCCCTACATGGGCCCTATCCCCATCAACGCGAGCATGGGCATGCTGCTGTCGCTGGCCGTGGCCTTTGTCATCACGCCCTGGCTGGCACGGCTGTGGATGAAGGAGCAGCCGGCCCACCACGCGCCCGGCGCGGCTGCGGCGCAGCACAGCGGCCTGAGCGCCCGCATCGCCCCCTGGTTCGAGCGCGTGTTCACACCGTTGCTGGACGAACAGCGGGGCCGGCGCAACCGCCGCTGGCTGGCCGCCGGGGTGGCTGCGCTGATCGCCGTGTCGGTCGCACTGCCCGTGGTGGGCTGGGTGCAGTTGAAGATGCTGCCCTTCGACAACAAGTCCGAGTTCCAGGTGGTGGTCGACATGCCCGCAGGCACCCCGGTGGAGCGGACGGCAGCAGTGCTGCACGAACTGGGCGCGCACCTCGCCACCGTGCCGGAGGTCGTCCACTACCAGGCCTATGCAGGTTTGTCCGGCCCCATCAACTTCAACGGGTTGGTGCGCCAGTACTACCTGCGGGCCGGCGGCGAAGTGGGCGATATCCAGGTCAACCTGGCCGACAAGCACCACCGCAAGGACCAAAGCCATGCCATTGCCACGCGGGTGCGTCCGGCCCTGCAGGAGATTGGCAAGCGCCACGGGGCCAATGTGAAAGTCGTCGAGGTGCCCCCGGGGCCGCCCGTGCTCTCGCCCATCGTTGCCGAGGTGTACGGCCCCAGTGCCGAAGGCCGGCGCGAGGTGGCGCATGCGGTGCGTGGTGCGCTGTCGGCCACCGAAGGCATCGTGGACGCGGACGACAGCAGCATTGCGGACGCACCGCGCACGCTGCTGATCGTCGACCGGCGCAAGGCCGCGCTGCTGGGCATTCCGCAGCAGGCCATCGTGAGCACGCTCCATGCGGGCCTCAGCGGCGAAGCCGCCACCTGGCTGCGCGACGCCAGCAAGTACCCCGCCCCCGTGCTGCTGCAGCTGCCCGCCGAAAGCCAGGGCGACCTGCAGGGGCTGCTGCGCCTTACCGTGCGAGGCTCGCAAGGGCAGCTGGTTCCCATCCGCGAACTGGTCACCCTGAGCGACACGCTGCGCGAGCAGCCGATCTACCACAAGGACCTGCTGCCGGTGAACTTTGTCGTGGCCGACATGGCGGGGCGGGTGGACAGCCCGCTGTACGGCATGTTTCAGAGCCGCGCCGGGATTGGCCGCATCGTCGCCCCCGACGGTGGCGCAGTCCAGGAGTATTTCGTGCGCCAGCCCTCGGACCCGCTGCGCGGCTACGCCGTGAAGTGGGACGGCGAATGGCAGATCACCTACGAGACCTTCCGCGACATGGGCGCAGCCTACGCCGTGGGCCTGGTGCTGATCTATCTGCTGGTCGTGGCGCAGTTCGGCTCCTACCTCACGCCGCTGATCATCATGGCGCCCATTCCGCTGACCATCATCGGCGTGATGCCCGGCCACGCCTTGCTGGGGGCGCAATACACCGCGACCAGCATGATCGGGATGATCGCGCTGGCGGGCATCATCGTGCGCAACTCCATCCTGCTGGTGGACTTCATCCGCCTGCAGGTGGGCGAAGGCGTGCCGCTGAAGACCGCCATCGTGCACTCGGCCATCACCCGCGCGCAGCCCATCGTGCTCACCGGGCTGGCCGCCATGATCGGCGCGTTCTTCATCCTGGACGACCCGATCTTCAACGGCCTGGCCATCTCGCTCATCTTCGGCATTTTTGTCTCCACCGTGCTGACGCTGGTGGTGATCCCCACCCTGTACTACGCGGCGTACCGCCCGCGCGGTACGGCCCCGGGGCCGGAAGGTTCCGGCCCCGCAACCCCGCCTGCCGACAACAGTCCGCCAGAGACTGTGGCCCACCCCTGAAAGGGCCGGGCGCAGGCACCCATCCGTCCACCACAGGAGACAAACATGGCACACGTAGTGATTATTGGAGCGGGCATCGGCGGCATGCCGGCCGCATACGAGATGCGCGCCCGGCTGCCCCGCGAGCACCGGGTGACCGTCATCAGTGCGGTCGACTATTTCCAGTTCGTTCCGTCCAACCCCTGGATCGCCGTGGGCTGGCGCCAGCGCGACGACGTGGTCCTGCAGATCCGCCCCTTGCTGGAGCGCAAGGGCATTGACTTCATTGCCCAGCCCGTCCAGGCGATCAACGCCCAGGCCAACACGCTGGCGCTGCAGGACGGAAGCACCGTGGCCTATGACTACCTGGTCATCACCACCGGACCTCGGCTGGCTTTCGAGGAAGTGCCGGGTTCGGGGCCGGTGAACGGCCACACCCATTCGGTGTGCTCGGTGGACCATGCGGAGCATTTCTGGAAGGACTACCAGAAGTTCCTCGAAGCGCCCGGCCCCATCGTCATCGGCGCCATGCCCGGCGCCAGCTGCTTCGGGCCTGCGTACGAATTCGCTTTCATCGTTGCAGCGGACCTGCGCAAGCGCAAGCTGCGCCACAAGGTGCCCATCACGTTCGTGACCAGCGAGCCCTACATCGGGCACCTGGGACTGGGCGGCGTGGGCGACAGCAAGAGCATGCTGGAAAGCGAACTGCGCAGCCAGGACATCAAGTGGATCACCAACGCGCGCACGACACGGGTCGACGAGGGCAAGATGGTGGTCGAGCAACTGGACGGCAAGGGCCAGGTGGACACCGTGCATGAGCTGGGCTTCAGGCTGTCGATGATGCTTCCCGCCTTCAAGGGCGTGGATGCGGTGGCGTCCGTTGCCGGACTGTGCAACCCGCGCGGGTTCGTGCTCATCGACGAGCACCAGCGCAGCAAGGCCTACCCCAACATCTTCGCCGCCGGGGTGTGCGTGGCCATTCCCCCCGTGGAAGCCACCCCCGTGCCCACCGGCGCCCCCAAGACGGGCTACATGATCGAGACCATGGTGTCGGCGATCGTCTACAACATCGCGGCCGACATTGCCGGCCAGCCGGCCGATGCGACAGCCACCTGGAACGCCATCTGCCTGGCCGACATGGGCGATACCGGTGCCGCCTTCGTGGCCCTGCCGCAAATCCCGCCCCGCAACGTGAACTGGTTCAAGAAGGGCAAGTGGGTCCACCTGGGCAAGATCGCGTTCGAGAAGTACTTCCTCAACAAGATGAAGTCCGGCAACTCGGAGCCGATCTACGAGAAGTACGTGCTCAAGCTGCTGGGCATCGCCCGGCTGCACGACAGCAAGCCCCAGTGAGGCCGGCTCCGCCATACGCACGCCCGTTCCTTTCTCTCATCTTTCCGCGCTTTTTTTACAAGGAGTTTTCGTATGACAAGCTGGCAAATCGTGCGCGTGGTCGCAGGCGCATTCATTCTGCTGTCCCTGGCGCTGGGCATCCCGGGCAGCCCGGTGTTCATGAGTTCCTGGTGGCTCGCGTTCACAGCCTTCGTGGGGATCAACCTGCTGCAAAGCGGCATCACGAAATGGTGCCTGATGGAATCCATCCTGCGCAAGCTGGGCGCGCGCCCCGGCTGCTGACAAGGAGCCGCTATGCGCAAACTTCTCCTGTGCGCGGCCGCTTTGCTGGCCTGCGGCGTGGGCCCGGCCCAGGCGGCGGATTTGCGCGACGCCTGGCTGGCGGCCAGGCAACAGCATCCTGGCATGGCGGCGGCCGCCGCCGAACGTGCGGCAGGCAACGCCCGCCGCCTGCAGGCCGACCGGGTCTGGAACCCGACCGTCGCCGCCCAGGCGAGCGCCGGGGCCATGGGGTCGCGCACATCCGCCCAGGGCGCTGCGTTTTCGCTGCCGGGGTCCGCGCCGGTGGCGGGTGTGGGCTTTGAAACGTCCATGCACAGCGGACCCGGCACGCGCTGGGGTGTCGATGCCCGGATGCCTTTGTACAGCCCCGAGCGATCTGCCCAGGAGCGGCAGCTGCGGCTCTCGGCCGACCTCTCGGAGTTGCAGGCGGCATCCCTGCAGCAGCAGTTGATGCTGCAAACTGCCGAGCGGTATTTCGCGGCCGTCCTGGCCGAGCAGCAGCATGCCCTGCTGGTGCGCCAGCAGCAGGCCACGGACCGGGCCTTGCAAGAGGCGCGCGACCGGTTCACTGCGGGCGACACACCGATCACCGATGTGCGCGAAGCGCAAGCCCATGCGCTGGCAACGGCCGCGCAGGCCGAGGCCGCCAGTGTCGACCTGCAGATTGCACGCCGCGCGCTGGCACAGACCACGGGCTGGGACCCGGCGGCCCCGCAAGTCCTTCGCCCGCCTGCCCCCGTCGGTGGCAACACCGAAGCCCTGGGCGCGGCCGCTGCCCTCGGGCCCGTCACCTCCTGGCTGGAGGGCGCTGCACAGGAAAACCTCCAACTGAGGACCCAAGCCCAGTTGGTTGCCGTGGCCGCGCAGGAGGCCGCCAAGGCCACCCAAGGCGCCAGCACCAAGGTGGACCTGGTCGGCCAGGCGGGGGGCGAGCACCTGTCCGGCGCAGGCCGCTGGGGATCGGCGAGCAATGCGGCCCGCCAGTTCATGGTGGGGGTGCAGATCCAGGTCCCCCTTTACACCGGCGGACAGCAGGACGCCCGCGCCCAGGAACTGCTGCGCCTGCAGGACAAAGCCCAGGCAAACCTGGACAGTGCGCGGCTGGAGGTCACGCAGCAGGTCCACGCGACCTGGCTGCAGTTGCAGGCCGGGGTCGCACGCGCTCGCGCGCTGGAGGCCGCACTGACAGCCGCGCAAGCGCGGCTGGACGCCACCCAGCTGGGCCGCCAGGTGGGAGACCGGACCACGCTCGAACTGCTGCGCGCCACCAACGATGCCCTGCAGGCGGAGTCCCAGCTGCTGGCCCACCGCGCCCGCATGGCACAGGCGCGACTGCAGCTGCTGGCGCTGGCCGGCCGGCTGGACGACGCCGCCCTGCAAGCCGCCACCGATGCCGGCACGCCGGCCCCGTCGGCCCCATCGGCCCCATCGGCCCCATCGGCACCACTGTCTCTTCAACCGTCTTCCTGAACCATGCCGCTCGAACAGCCTTCCGCAAAGCCGCCCCTCATCGTTGACGTGCGCTCCCCCGGCGAATTCGCCGCGGGCCACGTTGCAGGCTCCATCAACCTGCCGCTGGACCAACTGGCGCAACGCGCCAGCACCGTGCTGCCCGAGCAACACCAGCCGCTGGTCCTGTGCTGCCTGTCCGGCGCACGCTCCGGAATGGCGGCGCAATGGCTCAAGGCCCAGGGCTACAGCCAGGTGGTCAATGGGGGCAGCGTGGGCACCATGGCGCTGCAACTCGGCCGCCGCATCGAGGCCGGCTGAGGCGGCAGGCAGCCTGCAGGCCCAAGCGGTCAGCAGGTGCGCCGTGCCGTGCGCTGGGCTAGCCCTGGCTCGCAGAACTGCTCGAACAACACCTTCATCACAGCCAGCGCCTCGGGGCTCGCGATGTCGTAGTAGATGCTTTTGCCTTCGCGGCGGGTATTGACCAGGCCTTCTTCGCGCAGCACGGCCAGTTGCTGCGACAACGTGGGCTGTGCAATGCCTGCAAGCGCCTCCAGCTCGCCCACCCTTTTCTCCCCCTGGGTGAGTTGGCACAGCAGCAGCAAGCGGTCGGGATTGGACAGAACCTTTAGTAGGCGGCAGGCGTTTTCGGCCAGCTGGCGCAAACTCTCGAGATCAACAGGGGTGTCGGTGAGCATGGTGACGCTCCTCAATTTCGCTTCTCATATTCTATTGACAAACAAAATATAAAAACATAGATTATTTGTATCAACGCACTCCCGGCCACAGATGACGCCCCAGATCCAAGCCTTCTTCGACGACGCCACGTGGACGGTCAGCTACGTGGTCTTCGACGAGCCCGGCGGCCACTGTGCCGTGATTGATTCCGTGCTGGACTACGACCCCAAGTCCGGCCGCACCCGCACGCAATCGGCCGACCGCCTGGCCTCGTTCATCGAGAGCCAGCGTCTGACGCTGCAGTGGATTCTGGAGACCCACGCCCATGCCGACCACCTCTCGGCCGCGCACTACCTGCGCAGCCGGCTGGGCGGCCGCATCGCGATTGGCGCAGCCATTGCCCAGGTGCAGGAGGTTTTCAAGGCGGTCTTTCATCTGGAGCCCGGCTTCTCCACGCAAGGCCGCCAGTTTGACCATTTGCTGCAGGACGGCGAAGTCTTCCCGATCGGGCGGCTGCAGGCCAAGGCCCTTGCCGTGCCCGGCCACACGCCGGCCTGCGTGGCCTACCAGGTGGGCGACGCGGTGTGGGTGGGCGACACGCTTTTCATGCCCGATGTCGGCACCGCTCGCTGTGATTTCCCTGGCGGCAACGCGCACACGCTGTACCAGTCCATCCAACGGCTGCTGAGCCTTCCCCCGCAAACCCGGCTGTTCATGTGCCACGACTACCCTCCGCAGGGCCGGCCCCCTGCGTGGCAGACCACCGTGGCATCGCAGCGGGAGCACAACATCCACGTGCGCGACGGCACCACGGAGGCGGCTTTCGTGCAACTGCGCACCGCGCGCGACGCGACCCTGGAGATGCCGGTGCTCATCCTGCCAGCGGTCCAGGTCAACATCCGTGCGGGCGCCATGCCTCCCGCCGAAGACAACGGCGTGTCCTACCTCAAGATCCCGGTCAACGGGCTGTGAGGGCGCGCTTCCCCATCCTGTTTTTCCCGAGGTCCTCATGAGCCATGAACAAATCACCGTCGAACTTTTCCAGCAGGAAAACTACCGCTTCGGCGTGCGCTTCGGCGCCAGCGTGCCCGACCTGGTCGCCGACGAACCCGCACCGCTGGGCGCGGGCAGCGGCCCTTCACCGGTGCAACTGCTGTGCGCTGCCGTGGGCAACTGCCTGAGCGACTCGCTCCTGTTTGCGCTGCGCAAGTTCAAGCAAGCACCGGAGCCGCTGCAGGCCACGGTGGTTGCAGAGGTCGGCCGCAACACCGAAGGCCGGCTGCGCGTGCTGGGCATGGAGGCCACGCTGCGCCTGGGTGTCCCCGCTGCCCGCCTGGAGCATCTGGACCGCGTGCTCGGCCAGTTCGAAGCCTTCTGCACGGTAACGCAGAGCGTGGGCCAAGGCATTCCCATCACAGTAAAGGTCGTCGATGCCGACGGCCTGGTGCTGCAGTAACTCCATCCCCCATTCTTCAGGAAACGCCATGAAAACCGCCCACGATCTGGTGGCCGAAGCCAAAGCCCAGGTGCCCGAGATTCCGCTGGAGCAGGCCGAAGAAGCCCTGCGCAAGGCAGACGTCCTCATCGATGTCCGCGAAGCCGATGAATACCTGGCAGGCCATATTCCCGGCGCCATCCACATGTCGCGGGGCGTGCTCGAATTCAAGCTGAGCGGCGCCCCGGCGCTGGCCTCGCGCGATCTCAAGATCGTGCTGTATTGCAAGACCAGCGGACGCGCCGCGCTGGCAGCCCGGTCGCTGCAAGCCATGGGCTATCTGGATGTGCAGTCTCTCGCCGGGGGTTTCGACGCCTGGTCGGCTGCCGGCAAGCCCGTCGCCTCTCCCCAGGCACCAACGTTCGACTGACGGTGGCGCCCCGGCATCTCCCCCCTTTTTTGTACCCGCCCAGCCCCGCAGGGGCCTTCAACCCGTAAAGGAAATCACCATGAAAACCAACGTTGGAACCATTGACCGCGTGCTGCGCATCGTCGCTGGCCTGGTGCTCATCGCCCTGGCAGCTACCGGCATCGTCGGGTGGTGGGGCTGGCTGGGCGTCGTCCCGTTGGCCACGGGCCTCTTCCGTTTTTGCCCGGCCTACACACTGCTGGGGATCAACACCTGCCCCATGAAGCAATAGGCTTCAACATGACAGCCCGGGAAGGGGCGTAGGCGGGGCGCGCAATGGCCATGCGCTCGCGCGCAGGGCCCTGCCGGCTCCATTCTCCCTGCCGCCGCGCGATCACCGCGCTGTGCGCTTCCTTCCCTCAATGCGCTGACGCCCGCCATGGGCGTCCGCCTACATGGCCCGGCAGTGGGTTTCCTGAAGATGAGGTCGCTTTCATAACCCTCTTCAGGAGTTCCCATGCCCTCCAGCCAACGCCAGAAAGATGTGTGCGACCTGCTTGACGCCGACCACAAGGCCGTCAAGAAAATGTTCAAGGACTTTGACGCCCTGTGCGAGTCCCGGGCACGCAATGCCCCCCAGATGCGGCTGGACCTGGCCCGCGAGATCTGCATCGAGTTGACCGTGCATGCCCAAGTGGAGGAAGAGCTCTTCTACCCCGCGCTGCGCGACGCCATCAAGGAAACCGACCTGATCGCCGAGGCCGAGGTAGAGCACCAGACCGCCAAAGACCTGATCGCGCAAATCCAGGCCGCAGAAACCGCCGATGAGGCCTTTGACGCGAAAGTGAAGGTCCTGGGCGAATACATCGACCACCACGTCAAGGAAGAGCGCAACGAGATCTTCCCCAAGGCCCGCGCTGCCCGAAAACTCGACCTTGTCGCCCTGCGCGACGAAGTGGCCGAGCGCAAGCAAGAACTGATGGACGAACAACTGGCCGTGGCCTGATGCTCTGCGCCGTCCGGCCGGCGGTGCGTCGGCCTGTATTGCCTGTTGCGGGGTGAAGGCATGTGGCAATTGACGCTGCCCTGGTGGGAGCTGGTGCTGCGCGCCACCCTGGTGTACGCCGCCCTTCTGTTGCTGATCCGGATTTCGGGCCGGCGCACCGTGGGCCAGTTCACCCCGTTCGATCTGCTGGTGGTCATGCTGCTCAGCGAGTCGGTCTCCAACGCCCTGTCGGGCGGGGATGAGTCGGTCGTGGCCGGTCTCATCGGTGCCAGCACCCTCATCGCGCTCAATTTGATCGTGGCCGTTGTCACCGCGCGCAGCGCGACCGTGCAAACCGCTTTGCAAGGCGAACCGGTGCTCGTGGGCAAGGACGGCCAGATCTTCCGCGATGCCCTGCGACGGCAGCATGTTCCCGAATCCGATCTTCGCCAGGCCCTGCGGGAGGCGGACTGCGCGTTGGAAGCCATGCAATGTGCCTTCCTGGAAGCCGACGGGCGCATCAGCATCCTCAAGAAGCCCGAAGCCGGATGAAAAACACCACGGTGCTTCCGCACAGGAATGGCCTGGCACCGCCCCCCTGAAGCCCAACCCTCCGAGACAGGACCTTCCATGCCCAAGTCCAAGAATCCCGCACCAGCGGCCAAAACAACGTCCGCCGCTGCCGCCAAAAACACCGACAGCGCCCCGGCCCAGACGGGGCCCGCCGTGGATGCCGCGTCCGCGAAGGCGGCCGAGAGCGATGCGCTGGCCGCCGCGATGCCCTTCAACACCTCCAAAACCGCAGAACACGGGTTCCAGAACGGCACGCGCCCGGTGGCGGGCGCCACGGTCCAGCCCAGTTCGCGGCTGGCCACGGCCAGCACGCTGTCCGAGAACCAGAACACCGGGAAAACGGGAGGCATCGCCCCGCAGGGCCTGAATGCCACCCTCCAGCCCCTGGACCGGGTGCGCGTGGACTCCTCCGGCCAGAGCCTCACCACGAACCAGGGAGTCCGCATTGGTGACAACCAGAACTCCCTGAAGTACGGGGAGCGGGGCCCGGTGCTGCTGGAAGACTTCATCCTGCGCGAAAAAATCACCCACTTCGACCACGAGCGGATTCCCGAACGCATCGTGCATGCCAGGGGCTCTGGCGCGCATGGTTTCTTTGAATGCTACGAGCCCTTGACCGATCTCACACGCGCCGCACCGTTCCAGGCCGCAGGCAAGCGCACGCCCGTGTTCGTGCGGTTTTCCACGGTGCAAGGAGAGCGGGGTTCCAAGGACACGGCGCGCGATGTGCGCGGCTTTGCCGTCAAGTTCTATACCGATGAAGGCAACTGGGACCTGGTGGGCAACAACATGCCGGTGTTCTTTATCCAGGACGCCATGAAGTTTCCAGACCTGGTGCATGCGGTCAAGCCCGAGCCCCACCACCAGATGCCCCAGGCCGCCAGCGCCCACGACACCTTCTGGGACTTCGTCTCGCTGATGCCGGAGTCCACCCACATGCTCCTGTGGGTCATGTCCGACCGCGCACTGCCGCGCAGCTACGCCACCATGCAGGGCTTCGGTGTGCATACCTTCCGTTTCGTCAACGCCGCCGACGAAACCGTGTTTGTGAAGTTCCACTGGAGCCCGCTGGCGGGCACCCATTCGCTGGTATGGGACGAGGCAGTGAAGATCTCTGGCGCCGACCCCGACTACCACCGCCGCGACCTGTGGGAGCGCATCGAGGCAGGGGCCTACCCGGAGTACGAGCTGGGCGTGCAGGTGTTTACCGAAGAGCAGGCCGAAGCCTTCAGCTTCGACATCCTGGACGCCACCAAGATCGTGCCGGAAGAGCTGGTGCCCGTACGCCCCGTGGGGCGGATGGTGCTCAACCGCAACCCGGACAATTTCTTTGCCGAAACCGAACAGGTCGCTTTCTGCGCCGCGCATGTCATCCCGGGTATCGATTTCTCCAACGACCCGCTGCTGGCCGGGCGCATCCACTCTTATGTGGATACGCAGATATCACGCCTGGGTGGGCCCAATTTTCATGAGCTGCCCATCAACGCCCCGCTCGCCCAAGTCCACAACAATCAGCGCGATGGCATGCACCGCCAGGCCATTCCTCGCGGACGGGTGGCTTACGAGCCCAACTCGCTCGCCGGTGGGTGCCCCTTCCAGGCCGGTGCGGCGCAAGGCTTTGTGTCGGTGCCGGCCCGCATCCAGGCGCAGGAAGCCCAAGGCAAGGTGCGCGCCAAACCGGAGAAGTTCGCCGACCACTACACGCAAGCCCAGCTCTTCTACGCGAGCCAAAGCCCCGTGGAACAAGCCCACATCGCGGCGGCATTCCGCTTCGAGCTGAGCAAGGTCACGGTCCCCGCGGTCCGCGAGCGCATGGTGGCGTCCTTGCGCAATGTCTCGGACGCGCTGGCCCAGCAGGTGGCCGCAGGCCTGGGCATGGAGGTGCTGCCGCCCGCCATGCCCCGTGCACTGGAAAAGCCCGCAGCCCCGGAGGTCACCACCTCGGCCGCGCTGTCGCTGTTCGCACGGCCGGGGTCGGGAGATGGGCGCCTGCGGGGCCGCAAGGTCGCCATTCTGGTGGCGGACGGTATCGTGGGGCAAAGCGCCCTGGCGTTGCACGCAGCGCTGGTGGAGCGCGGCGCGGTTCCGCGGTTGGTCGGCCCCCGCATCGGCGCGGTGAAAACGGTCGACCAGGTGCCCCTGCAGGCCGACGCCTCGCTGGAAAACGAACCCGGTTTCCTGTTCGACGCGCTAGCGCTCCCCGACGGCGACGCCGGGGTACAGGCGCTGGCAGCCATCGGCCATACGGTGGAGTTCCTGAAGGACCAGTACCGGCACGGCAAAACCATCCTGACCATGCCTTCCTCGTCGGCCCTGCTGCTGAAAGCCCAAATCCCCTCGGCCCTGCCCTCCGGCGACATGGACCCGGGCATGGTCTTCGGGGCATCTGCCGCAGACTTTGAACGCTTCCTGCAGGGCATTGCGCGGCATCGGCACCCCGAGCGGGAAACCGATCCGCCCGCGGTGTGAAGAACCGCCCCGCCTTCTGCGGCGCGCCGCCATGAGAAGCACCCACCCCTGGCTGCTGGAGCGGGCCCGCCGGCGCCCACTCCAGCCCAGTCCCACCGTCCTGGTGCTCGTGGACTTCATCAACCCTATGGACTTTCCCGGCGCGGAGAAGCTGCTCAAGAGCGCGCGGGCCGCTGCCCAGGCGACCGCGCAACTCAAGCACCGGCTCGCGCGCCGAGGCGTGGTGGCGATCTATGCGAACGACAATTACGGCGTGTGGCATTCGGACTTCAAGGAGCTGGTTGCGGCGTGCCAGCAACTCCCCGGCGCCCGCGGCGAGATTGCGACCCTGCTGGCCCCCGGGGAAAATGACCTGACTGTGCTCAAGCCGCGCCACTCTGCGTTCCATTCCACGCCGCTGGACCATCTGCTACAGCAGCTCAAGGCCCGGGAGCTGGTCATCGTGGGCCTGGCGGCCGACATGTGTGTGCACCTGACCGCCATGGATGCCTACATGCACGGCTACCGGGTGTGGGTTCCCGGCGACTGCACGGCCGCCGAAAGCGAAGCGTCCAAGGCGACCGCGCTCGGGCAGATGGCCCGGGTGTTCAAGTGCTCGGTGCGCAAGTCGGCGTAACGCGTGTAGAACGCGCGGCGCGCCCGACTGGAGGTCCTCAGGGCGTCAACACGACCTTGCGGCACTCTTCCTGGCGCTGCTCGAAGATCTCGTACCCCCGCGCAGCGTCCTCGAGCTTCATGCGGTGGGAAATGATCACCTCGGGCTTCATCCGCCCTTCCGCGATGTGCTGCAGCAACTCCGGCATGAACTTCTGGGCGTGTGTCTGGCCCATCTTGAACGTAAGGCCCTTGTCAAACGCGTCCCCAAACAGGAACCCGTGGATGAAGCCCGCATACACGCCCGGCACGCTCACCACGCCCCCGCGCCGGGTCGCTGCGATGCACTGCCGCAAGGCCTTGCCACTTGACCCCTCCAGCTTGATGGCTGTCAGCGCGGTTTCCAGCGCACTGCCCTTGGCCTCGAAGCCCACGGCGTCGATGGTGGCATCCACGCCATGACCGTTGGTCGCGCCCAGAATGATTTCCGCCGGGTCTTCATCCTTGTCGAAATTGATGGGAATGACGCCGTAGGTTTCCGCGGCAAAGCGCAGGCGGTACTCGTTGTGGTCCACCATGAAGATCTGCTGCGCGCCCAGGAAACGGGCGCACAACGCACTCATGAGCCCCACCGGCCCTGCGCCGAAGATGGCCACGCACGCGCCCGGCCCTACCTGCGCATTCACCGCCGCCTGGTAGCCCGTGGGCAGGATATCCGACAGGAACAGCACCTGCTCGTCGTTCAATCCCTCGGGAATCTTCAGCGGGCCCACGTTCGCACGGGGCACCCGCACGTACTCCGCCTGCCCTCCCGCATACCCCCCGTACAGGTGGCTGTAGCCAAACAGGCCGGCCCCCGGCGTGGCATTCTTCTTGTTGAGGATCGCGCCCCGGCCGGTGTTCGTGTTTTCGCACGCCGCGAACAGGGTCTTGTCGCAATAGAAGCAGGATCCGCAGGCGATCACAAAGGGAACCACGACCCGGTCGCCCCGCTGCAATCCGTTCACGCCCGGGCCGGCGTCCTCCACAACGCCCATGAACTCATGGCCCAGAATGTCCCCGTCCTTCATGCCGGGAATCTTTCCGCGGTAAATGTGAAGGTCGGACCCGCAGATGGCGGTGGCCGTCACGCGCAGCACGATGTCGTCATTGGCGGTAATCACCGGATCGGGCACGGTTTCTACGCGCACGTCCTTGGCGCCTTGGTAGGTCAGGGCTCTCATAGCGGTTCCTTCGGTCTCAGCGGGGTTCAAAACATGGGAGATGTGTCGCCCACTGTGGCCACCCCCTGCAACCTGCCCCGTAGGACAGTGCCGCGCCTGCGCTGGCGAACGAGCGCCGCGTGCAGACCCTTTTGAGGCCACTGCCGGCGCAGGTAGTCCGCTGCCTACACCACCTTCCTGCCGAGTCCCGCAGTCCCGGCCTTCCCGCCCGCAGACGATGGATGTTTTTGAGCCCACGCCATGCCCGCGCCCACCCTTTGCCTCGCTTTGCAGCGCCACCCGCCGGGCTGCCGCCTGTGCCCCCTATGAACACGCCGCCCTCCGACCCCCAACGCACCGCCTTGCCGGTGTCTGGCGCACCGACAAGGCGCCACCGCGCCACGCGACACCGGATCGAGCCCGGCCGCCCTTGGCCGCTGGGCGCCACGGCAGAACGCCATGGCGTGAACTTTGCGGTGTACTCGCGCGTGGCAGACCGGGTGGAGTTGTGCCTCTTCACCGCGGACGGCCAGGAAACCCAACGCATGGCCTTGCCCGCACTCACCGACGACGTGTGGCACGGCTTCGTTCCCGGCCTGCGTCCCGGCCAGCACTACGGGTTCCGGGTGCATGGCCCTTACGAGCCGGAGCAAGGCCAGCGCTGCAACCCGTCGGTGCTGCTGATGGACCCGTATGCCCGTGCCCTGGCGGCGCCGGTGCACGGCGCCCCGGACCAGTTCGCCTATGTGCTCGGGCACGCCGACGAGGATTTTGCCCCATGGCAGGGAGACAACGGCACCACGGCCCCCAAGGCGCTCGTCGTGCGCTCCCGCTTTGACTGGGGCGACGATAAACCTCCGCGCATTCCAGCCGAGAACACCGTTTTCTATGAGGTCCACGTCAAGGGCTTCACGCAGACCATGCCGGGAGTGCCCGAGGCTCTGCGCGGCACCTATGCCGGCCTGGCCAGCGACGCCGCCCTCCAGCATTTGCGCAGCCTGGGAGTGACCAGCGTAGAACTGCTGCCGGTGCAGGCCTTCATCGACGACCTGCGGCTCGTGGAGCAAGGTCTCGCCAACTACTGGGGCTACAACACCGTCGCGTTCCTCGCACCCGAGCCCCGTTACGCGACCTCCGCCGAGCGCGCCCGGGACGGCGGCGTGGACGAATTCAAGGCGATGGTCAAGGCCCTGCACGCCGCAGGGCTTGAAGTGATTCTGGACGTTGTCTACAACCACACGGGCGAAGGCAGCCACCTCGGCCCCACGCTCAGCCTCAAGGGCCTGGACCACGCCGCGTACTACCGGCTCACGGAGGATCCGCGCTTTTGCCTGGACTTCAGCGGCACGGGCAACACCCTGGACACCAGCAGCCCCCCCGCATTGCGGCTGGTGCTCGACAGCCTGCGCTACTGGGTGCAGGAGATGCATGTCGATGGCTTTCGCTTCGATCTGGCGAGCGCCCTGGGACGCGATGCAGCCGGCGACTTCACCTGGCGCGCACCGTTCTTCGCCGCCCTGGCGCAAGACCCCGTGCTGAGCCAGGTGAAGCTGGTGGCCGAACCCTGGGACCTGGGCCCCAACGGCTACCAGTTGGGCGGGTTCCCGACCGGGTGGATGGAATGGAACGGCCGGTACCGCGATGCCGTGCGGGACTACTGGGCCAACGCGGACGGCAGCCTGCCCGCGTTCGCCGCCAGCCTCTGCGGTTCCGCCGACCTGCTGGAACCCCGCCGCCGCCGTCCTACCGCCAGCGTCAACCTGGTCACGGTCCATGACGGATTCACGCTGGCGGACCTCGTGAGCTACAACGGCAAGCACAACGAAGCCAATGGCGAAGACAACCGCGACGGCGAGAACCACAACCGCAGTTGGAACTGCGGCGCCGAGGGCGAAACCACCGACGCCGCAGTCCAGGCGCTGCGCGCGCGCCAGGCGCGCAATTTTCTGGCCACGCTGTTCCTGTCGCACGGCACCCCCCTGCTGCTAGGGGGCGATGAGCTGGGGCGCACCCAGCAGGGCAACAACAACGCGTATTGCCAGGACAACGCCCTCTCATGGTTCGACTGGGAGCGTGCCGGGGCGTACACCGAGCTGCAGGCCTTCACGCGGGATCTGATCGCGCTGCGCCGTGAGCTCTCCGTCGTGCGGCTCGCCCGGTGGCCCCACCACAGCGCTGGCACTACGGCGTGCGTCACGGTCCAGTGGCACAGCGTGTGGGGGCTGGCCATGACAGCCGAAGAATGGGACGACCCGGCCGTGCGCTGCATTGCTGCACTGATGGAGAGCACCCAGGCGGGTGAAGACGCGCTGCTCATGCTGTTCAACGCCTCCGGCGAAGAGGCGGTGTTCACCCTGCCCGCAGCGACGCCCGCACGGGAATGGACCCTGCGGCTGGACACCCGGGCAGCGCAGGTGGTCACCTCAGGACCGCCGTTGGGACATCCTGCGGAGGCGTCCGTCACCTCGGGAGCGCCCTACACCCTGCTGCCCCACTCTATGGCCGCATTCACCGCGCCCTCGCCATGAGCCCGTCCAATCGTCCCTCTAGCGCGGAGGCCTCGGGGCACGCCATGCCCTTCGGAGCCCGCCTGTGCCCTGCGGGGGGCGCCGACTTCAGCCTCTGGGCCCCCGCAGCGCAACACGCGGAACTGTTGCTGGCCGACGGTCGCGGGGGCAAGGAACGGACGCAACCCGCCACCGCGGCGCCCGGCGGCTGGTGGCACGCACACGCAGCCCAGGCCACTGCGTCGAGCCGGTACCAATGGCAAATCAACGGGGAGTTGAAGGTGCCCGACCCCGCTGCCCGGTATGCCCCAGGGGGACCCCACGGGCTGTGTCAGGTGGGGGATCCATCCGCCTATCCCTGGCATGTCCGCCGCTGGAGCGGCCGGCCCTGGCACGAACTGGTGTTTTACGAGCTGCACGTGGGCACCTTCACCCCCCAGGGCAGCTACGCGGCCGCAGCCGCGGAACTGCCCCGCCTGGCCGACCTGGGGTTCACCGCCATCGAACTGATGCCGCTGGCCACGTTTGGAGGGTCGTGGGGCTGGGGCTACGACGGCGTGCTGCCGTTCGCCCCCCACCCTGCGTATGGCACGCCCGACGACCTCAAGCACTTTGTGGATGCGGCGCATGCGCTCGGCCTGTGCGTATTTCTGGACGTGGTCTACAACCACTTCGGCCCGGACGGAAACTACCTGCACACCTATGCGCCCGCCTTCTTTTCCCAGACCCACCAGAGTCCGTGGGGCGCAGCCATCAACTTCGACGCCGAGGGCAGCGACGTGGTGCGATCGTTCTTCGTCCACAACGCGCTGTACTGGATTGAAGAGTTTCGGATGGACGGACTGCGGCTGGACGCCGTCCACGCCATCGTGGACACCCGCCGCCCGCATATTCTGGATGCGATCAGCACATCCGTGCGCGCACTGGCCCATGCCAGCGGTCGGCACGTCCATCTGGTGCTGGAAAACGAAAAGAACCAGCCCCAGTGGCTGGCGGCACCGGACGGCGAACGCGCTGCCTACGACGCGCAGTGGAATGACGACTTTCACCACGCGCTGCACGTGGCCCTGACCGGGGAGGCCCACACCTACTATGCGAAGTTCGCGCGCGACCCGGTGGCGCTGCTGGCGCGGGTGCTGACCCAAGGATTCGCGTTCCCGGACGGCGTTGCTGCCACCCACGATGACGCACCCGTGGCCCTCTCCCGCCTGATCCACTTTCTGGGCAACCACGACCAGATCGGCAACCGGGCGTTTGGCGAACGGCTCGCAGCGCTGGTGCCAGCACCCGCTGCCGAACTGGCCCTGCTGCTGACGCTCCTCACCCCCGCGGTGCCCCTGGTGTTCATGGGCGACGAGTTCGGCGCCACCACGCCGTTCCTCTACTTTGCAGGGTGGGAAGGCGATCTGCGCACGGCGGTGCGCGCAGGCCGGCAGAAGGAATTCAGCCACGACGTGCCGGAGGGCCGCACGCTGCCCGACCCCTGCGATCCGGCGACACGCGCCGCCAGCCGTCTGGATTGGGCCGAGTCAGAACTCCCCCCCGGCCGCGAGCGCAGCATGCTGCTGCAGCAAGCGCTGACGGTGCGGCGGGAGTGGATCACGCCCCGCGCCGCCCAGTGGCGCACGGGTCGCCACGTCGCCGAACGGGTGGGTTCGCAGGGTCTGCGCGTCGGCTGGTGCTGGGGACTTGATGACCAGCGCTGGTGGATGGAGGCCAACCTGGGCCCCCTGGAAATTCCCTCGCCCTCCCCAAGCCCCCACGGCACTGTCGCATGGGAGCACCGCTGGACCGGCGACGCGCCCGGCGGTGCCTGGGCGCCATGGTCCGCCCGCTGGCTCTGCACAGGCCCATCCGCATGAACGTACCTGCCCCCCCCGGACCGCCGTCGCAAAGCGACGGACACGACGAACTGCTGCGGCGCGCACAGCAGGCCGGAATCGCTACAACCTACTCGGGCTTTTGGGGAGCGACCGTGGAGGTTGGCGACGAGGTGCTGGCCCGCGCGTTGGCCTCGATGGGCCCCTTGCACGATGCCGCTGCCGCGCCGACCACCCTGGTGGTTCCCCTGGGCCAGCCGGGCTGCGTCGAGTTCGCTGAAGCCTTGAGCTGGACGCTGCGCGGCGTGGAGAGCGCCGACGCCCTGCCCCTTGCCAGCGGCCACGGCACCAGCGCTGCGCTGCCGCCGACCCTGGCGATGGGCATCTACCGCCTGGAGGCGGGCAGCAGCGTACAGACCATCCTGGTGGCGCCTGCGCAGTGCTGGCTGCCGGAGGGCTTGCGCCACGGAGAGCGCTGGTGGGGCATCACGGCCCAGATGTATGCCCTGCGGTCCGAGCGCAGTTGGGGCATTGGCGACTTCACCGATCTGGCCCAGTGCATCCGCTTGGCCACCGCGCAAGGCGCCGCGTTTGTGGGCGTCAGCCCGCTGCACGCCCTGCGTCCAGGCCAGCCTGAGGCCGCCAGCCCCTACAGCCCGAGCAGCCGGCTGGCCCTGAATGTGCTGCACATCGACGTCACCGCCGTGCCTGAGTTCCTGCACTGCGAAGCCGTGCAGGCGCTGTGCGCAGAGCCCGGCTTTCGCGCACGGCTGCAGGCCGCGCAGGAAAGCGCCACCGTGGACTACCTGGCCATTGCGGCGCTGAAGGATGCCGCCCTCGCCTGCCTCTGGCAGACCTTCCGGCAGACCGCTTGGCGGGACGAAGGCGCTCGCGGCGCAGCGTTCGACGCATTTCGTACCCGCCATGCGCCCACGCTGGGGCCGCACGCGCGCTTCGAGGCCATCCAGTGCACGCTGCAGGCCGGCGACCCCGGCATCTGGGGCTGGCCCGCATGGCCGCAGGCGCTCCGCGATCCCCAGAGCCCCGCCGTGCAGGCTTTCCTCGACGAGCACGCCGATGCGGTGGCCTATCGCTTCTGGCTGCAGTGGCTTGCCCACGACCAGCTGGCACAGGCCAGCGCCACAGCGCGCGCCCTGATGCCCATCGGCCTGTACTGCGACCTCGCCGTGGGCGCGGCCGACGGCGGCACAGACACCTGGGCTGATCAGGCGCTGTACGCACGCGGGATGAATGCGGGCGCGCCGCCCGACCCCCTCAGCCCCCATGGGCAGGACTGGGGACTACCCCCGATGAACCCCGTGGCACTGGCCGCCGCGCACTACCTGCCGTTGCAACGCATGCTCGCGGCGGTCATGGAACCCGCGGGCGCCGTGCGCATGGACCATGTGATGGCGCTCATGCGACTGTTCTGGACCAGCGAAGCGGGCGGCACCTACGTGGCGTACCCGCTGGAGGCCATGCTCGCGGTGCTCGCCATAGAAAGCCACCGCCACCGCTGCATGGTGATCGGCGAAGACCTGGGCAACGTCGCGCCGCGCATGCGCGAGGCGATGGCCGAACACGCCCTGCTGTCCTATCGCCCCCTCATATTCGAGCGTCTGAACGGTGGCGCGTTCCGACCGCCGGCGCAATGGCCGGTGCAGGCCCTGGCCGTGGTGACCACGCACGACCTCCCGACGCTGGCGGGCTTCTGGGCCGCGGATGATGTGGCGTTGCACGACGCGCTGGGTTGGCTGGACGGCGACGCGCGGTTGCGGGCCCAGCTCGACCGGGCGCGGGACCGCACACATCTGCTCGCTGCGCTGGACGCCGAAGGGCTGCTGCCTGAGGGCGCCACGCTCGATGCGCAGTCCGTCCCCGAGATGACCCCGGCGCTCGCCGCCGCCGTGCACCGCTATCTCGCACGCACGCCGTGCCATCTGGTGGGCGTTCAGCTAGAAGACCTGCTGGGGCAGCGCGAGCAACCCAACGTGCCTGGCACCACGGACAATGTGCATCCGAACTGGCGGCGCCGCATGGCAGTGCCGCTGGAACAACTGGCCGCCACGCCTTTCTTCGCCGCCATCACGGCAGCAGTGCACGCTGAGCGCGACAGCAGCTGGCCGCTGGCGGGCCCCATCCCGCCGCTGCACACGGCAGACATTCCGCGGGCCACCTACCGGGTGCAGCTGAATGCGCAGTTCAACTTCGACCAGGCGCTGGCTGCCGTTCCCTACCTGCACGCGCTGGGCATCAGCCACCTCTACACGTCGCCCTACCTCAAGGCCGGCGCGGGCAGCACCCACGGGTATGACATGGTGGACCCCACGCAGATCAACCCGGAAATCGGCACTCCCGCGCAGCACGACGCCTTGTGCACAGCGCTTGCGGACCACGACATGGGGCACTTGCTGGACACCGTGCCCAACCACATGGGCGTGGAAGACGAGGGCAACCGCTGGTGGCACGACGTGCTGGAGCACGGGCAGGCCTCGCCCCACGCCGCCACGTTCGACATCGAATGGAACCCGGAGGATCCGCACACCGGGCAGCGGGTACTGCTGCCCGTTCTGGGCGACCACTATGGCAAGGTGCTGGACGCGGGCGAGCTGCAGGTACGCTTTGACCGCGGTACCGGGCAATTCAGGGTGGCCTATTGGGAACGCTCCTTCCCGTTAGACCCGCGCAGCTACGCCACGCTGCTGTCCCACGCGCCCTTGCCGGTGGCGGTAGCGCAAGGGGCTGGCCTGGAGGACCTCGCCGCCATGCAGTCCCTGGTCGACGCCTGGGCACAGTTGCCCCCGCAGGACACGCGGGATCCCGCCGCCAGGGCGGCCCGGCTGCGCGACACCGCCCTGCACCAGCAGCGCCTCGCCGATCTGGCGGCACGCCACGCCTGGGTTCGCGAATGGATGGATGCCAACCTTCGGCAGGTGAATGGCTCGCCGGGCGTCCCCAGCAGCTTCGACGCGTTGGACCAATTACTCCAGCGCCAGGCCTACCGTCTGGCGGACTGGCGCGTGGCCGGGGACGACATCAACTACCGCAGGTTCTTCAACATCAACGCCCTGGCCGCCATTCGGATGGAAGAGCCCGCGGTGTTTGACGCCGTGCATGCCCTCACCTTCCGCTGGCTCGCCGAGGGCAAGGTCAGCGGCCTGCGGATCGACCACCCGGACGGGCTGGCCGACCCCGCGCAGTACTTCGTGCGGCTGCAGCAGCGCTACCAGCAGGTGCGCAACGCGCTGGGGCTGCCGCCGCGGGCGCTGTACGTGGTGGTCGAAAAGATCATGGCCGACCACGAGCCGTTGCCCGCAGATTGGCCTGTGCATGGCGGCACGGGCTACCGATTCGCCACCCTCGTCAACGGCCTGTTCATCGACAGCGAAGCGCAGGACCGTTTCGACGCGGTGTACACCGCATTCACGGGCGACATCCTGCCCCTGGACGAAGCCGCGCGGGCCTGCAAGCGCCTCATCATCGAGACAGCGCTGTTCAGCGACCTGGCCTGGCTTGTGGCCACGCTGAGCCGCATCACGCGTGCGGACCGGCGCTTTTGCGACTTCACGCGCAACCAGCTGCGTGTGGCTTTGACCGAGGTCGCGGCCCAGTTCCCCGTCTACCGCACCTATGTCGTGCCGGGCGGCGCCCCGCCCAGCGTGTTCGACGTACAGCACCTGGACCGCGCGCTCGCTGCAGCAGGACGGAGTCTGGGCACGGCCGAAGGCGGGGTGCTGGCCTTTCTGCGCGACGTGCTGCTGGGTGAGGACGGCCCGGAGCCTGCATTGCGGGCGCGCTTTGTGCAGCGCTGGCAACAGTTCACCGCGCCGGTCATGGCGAAGGCGGTGGAAGACACGCTGTTCTACCGCTACGTGCGGCTGGTTTCGCTCAACGACGTGGGTGCCGAGCCGCACCGCTTTGGTCTGCCCGTCGCCGCGTTCCACCAGGGCACCTTGCAACGCGCACGCCACGTGCCCCACGGGCTTCTCGCCACCTCCACTCACGATAGCAAACGGTCCGAGGATGTCCGGGCCCGCCTGAACGTGCTCTCGGAACTGGCGGACGAATGGCACGCTACGGTGCAGGCCTTGCAGAGTGCCGGGGAGGCCCACCAGGGCTCGGTGGACGAAGCCGCCGTGCCCAGCGCCCATGACCGCTGGGCACTGTTCCAGGCGCTGGTCGGCATCTGGCCGGCGGAAGGCGCTGACGCCGCCAGCCGCGCAGCGCTGCGCGAACGCATCCAGAGCTACATGGTCAAGGCCATGCGCGAGGCCAAGCAGCAAACCAACTGGTTGTTTCCCCACCAGCCTTACGAAGAGGCCGTGGCACGCTACATCGACAAGGCCCTTCACAGCGAGCAGTTCCGCAAGCCGCTGCAGGCCTTCGTCGAACGCATCGCCCCCTACGGCTTTCGCAACAGCCTGTGCCAGCTCGCCATCAAGCTGCTGGCACCCGGGGTACCGGACATCTACCAGGGCTGCGAGCACTGGAACTTCTCGCTGGTGGACCCCGACAATCGGCGGCCCGTGGATTTTGCTGCGTTGGCCGCGTCACTCGCCACCGTGAGTGCCTTGTACGCGGGCGGCAACTACCCATCTGCCAGTGCATGGGACAGCTTGCTGGGCTGCGGCAGCAACGCCATGCCCGCCACGGCCAAGCAGCTGGTGACCTGGCGGCTACTGCAGCTGCGGGCCCGATGGACCCAGTTCTTTCGCGACGCCCTCTACCTGCCGCTGGCCGTGGAAGGGCCGGCGGCATCCCATGCCGTTGCTTTTGCGCGCATCCATGAAGGGCGTGCGGTGGTCCTGGTCTGCGGGCGGCTTCTTGCGGGATGGGACGCTCGCTTCACCAACGACGCAGCGGGCTGGACGGCCACCCAGGTCGCCTTGGCAGAAGCGCACCCCGCCTTGGCCAAGCCGCCGCATTGGGTCAACCTGTTCACCGGCGAGCATCTGGCGAACGGTCCGCAGCTTTCGCTGGCCGCCGTTCTGGGCGCGATCGGAGCCGGCGACGCCCGCTTGCCTTTCGCCGTACTCGGTGATCCGAGTCTTATGCAGTGAGCGGCACTGATGTGCGTGAAACGCTCACCGTGGCATGGGTGGCACGCCTACTGCGCGGTCTTGGGCCAAGCCCGACACTGGCGGCCGGCCTCGTGGCCTGCCCCAAGGAGATTCCCGTGTCGAAGGTGAATGAAACCGTTGAGCGTGTCACGGCTCAAAACATCGAGAGCATCCTGTGTGCCGAAGACGAGCGGCGCACGCGCGTACCCGCCATCTACCGGGGGATCTCCGCCGTCACCGCAGCGTGCGGCACGCCGGCCTTCCTTGCGGCCAACGCCGCCGTCTTTGCCGCCTGGGTGGCCTTCAACCAGTGGGTCTACGCCTTCGATCCCTACCCGTTCACGCTGCTGCTGTTCGCGGTATCCCTCGAAGCGATCTTTCTGTCCATCCTCATCCTCATCAGCCAGAACATGGCGGCGGCGGAGAGCGAGCGCCGCCACCACCTGGATCTGCAGATGAACCTGCTGGCCGAGCGCGAGCTCACAGCCCTGATGCGGCTCGTCGTGGACATGGCGGATCGCGCGGGCCTGCCTGCGGAAAAGACCGCCGAAGTGCGGTCGTTTGCGCACGAGACCGACCCTTCAGGCGTGCTGGCCCAGATCGTTCGCGCAGAACACCGCCACCGCGTTCCCAACCAGATCAAGGAAGTTCACCCGGCCAGCGGTGGGGACGATGCCACGGCCGCAACCGGGCCCCGGCTGTAGGACACCTCCGGTGGGCAGACGGGCGGTCGGCCGCCAACCGGCCCGCGCACGACGCCTAGAGTGAGGGCTCTTTCCATTCTCACGGGGAACCACCATGAAGAAGCCAGCATTCACCTTGGTTGCAGCCGCACTGAGCCTCGCATGGGCCGCCGCGGCGCAGGCCGATGTCAGCAAAAAGGACCAGGAATTTTTCAACAAGGCCGCCGTCGGTGGCTTGTACGAAGTGCAGGCGGGACAGCTCGCACAACAACAAGGTCGCACCGAAGAGGTGAAGGCCTTCGGTGCAATGCTTGTGAAGGACCACAGCGCCGCCAACGACGAACTGAAGGCGCTGGCGGAGCGCAAGGGCGCGGCGCTGCCGAGTTCGCTGCCCGAGGCCCAGCAGAAGAAGCTCCAGAACCTGTCCAGCGCGAAGAACTTCGACCAAGAGTTCGTCAAGCAGGTGGGGCAGCGCGACCACAAGACCGACATCGCACTGTTTGAAAAGGCCAGCCGCGGCGCCGACGATGCGGAGGTCAAGGCGTTCGCCGCCAAGACCTTGCCTACGCTCCAGGCCCACAAGGAGCACGCCGACGGCTTGAAGAAGTCCCATTGATGCGGACGTGTCAAACCTGCCGCGCCGCCCTACAGGCTGGCAGGTTTTGACACCATCCACCAGAAGATCGCCAGGAACGCCGCGAACGCGGGGACACCCAGCGCAAACCACCACCGGAAAAGCTGCCAAAACCGCGGGGGCAGCGCCGTGCCCTCGTTGGCGGCCTGCGCTGCAAGGTAGCGCAGGTGCAGCTGCAGCCATAGCACCGGAAGCCAGCAGCCCACGGCCAGCACGTAGAGCCCGATCGACGCAGCCACCCAACCGGAGGCCCATGGCCACCCTGCCCGCTGGACGAGCCACCAGCCTGTCGCGGGCTGCACCACGGCCGTCGTCGCGGTGAAGAGCCAGTCGGCACGCACCACCCATCGGCATACGTGCGCAACCACCGCGGGGTTGCGACCCAGCACGGCCGTAAGCAGGTAGAAGGCCGATCCAATGCCCGTCCCAAAAAGCACTGTGGACGACAGCACGTGCAGCCATTTGATGACCAGGTATTCCATGGCGCTCAGCATACGGCGACTTGTCGGCATCCTTGACAGACAACGCAGGGTTGCCGCAACGTCATGGTCCTACAGACAGCACAGCGCAGCGGTTCACAGTAGGGTGCATGGCCTTCTTCTGCTCGCGCTCCACCGCCTACCGCGCCTGGGTTTCTGGCTCCGTGGCAAGCCTCTTGTCCGCCGTTGCCCTGGCTCTGGCCGGCCGACGCGAAGCCCGCAGCGCCGCAGCGCCCCTGAACGCCGTGAGCCATTGGTACTGGGGCCCCCGGGCGCTGTGGCGGCAGGGGGTAGACGGAAAACACACGCTGGCGGGGTACGCCACCCACCACGGCGCCTCGGTGTTCTGGGCCGCCTTGTTCGCGGCGCTTCTGGAGCGTCGCCCTGCTCTGAACACCCCGCAGCCCTTGGTGTATGCCAGTGCGGCCACGGCGGCTGTGGCGTGCTTTGTGGACTTCCAGCTGACACCCAAGCGGCTCACGCCCGGCTTTGAGCACCGCCTCTCTCGCCCAGCCCTCGCCGCAACCTACCTGGCTTTCGCCGCAGGCTTGGCCCTGGGTGCGCTGGCCACCTCCCCGCACAGGCCCCATCACCCCGCGGCCCGCAATGGCCGCCCTCCGACACCTCTACGACAGGCATCCCCCGATGAATGAACCCTCCAAGAAACCCCATGGCGGCGTCCCCCACTCCTCGGGCCGCAATCGCTTCGCCACACAGCGCTCTCTCGCCGTGATGATCCTCCTCATCAGCATCCTGCTGGTCGTGATCTGGGTGCCTTGGTAGATGAGCGCTGGGGTACTGCAAAGCTTCAGCCCTTGCGGCCACCGCTGCCATAGTCAAAGACGTGCTTGAGCTTCTGCCACAGCGAATGCGGGCGCTTGGCGGGCGGCGCCTCCGCCAGCCCACGAAGATGGGAAGGCGCGCCAGGCCCCGGCCATGGGGCACGGCCCGAAGGCGGTTCGCTGGACGGGACGTCGGGTCGCTGGGGTTCCTGGTGCATGGGGGCTCCTGACAGGGAGAAAACAAACGGCGCGTGGGTCAGCTTGGCACCTCTCGGTCGGGTCCGTTGTCGGACAAATGCGCCGTCGCACCCCAGCTCAGAAAGCACGGCCAGGGGGCACCTTCGGGTGAGGCAGCCACAGCAGCGCGCTCAGCGTGACCGCCGCAACGCCGCACCACGCCACTACCCAGCTGCCCTGCCGCAGCACTGCGGCTACCAGCAAGGGCGTCAGAAAGTAGGCGCCGAAGGCAAACGTGTTGCCCAAACCCAGTGCGGTCCCCACGCGCTCCGGCCCGGCCAGCACCGCCAGTTCGGTGAACGCCACGCCATGCCAGCAGGAGGCGATGACACCCGCGGCCACGGCAATGCCCCAGAGCGCCACGGGCGCGTGCGCCCACCCGGGGCCACCCGCCGCCCATGTGACGGCCGCCAGCGCGACCAGGCTCAGCACCGACAGCACAGCGCAACCGCGCAGAAACGCACGGCGGTTCCTGCGGCGGTCGGTCCAGTGCCCCGACCACACGCGCATGGCTGCTGCCCCGCACTGGTAGGCCACCATGGCGGCCGAGGTCCAGGCCAGGTCCATCGCCGCAACGTCATGCAGGAACACCGCGACGAAACTGAGAATGGCGATCTGCGGCACGCACAGCACGCCGATGCCCAGGACGAATCGCCAGACCATGCCATCGCGCAGCAGCGGCACACGCGCGCTGGCCGGAGCCGGCTGGGTGAGCGCCTGGGCCGCGGCGGGCGCTTCGTGCAGCCAAGCCCAGGCCAGTGCGATGACCGCCAGGCACATCAGCGCCAGCAACACGTAGGCCGGCGCAAATCCATGGCGCTCCACCACCGCAGGCAGCATCAGGGCCCCCACGGCGCCGCCAACCGGCAGCGCGGTCTGCCGAATGCTCATAGCCAGTCCGCGGTCCGCCTCGGTGAACCACCCCATCACCGCACGACCGCTCGATCCGTTGAGGCTGCCGCCTGCGAGGCCGAGCAGTGCCATCCCCGCCACCAACGCGGGATAGCCGGGCACGGTGCCAGGGCCTGGCGAGACCAGCCAAGCCAGCACAGCCAGCACCAGGCAGGTCAGCGCAAGGCCCGACAACAGCACGCGGCGGTCGCCCAGGCGGTCGGTGACGAGTCCCCATGGCAGCTCGCTCAGCGCAATGCCCAGGCCAATGGCGCTGAGCACCACCCCCAGTTGCGCGGTGCTCAGCTGGTAGCCCTGCCGCACCAGCACGGCAGCCGCTGGCAGGCCGGAGATCGCTGCGGAAAACACGGCATTTGCCGCAAACCCCACCCCCAGCACCCGCCACCGGTGGGATGGACCAAGCGGCCGCATTTTCTGCAAAGGTCGGCGGACAGGGACTTCGGTATGCATCGCGTGCTCCTAAAAAGGAGCTGTTTATAGGCAGCAGCGACCCTTCGAACAATTGAATAAAATCTGCATATCGTTCGCCTTTTTGGAACTGTTGTGGCGGCTTCTTTCGACCTGGATGTCCTGCGGGGATTTGTGGTGGGCATGGAACTGGGCAGCTATGCCCGGGCCGCGGAGCAGCTCGGGCGGTCCACATCGGCCCTCAGCACCCAACTGCGCCGGCTGGAGGCTGCGGCCGGAACGGTGCTGCTGCGCAAGGACGGACGGGGCCTGGCACTCACGCCGGCGGGGCAGGTGCTTTTCGACTACGCGAAGCGGCTGCTGGCCCTGCATGACGAGGCCCTGGGAGCAATGCAAGGCCTGTGTACGGAAGGCACCGTTCGGGTCGGCATCCAGCACGATTTCTGCGACAAGCTTCTGCCGCGCGCCCTGGGCCGCTTTGCCAGGGCCCACCCCCGCGTGCGGCTGCAGACACGCGTGGGCCGCAACACCGAACTTCTGCAAGCGCTTGCCGACGGCGCACTGGACTTCGCGCTTGCATGGGGAGAGGCCGCCCCCGGGCTGCGCAAGGACGTGATCGCCAAGGTCCCCATGGTCTGGATCGGCCCAGCCCTGCCGGAGGCCCTGCCGCAGCTCGGCACCGAAATTCCGCTGGTGGCCTACGAAGACGCCTGCAGGTTCCGTACCGCAGCCACCGCAGCGCTCGACAGAGCGCACATTCCCTGGCGCGTAGCGCTGACCAGCCCGAGCCTCAGTGGCTTGTGGGCCGGCGTCTCTGCGGGGCTGGGGCTGAGTGTGCGCACGCCGCTGGGCCTGCCGCCGTCGGTGCGCTGCATGGACCGCAAAGCGTGGAAGCTGCCCGCGCTCCCTACGCTTTCTCTGGCCCTGTACCGCCGGGCGCCACCGCTCAGTGATGTGCAAACCCGGCTGCAGGAGATCATCCGGGAAGAAATCGAGAAGGCGCTCGTGGCCGGGAACGCAAGGAGTCCGGAGTAGCCCCCAGCTTCACGCACCGCCAGGTGCAAGGGCTTCTTGCGCCCGGGCTGCGCACCAAAACAAAAGGGCTCCCCAAGGGGAGCCCGTCTGCTTCAGTCGGTGCGGAGCCTATTCAAAAAAACACTTGCCCCTGGCAACGGCACCTGCGACATGCCACCGATGTCGCCACCATGGGCAAGGCCCGCAACCGTTGCAATTACATGCTGAATTCGCCCGAAGGGATCTTGCCGGTGCGCAGGGCTTCGGCAGCCTGGGCGCGCACGGCAGCGCGGTCGGCCGTGCTCTTGTAGGTCACCACGCGGGAGCCTGCGGGCTCTTGGCTGCGGGTAGCGGCCACCGTAGCGGCTTCGGAAGCCACTTCAGCGCGGGTGCGGTTGGTCTGGAACTGCGTGGCGAATTGCGAAGCGTCGGCTTCATCGGCCTGGGCACCGAAAGCGGTGAAAGCAGCCACGGCAGCAACAGAGAGGATACGAGCGGTCTTGTTCATGATGGATTCCTAGTTAAAAGCGTCTCAGAAAAGCCGGTGCAAAAACCATTCTTGAACCGGGTTCGGTGAGTCGCCTTGCGGGTTCGGCTCATCGATGGGATGAACTGTACGCCGCGGGTGTTCAGAGAAAAACCACTGGGTCACGAACTAACTGTTCCAGTATTGGAAACAATATTGGCCGCACTGCCGACGGGGGCCCAGCGGCTCCCAGCTTATGCCGCCACGCCGAAGAGCGCGCCCACCCCGGCGGTGAGCGCCATGGCCAGCGCACCCCAGAAGGTCACGCGGGCGGCCGACACCAGCAGCGGGGACCCGCCAGCGCGTGCGGCCACCAGCCCCAGCAGTGCCAGGAAGAACAGCGAGCTGCCGGCCACGGCCTCCATGATCGCGGAGGCGGGCGCGAGGAGCACGACGGCCAGCGGCAGCAGCGCTCCGGCAGCAAACATCCCGGCCGAGGCGAAGGCGGCTTGCACGGGCTTGGCTGCCAGGGTTTCCGAAATGCCCAGCTCATCCCGCGCATGGGCGCCCAGGGCGTCGCGGGCCATCAGCTGGGTGGCCACCTGCGAGGCCAGGTTTTCGTCCAGGCCGCGCTGCATGTAGATGCCCGTAAGCTCCGCATGCTCCTGGCCCGGGTTGTCCGCCAGCTCGGTCTTTTCGCGGGCCAGGTCGGCGTTTTCGGTGTCTGCCTGCGAACTGACGGACACGTATTCACCTGCGGCCATGGACATCGCTCCCGCGACCAGGCTGGCCACGCCCGCGATCAGAATGGCCTGCGTGCTGGCCTTGGTGGCCGCCACGCCCAGCACCAAGCTGGCCGTGGAAACGATGCCGTCGTTGGCGCCCAGCACGGCGGCCCGCAGCCAGCCCGTGCGGTGGGTCTTGTGTCTTTCGCTATGCCTCATAGGGATCCCAGGTTGATGACAGGGGCCATGGTGCCCCAGGCGGGCTGAACAGGCCCTGAATGCGCTGTTCAGCATACGTTCAGAGTGCCAGGGGAACAATGCAGCGCATCAGGAAGATCCAGTGCACTTGCGCTGCGACCCTGCTTTAGGAGCCTGCCATGAAATGCCCCCCCTGTCTGCGCGATGGCTTGGTGGTCCTGTCAATGGGCCTGGCTGCCGTGCCCGCCTCGGCCAAGGAGGACTGCGACGCTCCCGTGAGCCGGTGGCAAACGCGCGAAGCGCTGCGGCAGTGGGCGGCCGCGCAGGGCTGGCAGATCCAGCGGTTGAAGATTGATGACGGTTGCTATGAGATCCGCGGCACGGATGCCGCAGGCCGACCGTTCAAAGCCAAGATCGAGCCGGAAACCCTGAAGGTGCTGAAGATCAAGAGCGGCGAGCACCTGCGCGAACGGGCCCACCGCCGCGCGGACGAGGGCCAGGCGCCACTGGGTGGGCCGCTCCCCGCAGAGTCGCCTCGGGGCGGTGGGGACGTCCAGCCCCGCACGGCCCCATAGACGGGCAGACAAGCCCATCGACCAACGAACGAACAAACAAACGAACGAACACCCAAAGGAACTCCGCGATGTCCAAAAAGACCCCCTTGTTGACCCTTCTGGCCGCTGCATGCGGCGTGGCGTTTCCCGCCCTGGCCCAGAGCCGCACCGTGACGCTGACAGCGCAGCTCAAGAACTACGGCGGCGACGGCGCTTACCTTGCGGCCTACGTTACCGACGCCAAGGGCACCTATGTGCGCACGCTGTGGGTTGCCGGTGGCAAGGCCAAGTACTACAAGCATTTGTCGGACTGGAACCGCCTCTCTGCGGGGGACGCCAAGCGCCTGAGCGGCGTCACTGGCGCCAGCGTGGGGGAGGGGCGCACGCTCAAGGTCACGGCCGAACTGGCAGATGCGCTGCTGGACGCCGGCTACGAGATCCGCCTGGACGCCGCGGTGGAAGACATGCGGGACAGCCCCTCCGAAGTGCGCATTCCCCTGTCCAAGGCCGGCGCGGGCAAGCCGTACGCCGGCAAGCAGTACATCCAGTCGGCCACGGTGCAACTGCAGTAACGGGCACCCATGGGCTGGAAAGCAATCCACCGCTGGCTGGGGCTCACGGTCGGTGCCGTGGCGGTGCTGCTGGGCATCACCGGCGCACTCCTGGCGGTCGACCCGGTGGCCCAGGCGTGGTCCGCACCGCCTGCGGCGACGGACCTCTCCGTGGCTGCGCTGGTCGAGCGCGTCACGCGCACCGTGCCCGGTGCGGAGGAAATCCGCCGGCAGCCTTCCGGGGCGATTGTCGTGTTCAGCTTTGCTGGCGACCAGCCGCAGGCGTCCGCCGTGGACCCCGCGGACGGCCGGGTGCTGGGCGCCTGGCAGCCGTCCGTGCTGCCGCGCTGGGTGAAGGTGCTGCACCGGTCGCTGCTCCTGGGGGATGCCGGGCGCTGGGGCGCGGCCGGCACCGCGGCGGCCATGGCCTTGCTGTGCGCGTCCGCCCTGGTGCTGCTGGTGCGGCGCATGGGCGGCTGGAAGCGGCTGGCCGCCCGCGTCCGCGGCACGCTGGCGCAGCGCATCCACGTGGTGGCTGGCCGCGTGGTGATCGCGGTGCTGTGCCTGACTTCGCTCACGGCGCTGACCATGAGCGCCTCCACCTTGGGCTGGGTGGCGTTGGACAGCAGGGCCGAGCCTGAGGTGGTGTCGCAGGTTCCCGCCGGCACCGGCACGCCTGCCACCGGGCTGGCAGCGCTGGAAGGTCTGGCGGTGCAGGACTTGCGCACGCTGAGTTTCCCTGCGAGCGCGGATCCGGAAGACACCTGGAAAGTGACCACGGCCCAGGGCCGGGGATGGGTGGACCGCTACTCGGGCCAGATGCTGGCCTGGCAGGACACTACCGTCGCCCAGCGTGTGGACCACTTGGCCCGGGTGCTGCACACGGGTGAAGCCGCCTGGCCCTGGGCGGCGGTGCTTGGGCTGGCGGGTGCCAGCGTGCTGGTGTTCTGGCTGTCGGGCGTGGTCATCTGGTGGCAGGCGCGCTGGCAGGCGCCGCGCATCACGGGCAACGCGCCGCTGGCGCAGGCCGACGTGCTGCTTTTCGTGGCGAGCGAAGGGGGCAGCACCTGGGGTTTCGCCCAGACCCTGCACGATGCGTTGCGGCAGCGCGGCCATCGCGTGCATGCCAGCGGGCTGGAGAACTTCTGCACCACCACCGCCACGCGGCAGGTGTTTGTGCTGGCCGCAACCTACGGCGAAGGCCAGGCGCCCGCGCATGCCAGCCATGCGCTGGACCGCATCGCCACGCTGCCGTCCGCCAGAGTGCCGGTGACCGTGCTGGGCTTTGGCGACCGGCAGTTCCCGGCGTTCTGCGCCTATGCCCAGGCGCTGGACCAGGCCCTGCGCGCGCGCGGGTGGCCGTCGCTGCTGCCGCTGGAGTGCATCCACCAGCAATCGGGCCAGCAGTTTGCCCGCTGGGGCGCGGCCCTGGGGCAGGCGCTGGGCGAGCCGCTGGCGCTGGAGCATGTGCCGCGCCTGCCGCCCACGGTGGCGCTTGCGCTGGTGGCGCGGCAGGACTACGCCGGGGCGGCGCCGGACCAGGCCACGGCCGTCCTGCGCTTTGCGCCGCCGGCCGGGGGCGGCCTGGGCCGGTTTGCGGCCGGCGATCTGCTGGGCATTGTGCCGCCGGGCTCTGCCGTGCCGCGCTACTACTCGCTGGCCTCGGGTGCGGAAGACGGGTTCCTGGAACTCTGTGTGCGCCAGATGCCTGGCGGCCGGTGTTCCACCCACCTGCTGGGCTTGCCGGTGGGCGGCAGCATCACGGCCTTTGTCCGGCACAACCCGGGCTTTGCGTTGCCGCGCTCGCGGCGGCCGGTGTTGCTGGTGGGCGCGGGCACGGGGGTTGCACCGCTGGCCGGCTTCATCCGCCGCAACGACCGCCGGCGGCCCATGCACCTGTTCTTTGGCGGGCGCGATCCGGCGCGGGACTTCTACTTTGGCCCCGAAATCCAGGGCTGGCTGGCCGACGGCCGCTTGGCCAGCTTGCAGACGGTTTTCTCCCGTGTGCCTGAGGGCGGCGGCTATGTGCAGGACGCCCTGCGCCGGGATGCCGAACGGGTGCGCGGCATCGTGGCGAAAGGCGCTGTCGTGCGCGTGTGCGGCAGCCGGGCCATGGCGCGCGGGGTGGCCGAGGCGCTGGACGCCGTGCTGGCGCCGCTGCAGCTGAGCGTGGCCGAACTCAAGGCACAAGAACGCTATGCCGAAGACATCTTCTAGCCCGCAGACGCTCACACCCACGCCCGCACCGCGCGCCGTCCTGCACGGGCCGACCATGGGCACGCGCTGGTCGGCCACCATCGACGGAGTGGGCCCGCACGACCTGCCCGGTCTGCGCCTGCAGCTTGCCGCGGCGGTAGAGCGAGTGGACGCACAGATGTCGCCCTGGAAGCCGGACAGCGACCTGGTGCGGCTGAACCGCGCGCCGGTGGGGGCGTGGGTGGACCTGCCCGGCGAAATGCTGCAGGTCCTGGACTGTGCGCTCAACGTCCAGCGCGAAAGCGGCGGCGCGTTTGACCCCTGCGCCGGGCGCCTGGTGAATGCCTGGGGCTTCGGCGCAGAGCGCGATGCGCCCGATGCAGCGGCGATCCGCGCGGCACGCGAGGTGTCCACCGTGCCGGGCGCGCCTGCAGGCCTGGAGGTGGACCGAAGTGCCGGCCGGGCGCGCAAGCAGGGGGCTTTGCAGGTGGACCTGTGCGGCATTGCCAAGGGCTACGCCGTGGACTGCATGGCCGAGGTGCTGCGCTGCCATGGCGTGCAGCACGCACTGGCGGCGCTCGACGGCGAGTTGCGCGCGGTGGGCGGGCAGGCCAGCGGCGCGCCTTGGGCGGTGGCGCTGGAGCGGCCCGAGACGGGGCGCCGCGCCGTGCAAGGCGTGGTCGAGCTGGAAGACCTGGCCGTGGCCACGTCGGGCGACTACCGCCGCTACCTGGACGTGGGCGGGGTGCGTGTCGCCCACACCATGGACGTGCGCCGGGGTGCTCCGGTGAACAATGCCGTGGCTTCCGTGACCGTGCTGGCGCGCACCTGCATGCTGGCAGATGCCTGGGCCACGGCGCTGCTGGTCGGGGGCGCGGACGAGGGCTTGGCCATGGCCCAGCGCATGGGGCTGGATGTGCTGTTCCTGGTGCGCCGCCCGCATGGCCTGGTGCAGGTGGGGCTGGGCCGTTTCGCCCGCTGACCCCAGCCCTGCGGCCCGTGCTGGTGGCAGGGGTATACCGCCGCCCCGGGGTGCGTGCGGCCGGCCGGGGCCCTACACTGGCGGCCCGCCCCGCATCCTTTGCCGTCCACTGCCATGCAGCCAACGCCCAGCCTGCCCCAGCGCTTCCAGATGTCCTCGCGCGACTACGTGGGGCGCGACAAGGCCGATGCCCTGCGCGAGCTATTCGGCCGCGCGCTGATGCGCGTGGACCTGTGGCCCTGCGACGGGGCTGTGCCGCTGGACTTTGCGGTGACCCTGGCACCGCTGGGCGCTGGCGCGGCCTATGCCTTCAGCGAGCACACGCCCGCGCATTTCGCCCACCAGCCCGCGCGCGTGGGCGATGGCGTGGACGACCTTTTGCTGACCACCACGCAGCACGGCTGTGCCATCCGCACACCGCACGGCCAACTGGAGATACCGGCGGGCGGCTTTGTCCTGCACTCCAAGGCGCGCGCCCACGAATTTGTCCATCTGTGGGGTGGCCGGACGGCCAGCCTGCAGCTACCCCGCGAAGCCCTGGCGCAGCGGGTGCCCCGGCTGGAGGAGGCGCCCCTGATGGCGCTGCCGCCGGGCCGGCCCGAGCCCGCACTGGCCATGGGCTACGCCCGGCTGGTGGCCGAAGGCCCGCAGCTCGGCGCCCCTTTGCTGGAAGCCGCGCGCTCGCACCTGCAGGAGCTGGTGGCCAGCCTGCTGCGGCCCGCGCCGGCGGATGCTCGGGGTTCAGGGCACGACGCCGCGGACCTGCCGCGCCTGGCGCTCATCCAGCGCGACATCCTGGCCCGCATCACGCAGCCCGAACTGACCCTGGCCGCGATCGCGCGGGCCCACCACATCACGCCGCGCCAGGTGCAGCGCCTGTTTGCCCGCGAAGGAACCTGCTTTTCAGACTACGTGCGGGACGCGCGGCTGGAGCGGGTCCGTGCCACGCTGGCCGACCCGGCGCAGCGCCACCGCCGCGTGCTGGCCATTGCGCTGGAGAACGGGTTTGACGACTTCTCCGCCTTCAGCCGGGCTTTCCGGCGGCGCTTTGCCATGACGCCCAGCGAGGCGCGCGCGTCCTCCGGCTGAGCGCAGGGCAGGTCGCATTCGGCACAGCGATTGTCGCTGCGGGCCATGACGCGGCGCGGCGGTTTTTCAAGAATCGCTGCACCATGCCAATTCCCCTCCGCTCCTCTTTCCTGCGGCGCCTTCGGGCCTGCCTTGTCGTGCCAGCGCTGCTGGCGGCCGCCTGCGCCCAGGCCGCAATCCCACCGTCCCAGCGCCAGTATCTGCTGGATTTTTATGCCGCCACCGGCGGGCCGGGCTGGACCACCCAGTCCGGCTGGGGCGGGGCGCCCGGCACCGAGTGCACCTGGTACGGGGTGGAGTGCGATGTGGGCGAGACCACCGTCACCGGCCTCTCGTTTCTCGGCAATGGGTTGGTCAACACCCCGCCGGGCACGCCGCTGCCGGACTGGGCGGCCCTGCCGGACCTCAAGACCATCAGCCTCGCCAATGCCAGCCTCTCCGGTCCTGTGCCGTCCATTGCCGGGCTGGCCCAGCTGGAGTTCTTCGGCGTGGGCGTCAACCAGTTCAGCGGCCCGCTGCCCGACCCCTCGGGGCTGCAGCATCTGCGGCGCTACATCGCCGTGCTCAATCAGTTCTCCGGCCCGCTTCCGCCCTTGACCAACCTGCCGGCCCTCGAGTGGTTTCTGGTGCGCGACAACCAGCTCACGGGCACCCTGCCGCCGCTCACGGGCATGCCTGCGCTGCAGATCCTCTCGGTGCAGGACAACCAGCTCACCGGCACCATTCCCGCTCTGCCGCCCGGGCTGCAGATCCTGGTGGTGAACCTGAACCAGTTCACGGGCGCGCTGCCCGCTGCGCCCAATTCGCTGCTGACCGGGCAGTCCATCGTCTGCCCCAACCCGCTGACGCCGCTGCCCAGCAACGACTGGGATGTTGCCACCGGGCAGACGCCCTGGCATGCCGAGTGCAACGGTGCGCCGCCCGCGCCGGCCACGCCGGTGCCCACGCTCGGCTCCGGGGCACTGGCGTTGCTGGCCCTGGCTGCGGGCGCGCTGGGGTGGCGCGCATCCCGGCGCAGGTCGGCTTAAGAGGCAAATTGGCCTCCAGCCGTTTGCTGATAAGCGCAAGCAGCTATTGATTTGATAGCGTTTCTGAGCCATCGGCGACTGCGCGTGCCGTGGGGCAGCGCCGCCACTCCTCCACCTCTTACCCTGGGAACCTCCATGCCACACCTGCGCAACCGCCGCGGCGCCTGGGCCGCTGTCCTTCTGGCCGGTGCCGCCGCCAGCTTGGGGGGCGGTGCCGTCGCCGCCCCCTTCGCCACCACGTACACCGGGACGATGTCGACCTCCGACTTTCCGGAAATCCAGAGCGGCCAGACCTATACCGTCACCTTCGTGTTCGACAACGGCGGCACTTCGGCCGCCGACCAGGTGTGGACTGCGGCGCACCTCACATGCACCATCTGGCGGATGAACGATGCACGCAACGTGGGGTTCGTGCAGGATCTGGTCCTCTCGCCGGCCTCGGCGGTCGCGGGCAGCGCCACCACCGACGGCGCCGGCGTGCTGACCGGCATGTACTCCGAGATCACGGGCGACCCGGTGGGCGCCTCGTTCAGCAGCAGCGGCGTCACGCACACCATGCCGGCCCACTGGTTTGCCAACAGTGTCAACGGCGTGTTTGCGGACGCCTCGCAGAACCGCAGCGTCAACGATGCCTCGGGCGGGGTGCAGATGCTGCAGCTGTCCCGCTGGAGTCCGCCCCAGCCTTATGCGGGGCCTTGCACCGCGGCCGTGCTGGCCCCGGGCGCCACGCCGGTGCCCACGCTGGGCGGGGTGTCGGGGGTGTTGCTGTCGGTGGCGCTCGCGGGCCTGGGCGCGGTGCGGCGGCGCCGGGCTTGAGGCGCCTGCGCCGTACCGCGGGCCGGCGCACTCACTCGTCGATGGAGGCGCTCCAGCGCGAGCCCCAGTGGCTGCTCGTGCCGCTGCCCTTGTTGCTGACCTTGTCGATGGCGCGCCGGTCGCGCTTGGTGGGGCGGCCTTCGTGCAAGGTGGCTGCGGGCTCGGGGGCCAGGCGCCGCTGCTCTGCCGCCTGTTCTCGGGCGGCGATGCTCTCGGGCGTTTCCTGGTACAGCTGCTGGGCAACGGGGGCGGGGCCGCGCGCGCCGCTCAGCCCCTGGACCACCACCGTGCGCGGCACGGTGCCCTGGCGCAGGGCCACCGTGTCGCCGCAGCGCAGGTCGCGCGCGGGCTTGGCCAATTGGCCGTTGACGGTGACCCGGCCGCGGGCGATCTCTTCGGCAGCCAGGCTGCGTGTCTTGTAGAAGCGGGCGCACCACAGCCATTTGTCCAGGCGCATGGTCTCCAGCGTGTTGTGGTTCATGCCGCCGATTGTGCCGCGTGGGCGCTGTCGGTGCTGTCAGCCGATGGCGCGGCCAGGGGCAGGCGCACCACCGCGTCCAGCCCCGTGACCCGGCCGCCAGCCATGCGGTTGGCCAGGGCAATGGTGCCGCCCAGGGCCTGCACGATCTCGTGGCAGATGGCCAGCCCCAGGCCGCTGCCGGTGCGCACGTCGCCGGCCGAGAAGGGCTGGAACAGCCGCGACGCCAGCTCGTCGTCAATGCCCGGTCCGTGGTCGCTGATGGTCAGCGCCAGGTGGTGCGTGTCGGTGCGCAGGTCCACGGTGAGCTCGCTGCCTTGCGGGGCGTGGCGCACTGCGTTGTGCAGCAGGTTGCGGCTGAGTTCCCGCAGCATCCATTCGTGCGCCACCACCTGGGCGGGCTCGGTGTGGATACCGAAGTCCAGGTCGCGCTGCGCGACCAGGGGCGAGATCTCCAGCGCCACGGCGCGCAGGATCTCGTCCAGCCGGGCCGCCGGCGGGGTGCTTTGCTGGCGCAGCTGTTCCACCTTGGCCAGTGCCAGCATCTGGTTGGCCAGCTGGGTGGCGCGGTCCACCGTGTCGCTGATCTCGTGCAGGGCCTGCGCGGGCTCCACGTCCCCCCGCAGGGCGGACTGCACCTGCGTCTTGAGCACAGCCAGCGGGGTGCGCAGCTGGTGCGACGCGTCGCGCACGAACCGCTTCTGGTGCCGCAGCAGGTGCCGCAGGCGCTGCATGACTTCGTTGGTGGCGTAGATCAGCGGCTGCAGCTCGCGCGGGGTGGACGGCGCGGCGATGGGGCTCAGGTCGCCCTCCCTGCGCCCCTGCAGTTGCAGGCTCAGCTGCCGCACGGGATGGATGGCCCGCTGCACGACCACGACCACGGTGAGCGCAATCACCGCAATCAGCAGGGCCTGGCGCAGCAGCGTGTTGCGCAGGATCTGCAGGGCCAGCGTTTCGCGCACCTCCAGGGTTTCCGCCACCTGGATCACGGCCATGGCCCGCCCCGTGGAGCTGGCCACGGGCTGCAGCAGCACGGCCACCCGCACGTCCCGGTCGCGAAAGCGCTCGTCATAAAAGTCCACCAGCGCCGCGTAGGGAGGCCGCATGGGAATCTGCCCGCGCCAGAAGGGCAGGTCCTCGAAGCCGGACACCAGCTCGCCTTGCAGGTTGGACACGCGGTAGTACATCTGGCTCTGGTTGTCCGCCTCAAAGGCCTCCAGGGCGGAATAGGGCACGATGGCGCGCAACTGCGCTGCATCGTCGTAGCCTTGCACGTCCAGCTGCTCGCTGATGCTCTTGGCGGACGCCAGCAGCGTACGGTCGTACGCCGTATTCAGGGATGCCAGGGTCTGCCGGTACAGGCTGAAGGTGTTGAACCCGATGAACAGCGCTACCGGCAGCAGAATGCCCAGCAGCAGCCGCCGGCGCAGCGAAGGGTGGCGCGGGGAGGGCGCTTGGCCGGTCATGCGTCCGTCCGCAGCAGGTAGCCCAGCCCGCGCAGCGTCATCAGCGTGAGGCCGGTGCCGGCCAGCTTCTTGCGCAGGCGGTAGACCACCACCTCGATGGCTTCGTACTGCACATCCAGCTGGCCGGGAAACACCAGTTCGTACAGCCGCTCCTTGCTGACGGCGTGGCCGGGCTGGGCGAGCAGGGCGTGCATCAGCGCCAGCTCGCGCGGCGTGAGTTCCATGACCTCCCCGTGCAGGTAGAGCGCGCCGCTGTCCTTGTCGTAGCGGATGGCGCCGATCTGCACGGTGCTGGGCGCGGCGGGCACACCAGAGGCCGGGTCCGCGCTGCGCCGCACCAGCGCACGCAGGCGGGCCTCCAGCTCGTCCAGGTCGAACGGCTTGGGCAGGTAGTCGTCCGCACCCGCGTTCAGCCCCAGGACCCGGTCGCCCACGGTGCCGCGCGCGGTCAGGATGAGCACGGGCGTGCGCAGGCCCCGGGCGCGGGCCTGCTGCAGCACCTGCAGCCCGTCCAGGCTGGGCAGGGTGAGGTCCAGCACCACCGCATCCGGCTGCAGGTCGGTCCATTGCGTGAGCGCCACGCGGCCGTCGCCGACCGCCGTCACCTCCATGCCCCGGCGCGACAGCGCGCGGTGCAGCGTGGCCTGCATGGTGGGGTCGTCTTCTACGAGGAGCAATTGCATGCGCGGGACCTTAGCACCGTCTCTCCGGGCGGCTGGCATGGGTGTTTTCCCTGAGTTCAAGGACAGCCGATTGACAGGCAGGGCGCGCATTATCGACAGGTTCGCCAACCGAAGGAGACACTATGCGTCGCGACATGTTTCTGAAATCCCTGGCCGCCATGGCTGCCGCCGGCGTGCTGCCGGTGTCGGCCCAGACGGCCCACGCTCTCAAGATGATGATTCCCGCCAATCCGGGCGGCGGCTGGGACACCACGGGCCGCGCGCTGGGCAAGGCCATGCAGGACGCAGGCGTCGCCTCGTCGGTGTCCTATGACAACAAAGGGGGCGCGGCCGGCGCCATCGGGCTGGCCCAGTTCGTGAACGCCAGCAAGGGCGATCCCAACGCATTGATGGTGATGGGCGCGGTCATGCTGGGCGGCATCATCACCGGCAAGCCGCCCGTGGGCCTGGACAAGGTCACGCCCCTGGCGCGCCTGACCAGCGAATACAACGTGTTCGTGCTGCCCGCCAATTCGCCTTTCAAGACCATGAAGGACGTGATCGACCAGCTCAAGAAGGACCCCGGCAGCGTGAAGTGGGGCGGCGGCTCGCGCGGCTCCACCGAGCACATCGCGGCCGCGATGATTGCCCGCGAGGTCGGCGTGGACCCGGCCAAGATCAACTACGTGGCGTTCCGTGGGGGCGGCGAGGCCACCGCGGCCATCCTGGGCGGCAATGTCACCGTGGGCGGCAGCGGCTACAGCGAGTTTGCCGAGTACATCTCCGCCGGCAAGATGCGCCCCGTGGGCGTGACGTCGGGCACCCGCCTCAAGGGGGTGAACGTGCCTACGCTCAAGGAGCAGGGCATCAACGTGGAGATCGGCAACTGGCGCGGCGTGTATGGCGCGCCCGGCATCTCTGGCGAGCAGCGCAAGGTGCTCATCGACGCGCTGGCCAAGACCTTCAAGCACAAGGCCTGGCAGGACGCCATGGAAAAGAACGGCTGGACGCCCGCCTGGATGGCCGGGGACGAGTTTGCCAACTTCGTGGACGCCGAATTCGCCAGCATGCGCGCCACGATGGCCAAGTCCGGAATGATCTGACCGCCGCGGCAGGCGGCAGGCGGCAGGCTCTTCGCAGGAAGGGCCGGCCTGCCGCGCGCCGGTGCGCGCGAAGGGAAAAACCATGACACAACAACAACCACAACACTCTTCACGCTCCAAGCCGCTGCAGACACTGGTCGGGCTGGGGCTGGTAGTGCTTTCGCTGCTGCTGGCCTGGGGCGCCAGCTCGGTCAGCTCCGAGGCGGGCTATGGCGGCGTGGGCCCGAACTTCTTTCCCTGGGTGATCAGCATTGCCGTGCTCGTCTGCGGCGTGCTCTGCGTGGTGCAGGCCCAGACCGGCGGATTCCGCGACCTGGAAGAGGGCTCGGGTGACCCGCGTGCCCACTGGAAGGGCTTTGTCTGGGTGTCTGCCGGGCTGCTGCTCAATGCGCTGCTCATCACCACCCTTGGCTTCATCCTGAGCTGTGCGCTGTGCTTCGTGCTGGCGGTGCGCGGCTTCAAGAGCTCCGAAGGAGAGCTGGACCTGCGCCTGCAGGCCTGGATCAAGGACTCCGCCATCGGCATCGCGGTGGCCGCGCCGGTGTACTGGATGTTCACGCAACTGCTGGCCATCAATCTGCCGGGCCTGACCAACACGGGGTGGCTGTAACCATGGAAACTTTGAACCTCCTGATGCAGGGTTTCATTACCGCTGCAACCCCCATCAACCTGCTGTGGGCCTTCGTGGGCTGCATGATCGGCACCGCCGTGGGCGTGCTGCCGGGCATTGGCCCGGCCGTGGCGGTGGCCATGCTGCTGCCCATCACCGTGAAGGTGGAAGCCACCGCGTCGATGATCTTCTTCGGCGGCATCTACTACGGCGCCATGTATGGCGGCTCCACCACCTCCATCCTGCTGAACACGCCGGGTGAGGCCGGCTCCATGGTCACGGCCATGGAGGGCAACAAGATGGCCAAGAACGGCCGCGCGGGCGCGGCGCTGGCGACGGCCGCCATCGGCTCGTTCGTGGCGGGAACCATCGCCACCGTGCTCGTCACCTTCTTTGCGCCGCTGGTGGCCGAATACGCGGTGCGCCTGGGGCCGCCCGAGTACTTCCTGCTGATGGTGCTGGCCTTCACCACCGTGAGCGCGGTGCTGGGCAAGAGCACGCTGCGCGGCATGGTGGCGCTGTTCGTGGGGCTGGCCATGGGCCTGGTCGGCATCGACCAGATCACCGGCCAGGCCCGCTACACCGGCGGCGTGCCCGAGCTGATGGACGGCATCGAGGTGGTGCTGATTGCCGTGGGCCTGTTTGCCGTGGGCGAGGCGCTGTACAACGTGATGTACGAAGGCCGCGTGGACGAAACGCAGAATCGCCTGACCAGCACCCACATGACCAAGGAAGAGTGGAAGCGCTCCTGGCCCGCATGGCTGCGCGCCACGGCCATCGGATTCCCCTTTGGCACCGTGCCCGCCGGTGGCAGCGAGATCCCGACCTTCCTGAGCTACGCCGCCGAAAAGAAGCTGAGCAAGCACAAGGAAGAGTTCGGCACCACCGGCGCCATCGAAGGCGTGGCCGGCCCCGAAGCCGCCAACAACGCGGCCATCACGGCCACGCTGATTCCGCTGCTCACGCTGGGCATCCCCACGTCCAACACCACGGCCATTCTGCTGGGGGCCTTCCAGAACTACGGCATCCAGCCCGGCCCGCAGTTGTTCGACACCAACGGCGCGCTGGTGTGGGCGCTCATCGCGTCGATGTACATCGGCAACGTGATGCTGCTGATCCTGAACCTGCCCATGATCGGGCTGTGGGTGAAGCTGCTGAACATTCCCAAGTCGTACCTGTACGCGGGCATCCTGGTGTTCTCTACGCTGGGCGTGTATGGCATGCGCCAGAGCGCGTTCGACCTGGTGCTGCTGTACGGGATCGGCCTGCTGGGCGTGGTGATGCGGCGCTTTGACTTCCCGTCCGCACCCGTCGTGGTGGGCATGATCCTGGGGCCGCTGGCCGAAGCGCAGATGCGCAACGCGGTGGCGATCGGCGAGGGCAGCTGGGGCATCTTCCTGCAGCGCCCGGGCTCGGTGACGCTCATCGTCATCATCCTGGCCGTGCTGGTCGTTCCGCGCCTGCTGCGCCACTGGGCGGCACGAAAGCTCGCGCTGGCGCAGACCTGACCGCAGCTCCGCAGGGAGTCCCTGAAAAACCGCGCTGCCACGGCGCGGTTTTTTACTTTTGGCACAGCTCTGCCGGCAGAAAGGGGCGGGCGCGGTTGCAAGCCAGACACCGGAGGCTTCATGCCTCCGGCGCCCTCCCCACCAAGGTGGCTTGCATTCTCGCAACGCCGCGCATCGTATCATAGAATGCGAATCGTTCTTATTTGAGAGGTGGCGCATGCAATCACTTCCGCAGGAGTTTCTGGTGCTGTGCCGCCAATTGGGCGATGTGCAAAAGCGCTGCAGTGCCACCGTCGCCGCGCAGGCCGCGCAGATTGAGGCCTTGCAGGCCCAGGTGCTGCGCTTGCGTGCCCAAGTGGTGTTGCGGGACACGCGCCTGGCCATGGTGCAGGACGAAATAGTGCAGCTGCGCCAAGCCCACCCCGGCCTGCCACGCCGCCAGGCCATGGCCCGCCACATCACGGCGCTGGCCGAGCGCATTGCCAGCCTGTCGCGCGAATGCCTGCGTTGGCGGCTGGCTGCGCAGGCGGACCACAGCGCGGACGCGCGTGCAGCGCAGACGAGCGATCTGGCGCCGGAGCTTTCACGCGCACCCGGCGGGGCCGACGCGCTGGCCGCGCCCAGCGGGGCGGGGCGCGCGCCGCTCCACAGCAACACGGAAACCGCCTTGGACATGGACCTGGCCGCCGCGGACCTGGTCATCTGCCAGACCGGCTGCATCGGCCACGACGACTACTGGCGCGTGCAGGACCACTGCCGGCGCACCGGCAAGGCCTGCCTGCTGGTGGACCAGAGCCTGGCGGCGCGGCAGGCCGACGTGCTGGTCAGCTGGGCCCCTGCACTCGCGCCCCGCGTGGCGGGTGGGAAAGATTTGGAGCAAAAACAGGGTGCAGCGCTGGATGGATAAGCGCAAGCAGCTATCAAAAACATAGCTGCTAGTGTGGGTGCGCGCCCGCCCCGACCGCCGCCCGCGCCGCGCTACCATCGCCCCATGCCCATGCTTGCCGACGACGCCCCCGCCCTGCCGCTGGATGCCCAGGGCATTCTGGAGCTGGCGGCACGCTCCATGTTCCAGCTGTTCTCCAGCGTCAGCCAGGGCATGTTCCTGGTGGACCGCAGCGGGCGCATCGTGTGGGTGAACGAGGGGTACCAGCGCTTTCTGCCCGACCTGGGCTTTTCGTCGGTGGACCAGTTCGTGGGCCGCATGGTGGAGGAGGTCATTCCCAACACCCAGATGCGCCGGGTGCTCGACACCGGCCAGCCCGTGCTGATCGACCTGCTCACCAACAAGGCCGGCACGTTCGTGGTCAGCCGCATCCCGCTGCGCGACGATGCCGACCGCGTGATCGGCGCCATCGGCATCGTGCTGTTCGACCACCCGGAGACCACGCTGCAGCCGCTGATCAGCAAGTTTGCGCTCCTGCAGCGCGACCTGGACGACGCGCGCCGCGAGCTGGCCCGCCAGCGCAACCGCACCCTGGCCGCAGCGGCCGAGGGCGAGCGGCGCGCCAAATACACGTTTGCCAGCTTCATCGGCTCCAGCCCGGCGGCCGCCGAGGTCAAGCGCCAGGCGCGCCGCGCCGCACAGTCGCAAAGCCCGGTGCTGCTGCTGGGCGAGACCGGCACCGGCAAAGAGCTGCTGGCCCATGCGATCCACGCCGCGTCCAGCCGCGCGAGCGGCCCGTTCGTCAGCGTGAACATCGCCGCCGTGCCCGACACGCTGCTGGAGGCCGAGTTCTTTGGCGTGGCCCCGGGCGCCTACACCGGCGCCGACCGCAAGGGCCGCGACGGCAAGTTCAAGCTGGCGGACGGCGGCACGCTGTTCCTCGACGAAATCGGCGACATGCCGCAGAGCCTGCAGGCCAAGCTGCTGCGCGCGCTGCAGGAGGGCGAGATCGAGCCGCTGGGCAGCAACAAGCTCGTGCCCTTCAACGTGCGCATCCTGGCGGCCACTTCGCGCGACCTCTCGGCGCTGGTGCGCGATGGCCGCTTCCGCGAAGACCTGTTCTACCGCCTGCACGTGCTGCCCGTGCGCGTGCCGCCGCTGCGCGCGCGGCGCAGCGACATCCCCGCGCTGGTGGAGGCGCTGGGCGAGGACCTGGCCCTGCGCAATGGCACGCCCCCGGCCGAGCTGCTGCCCGACGCCATGGCCCTGCTGGCCGGCCAGCCCTGGCGCGGCAACATCCGCGAGCTGCGCAACGTGCTGGAGCAGGCCGTGATGCGCAGCGACTCGCAATCCATCGACGCCGCGCAGCTCGAGCGCATCCTGCGCGAGGCCGGCGTGGAGCCCGCCGCCCCGGCGCCCGTGCAGGACCCCGGCCCCGCCACCGAGGCCGAGGACGAAAGCCGCTACCTGCGCCCCCTGGCCGAACAGGTGGCCGAGCTGGAACGCAAGGCCATTGCCGCGGCCATGAAAGCGCACGGCGGCAACAAATTGGCCACCGCCCGGCAACTGGGCATCTCGCGGGCGACGCTGTATGGACGTCTGGAAAACCCTGATTAAATTTCAGACACTTGTCTGAATTTTTGGCAATATGGTTGTTTGAAATTTGGACAATTGTTTCCGCTGCAGCCCACGGCTGCCAGGCAAATCAAGCACTTAGCGGCTGGCACAAACCGTGCGATGTCCAGGCACCACTACAAGGAGACTCCGCATGCACCGTCGCACCCTGGTTGCCCTGGCCACCGCTGCCGTTACCGCCGCCACGATTTCCGCCCCGGCATTTGCACAGGCGTCCGGCGAGATCCGCATCGCCCACATCTACAGCAAGACCGGCCCGCTGGAAGCCTATGGCAAGCAGACGCAAACGGGCCTGCTGATGGGCCTGAACTACGCCACCGGCGGCACCATGGCCGTGGGCGGCAAGAAGATCGTCGTGATCGAGAAGGACGACCAAGGCAAGCCCGACCTGGGCAAGAGCCTGCTGGCCTCGGCCTACTCGGACGACAAGGCCGACATCGCCGTCGGCCCCACCTCCAGCGGCGTGGCGCTGGCGCTGCTGCCGGTGGCCGAGGAGTACAAGAAGATCCTGCTGGTGGAACCCGCCGTGGCCGACGCGATCACGGGCGACAAGTGGAACAAGTACATCTTCCGCACGGGCCGCAACAGCAGTCAGGATGCGATCTCCAATGCCGTGGCCATCGACAAGCCCGGCGTCACGGTGGCCACGCTGGCACAGGACTATGCTTTCGGCCGCGACGGCGTGAAGGCCTTCAAGGACGCGCTCAAGAGCGCCAAGCTCGTCCATGAGGAGTACCTGCCCACCACCACCACCGACTTCACCGCCGGTGCCCAGCGCCTGATCGACAAGCTCAAGGACCAGCCCGGCCGCAAGATCATCTTCATCATCTGGGCTGGCGCGGGCAACCCGTTCAAGATCGCCGACCTGGACCTCAAGCGCTATGGCATCGAGATCGCCACGGGCGGCAACATCCTGCCCGCCATGTCGGCCTACAAGAACTTCCCCGGCATGGAAGGCGCCACCTACTACTACTTCGGCATTCCCAAGAACCCGGTGAACGAAGCCATGGTGGCCGCGCACTACAAGGAGTTCAAGGCACCGCCGGACTTCTTCACCGCCGGCGGCTTCAGCTCGGCCATGGCGCTGGTCACGGCCCTCAAGGCGACCAACGGCGACACCAACACCAACAAGCTCATCAAGACCATGGAGGGCATGAGCTTTGACACGCCCAAGGGCAAGATGACCTTCCGCAAGGAAGACCACCAGGCCCTGCAGAGCATGTACCACTTCAAGATCAAGGTGGACCCGGCGTTTGCCTGGGGCGTGCCCGAGCTGGTGCGCGAGATCAAGCCCGAAGAGATGAACGTGCCCATCCGCAACAAGCGGTAATCGGCACGTCGGTTTTGCGAGGCCTGGCGGGCAGGGCGTGTGAGCGCCCTGCCCACGCCGGGGAACATCCCGCGGGGGCGGCCGCCCCTTTTTTTCAGCACGTTGAAGGACGAACTTCCGGATGACACGGAGGCTGGGTCGGTTTTTCTCAAAATTATTTGGAGACAAGACAACATGGCTTTCCATTTCATCCGGGCCGCAGCCACAGGGGCCGCTTTTGCCCTGTGCGCCGCGGGCGGCGCGCACGCCGCCGTCAACCTTCCTGCGCTCAAGATCGACAAGACGCAGACCACCGTGTCCGGCCTGTCGGCCGGCGGCTTCATGGCCGTGCAGCTGCACGTGGCGTACTCGGCCACCTTTGCCAAGGGCGTGGGCGTGGTGGCGGGCGGGCCGTTCTATTGCGCTGAGGGCTCCATCGTCAACGCCACCGGGCGCTGCATGGCCAGTCCCGCAGGCATCCCCACCAGCACGCTGGTGAGTACCACCAACACCTGGGCCAGCCAGGGCGCCATCGACCCGGTGGCCAACCTGCAGAACTCCCGGGTCTACCTGTTCTCCGGCACGCTCGACAGCGTGGTCAAGACCGGCGTGATGGATGCGCTGCGCACCTACTACGGCAGCTTCGTGCCAGCGGCCAACGTGGTCTACAAGAAGGACATTGCGGCCGAGCACGCCATGGTGACGGACGACTACGGCAACGCCTGCTCCACCAAGGGCGCGCCCTACATCAGCAACTGCAACTTCGACCTGGCCGGCGCCATGCTGCAGCACCTGTACGGCCCGCTCAACGCGCGCACCAGCGCCACGCTGCCGGCCGGCAACTTTGTGGAGTTCAACCAGGGCCCGTTCATCACCAACCACGGCATGGCCACCACGGGCTGGGCCTACATCCCGCAGGCCTGCCAGGCGGGCGGCAGCGCCACCTGCAAGCTGCACGTGGTGCTGCACGGCTGCAAGCAGAACATCAGCGACGTGCAGCAGCAGTACGTGCGCAACACTGGCTACAACCGCTGGGCCGAGACCAACAACATCGTGATGCTGTACCCGCAGACCAGCACGGCGGCCACCAACAGCTGCTTTGACTGGTGGGGCTACGACAGCGCCAACTACGCCAAGAAGTCCGGCCCGCAGATGGCGGCCATCAAGGCCATGGTGGACCAGATTTCGTCCGGCGGCGGCACGACCAACCCGCCCGACCCGGTGCTGCCTGCCCCCACGGGCGTGAGCACCTCGGGCGCCACGGCCAGCAGCATGACCATCGGCTGGAACGCCGTGGCCGGCGCGGCCAGCTACAACGTGTACCGCAACGGCAACAAGACCAATGCGCTGCCGGTCACGGCCACCAGCTTCACCGACACGGGCCTGGCCGCCTCCACCACCTTCAGCTGGACGGTGCGCGCGGCCGACGCCAATGGCACGGAAGGCACCGCATCCGCCCCCGCCTCGGGCACCACGCTGGCGGCGTCGGGCGGCGGCACCGGCACCTGCACCACCGCCAGCAACTACGCGCACACCCTGGCCGGGCGGGCGTATGCGTACCTGGGCTTTGCGTATGCGCTGGGGTCCAATGAAGGCATGGGCTGGTGGAATGTGTTCACCACCACCACCCTGAAGCAGACCGGCCCGAATTACTACGTTGTGGGCACCTGTCCCTGACCTCCCGGGCCGCTGGCAAAGGCGCGGCGGCCCATCCACCAAGACCGTGAAAGTGAAACACCACCCATGAGCACCTTGGCCACCAAGGACTTGACCATCCGCTTCGGCGGCCACGTGGCGGTCAATGGCGTGACCTGCTCCTTTGAGCCGGGCACGCTGACCGCCATCGTGGGCCCCAACGGTGCGGGCAAGACCACGTACTTCAATCTCATCTCGGGCCAGCTCAGGGCCACCAGCGGCAGCGTCACGCTGGGCGGGCAGGACCTCACGGGGCAGCCGCCTTCGGCCCGCACGCGCGCGGGCCTGGGCCGGGCGTTTCAGCTCACCAACCTGTTTCCCAACCTGTCGGTGCTGGAAAACGTGCGCCTGGCCGTGCAGGCTACGCAGGGTGGCAAGCACCGCCGCGGCCTGAACCTGTGGAGCATCTGGAGCGACCACCGCGCGCTGACGGAGCGGGCCGAATCCATCCTGCGCAGCGTGGCCATGTTCGAGCGGCGCGACACCCCCGTGGCCAGCCTGCCGCACGGCGACCAGCGCAAGCTCGAAGTAGCGCTGCTCATGGCGCTGGAGCCGCAGGTGTACATGTTTGACGAGCCCACTGCCGGCATGAGCCACGACGAGGCGCCCGTGATCCTGAACCTGATCCGCGAGCTGAAGAAGGACAAGACCAAGATCATCCTGCTGGTGGAGCACAAGATGGACGTGGTGCGCGAGCTGGCCGACCGCATCATCGTGCTGACCAACGGCACCCTGGTGGCCGACGGCGTGCCCGCCGAGGTGATCGCATCGCCCGTGGTGCAAGAGGCCTACCTGGGCGTGAGCAAGGAGGCCGCAGCATGAGCACCACCACCACCCACAACAACACCGCCAACCTGCTCGAACTCAAGGGCGTGCACACCCACATTGGCGCCTACCACATCCTGCACGGCGTCGATCTGGCCGTGCCCAGGGGCCAGCTCACCATGCTGCTAGGCCGCAACGGCGCGGGCAAGACGACCACGCTGCGCACCATCATGGGCCTGTGGCATGCCTCGCAGGGCAGCATCCACTTCGGTGGCAAAGACATCACCGCGCTGAACACCCCGGCCATCGCCGGCCTGAACATCGCCTACGTGCCCGAGAACATGGGCATCTTTGCCGACCTGACGGTGAAGGAAAACATGCTGCTGGCCGCCCGCCGGGCCAGCCATGCCGCGCAGATGGACGAGGCGCGGCTGCAGTGGATCTTCAAGCTCTTCCCGGCCGTGGAGAAGTTCTGGAACCACCCGGCCGGCAAGCTCAGCGGCGGCCAGAAGCAGATGGTGGCCGTCAGCCGCGCCATCGTGGAGCCGCGCGATCTGCTCATCGTGGACGAGCCCAGCAAGGGCCTGGCGCCCGCCATCATCAACAACATGATCGAGGCGTTCGACCAGCTCAAGAAGAGCGGCGTGACCATCCTGCTTGTCGAGCAGAACATCAACTTCGCCAAGCGACTGGGCGACACCGTGGCCGTGATGGACAACGGGCAGGTGGTGCACGCGGGCAGCATGGCCGCGCTGGCCGAAGACGAAGCATTGCAGCGCTCGCTGCTGGGGTTGGCGCTATGAGTCGTTCATCCAATTTCAAGGCTTTTTGGCCTCTGGCCCTTGGTGGACAAGCGCAAGCAGCTATCAAAAACAGAGTGGAAGGATTCGCAGCATGAGCGCCGCCCGTGATTTCGACTGGAAGCCGCTGGCCCTGGTGCCGGCGCTGGCGCTGCTGGTGCTGCCCTTCGTGGGCTCGCCCAGCACCTGGCTCACGCTCACGGTGGCGGGGCTGGCCATGGGCATGATCATCTTCATCATTGCCTCGGGCCTGACGCTGGTGTTCGGCCTCATGGACGTGCTGAACTTCGGCCACGGCGTGTTCATCGCACTGGGCGCCTTCGTGGCCACCAGCGTGCTGGGCGCCATGGGCGACTACACGCAAAGCACCGAGCTGTGGCGCAACCTGCTGGCCGTGCTGCCCGCCATGGTGGTGGCCATGGCCGTGGCGGGGGCCGTGGGCCTGGCGTTCGAGCGCTTCATCGTGCGGCCGGTGTACGGCCAGCACTTGAAGCAGATCCTCATCACCATGGGCGGCATGATCATTGGCGAGGAGTTCATCAAGGTCATCTGGGGCCCCGCGCAGATCCCGCTGCCGCTGCCCGAGGGCATGCGCGGCTCGCTGCTGGTGGGCGACGCCGCCATCGAGAAGTACCGCCTCATCGCCGTGGTGGTGGGCCTGGTGGTGTTCGGCGTGCTGGCCTGGACGCTGTCGCGCACTAAGGTCGGCCTGCTCATCCGCGCCGGCGTGCAGGACCGCGAGATGGTCGAGAGCCTGGGCTACCGCATCCGCCGCCTGTTCGTGGGCGTGTTCGTGGTGGGCTCGGCCCTGGCCGGCCTGGGCGGCGTGATGTGGGGGCTGTACCAGCAGAACGTGGTGCCGCAGATGGGCGCGCAGGTCAACGTGCTGATCTTCATCGTCATCATCATCGGCGGCCTGGGCAGCACGGGCGGCGCGCTCATCGGTGCGCTGCTGGTGGGGCTGATGGCCAACTACACCGGCTTCCTGGCGCCCAAGGTGGCGCTGTTCTCCAACATCGCGCTGATGGTGGCCATTCTTTTGTGGCGCCCCCAAGGCGTATACCCGGTCGCCAATCGCTGATGAGGAGCCGACTGACATGCTGAACCGACTTCTCTCTGGCGACTACCCGCGCAGCAAGGTGCTGGCGGTGATCCTGGTGGCCATCTTCCTGGGCCTGGCTTTCGCGCCGTTCGTGTTTCCGGGCGTCAAGGCGCTGTCCGTGGCGGCCAAGGTGCTGATCTTCGTGGTGCTGGTGGCCAGCTTTGACCTGCTGCTGGGCTACACGGGCATCGTGAGCTTTGCGCACACCATGTTCTTCGGCATCGGGGCGTATGGCATTGCGGTGGCCACCACGCGCATGGGGCCCACGTGGTCGGCGCTGGCGGTGGGCCTGGCCGGCGCGCTGGTGCTGTCACTGCTGCTGTCGCTGGCCGTGGGGCTGTTCTCGCTGCGCGTGCGGGCCATCTTCTTCGCCATGATCACGCTGGCCGTGGCGGCCGCGTTCCAGACGCTGGCCTCGCAGCTGTCGGACATCACGGGCGGCGAGGACGGCCTGACCTTCAAGGTGCCCGAGATCCTCTCGCCCAGCTTCGAGCCGTTTGACGACCCGTTCCTGGGCGTCACCCTCGACGGGCGCCTGATCTGCTACTACCTGCTGTTCGTCGCCGCCGTCGCGCTGGTGCTGGCCTTGCTGCGCATCGTGAACTCGCCCTTCGGCCGCGTGCTGCAGGCCATCCGCGAGAACGAGTTCCGCGCCGAGGCCATCGGCTACCGCGTGGTGGTGTACCGCACCACGTCCAGCGTGCTGTCGGCGTTGTTCGCCACGCTGGCGGGCGCGATGCTCGCGCTCTGGCTGCGCTACAACGGGCCGGACACCTCGCTCAGCTTCGAAATCATGATGGACTGCCTGCTCATCGTGGTGATTGGCGGCATGGGCACGATCTACGGCTCGGCCATCGGCGCCGTGCTGTTCCTGGTGGCGCAAAGCTACCTGCAGGACCTGCTGCGCCTGGGCAGCGAGGCCGCGGCCGGGTTGCCCTGGCTGTCCGCCGTGCTGTCCCCCGACCGCTGGCTGCTGTGGCTGGGCGTGCTGTTTGTTCTGTCGGTGTATTACTTCCCCACCGGTGTGGTGGGGCGCCTGCGCGCGGCAGCGGCGCGCAGAGCGGCCTGAGGGGCGCGCGAGAACCCGCAGGACAAGAAGGAAGGAAGAGGGAGCCGGTGCGCACCATTCACGCCAGAGGAACGGGCCGCCACGGTCGCTGTGCACACACACGTCAAACGACAACTGGAGACAAAGCACATGAAGCTATGGATGACCCCCCCTGCGGGCCTGCGCCCGCTGCTTCCCGCCGCCCTGGCGGCCGCTGCGCTGGCGGCCTGCGGGGGCAGCGACAGCGAAGGCCCCATCAACGCCAAGCCCGGCTACCTGGGGCCCATCACCGAGACGAGCTATGACGGCGCCACCGATGACCTGCTCACCGCGGGCCTCGGTGCCTCCGGCCTGGCGGCCGCCGTGCCGCCGCCGTATGCCGACCCCCTCAAGCCCACGGCCGCGGAACTGCGCCGTGCGGCCATCCATGCCAATTACCGCGCCATGCTCGACATGACCGCGGCCGGTGGCTACGGCCTGCTCTATGGCCCCAACGTGGACGCTCAGGGCAAGCCCGTGGCAGGGGAGGGCAAGGTGGCGGGCACCGAATACATCGCCTTCGCGGACGATGGCTCGGGCCGCAAGAACGTGACGCTGATGGTGCAGGTGCCTGCCAGCTTCAACCCTCAGAAGCCGTGCATGATCACCGCCACGGCTTCGGGCTCGCGCGGCGTGTACGGCGGCATCTCCACGGGCGAATGGGGCCTCAAGCGCGGCTGTGCCGTGGCCTATTCCGACAAGGGCACGGGCGGGGCGCCGCACGATCTGCAAAACGACACCGTGCCGCTGATGGACGGTACGCGCACCACCGCCACGGCCGCCGGCCGGCGTGCCGCTTTCAACGCCGGCCTCACGTCGGCCGAGCTGGCGGCCTTCAACACCGCCACGCCGAATCGCTTCGCGTTCAAGCATGCGCACTCGGGCCAGAATTCCGAGAAAGACTGGGGCACCACTACGCTGCAGGCCGTGGAGTTCGGCTACTACGTGCTCAACCAGCGCTATGGCGACACCAACGCCGCGGGCGAGCGCTTGAAGACCCTCACGCCGGCCAACACCATCGTCATTGCCTCCAGCATCTCCAACGGCGGCGGCGCGGCCATCGCCGCGGCGGAGCAGGACACGCGCGGGCTCATCAGTGGCGTGGCCGTGTCCGAGCCCGCACTGGAACTGCCCGCCAACCCGGGCGTCACCGTGCGCCGCGGCACCGCCGAGGTGCCGGTCGTGGGCAAGACGCTGGTGGACTTCACCACCTACGCCAACCTGTTCCAGGCGTGCGCGGCGCTGGCCCCTTCGGTGAGCGCCAGCCCCTACGCCGCCGGCTTCGCCACTGGCTTTGCCAGCGCGGCGCTGCCCATTGCCCCCAACCGCTGCGCGGCGCTGCGGGGCGCCGGCCTGCTCACGGCAGGCACGACGGCGGGGCAGGCCGAGGAAGCGCTGCAGAAGCTGCAGGCCTATGGCTGGGAGCCCGAGTCCAACGACCTGCATGCGTCGCTGGCCGCCTTCGAGGTGGCGCCCGCGGTGGCCGTGACCTTTGCCAACAGCCTGTCGCGCAGCAGCGTGAAGGATCACCTGTGCGGCTACAGCTATGCGGCCACAGCCGCCAACGGCGCGGTGGAGCCTCTGGCCCCGGCGGCGCTGGCGGGCCTGTTTGCCACGGGCAACGGCGTGCCGCCCACGGGCGGCGTGCAGCTCGTCAACAACCGGGGCAAGCTGGGGCCGGTCCGCGACTTTCTGTCGGTGTCCGAGTCCGGCCTGCCCGACTGGAACACGGCCGGGGCGCTGTGCCTGCGCCGCCTGGTCACGGGGACGGACACCGCGGCCCGGCAGCTGCAGGCTGGCGTGGACGAAACCCGCCGCACGGGCAACCTGCGCGGCAAGCCCACGGTGATCGTGCACGGCCGGGCCGATGCGCTGCTGCCCGTGAGCCACACCTCCCGCCCCTATGCCGCGCTGAACCGCAAGGTGGAGGGTCCGGCCAGCAAGCTCAGCTACGTGGAGGTCACCAACGCCCAGCACTTCGACAGCTTCATCGGCCTGCCCGCCGTGCTGCCGGGCTACGACACGCGCTACGTGCCGCTGCATGTGTACCTGAACCGCGCGCTCGACGCCGTGTACGAGCACCTGGCCAACGGCAAGGCGTTGCCCGCAAGCCAGGTGGTGCGCACCGTGCCCCGCGGCGGCGTGCCGGGCAGCGCGCCCGCCATCACGGCGGGCAACGTGCCGCCGCTGGCCAGCACCCCGGCGCCGGGCAATGCCATCGCCGTCACGGCCGGTGCGATTGCCATTCCGGACTGACCCCAGGGAGCTTCGCAGCACGGAACCCCGTCCCCTCCGGCTTCAGGCATGCACGCGGGCTTGCGGCCCGCGGGCCGCCCCGGGGCCGCGGACCACACGACAAGGGACCCAACGGCATGGACAACTTCAAGGCATGGAGCCGCCACATGGCGACCGCAATGGTGCTGGCGTGGGGCGCTGCGCTGGCGCTGCCGCTGGCTGCGGCCGAGATCGTGGTCGGCCAGGTGGCGCCGCTGTCGGGCGTGCTGGCCAGCACCGGCGCGCAGATGGTGCTGGGCGGCAAGATCTACTTCGACTGGGTCAACGCCCAGGGGGGCATCCACGGCGCCACGGTGCGCCAGGAGGTGCTGGACGACGCCTACCAGGTGGCCGACACCGTCAAGCTCACCCGTGCGCTGCTGGCGCGGCCTGAAGTGGTGGCGCTCTACGGCTTTGCCGGCACGGCCAACATCACGCAGCTGCTGGCCGATGGCGTGCTGGAGCAGGGCGGCGCCGCGCTGGTGGCGCCCTACACCGGCGGTGAATCCCTGCGCAGCCCGTTCAACCCCTGGATCTTCCACGTGCGCGCGGGCTACGCCGACGAGGCCGAGCACATGGTGCAGCAGCTCACCACGCTGGGCATGGCCCGCGTCGCCGTGATGTACCAGGACGACGGCTTTGGCAAGGCCGGCCTGGCCGGCGTGCAGGCGGCCCTCGCCAAGCGCAACCTTTCGCTCGTGGTGGCCGCAGGCTATGAGCGCAACACCGACCAGGTGGACGAGGCCGTGAAGGCCATCCAGGGCGCGGACGTGCAGGCGGTGATCATGATTGCCGTGAACAAGCCGGCTGCGGCCTTCATCCGGCGCTACCGCGAGTGGGGCGGTGGGGCGCAGCTCTACAACATCTCGGTCGCCGATCCCGCAGAGATCGTGAAGATCGCCGGCCTCAAGAACGCCCACGGCCTGGGCATCAGCCAGGTGGTGCCCTATCCCTATCGGCCGCAGTTGCCCGCCGTGCGCGAGTACCACGCGCTGCTCAAGCAATACGCGCCCGGTGCAGAGGTCAGCTACACGAGCTTCGAGCAGTTCCTGGGTGCCAAGGTGCTGGTGGAAGCGCTGCGCCGCGCGGGCCCCGCGCCGTCGCGGGCCAAGGTGGTCAAGGCGCTGGAGTCTTTGCAGAACTACGACCTGGGCGGCATCGCGCTCGGGTATTCGCCCACCAACCGCGTGGGGTCGCGCTTTGTCGAGGTGACGGTCATTGGCAGCAATGGCCGCCTGATGAAGTAGCGGCCCCGGCCCTTGGTTTTCTCTTGTCTGTTGTTGTTCCCAAAAGGTTGCTCACATGGTACCCACATCGCGCTACGCCACTTGCGCTGGTTATGAGATCCACTACATGGAGTGGGGTGCGCCCGATGCTCCGGTGGTGATTGCCTGGCATGGCCTGGCGCGCACCGGGCGGGACATGGACGAACTGGCCGCGCACCTGGCGCCACGCTACCGCGTGATCTGCCCCGACACCCTGGGCCGCGGGCTGAGCCAGTGGGCGCGGGACCCGGCCGCGGAATACCAGCTGGCGTTCTATGCCCGCATCGCTGCAGAGCTGTTTGACCGGCTGGGCATCGAACGGGCGCACTGGGTGGGCACGTCCATGGGCGGAGCCATCGGCACGGTGTGCGCCTCGGGCCTGTTCCAGCCGCAGCTCAAGGAGCGCATCACCAGCCTGGTGCTCAACGACAACGCGCCCTGCCTGGCCGAAGCGGCCTTGCAGCGCATCCGTTCCTACGCTGGCGCGCCGCCCGCGTTCGACACCGTGCTGGAGCTGGAGGCCTTCTTCCGGCAGGTGTACCAGCCCTACGGGTGGCTCAGCGACGCCCAGTGGCGGCGCCTGACGGAAACCTCCACCCGCCGCCTGGCCGACGGCCGCGTGACGCCCCATTACGACCCGGCCATGGTGCAGCAATTCACCATGCACGCCAACGACTACCTCATCTGGGACCACTACGACGCGCTGGACATTCCCGTGCTGTGCCTGCGCGGCGAGCAGTCCGACCTGGTGCTGCGGGAAACGACGGCCGAGATGCTCACGCGCGGCCCCGGCCTGCGCGGCCTGACGCGCGTGGTGGAAGTGCCGGGCTGCGGCCACGCGCCCGCGCTGAACGTGCCCGAGCACTATGCGCTGGTGGATGCCGCGCTGCACGGCGCGCAGGTGCGGGCCGGCACCGTGCTGGGCTGAGCGGCTGGGCTGGTTATCCCAGGTGGTCGCTTGATGGCACGCTGGTGCCCCCGCCGTGCGGCCCTTCTTCCCGCCGCACGGTTTCCCCGGTGCGGACGATCCGAAAGGTGGACTCGTCCAGCCGCTCCACCGGGGAGCCGTCCGGCAGCGCAAAACCGGTGCTCCCGCCGTTCCAGTGCAGTCCGCCCACCGCATCTTCACGAAGTTGTGCCGGCGCCTTGGTGATCACAAACGGCTGGCCTTGCGCATTTCGGGCCGTGAACTGCTCTGCGACCCCGCTGTTCTCCGTGGCAGCCAAAGAGGCCCCCTCGTCAGCGCGTGGCATTGCCGGTGCTGCTGTTGGGGGTGCTGTTGGTCGAGCCGGCGTTGGCGCCGGCGCTGCCCGGTGTAGAGGACGAAGCTCCTGGGGCACCAGCGCCAGCGTCGGTACCCGAGGACCCCGTGCCGGTGGTGCCTCCGGAACCGGAGGCACCGCTCTCCCCACTGCCGGTGCCCCCGGCGGCGCCAGGCGACGGACTGGGCGATGTCGGTGATGTGGGCGCTGTGGCCCCCATGCCTCCCACTGAGCTGGACGTGCCGGATGCCTCGGCACCGCCGCTGCCCGTGCTGTTGCCCATGGTCGGCGTCCCTGGCGCGCCGGTGCCAGCCCCGGGCGCGCTGGCACCTGACGGGGACGAAATGGGCGGCGTCTTGTCGGCCTTGCGGTCGCAGGCGGCCAGGGCCAGTGCGGCCACAGCGATCAGCGGAACCGCCACCCAGTGCCGCAAGGTCGCCGGGCGGGCCGGGGAAGCGGTGGGGGCTGCGAAGGGGGAGCGGGTCAGTGTGTTCATGAAGGTTTCCTTTGCGAAAAGAAGCAAGGGCGATGGCCGCCCCGGAGAACCCATGGTGGAATGCGCCCCCGCCTGCCCGGGTAGGACGCCAGCGACAAAACAAACCCTTACGGGCGATCCAGGTCTTCGGTGGGGCCGGACGCACGCCGCCAGGCGGCCGCCACCGCCACTGCCAGCACCATCACCACGGTGCTGCCCACCGCCGCCACCAGCCCCCGGCCCGGCGCCGTGGCCACCAGAAAGTTGAAGGCCGTGTGCCACACCGCCACCACCAGCACGCTGCGGCCCTGAAAGTACAGCCAGGCCAGCACCAGCGACCCGGCCGTCAGCCCCAGCGCCCAGCCGATGAGGGCCGGCCCTAGCAGCGCTGCCATGCTGGTGTTCAGCACAAACAGCGGCGCATGCCACAGCAGCCAGACACCCGCCACCATGAGCGCTGCCCGCAGCCGCGAGCGGCCCTGCGCCAGCCGCGGCAGCGCAAAGCCGCGCCACCCGCCTTCCTCGCCCAGGCCGTTGAGCAGCAGCGCCACCACGGCGGCCACGCCCAGCGAAGGGGCTTGGGGAATGCCGGGGTAGCTGTTGAAGTCCTGCAGCGCCGGCAACGGCCGGCCGAAGGCGGCCAGGACCCCGAAGATCAGTGCCCCCAGCAGCAGTGGTGAGAGCGCCAGCAGGGCCGAGCGCCAGCGCGGCACCGGCAGGCGCACGCAGCTGCGCAGCAGACGCCCGAGCCCCGGCCTGCCCTCGGCCAGCGCCGTGACCACCAGCGCGGCCAGAAACGGCCCGCACAGGCCGGGCAGGTGCGTGGCGCTGGAGCCCGGGCCAACCCGTTCGCCCCGGGCCAGCAAGGCCAGCCAATACCCCCACGAGAACGCGAACGCCAGCACGCAGTAGAGCAGCAGCGCGTGCCGCTGGACCCACAGCGCCAGAGGGCGGGGGGCTGCTGGGCTCGCAATGGAAGGGCGCATGGCAGGGCAGGGATGGTGCGGCGTGGCCAGAGACCAGATCATGCCAGCGGCGGGCGACGGACGGGCGGCAGTGTGGCGTTGGCGCTGGGGTGCCCTGCCGGGTCCAATGCGGTGTAGGACTGGCTTGGCACCGGCATGCGGTACCGGCCCACTTGCAGGGCGGTTCGGGCGAATGAGCATGCGCATTTTGCAAGGAGCCTTGTCATGCAACCGACCTCTCCCCGCCCCCTTGCCGTGGTCACCGGCGCCTCCTCAGGCATCGGCTACTACCTCGCTCTGCGCTGCGCCGCGCAAGGCTTCGACCTGGTCGTGGCCGCAGACCGCCCGCTGGACGACGTGGCCGACGACTTTCGCATCCAGGGGGCGCAGGTCACGGCCGTCCCCGCGGACCTGGCCAGCCCCTCGGGCGTGGACGAGCTGTGCCAAGCCATCGGCAACCGCCCGGTGGACGCGCTGCTGGCCAATGCCGGGCACGGCCTGGGCAAGGGCTTTCTGGAGCAGGACTTCAATGACGTGCGCCACGTCATCGACACCAATGTCACCGGCACCCTGTACCTGCTGCACCGCGTGGTGCCCGGCATGCGCAGCCGCGGCGCGGGGCGTGTGCTCATCACCGGCTCCATCGCCGGCTTCATGCCTGGCAGCTTCCAGGCCGTGTACAACGGCACCAAGGCCTTCATCGACTCGTTTGCCGCGGCGCTGCGCAACGAACTCAAGGACACCGGCGTCACCGTCACCTGCCTCATGCCCGGCCCCACGGATACCGAGTTCTTTGCCCGCGCCCAGATGCTCGACACCCAGGTCGGCGCGGACGACCACAAGGCCGACCCGGCCCAGGTGGCCCAGGCCGGGTTCGACGCCATGATGGACGGCGAGGCCGACGTGGTGGCCGGCCTGAAGAACAAGCTGCAGGTGGCCTTGGCCAAGGTCACTCCGTCGCAGGTGCTGGCCGAGCAACACCGCAAGATGGCGGAACCCGGGTCGGCCAACGATTGATGCTGGCGGTACACCGGTGCGGCCCGCCGGCTCACCGCACAGATGCTATGGTTTTGATACTGCCTGCGCTTGCCCAGAAAGCGCTAGCGGCCGATTTGGCATGGAAGAGCAGTGGGCCCCGCCCGTCAAATCGCGGGGTAAGCGCCGGTGCCCCCGGGCCATGCCGTCAGCACCTCGAAGCCATCCGGGGTGACCGCCACCATGTGCTCCCACTGGGCGGAGAGTGATCGGTCTTTCGTCACCACCGTCCAGCCATCGGCCAGCTCCTTGGTCTCGCGCTGGCCCGCGTTCAGCATGGGCTCGATGGTGAAAACCATGCCCGGCTCCAGCCGCAGCCCCTGGCCGCGCCGCCCGTAGTGCAGCACCTGCGGCTCGTCGTGGTACACGGTGCCAATGCCGTGGCCGCAGTATTCGCGCACCACGCTGAAGTTCTCGCGCTGCGCCACCGCGGCAATGGCATGGCCCACATCGCCCAGCGTGGCCCCCGGCTTCACTGTGCGAATGCCCGCGCACAGCGCCTCGTACGTGGTGCGCACCAGCCGCTGGGCCAGCACGCTGGGCGTGCCCACGCAGAACATGCGGCTGGTGTCGCCATACCAGCCGTCTTTTTCCACGGCCACATCGATGTTCACGATGTCGCCCTTTTTCAGCACCTGCTGGGGCGAGGGAATGCCGTGGCACACCACATGGTTCACCGACGTCAGCACCGTCTTGGGGTAGCCCAGGTAGCCCACATTGGCCGGCCGCGCGCCCTGCACGTTCACGATGTGGTCGTGGCACAGGCGGTCCAGCGCGTCGGTGGTCACGCCCGGCACCACATGCGGCTCGATCATCGCCAGCACCTCGGCGGCCAGTTGCGCGGCCCGCCGCGCCATCACCAGTTCTTCGGCCGAGCGGATCGGCACGCCACGTTCCGCGCGGGCCATCAGTGCTGCCGCCTTCCGGCGCGTGATGCGGCGGGTGCGTCAGCCGCAGCCTTGCTGCCGAGCCCGCCCTGCGCCGCCAGCGCCACATCCAGCCCACCCGCCAGCTCGGCCCGCACCAGCATCTGGCAAATCTCGCGGTGGTCCAGGTCGGGGTACAGCTCGGCCAGCATGCCGACACGCATCCAGTGCTCGGCCTGCGCGTTGATGGAACGGCTCAATGCCGTGCTGGCCAGACGCAGGTTCTCGTGCATCTGGTCGGAAATCTTGACAATGCCCATGGCTCTCAATTTATATGAAACGTATATGTATTGTATGCGTTTCGTCGCGCCGGGGTGGCACTGTCTGCCGCTGCGGCCTGGCCGCCCGGCCCGCTCGTCCGAGCGCGGCCGCTGTCCGGAGCTGTCGAGTGCAGGGGCGCAATGCCCCTGCGCTCAAGGCCGGACGGTCAATTCATTGTGGATGGAATGAGCGCCTTGCGCGGCTCGCGCCGCAGTGATGACGGCTTCCATTTGTGCGCGACTTGCCACGGTGCCCGCAAGCCGAACGTCTCCCTTGGTGGTGACGACTGTGATGTCGCCATCCCCCAGGTCGGGGACTTTGCCCAGTGCCGTTTTGACATGGGTGGTGGTGTCGGCGTCCGAGACATGGGCGGTGGTGTCGGACGCCTGTGCGAGCGCGGTTGCCGAAGGCTCGGGTGGGCTGCAGGCGGTCAGTGCAGCAGCACAGCAGGTGGACCACAGGAGGATGGAGTAGAGGTTTTTCATGGAGTGCTTTCGAGGGCGGGCGAAGGGCTGCGACGCCGCCGGGCTGTGGTCTTCTGGAGGGAGGGGCGGTCAGGTCATGTGGCGCGGCACTGTCTGGGCGGCTGACAGCTGCGGATCGCCTGGGTGTTGTTCCAGTGCGTAGGGCACGGTCAGAAAGGCCACGGTGAAGACGACAAACAGGGTGGCAGCAACGGTCCGTGCAATCGGTACGAGAAAGCTCTTGAGGTCGGAATTCATGAGGGCTCCTGTAACGGCTGAGGGTTGAATGGCAAGGCCGGCCAGCCGTTTTCCTGCCTTGGGATGCCATGTTGCCGGGGTGAGACTGAACACAGGCTGAACAGCCGTTGCCGCGGTGGATGAGCGCCGTTGTGCAAGGTGCTCGCACGCGCTTCGGCGCAGCGCGTGCGGGGGATTGCGTCAGCAGCCAGGTGCGCCGCTGGGGCTGAGGGCGCGGGCACTCAATGCGAGTGCTGGTGGTGTATGTCGGGGTAGTGGGGGTGCTTGTGGCGCAGGGCCGTGTGCCGGTGCCAATGCACGTGGGGGGCCGTGGTGTCCACCCCGGGGTCGTGCGCATGCTGGTGGTGCTCGTCATGCGCGTGGGCATGTGTGTGCTCCAGCGGCTCATGGGTGTGCTCGTGTGCGTGGTCCTCGGTCAGGTGCAGCCATACGCCCCACCCCATGAGCGCGCAGGCCATCCAGAATGCGGGACTGGCGGCTTCTCCGAGCAGCAGCAGCGACACGGCTGCCCCAATGAAGGGCGCCGTCGAGAAGTAGGCCCCGGTCCGCGCGGCGCCGAGCCCTCGCAGGGCCAGCACAAAGAGGACGAGGCTGATGCCGTAGCCCGTCAATCCCACGGCCATGGCCATCAAGGTGGTCTGCGCGCCGGGCAGGCGTGCACCCAGCAGCAGCGCGATGGCGCAGTTCACGATGCCCGCCAGCAGCCCCTTGGCGCCGGCAATGAAGACCGAATCCGCGGCAGCCACGTTGCGGGTGAGGTTGTTGTCGATGGCCCAGCACAGGCACGCCAGCGCAATGGCCGCCAGCCCTGTCAAAGACGCTGCGCCGGTGCCGCTGGACTGCCAAGACAGAACGGCCCCGCCCGTCACGATGGCCAACATGCCCAGGACGATGCGCCGGTCAGCGTTCTCCTTGAAAACCATCCAGGCCAGCACGGCGGTCAATACCGATTCCAGGTTCAGCATCAGCGATGCGGCTGAGCCCGAGGCCGTCGTCAAGCCGTACAGCAAGGCCACCGGCCCCAGAACGCCGCCAAACAGGATGGCCCCCAGGAGCCAGGGCCACTCTCCCGGCTGCAGCCCCGATGGCGTCCAGCCCCCGTCGCGAATTGCCCGGAACAGGCCGAGACCCACGCCACTGCCGAGGTAGAGCAGCCCTCCTAGCAACACGGGCGGTACGTCGCCGACCAGCAGCTTGGCCAGCGGCGTGCTGGCGCCAAACAAGGTGGCCGCAACGAGGGCGAAAAGAATGCTCTGGTTCATAGGACTTTCCAGGGGGGCTGGCTGCGCCCCGGCAGCATGAATGCCACGGTGACGTGCACGGATCATCTGTCCCAATCAATCATTCGTTCATTCAATTGATCCCGTGCTTCCTGACCCGGTAAGCCATCGTAGCCCGGCTGATCCCCAACAGCCGCGCCGCCAGCGCCACATTTCCTCCCGCACTCTGCAGCGCCTGCCGCAGCATTTGCGCTTCCGCCTGGTGCAACGGCGCCACCACCGGCGCAGCGGTTGGCGCGGGCGTTACACCCGTCTTGGCCATCGCCGGTGTCTGCGGTATCTGCATTCCCGCACCCGTTGTCGCTTGCGCATGCAGCGTGCCCCCGCTGTTGCCCTGCAAGTGCAGCGACATCACCCCGCCGCCACTTTGCTCACCGCCCGCAAACAAATGGTGCGGCTCGATCGGCTCGCCATCCGTGGCCAAAATCACCGCCCGCTCAATCAGGTTCTGCAGCTCGCGGATGTTGCCGGGGAAGGGGTAGTGAAACATCGCCTTCACGGCCGCTTGGCTGAAGCCGGGCACCTGCCGCTGGTGCTTGCGCTGGTAGTGGGCCAGAAAGTGGCTCATCAGCAGCGGGATGTCGTCGCGCCGCTCGCGCAGCGGGGGCAGGTGGATGGGGAAGACGTTGAGGCGGTAGAACAAGTCCTCGCGGAAGCTGCCTTCGCGCACGGCCTGGCGCAGGTCCACGTTGGTGGCGGCCACCAGGCGCACGTCCACGCGCACGGTGCGGGTGCCGCCCACGCGCTCGACCTCGCCTTCTTGCAGGGCGCGCAGCAGCTTGCCCTGGGCCACCAGGCTCAGCGTGCCGATCTCGTCGAGGAAGAGGGTGCCGCCGTGGGCGCGCTCAAACCGGCCGGGGCGTGATGTACCGGCGCCGGTGTAGGCGCCGCGCTCCACGCCGAAGAGTTCGCTCTCCACCAGCGTCTCGGGGATGGCCGCGCAGTTGATGGCCACAAAGGGCTGGCTGCTGCGCGGGCTGATCCGGTGGAGCATGCTGGCAAACATCTCCTTGCCCACGCCCGATTCGCCGGTGAACAGCACGGTGGCGGCGGTGGGGGCCACGCGCTGCAGCATGTGGCAGGCGGCGTTGAAGGCGGATGAGGCGCCGACCATGGTGGCAGAGGCCGCCGGGGCAGGGGGCGTGCCCGCTGGCTTGTGCTGCGGCACGCCCAGGTAAGTGGTGCGGCGGGCCTTGCCCAGCAGTTTGTCGGCCAGCGCGGCGGGCGGGGTGCCCACAAAGTCCTGCGCGTTCAGGTAGAACAGGTCTTGCTCGGGGTCGTCCCAGCGCTCGGCGGATTTGCCCACCACGCGGCAGTGCGCGGCGCCGGAAGACCGGCACTCCACCTCGCGGAACACCACCATGCGGCCGAACAGGGTGCTCACGTAGCCCGTGGCGTAGCCCACCTGCATCCAGCACGCGGGCGAGCCGCCCACGCCGTAGGCGGCAATGTGTTCGTCGTCCTCGCTGGAGTTGTGCCAGATGAATTCGCCGTCGTAGTCGCCCCGCTCGGCGTCGTAGCGGGCGTGCACCACCTCCACCTGCACGACGCCCTCGAGCGCATGCAGGCGGGTGCCGGCAATGGCAGCGGCCTGGGGCTCGGCGTCGGGCCACTGCTGGCGCACCAGGCGGGCGTCGCGCGCGCCGCTCACGTAGCCCGCGCGGGTCAGCAGGCCGCGTGCCTTGTCCAGGCCGATGCTGTCGATCAGCTCGCGGCGCAGCGAGCCCAAGGCCTCGGAATGCAGCAGGATCATGCGCTGGTCCTGCAGCCAGATGCGCCCGTCGCCGGGCGAGAAGAACAGGCATTCGCTGATGTCCGCCACCGTGGGGTGGGCGTGCTGGCTGATGCCCTGGGTGTCAAACCCGCCCAGCGCCTGCGGGGGTGGGCTGGGCGTGGCGCCCAGCAGGGTCTGGCCCAGGCCGACGGCCGTGCGGTTCAGGTCGGCCAGGGAAATGCGGCGTTTGGGCATGGGCGGGCTTCACCAAAAATTCATCAAAAAATGATCATTTGATCAATTGCAGGGCGTGCATTTGATGATGAATGGTAACTATTTGGCCGCCGAAAGTCGCCCAGTCCAGCGCGGGGAGTGACTAGGGAAAGTCCGTAGCGCCTCCTCTGAAAAGCCCCTGCGTTTGCCCTCTTGGGCGGGCTTGGGCCAGCCCGGCTGGTACGCGCGTTGCAAAAAGGCTGGTCACCTAAGACCAACCAAGGAGCAACGCAATGGGAATGTCAGAAAAACCGGGCCTGCTGGACAACCGCCTCTGGGCGGGCAAGGCCTTTGATGGTGCGTGGGCCACCACGCTGAGCGGCCAACGCGCCGTGACCGAGCCGGCCACCGGCAAGGTGCTGGGCACCGTGGGCATTGCCAGCGCGGCTGACATGCAGGCCGCCATTGGCCGCGCGGCCAGCGCACAAGCCGCGTGGGCCGCGCAGGGCCCGCGCGAGCGGGCGGCGGTGTTCCACCGCGCCGCCGCCCTCTTTGAGCAGCACTTTGACGAGCTGGCCCTGGCCATTGCGCGTGAGACGGGCGGCATCCTGCCCAAGGGCCAGCACGAGGTGCGCGAGGCCATCACCCTGTGCCACTTGGCGGCCGGCCTGCCCCTGCAGGCGCAGGGGCAGGTGCTGCCCAGCACGCCGGGGCGCCTGTCCATTGCGCGTCGCGTGCCGCATGGCGTGGTGGGCGTGATCTCACCGTTCAACTTTCCGCTCATCCTGGGCCTGCGCTCGGTGGCGCCGGCGCTCGCACTGGGCAACGCCGTGGTGCTCAAGCCCGACACGCGCACGCCGGTGAGCGGCGGCTTCATCATGGCCCGGGTGTTTGAAGAAGCGGGCCTGCCCCGGGGCCTGCTGCAGGTGGTGCCTGGCGACGCCGAGGCGGGCGAGGCGCTGGTGGTGGACGCGCGCGTGCCCATGATCGCCTTCACCGGCTCGCCCGCGGTGGGCCGGCGCATTGGCGCGCTGGCGGGCCAGCACCTGAAAAAGGTGTCGCTGGAGCTGGGCGGGGCCAACAACCTCATCATCCTGGAAGACGCCGACCCGGACGCCGCCGCCAGCGCCGCTGCGTTTGGCGCGTGGTTCCACCAGGGGCAGATCTGCATGGCCTCCAACCGCATCCTGGTGCACGAGTCGATTGCCCCTGCGATCGTGCAGCGCCTGGTGGGCAAGGCCACGCACCTGCCCGTGGGCGACGGCGCCAGCGGCCAAGTGGCCCTGGGGCCGATGATCGACGCCAAGCAGCTGCAGCGCTTTGACAGCGTCATCAAGGACAGCGTGGCCCAGGGCGCCAAGCTGGAGGCGGGTGGCACGTTTGAAGGCCTTTGCTACCAGCCCACGGTGCTGACGGGCGTGAAGCCCGGCGTGCGCTCGTTTGACGAAGAGCCCTTCGGCCCCGTGGCCAACCTTGTCACCTTCCGCACCGATGACGAGGCTGTGCAACTGGCCAACACCAGCCAGGGCGGCCTGGCCGCCGCCGTCATCAGCCCCAACGTGGGCCGCGCCATGGCCCTCGTGCAGCGGCTGCGCGCAGGCATGGTGCACATCAACGACCAAACGGTGAACGACGAATGCACCAACCCCTTTGGCGGGCCGGGCCTGGGCGGCAATGGCAGCCGCGTGGGCGGGCCTGCGGATATTGACGAATACACGCAGTGGCAGTGGATCACCGTCAAAGACGCCGTGCCCGCGTTCCCGTTCTAGCCCGCCCCCAACCGTTCGCCCTTAGCCTGTCGAAGGGCTGCACATCCCTTGTGCTCTGGCTTCGACAGGCTCGGCCCGAACGGTTTGTAGGTAGGCGGGAGGACGCTGCGCGCGCCCCCTGTCCGTTCACGCTGAGCCTGTCGAGGCGCCGCACGAACGCCACCCCACCACCCCAAGACCCCACAACATTTTTGGAGACAACCACCATGACCCTTCACAACAAAACCATCGTCGTCACCGGCTGCTGCTCCGGCATTGGCGCGGACTTTGCCAAACTCGCCCGCCTGCAGGGTGCCCGCGTGATCGGGGTGGACCGCAACGCCCCCACGCTCACGCTCGACGGCTTTGTGCAGGTGGACCTGGGCGACCCGGCTGCCATCAACGACGCCGTGGCGCAGCTGCCCGCCAAGGTCGATGCGCTGGCCAACATCGCGGGTGTGCCGGGCACGGCGCCGGCGGAGCTGGTAGGTCGCGTCAACTACCTGGGCCTGCGCTACTTCACCCACCGGGTGCTGGAGCGCATGGGCGAGGGCGGCTCCATCGTCAACATTGCATCCATCCTCGGGGCCGAATGGCCCCAGCGCCTGGAGCCGCACCGCGCCCTGGGCGCCACCGCCAGCTTTGAAGAAGGCGCGCAGTGGCTGGCTGCCCACCCTGTGCCGCAAGACACCTGCTACCAGTACTTCAAAGAGGCGCTGATCGTGTGGACCTACACCCAGTCGCAAAAGATCTTCATGGAGCGCGGCGTGCGCATGAACTGCGTGGCCCCCGGCCCGGTGTTCACGCCCATCCTGGGCGACTTTGTGCAGATGCTGGGGCAAGAGCGGGTAGAGAAAGACGCCCACCGCATGAAGCGCCCGGCGTTTAGCGACGAGGTGGCGCCCGTGATCGCCTTCCTGTGCAGCGATGCAGCGCGCTGGGTCAGCGGCGTCAATCTGCCGGTGGACGGCGGGCTGGCGTCCACCTACCTCTGAGAAAACAACCCGGTGCGTTGCTGGCGGCTGGCGGAGTGCTTTGTCGCCCAGCGCCAGCGCCCGCGCAACGTGCCGCCCGGCGCGGCGGCATAGCCAGCCGGCTGTCGCCCGGGTCGTTATTTCGCAGCTGCCGACGGGTGCTCTGCGCGGGGGCAACTGGCAACCATGCGTGGCCAAAGCGCTAGATATGCTATAAAAACAATAGCTGCTAGCGCTTATTGGTAAAGCGCTGGAGCCCTTTTTTTTATTTATTTTTTGCCCCGTGTGAGGGGCTGACCGTTTCCAGCCTACTTCAGCAGCTCCAGCGTGCGCTCATCCTTCTGCCCGCCAAAGTACTTCTGCAGCACCGCATCAAACACGCTGCCCGGCGCAGATGCTTCGGCAAACAGCGTCATGCAAGAGCGCAGCTTCAGGTCGTCTGGCGTGCCAAACACCTGCAGCGCAGACGAGGGCGATTCCAGCGCCAGCAGAATCTGGCAGCACTCGCGCAGCCGCGCCGCCAGCACGGGGTGGGCCAGGTAGGCCCGCGCCTCAGCCAGCGACTGGACCGCATAGCGCTGCGCCATGTCGCTGTGCCCCAGCCCGTTGATCTGCGGGAACACAAACCACATCCAGTGCGTGCGCTTTTTGCCCGCCCGCAGCTCCGCCAGCACGCGGGGCCATACGGGCTCCTGGGCTTGCAGAAAACGGTCGAGGACAGGGGGCAGGGGCATGCTGGGGTGTGGGTGGAGCGGGCCGGTTGAACAGATGGTGACGGTGAATCCGTGGCGCGGCAAGCATTGAATGAGCGCACCAGCGCAAGGCGCTGCAAGGCCCTGCGGCCGCGATGCGCAAACCCCACACCCCGTGCCAGAATGGCCCGATGAGCGCTACCACCACCTCCTCCTTCCAGTCCGCCGCCGACGGCACCCGCATCACCACCTACACCTGGGCCAAAACCCCGGGCCAACCGGTGGGCGTTGTGCAAATTGCCCACGGTCTGGCCGAGCACGGCGAGCGCTACGACCGCTTTGCGCGCGCCTTGAACGCCGCTGGCTTCATCGTCCACGCCGTGGACCACCGCGGGCACGGCCGCACGGCCGGAGGCAAGCTGGGCGACTTTGGCCGCCCCGGTTTTGACGGGCTGATTGCCGATGTGGCCCAGTTCGGCGCGCTGCTGCGTGCGCAGCACCCCGGCCTGCCGCTCTTCCTGTTCGGCCACTCCATGGGCTCGTTCGCAGCGCAGGCCGCCGTCCTGGACCACTCCACCACCTGGTCAGGCCTCATCCTCTCAGGCTCCACCGCCCTCGACCTGTTCGCCGCCGGCATGGCCAACGCCCCCGCCGACGCGCCCGCCGGGCTCGCGGCTTTCAACGCAGGCTTTGAACACCGCACCGGCTACGAATGGCTGTCGCGCGACGCTGCGGAGGTCGATGCCTACGTGGCAGACCCGTGGTGCGGCTGGGATGTGCCGGAGGATTTGATCCCTTCGCTCTTCGCGCCAGCGCCCAAGCTGGCCGACCCCGCACAACTCGCGCGCATCCGCAGCGATCTGCCCATCCTCATCGCATCCGGCGACGCAGACCCGCTGGCCGCAGGCGGCATCTTGCTGGAGCAGCTGGGGCAGCGGTATCGGGATGCCGGTCTGGCCGATGTGACGGTCCAGCTGTACCCGGGGGCACGGCATGAAATCTTGAATGAGACGAACCGGGAGGACGTGACGGGGGATGTTGTGGGGTGGCTGCGGGAGCGTGTGTAGGTGGCGGAGTCGGTGCTAAATACTGCGATGGCGACCTGCGCGCTGACTACCTCCAGGGTAGAGGCACGCGTTAACGCATGAGCTCTGTCGTGCTATTTGTTGCCGCAGTTCGCTAGATGATGACGATGAACGTCTATGGCTCAACTTATCGCAAAGCCCCTTGGTGCTGGAATAGCTATTCATCACTTTCGACTTCGCTGTACGAATCGTTACTTACGATGAAAATGTTTTCCGGCTGCCCAAACTGCGCAAACAGCATCGTTTCAACAAACTGATAACACGCAGCCCAGATTTTGCTGACGTCGCTTGGTTCCATCGCAGCGAAATCAGCGACGCCTTGCTGCAGCTTTTCCAGCCAATCGGGGGCTCGGCCATTTATCGCCATGTTTGCCTCATAGTGGAGCTTGCGATACTGGGTTTCGTTGATCACCTTGCGCACTTCCAGGAGGTCTTGCAGGACATCCGTGACGTATGACATTCGGAAGAATGAGCCGACAATCTCGCGCCAGCTCACGGGCCTATTCTTCGAAATTAGCGGCAAGTATGCCGCAACCCGATACAAAAGCCGCCCGACGAAGATCGCTGTGTGGCGCGAGTCCACGGGCGCATAAGTCCCTAACACCGACTGAACGCCGTTGGCGAGAAACCCGTTGGCCACGGAGGCGTGCGATCCGTCCACGGGATGGGTGCTGCATGCTGCCAGCACCACGATGTGAGTCATGCGTGCTACATGTTTGAGATCCCAAACGTCGACTTTTTCTTTGCCGATCTGCAGCCATGCTGGTTGCGTCTTCCCGCCATGGTTGCCATGACAGTCGAAAATGACCATGACCCCTTGATGCGCGTTCATTGCGTCGATCAGCTCATCTCTCGTGGACACGTCGACAATCTCGACTTTCATCTCGCCCAAGTCGTATTTGGCGACGGCTAGCTCAAGGTCGCTACGAATCGGGTCGTCCGGTGCGAACGACCGGATCACAAGGATGTGATCTAACGCCATCTTCGGCACCGTAATCCTCGGATGGGCTAAGGCCACCTGGACTGCCACATTCCCTGGCGTGGATGGGATGCGCGACATCTCGTAGCGGAACATTGCCGGTAATCCGTCGATGGATAGCCACTCGATCGGAAAATCACAAATGGTCAGCAGTCGTTCGCGGCCGTCGAACATTGCCTTCCACAACTTCTCTCCCACCTCGCTGCGGATCTCGCCGCTGTACTCGGCCAAATGTCGATTTAGCTCTGCTAGCCGGGTCGGCTTATTCGAGCTAACTAGCGAGTAGATCTCACTCAGCCTGTCGTGGTGGAGCATTACGGCATCGGGCATCCGAAGGGCCGGTACGAATTGATTTGCAGCCAGTACTGCGATGACAGTTGAAAAAAAACGCTGCTCGAATTGCCTGTGTTTCAAGAGCGGCCCCACGACAGGGTCCGTGTATGGATTGAAGCCCTCTACCTTTGTTCCGGCGAATGTGATGTGGCCATTGCCGTACCCCCTGCTGCGGACCAGCAGCGCCTTGACGAAATTCCGCTTGTCACGATCCAGGTTGCGAAGAATCGGGTTCCAAATCTTGTTGTCGATCTTGTACAGCAAGGCATAGATAGACGCGCAGAAGATGATCGCGTCGTTTTTCCGCAGGGCGTACACCTCCAGGCCTTGCCGCAACTGATCGATCATTTCGGAAAACTCTACGATTGCATCAATATGTGCCTCGATGCCAAGGCCAAGCGTCGGCTCTATAACCTCACTGTTGTCCAAGTTGTAGCCGTACAGTCGTAGCACTGCAGCCGACGGTTTCGTGCAGTTGTGCAGCTTCGGGACGAATGGGAGCCGCCCTTGCTCCCTATTGGCAGGAGGGCATGTCTTCATTAACTCGACGAGAATTTGAAAACTGCTGTCGTGGGCCGCAGTTCGTTCCGCCAGCGCCAGTAGATGACCATAAATCGCGTCGGCGCTGAGATCGGCCAATGAGACTGCTCCCGCAAAGCGGTTGAGCGTGATATGCAATGGCCTAACCGCGAAGCAGTGCAGCCTCGCCTCCACATCAGCTGCCGACTTGTCTGTGCTCCATATGACGGTAGGCCACCCTCCAACCTCGGCATGGCCCTCTGTGAGCAGGTCTGCCCTGAGCATGCGAATGCAGAGGGCCGAGCCTGCTATCTTGGATGCAATAAATGCGTCCTCCGCAAGGCCAAGCTCCACCATGTCGTGTGGAAATCTGACAAGCATGTCCATGATTGCCAAGTAGTCGGGAATCAACGCCAAAGCAAACCCTTGGAAGAAGGTTTGGCCAGACGCTGCAACATCCGTAGGCATGGCAATGATGTGTTGAATGGCGCTCGTGCTCATAAGAAACTTCTCCCTGTTATCCGACCCCGCATCCCACGGCCCCCACGCCCACCCCTCGCCACCTGACAAGCCCACCGATACACCCGCAGCGTCACCTCCGCCCGCTGAATCACCGTGTCCTCCACCGTGGCAGCACCCCGGCCAACTCATCGGCTTGCGACTGCAGCAACTCCGCCGGGCTCATCCCCAGTGCCTCGCCCGTCAGCAGCGCAATTCCCTCGCTCACATGCCCCATGGTGTCAAGACGGAACAGCCAGCGCTCCACGGCGTTCTGCACGCTGCGGTCCAGCATCAGGTGGCGCTGGTTGCGGGCGGGGATCAGCACGTCGTGGGTGCCTTCCAGCCCTGCGGCCTAGCATGCTTGAAACCAGCCTTTGATCTTCTCATTGAGGCTGCCCACACGGAGCCTGCCCAAACGCTGCGCGAGGCTTCGACAAGCTCAGCCCGAACGGGTGTTTCCAAGCTCAACGGTGCTGGCTCGTTAAGCGCGCCGGCCACGCAAATTCCCCTTCACCCATCCCCCCGCCAACCCCTCCGCCAACGCCTCAAACACCACCCGAATCCGCCGCGCTGTGCGCAGTTCGCGGTGCGACACCAGCCAGATGGGAAAGCGCAGCGGCGGCACGTCGTCCAGCACGCGGACCACGCCGGGGGTCTTGTTGGCGATCTCGTCCATCGTGGCGCCGATGCCCAGGCCCTGGCGCACCAGCTCCCAGTGCAGGGCGGTCTGGTCGGCGTAGCAGCTGAACTGGCTTTCGCTCAGGTTCAGCCCGCGGTGGCGCAGGTAGGCGAGGTATTGGCCGTTGCGGTCGGAGCCGACAAAGGTGGCGCGCGTTGCGTCGTCGGCCGTGCGGGGGTGGCCGTGGGTGCGGACCCACGCCTCGGACGCGTAGAAGCCTGCCTGGGCCTGGCGCACCAGGCGGGCGATCAGGTCGGGCTGCTCGGGCTGCACGTGGCGGATGGCGATGTCGGCCTCGCGGCGCAGCAGGTCGCTCACGGCGTTGGAGGCGACTATCTCGACCGCAATGCTGGGCTCCTGCGCGTGCAGCCGTTGCAGGATAGGTGGCAGCAGGTAGGCGGCAATGGCGTCGGTGGCCGACACCGTCACCACGCCGCCCACGGCCTGCGAGCGGCCGCTGGCGGCCAGGCCCAGGGCTTCTGCGGCGGTGCCCATGGCGCGGGCGTGCTCCAGCAGGTCCAGCCCGGTGGGGGTGAGCACCATGGCCTTGCCCACGCGCTCAAACAGCGTCACGCCCATCTGCCGCTCGATGGCGGCCACCTGCCGGCTCAGGGTGGGCTGGGTCAGCCCCAGCTTGCGGGCGGCGGCCGAGAGCGAGCCGGTTTCTGCGGTTTGCAGAAAGGCTTTTAGCTGGTTCCAGTCGAGTTGATCCATGCGTAAACGTATATGTTCGCTGCAATTTACCGCAGTTTCCTGCGCTGCCATGCATGGATAGCATCCGGGTGTCGTTGATTGATCGCTTCTGCGCTTCTGCTGCCTTTGCACTCACCCGGCTCGCATTTTGTTCATGACCTCTTCTGCCACCGCCCCGGTTTCTGACGCGTCGCTCTCTGTCGCAGCCCGTTCGGCCGCAGCAGCCAAGGCGCGGTTCTGGGACCGCATTGCGCCCAAGTACGCCGCCGACGCGATTGCCGACCTGGCGGGGTACGAGGCCACGCTGCAGCGCGTGCAGGGCCTGCTGTCGCCCCAGCACGATGTGCTGGAGATCGGCTGCGGCACGGGCAGCACGGCCCTGCGCTTGGCGCCGTTTACCCGCAGCTTGCTAGCCACTGACGTGTCGCCCCAGATGATCGCCATTGCCCACGAGCGGCTGGCCGCGCAGCCCACGCCGCAGTTGCGGTTTGCGGTGGCGGATGCAGAGGCGGCGACCTTTGGGGCGGAAGCATTTGATGCCGTGCTGGCCTTCAACGTGCTGCACCTGACGAGCGCGCTGGACGAGGCGCTCAGCCGGCTGGTGCAGGCGCTGCGCCCGGGCGGGCGGCTGATCTCCAAGACTGCTTGCGTTGCCGAGATGAACCTGTTGATTCCCTACCTGGCCGTGCCGGTGATGCGCGCCCTGCGCCTGGTCCCGCCCGTGCTGTGCTTTGACGAGCACCAGCTGCGCTCGGCCATGGTGCGGCAGGGCCTGCAGATCGTGTGCGTTGAACGGCATGGCACGCGGGGCAAGGACACCCGCGCCTTCATCGTCGCCCGCAAGCCGGGCTGATTTTTTCCTGTTTCTCCCAAAACATGCGGCCCCTGGTGGGCCCGCAGGGGGGCGTTTTGCCTGCTGGTTTTGCAGCCTGTTGCGTTGATCGTTTTTTGGCGAGCTGTTTGTTTTGTCCCATTGAGCCCAAGGAGCTTTTTCTCATGCCTGTTGCTTGTCTCTCATCGCACCGCTTGCGCAGCACACGCGCGTCCGTTGCCGCGTCGATCGCCCTGGCCGCACTGGCCCTGAGCGCGTGTGGTGGCGGGGGAGGGGACGGTGACAGCGAGCCACCACCGAATGGCGGTTCAGGGGGCTCCGGCGGTACGGGGCCTGCGGCGTCCCTGGCCGCGCTGGAAGGCGACTGGGTGCAAAAAGGGTGCGTCAATGCGGGCGCGCAGTCGTACAAGCGGACCGTGCGCGCACGCCTCACAGGCCAGACCACCCTGGACTACTACGAAGGTGTGCTGACCTTCAGCGGCAACGCCTGCGCCGGCGCCTACCAGGCGGTGGGGCCCAGCAAAACCGGCACGGTGACCTTTGCACGGTCTGACGCCAACCAGGCGTTGGCGGCCCACTGGGGCGAGCTGCGCACCGTCATCGGCACGCGCGCGGGCGCCATCTGGACGCTGCAGCCGGGCAACCTGCTGTGCCTGCTGGGCGACGAGATTCCCACCATTCAACCCACGCTGGCGGCCGTGGCCTCCAGCGTGGCAACCCTCCCCGCAGACAACTGTTTTACCCGCTGATTTCCTCGCACGCCATGACATCCCTTACCTCCATGAAAACACCTTCCCGCCTTCTTTTCATTGCGCCCCGGGCGTGCGTTGTCTCGGTGCTGGCGCTGGTGGCCGGCTGTGCCTCCACCCTCGACGACTCGGGCCTGGAGCAGCGCACTGCGCAGGCCATCGGGCGGGCCGCGGGCCAGTTCACCATCACCGACCGGCAGGAGGAAACCGGTGGCCGGGTCAACTACACCGTCCACACGCTGGATGGCGCGACCTACCGTTGCTACGTGTACGGTGTCACGGGCTTCCAGAAGGCCATGACCTTTGGGCAGACCCCGCATTCCGATGCCATCTGCACGGCCATGGTGGGCAGCCAGCGCGCGGGCCGCGCCGCCGCCGCGCCCGCAACCACCCCTGCGCCGGGCGCCGAGCAACGGGGCCGCGGCACGGGCAAGGAATGCAATGCGTTGCTGCGGGCGGCACAGCGCTGCTGATACCTCTGCCCTCCATCAACCCTTCGCGGAAAGCCGGACATGACGAAGCGATGGCACTGGGGCAGCCTGTGGTTGGTGGTCGTTCTGAGCGGCTGCGCCACGGTGCCGGGCGCGGCCACCGCCACGGTGGACGGGCGCCAGGTGGAATACGTGCTTGCCGGGCAGGGCGAACCGGTGGTGGTGTTCGAAAACGGGCTGGGCGCCACGCTGGACTGGTGGGCCAAGGTCTGGCCCGACGCCGTGGCGCAAACCCGTGCACTGGCCTACGACCGCGCGGGCTACGGCCGCAGCGATGCGGCCTTGGAGCCGCGCGACGGTGCGCACGTGGTGGAAGAACTTCGGGCCCTGCTGCGGGCCCGCCAACTGCCGCCGCCGTATGTGCTGGTGGGGCATTCCCTGGGCGGCCTCTACATGCAGCTGTTTGCACGCCAGTACCCTGGCGAGGTGGCGGCGCTGGTGCTGGTGGACTCCACGCACCCCGAACAGGTCAAGGGGGCTGGCAACCCCGAGCTGTGGCCCGTGTGGCTGAAGGTGGTCTTCCGCGCAACGGCCTCTGCAACGGCCCGGCAGGAGCTGGCGGCCCTGGATGCCACGGGCGACGCGGTGTCCCGGCTGCCGGTGGACCCCTCGGTGCCCGTGTGGGTGCTGAGCGCGCGGCATGCCACCGGGGCACCGTCTGCGCTGGCGGACGATGCCGACCGCAAACGGACCGACCTGGCCCGCCTCTACCCCGGGTCCACCCAGGTGTGGGTGGACAGCGGGCATGGCATTCCGCTGGAAAAGCCGGAGGCAGTGGTCCTTGCCATCCAGGAGGCGCTGCGGGTGGCGCGCACCCCCGGCACCGGCGTGCCCAAGCCGCAGTAGTGGATGGCGGCGCCACGGTGCCCGCGCCGTGCCCTTTTTACTGCTTGGTAAGCCCCAGCTTGCGGATGGTCTGGCCCCACTGGTCGTAGGTGGCGCGCGTCAACGCCGCCAGCTCGGCCGGGCTGGACGACTCGGCTTCGTAGGCGCCCTGGCGGAAGAACTCGCGGGTGGCAGGCATCGCGAGCACCTGGGCCAGGGCGGCGTTGAGCGTGCCCACCACCGGCGCGGGCATGTGGGCGGGGCCGTAGAAGCCCAGCCAGCTCGGCATGTCGATACCGCTCGCTCCCTGTTCGCCCATGGTGGGCACGTCGGGCAGCATGGGGCTTCGCTGCGGGGCCGCCACGGCCAGCATGCGCACCTTGCCCGTGGCCGTGTTCTGGATGGCGTTGGGCGCCGCGTCAAAGTAGAACTGCACGCGCCCCGCCAGGAAGTCCTTGGCCGCGTCGGCGCCGCCCTTGTAGGGCACATGCACCGCATCCAGCCCGGCCTGGCGCACAAAGGCTTCGCCGTAGATGTGCGACGAGGTACCCGTGCCAAACGAGGCATAGCCCGTCTGGCCGGGGTGGGCCTTGATGTAGGAGATCAGTTCCTGTACGGTGCGCGCAGGCACGCTGGTGTGTACGGTAAGCACCAGCGGCCCGCGTGCGCCCAGCGACAGCGGGGTGAGATCCTTGAACGGGTCGTAGCGCACATTGGCCAGCGTCTGCGGGTTCTGCGCCACCACGGAAGAGGGGGCATACATGAAGGTGTAGCCGTCGGGTGCGGAGCGGATCACCTCTTCGGTGGCAAGGATGAAACTCGCACCCGGGCGGTTTTCCACGATCACCGGGGTCTTCAGGACCTCGGCCAGCTTGGTGGCCACAAACCGCGCCTGGGCGTCGGATGCGCCCCCGGCCGCCAGGCCCAGCACGATGCGGATGGTGCGGCCCTTGTCGGGAAAAGGCGCGGCGGCCCAGGCGGACGATGGCCGGAGAGACGCGCCCAATGCGCCCAGTGCGCCCAGTGCCCCCGCTGCGCTCCATGCGCTCAGCGCAAGCCTTGCGCTGAACCTGCGGCGGCTTGGCATGAAAGGAGTGGGGCCGCTCATTGCTTTGTCAGCCCCACTTGCTGCACCATCGCGCCCCACTGCTCATAGGTGGTGCGCGTGACCTGGGCGAACTCCTGCGCGGAGCTGCCAGCCGCCTCGTAGCCGCCGTTGCGGTAGAACTCCCGCACCTGCGGCATTGCAAGCACCTTGCCCAGCGCGGTGTTGAGCTTTTCCACCACGGCAGGGGGCATGTTTGCCGGCCCGTAGAAGCCCAGCCAGCTGGGCAGGTCCAGCCCGGCGAATCCCTGCTCCGCGAACGTGGGCACGTCGGGCAGGGCGGGAATGCGCGCGTTGGCCGCCACGGCCAGCACCTTTACCTTGCCGGTACCGGACGTGATGATGGCCGAGGACGCCGAGTCGAACATGTACTGCACGCGGCCCGCAATCAGGTCCTTGGCCGCGTCGGAGCCGCCCTTGTAGGGGATGTGGACTGCATCGGTTCCCGTCTTCTTCACGAACGCCTCTCCATAGATGTGCGACGAGGTGCCCGCGCCAAACGATGCGTAGCTCACCTTGCCGGCGTTGGCTTTCACATACGCAACCAGTTCCTTGACGTTGGTGGCCGGCACGGTGGTGCTGATGGACAGGACCAAGGGCCCGCGTCCGCCCATCGAGATGGGCGTGAAATCCTTGAACGGATCGTAGGGCACCTGGCTGAACGTGTGCGGGTTCTGCGCCATGGTGGAAGACGGCGCGTACAGCAGGGTGTACCCGTCAGGCTGTGCGCGCGAGACTTCGGCGGCCGCCATCATGGTGCTGGCGCCAGGCTTGTTGTCCACGATCACGCTGGTGCCCAGCACCTCGCCCAGCTTCTGCGCCACGATGCGCGCCTGCGCATCCGTGCCACCCCCGGCGGTAAACCCCACCACGATGCGGATGGACTTGCCGCGCACGGGAAAGTCCTGCGCCTGGGCCAGTGGGAGCGCCAGGCCCCAAAGCGCCCCAGCCCCGAGCGCAAAGCCCAACGCCCGGCGCACGCCGGAAATCTGTTTCATCCTTGTCTCCTTGCAGTTGTTTGGCTTATTGTGGACATCAAATTCATTAAAAGTCCATAGAGGCCCGGGAAAACCCGGAGATTGCGGAATTTGAAGTTGACAAAATGGACATTGAAATCATAATTAGTCCAACAACTTCCCGAGATCGATTCATGAAAACAGTCGTCCGCACCGACGAGCGCATCCTGACCTCTGACATCTTCGACCGCGACAGCCGCACCAAGCGGCCCGATCACGGCAGCTGGGCGGAGCCTGGCAAGAACATTCCCGTGTACCACCGCTGCGGTGTGCTGGTGGTGGGGGGCGGCCCCTCCGGCACGGCCGCGGCGGCGGCTGCGGCGCGGGCCGGTGCCGACGTGGCGCTGCTGGAGCGCTACAACCACCTGGGGGGGCTTTCCACGGGCGGCCTGGTGATCTGGATCGACCGCATGACCGATTGGCAAGGCCAGCTCGTGATTCGCGGTTTTGCCGAAGAGCTGTTCGACCGCCTGCCGGCCGATGCCATCGCTGGCCCGGCACGGGAGGACTGGGGCTCGCAAGACACCGCCAAGGCCGCCCACTGGTCGCACCGCACGGCCGCCTACCACGGCGTGGTGACCTGGTCGCCCACGGTGGACCCGGAGCGGCTCAAGCTGCTGAGCCAGGAAATCGTGCTGGAGCGCCAGGTGAAGCTCATTTATCACTCCTGGGCCGCCATTCCCATCGTGCAGGACGGCGCCGTCAAGGGCGTGGTCTTCGAGAGCAAGGAGGGCCGCATGGCCATCATGGCCGACGTGGTGGTGGACGCCACCGGCGACGGCGACCTGTTTGCCCGGGCCGGCGCCGCGTTCGTGAACGACATCGAGGAGGCCGACGTGCACCACTGCATGAACACCTCCTGGCTGTTCGGCGGCGTGGACATGAACCGGTGGATCGAATTCAAGGCCGGCCAGCCGGAGGCGTTCTCGGCCTTCATGGCGCGGGGGCGCGAGGAGCTCGGCCTGTTCGAGCGCCCCTTCGTCTCCTGGCGCAATGACGTGGCGCTTTTCATGGGGCCGCGCCAGTCGGGCTATTCGCCGCTGGACGTGGACGACCTGACTGCCGTGGAGGTGCGTTCGCACCGCGCCATGGCGGCGCACCTGGACTACTTCCGCGCGCACGCACCGGGCTTCGAAGACGCCTTCCTCATGCTCAGCGCCCCCCAGATCGGCGTGCGCCATGCGCGGCGCCTGACCGGCGTGGGCGCCGTGCTGCGCAGCCAGTGGCCCGACGGTGTGCCCCTGGCCGACGAGATTGGCGTCACGCCCGCCGTGTCGCCCAAGTTTCCCAACATCTCCATCCCCTACGGCGCGCTGGTGCCCCAGCAGCTGGACGGCCTGCTGGCCTGCGGGCGCCATATCTCGTGCGACCGCAATTCGCACGGCTTCATGCGCGAGATTCCGCAGTGCTGGATCACCGGGCAGGCGGCGGGGGTGGCGGCTGCGCTGGCATCCCAGGGCGGCATTCAGCCGCGCGCGGTGGATGTGGGCGCACTGCAATCCGCACTGCTGGCGCAGGGCGTGTACCTGCGCCCCGGCGCAATGCAGAGCGCCGCCGCCCCGGCGGCCGCTGCGCACGCCGTGGCCTGACCCCGGGCGGTTGAGTGATGTCCATGCACGGCACTCTTTCGCAAGCCTCTACATTGCAGGGTCTTGCAAAGGGTTCATCCATGTCCACTGAAAAAAACGACGCATCCCTGTCTTCCGCCGATGCTGCCGACGCGCGCGGCGACCGGTCCGATACCGTGAGTGCGCTGGAGCGCGGCATCTCGGTGCTGCGCTGCTTCAGCGAAGACCGCCCGGTGCTCGGCCATGCCGACATCGCCCGCATCACCGGCATTCCCCGGCCCACGGTGAACCGGCTGGTCGCCACGCTGCTCTCCCTGGGCATGCTCAAGGCCGCGCAGGTGGCCGACCGCTTCATGCTCGGCCCAGGCGTGGTGTCGCTGTCGCGCGTGTTCCTGGGCAGCCTGGACGTGCGCGCCGCCGCGCGGCCCAGCATGCAGGCCCTGGCCGAAGAGGTGGGGGCATCGGTGTACCTGGCGATCCGCGACGGCATGGAGATGGTGCTGATCGAGGCCTGCCGGCCGCGCTCGTCCATGCTCTCGGCACGGCTGGACGTGGGCTCGCGCGCACCGTTGGCCAACTCGGCCCTGGGCCGCGCCTACCTGTCGGCCCTGCCGGAGGGGCAGCGCAACCAGCTGATTGATTCGATGCGCCTGCTGCGCGGCCCCGAGTGGGACGCCATCGCGCCCAACATGCTGCGCGCGATCAGCGAATCCCAGCGCCTGGGCTACTGCCTGTCGCTGGGCGAATTCCACCGCGAGATCAATTCGGTGTCCGTGCCCCTGATCGGGCCCGATGGCGAGGTGATGGCCTTGAATGGCGGCGGCGCTGCCTTCGTGTTTACCGAAGAGCGCCTGCGCAACGAACTGGCCCCGCGCCTGCAGCACATCGCGCGATCCATTGCGCGCGACATTGGCGGCCACGTGCCGACACCCTCGCCGGGCTAGCGGCTCGGCGGGGTTCACCCCCGGAAACGGAAGAAAGAACGGAGACAACAGGCCATGTACCTGACCGATGAAGAAAAAGCCATGCTGGACGGCCGCGACGGGCCGGCCGTACACAAGGCCATGGACCTGCTGGTGCGCTACGGCGAAGCCCTGGGGGCTGAGCGCCTGGTGGAGACGCGCAACGTCTGCGCCAGCATCACCTCCACCACGCCGTTCCAGCGCGACTTCGCGTTCTCGCGGGGCGGCGGCATGGATGCCGTGTTCTCCGAATTCAGCCTGGACAGCCAGGAGACGGTGGAGATTCCCAAGTTCAAGGTCTTCACCAGCCATTTGCAGCTGGGCTTCGACCCCGGCCAGCCCGAGCGCATGGGCGTGACCGAGGAGATCGTGAACTTCTACCACCAGAGCGAGCGCCATGCGGCCGGCCTGGGCGCACAGATCATGAACACCTGCACTCCCTACCAGGTGGGCAACATCCCGACGCGGGGCGAGCATTGCGCATGGATGGAGTCGTCGGCCGTGGTGTATTGCAATTCCGTGCTGGGTGCGCGCACCAACACCGAAGGCCGCGAGAGCACTGGCGCCGCCATGCTCACGGGCCGCATTCCGTACTGGGGCTACCACCTGGACGAGAACCGCCATGCCACGCACGTGGTGGAGCTGGATGTCGAAGTGGAATCGGTGCAGGACTGGGGCCTGCTGGGCTACTACATCGGCGAGCACGTGCAGGAGCGCGTGCCGGTGGTGCACCGCAAGGGCGGCATCGGCCGCGTGCCCAACCTGCCGCGGCTCAAGCACTTCGGGGCGGCGGCGTCGTCCTCGGGCGGCGTGGAGATGTACCACATCGCCGGCGTCACGCCCGAGGCCTTGACGCTGGAGCAGGCCCTGGGCGGCCGCAAGCCCGTGCAGGTGCTGCGCTATGGCGCAGCCGAGCGCCGCGCCACCTACGCAAAGATCAACGCCACCGGCCAGGACGCCGAGGTGCAGTACGTGATGCTCGGCTGCCCCCACTACACCATCGAGCAGATCTGGGAAGCCGCGCAGCTCCTCGAAGGCCGCAAGGTGCACCCCGACTGTGCGCTGTGGATCTTCACGCCGCGCGCCATCAAGTCGCTGGCCGACCGCAATGGGTACACCAGGATCATCGAGGACGCGGGCGGCATCCTCATGACCGACAGCTGCTCGGCCATGAGCCGGGCCGTGCCCAAGGGCACGAAGACCGTGGCGCTCGACTCCGCCAAGCAGGCGCATTACCTGCCGGCCATCCTGGGCGTGCAGGCCTGGTTCGGCAGCACGGCGGAATGCATCGACGCGGCCTGCACCGGCCGCTGGAAGGGGGGCCAGGCATGAACAGCAGCCCCATCGTGATCGAACACAGCCAGGTGCTGCGTGGCCGCAAGGTGGTGGGCGGCGTGGCCGAAGGCGAGGCCCTGGTCACCCGCGACCGCATCTCGGGCTGGGGCGGCATCGACCCGCGCACCGGCACGGTCGTCGAGACCCGGCATGAACTGCGCGGCCAGAGTTTTGCGGGCAAGGTGCTGGTGTTTCCGGGGGCCAAGGGCTCCTCGGGCTGGTCCGCCATGTTCCACATGACACGGCTCATGAACGTGGCGCCGGCAGCCTTCCTGTTCAACGAAATGACGACCAAGATGGCCCTGGGCGCCGTGGTTACCCATTCGCCCGCAATGACGGGCTTCGACCGCGACCCGCTCGATTGCATCGAGACGGGCGACTGGGTGCGCGTGGACGCCGACCGTGGCGTGGTCGAGATCATCAAGAAGCGCACCGACATTGGAGACCGCCCATGACCCGCCCCCTGCGCAGCAACTTCCCGCGCGGCTCCTACCTCTGGTCGGTGCGCAACGCGCACTGGCGCGCCCTGGGCATCCCTGAAGAGGATTGCGAGAAGCCCAAGATCGCCATCGTCAACAGCTCCTCGGAACTGGCGGCCTGCTTCAGCCACCTGGATAAGGTGGCGGCGGAGATCAAGGCCGCCATCCGCGCGGCAGGCGGCGTGCCCTTCGAGATCCGCACTGCCGCGCCCAGCGACTTCATCACCGGCGCGGGGGCGCGCGGCGCCTACATGCTGGGTGCGCGCGACCTGGTGACCAACGACATCGAGGTGGCCGTGGAGGGCGCGCAGCTCGACGGCATGGTCTGCCTCACGTCGTGCGACAAGACCGTGCCCGGCCAGCTCATGGCGGCGGCGCGGCTGAACATTCCCACGCTGCTCGTGCCCTGCGGCTACCAGCCCAGCGGCGAATACCGGGGCAAGCACACGGACATCGAGGACGTCTTCATCGGCGCCATGCATGCGGTCACGGGCGGCCTGCCCGTGGAAGAGCTGGTGGGCATGAGCCGCGAGGCCATTCGCGGGCCGGGTGTGTGCTCGGGCCTGGGCACGGCCAACTCCATGCACATCGTCTGCGAGGCGCTGGGCCTGGCCCTGCCGGGCAGCGCGCCGGTGGCCGCACTCAGCCCCAAGATGATGGCGGACGTGCGGGCGGCCGGTGCGCGCATCGTGCAGATGGTGCTCGACGACCTCAAGCCGCGCGACATCCTCTCGCCCGGCGCCTTTGCCAACGCGGTGCGCGCGGTGCTGTCCATCGGTGGCTCGCTCAACACGGCCAAGCACCTGCAGGCCGTGGCCACCGAGGGTGAGACAGGCGTCGATGTCTATGGCCTGTTCGAAAGCCTGGGGCCCACCACGCCCGTGCTGGCCGGCGTGCGGCCCATCGGGAGCCATTCCATCGAGCAATTCGAAGCGGCAGGCGGTGCGCGCGCGCTCATGCGGCAACTGGCGCCGCTGCTGGATACCGGCGCGCTCACCGTGACGGGCGGCACCGTGGCCGACAACCTGCGCGATGTGCAGGTGCAGGATGCCGAGGTGATCCGTCCGCTGGACCGCCCGGTCGCACCCCTGCCGGCCATCGTGCTGCTGCGTGGCAACCTCGCGCCCGAGTCCGGCCTCATCAAGACCGGGATTGTGGAGCGCAAGGTCCGCCGCTTCACCGGCCCGGCCGTGTGCTTCTGGTCGTCCGATGCGGCCATCGCCGCGCTCAAGAACGGCGCCATCGTGCCGGGGCAGGTCATCGTGATGCGCGGCGCCGGGGCCTGCGGCGGCCCGGCCATGGGGGGCGGCGCTTCGCGCGTGGTGTTTGCGGTGGACGGCGCGGGGCTGGGCGACCAGGTGGCCATCCTGACCGACGGGCACCTCTCGGGCCTGGTCTGCAAAGGGCTGGTGGTGGCCGAGGTGTCGCCCGAGGCGGCGCTGGGCGGGCCGCTGGGCCTGGTGCGCGATGGCGACGGGATCACCATCGACCTGGATGCCCGGCGCCTCGACGTCGCGCTGACCGACGCGGAACTGGCAGAGCGGCGCGCCAGCTGGCAGGCACCGGCCGCGCAGTTCGATACCGGCTGGCTGCAGCAGTACCGGCGCAACGTGAGCCCGCTGTCCCAGGGCGCGGTGCTGGTGCGCACCCGGCGCCCCGAACCCGCGGGCTGATCCCCTTCATTTCCTGGCTTTCACCTCCGGGCGCGGACGCAGATCCGCCCCGGTGGGCGGAGCCCTGCGCGCGAATTTTTTTGATTTTCCAACCCGAGAAGAAGCAGGAGACAAAGAGCATGAAAAAGAGCACGAAGACGAGCACGAAGAAAAGAGCCTTGTGGATGTGGTCGGCCCTGGGGCTGGCGTGCGGCGCCGCCCATGCGCAGTCCAGCGTCACCTTGTTTGGTGTGGTGGACCTGGGCGTGCAGCAGACGCGCTCCGGAGACGGAGGGAAGGTCACGGCGCTGGGCAATGGAGGGTTGTCCACCAGCCGCATCGGCTTTCGCGGCACCGAAGACCTGGGCAGCGGCCTGCGGGCGGGGTTCTGGCTGGAGGGCAGCCTGAACCCCGACACGGGCGCGGGCCGCGCCACCAACACCAACAACCAGCCCAGCGGCGCCACCACGGCCGGGCCACTGACCTTTGACCGCATGTCGTACGTGAGCCTGTCGCACACGCAATGGGGCGAAGTCCGGGCTGGGCGGGACTTCATTCCCACGCACTACAACAGCATCTACTTCGACCCGTTCAACGCCAACGGCGTGGCCCGTGCGGGCAACTTGACCTTCGCGGGCGCTGGCACGGGGCCGCTGCCCACGGCCATCGCGGGCAGCAACACCTTGAGCTACTGGCTTCCGGGCAAGCTCGGCGGCCTGTACGGCATGGCCATGGTCGGGACGGGGGAGAACCTCTCCAATGCACCCAACAGCGACGACGGCAATTTTGCCGGCCTGCGCCTGGGCTACGCCGCTGGCGCGTTCGATGTGGCAGCGGCTTTCACGCGCTCGCAGTTCAGTTCCACCGCCGCCATCGGCAACTACACGCATGCCAACGTGGGCGGCACCTGGGATGCAGGCTTCGCCAAGTTCTTCGCCCTGTACAACCGCGTGACGGTCCAGCTGGCGGCGGGCTCGGTGCGCAAGAACACGGCAGAGATCGGTGCCCACATCCCCGCGTTCGAGGTGGGCCGCATCCGCCTGAGCTACGCCTACCTGGACGACCGCAGCGACACCAGCGTGCGCACGCCTGGCGGCCAGGCGCGCAGTGGCGACGATGCACGCCAGTGGGGCGTGGGCTATGTGCACAACCTTTCCAAGCGGACCGCGCTGTACGGCACCTACGCACGCATCTCGAACCGCGGCGAGGCGCGCTATGTCGTGAGCGGCGGGGCGGCACCCGCGGCCGGGCGCAGCTCGTCGGGCTGGGAGCTTGGTGTGCGGCACACCTTCTGATCTGGGAGACGACCATGCAACGCAGAAACCTGGGCGCCCTGGCGGCCGGTGCCGCACTGGCCCTGCTGCCCGGCGCCGCAGCCTGGAGTGCCGAGACCTACCCCGCCAAGCCGGTGCGCCTGATCGTGGGCTTTGCGCCCGGCGGTGGGGCGGATGCCCTCACGCGCATCATCGCGGAGGGCTTGTCCAAGCAGCTGGGGCAGCAGGTGGTGGTGGAAAACCGCCCCGGCGCCGACGGCGTGCTGGCCGCGCAGGCCGTGTCGTCCGCCAAGCCGGACGGCTATACGCTGCTGATGGGCACCAACACGGCCATGGTGGCCGCTCCCACCCTGCGCCCGACGCCGCCGTACGACCCGTTTCAGGCCTTCACGCCCATCAGCTCGGCAGGGCAGTTCTCGATGTTCCTGGTGGTGCCGGCGAGCCTGCCCGCGAAGAGCGTGGGCGAGCTGCTGGCCTTGGTGGCTGCCAAGCCCGGCGCGTATAACTCCGCCTCCAGCAACAGTGCTTCGGAGCTGGCGATGCTGCAACTGCTGGGCGAGCAGCGCAAGGTCGTCAACGCGCGCTACAAGGGCGACATGCAGGCCATGACCGACCTGCTGGGCGGGCAGATCCACATGATGTTCACCACCGGCACGCTGGCCCCCAGCTTTGTGAAGGAGGGCCGCATCCGCGCACTGGCGGCGCTGTTGCCCGAGCGCAGCGCCCTGCTGCCCGACGTGCCCACGGGCGGCGAACTGGGGCTGGGCAAGCTCACGATCACGCCCTGGGCGGGTTTCTTCGGGCCGCCGGGATTGCCCAAAGCCATTACCGACAAGCTGTCGCAGGAGCTGCAGAAGACGCTGAAGCGCCCGGAGGTGCATGCGCAACTGGTGCAGCAGGGCTTTGAGGGCTACGGCATGAGCCCCGCGAAATTCGCCGAGTTCTTCCGCACGCAGTACGACGCGTTCGGCGCCACGGTGCGCGAGCACAACGTGAAGTTCGAGTAGGGGCGCTTGCGGCGCCCCGCTACCGCCGCACGAGCCGAAGGGCCACGGCGGCGGCCCGTCAGGAAGGCACGCTCCGGTAGTTGCCAGGCGTCATGGCGTGGTGGGCCTTGAACGCGCGCTGGAGGTGCGCCTGGTCTGAAAAGCCCATGGACTGGGCTGCATCGGCCAGCGCCATGCCTTGGGACAGCAGCCGCCGTGCGCCGTTGACGCGCAGGTTCTGCAGGTAGCTGCCGGGCGTCATGCCGCACGCCGTCTGGAAACGCCGGATGAACCGGGAACTGCTCATGCCACAGGCTTCGGCGAGTTCTTGCACGGTGACGCGCTTCTCGTAACCCGCCTGCATTGCCGCCATGGCGGGTACCAGTTCTTCGGGCACATGGGCCCAGTCCCTGGGGTGGCCGGGGCGGGACTGGCTGGCAACCCAGCGGGGCAGGTCTGCGGCCAGTGCGTGGGCCGCAGCCTCCGACGTCACGGGGCGGCACAACAGGTCCACGCACCGCGTGATGGCCGGGTCCCTGAGGCTGCGGGAGATCCATTCCAGTCCGTCCGGCGGTGCCGCCATCCCCCGGACCTGCGCGACCGCATGGCGCAGCCAGTCGGCGTTGATGAACAGCATGCGATAGGACCAGATGTTTCCGGGCAGGGGGTTGCAGGAGTGAACCACGTCGGGCTCAATCAGCACCACGGAGCCGGCCTGGACCTGCTGGGGCCCGCCGGGATGGTGGAAGGTCGCGCAGCCGGTGTCGACGATGCCCACGGAAAATTCGGCATGCGCGTGGGCTCGGTAGCAGTCGCGGGTGTTGACGCTGACGCGAAGCTCCGCCCACGGCGCAGCCGGGTGGCGGTGGATGCGGTGCTGGCTGTCGGATGGCATCAGATCATTGCACCATCGGGACGACGCTGTACGCGAGCAGCAGGCCCATGGCCCGGTTGAAGAACTTCTGCCGTGCCGGCACTGCCAGCCAGCGCGTCAGGACACGCCCGGCGACAGTCCAGCAGCCCACGCCAAAGCTGCAGGCCAGCAGCGACACGCCGCAAAACATCGCCAGCGCGGCTGGCACATCGGTCTGGGGCAGGACGAACAGCCCCACGCCGGACAAGGCGACCATCCACGCTTTCGGGTTGAGGGACTGCGCCATGCCGCCATCGGCAAAGGCCCGGGCAGCTGTGTCCCCTTCCAGTGTGGCCGCCGCCTGCAATGGGGCCGGGGGCGCGGTGGCAATGCGCCAGGCCAGGTACATCAGGTAGCCGGCCCCGGCCCATTTCATCGCCAGCATGAGCGGCTGGTTGCCCAGCAACTGCTCGCCCCCCTTGCCCATGAGCCACACGACCAGTGCATAGCTCACGCTGGCACCCAGCACATAGGCCATGGCCACGCCGGGCTTGCCCTGCGCGCCGTGGCGCACGGCAAGGATGTTGACGGGACCCGGGGTGATGGCCCCGACCACGGCGAAAACGCCCATTCCAAAGACAAGAGCCGACACGGACATACCTTCCTGAAACACCGTTGCGAAACGGGTTCAGTATGGGCAGCCGGCCGGCGGATGTATTGAACAGAATTGCGCGGCAGGGGCGTTCTGCGGCCGGCGTTGGGCGGGCCGGGGGCACCTCCTGGGCAATGGCCGCCGCTGCAAAACCGTCGCGGCGTTGCCCGTGTGTTCTCACCGGCCCCGCACGCCGCGGCTCCTGCGCGTGTGCCCTGCGCTCTGGCACGCCCGGCGGTAGGCACGCAGGGTTTGCTCGGCGCGCTGCAGCACGGTGTCTTCCGCCACGGCCGCGCGGTGGGCCAGCTCGTCGGCCTGTGCCTGCTGCAGCTCTGCCGGGCTCATCCCGGACGCTTCGCCCGTCAGCAGCGCAATGCCCTCGCTCACGTGCCCCATGGTGTAGACGTGGAACAGCCCGCGCTCCACGGCGTCCTGCACGCTGCGGCCGAGCATCAGGTGGCGCTGGTTGCGGGCGGGGATCAGCACGCCTTGCGTGCCGTCCAGCCCCGCGGTCTGGCAGGCCTGGAACCAGCCCTCGATCTTCTCGTTGATGCCGCCCACGGGCAGCACTTCGCCGTGCTGGTTCAATGCGCCGGTGACGGCAATGCCCTGGCGCAGGGGCAGGCCCGACAGGCTGGACAGCAGCGCGTACAGCTCGGCGCACGAGGCCGAATCGCCCTCCACGCCGCTGTACTCCTGCTCGAACACGATGGAGGCGTTCAGCGCCAGCGGCGCCACGTGGCTGAACAGGGCCGTGAGGTAGCTGTGCAGGATGAGCACGCCCTTGTCGTGGATGGGGCCGGACATGTCCACCTCGCGCTCGATGTTCAGCAGGCCCTCCTGTCCGGCGAAGGTGCGTGCGGTGATGCGCACGGGGAAGCCGAAGCGGTAGTCGCCCAGGTCGATCTGCGTCATGGCGTTGATCTGGCCGGCCACGCTGCCGCTCAGCGTGATCAGGCGCTCGCCTTCGGTGATGGATTCGTGCAGCTGCTCTTCGGGGTAGTTGTGGCGCAGGCGGCGCGCGTGCAGGGCGGCTTGCACGTCGCTGGCTTCCACCAGGGTGCCCGCGCGCTGCTGGCACAGCGCCGCGCTTTCGATCACCAGCGCCTCGGTGTGGGCGAAGAGGGCGCTCTGGCGGCCCTGGTCGTCGGCCTCGCGGTGGGATTGCTCCAGCAGCAGCGCCACCGCGGCGGCGCTGAAGTGGGGCAGGCCGCGCTTGTGGCAGGTCTGCGCCACAAAGATGGCCGTGGCCTGGCGCGTGCCGGCGGTGGCCGCAAAGCGCTCTACAAAATCCACCTTGGCGCGAAAGCGGCGGGCGGCGTCGGGGTCGGCCTCCTGCAGGGCGTAGTACTCCTCGACCGAACCGATCAGCACGATTTTCACGTCCACGTCCACCGGCTCGGGCAGCAGCGCGGCGGGCGCGCCGGGGGCGTGGCCGGCAGGCGCGCCGCCGCCGGCTTCTTCGATCTGCAGGCGGCCGCAGCGCAGGAAGCGGCGCAGGCGCGGCCACAGGCCTTCTTCCGCGGCCAGGTCCTGCAGGTGCAGCAGGATGAAGCCGCCGTGCGCCTTGAGCAGGCTGCCGGCCAGGATGGCGGTGTGGTCGGCCTGCACGCCGTCCGAGTCCATCCCGTGCTCGATGCTGCCGAACAGGGCGCGCGCGGTGGGGTGGTCTTCCACCACCACGGGGGCGGCCGTGCGGCCGTCGTTGTCCACCACCAGGTTCACCTGGCAGCGGGCGATCAGGTCGTCCAGCGCGTCCTTGCGGTCGGCCTCGGCGTCGCTGTCGGGTTCGTCGTGCAGGGGCTCGAACAGGTCGATGTGCTCCAGCAGCGCGCGCTCCACGCGGTCGAGCCACTGCGAGAGCTTGGCGCCGTCCTTGATCTGCTTGCGCAGGCCCAGGCGGATGTCCTGCAGGCCTTGTTCCACCAGGGGCTTGACGGTGCGCCGGCGCAACGCGGCCAGGGCCTCGTCGCGGGCGCGTTCGAGCGGGCGCATGGTGTCCAGGAAGCGGCCGATCTCGGCACGCAGGGCCTGCTCGGCCAGGTCGATCTCAGCGCGGCGCTCGGGCGGCAGGGCCCGGGCCTCGGCCTCGGTCAGCGGCTGGCCGCGGGGGCCGGTGAGGGTGAAGACCATTTGCCCGCCCTCGCGCGAGAGGCGGAACTGCCGCGCCTGCGCGAACTGGTCGAGTTGCGCAAAGCCGGCCGATTCCTGCGCCTGCCACTGCTGCTGGATGCGCCCCGCCTCGGCCTTGAAGTCGGGGCTGGCCAGGCGCTTTGGGATGTCGGCTTGCAGCGTGCGCGCCACGTCGGCCATGCCCTGGCGCAGCAGGCGGCCCTGGCCTGCGGGCAGGCGCAGGGCGCGCGGGCGCTCGGGGTGGTCAAAGTTGTGCAGGTAGCACAGGTCGGGCGGCACGGGGCGCTGGACCGCGGCCTCGTGCATGGCCTGGCGCATCAGCGACGCGCGGCCGCTGCCCACCTCGCCCAGCACGAAGAGGTGGTAGTCGGGCTGCTGCAGGCCAAGGCCGAACTGCGCGGCGGCCTGGGCGCGCTCCTGGCCGATCCAGGGCAGGGGCTCGCCCGCCAGCTCGGCGGTGGTGGCAAAGCCCAGGGTGGCGGGGTCGATGGTCAGGCGCAACTGGTGGGGGGCAAGGGCAAAGGCGGGCATCGGTGGGTGGTGGCGTGCGGCAGGGCTTCAGATCAGAGAGGGGCTGCCATCGCGGAATATGAATTGAATGAAAAGTGGCCGGCCAGGGGCCTGTCTATCTCAGCGGGAGCTCACTCCCTCTCCCCTTGTGGGAGAGGGCCGGGGAGAGGGGGGCGGCACGGGATGGCCGGGGCGCAATGCGGGGGGCTGCCCCCTCTCCCCAACCCTCTCCCGCGAGGGGAGAGGGGGTAAGACCGCAAGGCCGCTGTGGTTGGGCGGATTGGTTTCCTGGTTTGAGAGGGACAATTTTTTGGATAAAAATGGCCGCTAGCGCTTATGGATAAAGCGCGGGCAGCTATCAAAAGTATAGTAATCGACCCATTGTCAACGGGCCGCGGGGCAGGCGCCTTGTGGAGCGCCGCCCGCCAGCGCGTAGCTGCGCGCATCGGCCAGCGCGGCCGCGGTGGGCGCCTCGGTGGGCCACCCGGCCAGGTGCTGCTGCGCGATGCGGCTGAGCGCGGTGATCCAGTGGCTGTTGTCGTTCAGGCAGGGGATGTAGTGAAACTCCTGTCCGCCCGCGTGCAGGAAGGCCTCGCGCACTTCCATGTTGATTTCCTCCAGCGTCTCCAGGCAGTCGCTGGTAAAGCCGGGGCATACCACGTCCACGCGCCGCGTGCCCGCCTGGCCCAGTGCCTCGACGGTGGGCTGGGTGTAGGGCTCCAGCCACTTGGCCTTGCCAAAGCGCGACTGGAAGGTGATGCGATAGCGGTCTTCGCGCAGGCCCAGGCGCTCGGCCAGCAGGCGGCCGGTCTTGCGGGCCTCGCAGTGGTAGGGGTCGCCCAGGTGCAGGGTGCGCTCGGGCACGCCATGAAAGCTCATCACCAGCTGGTCGGGCTGGCCGTGGGTCTTCCAGTGGGCTTCGATGGTGCGGGCCAGGGCATCGATGTAGCCGGGCGCATCGTGGTAGCGGTTGACGAAACGCAGCTCGGGCACATTGCGCGTGCGTGCGGCCCAGGCATACACCGCGTCGAACACGCTGGCGGTGGTGGTGCCCGAGTACTGCGGGTACAGCGGCAGGATCAGGATGCGCGTGGCGCCCTCGGCCTTCAGCGCATCGAGCTGGCTGGCGATGGACGGGTTGCCGTAGCGCATGGCGTGCCGCACCAGCACGTTGTGGCCGGCCTCGCCCAGCCAGCCGCGCAGCAGTGTGGCCTGCCGGGCCGACCAGTGGGCCAGCGGCGAGCCCTCGGCGGTCCAGATGCTGGCGTACTTGGCGGCCGACTTGGCCGGCCGGGTGCGCAAGATGATGCCGTGCAGGATGGGCCACCACAGGAGCTTGGGGATCTCGACCACGCGCGGGTCGCCCAGAAACTGCGCCAGGTAGCGGCGCACGGCCGGGGCCGTGGGCTCGTCGGGCGTGCCCAGGTTGCACAGCAGCACGGCGGTGCGGTCGGCCTGGCCGTGGGTGTAGGGCGGTTCGGTTTGAAACGGCATACCGCATTCTCACGCAAGGCAAGGCCCGTGCGCACGTCGCGGGGCTGCAAGGCCTGGGGACGCGGGGACAGGCGGCAGGGCAAAAAAGAGCCTCCGGCGCCCGTGGGCGGGGCGCTGGAGGCTGTCAACGATGGAATCACGCGGCGGTAGATCACGGGCACCGCCGCCCAGCCCGGGAAAGGATCAGAACTTCACGGTCAGCCCCGCGCTGAGCGAGCGGCCCATGCCCGGCACGCCCACGCCCCAGGGCACGGCGGTGCCCGCCATCGTGCGGCCCTGGCCCACGTAGGCGCCGCCCAGCGGGTGGCGGTAGAAGCGGTCGAACAGGTTGTCCACGCCCACGTCCAGCCGCACCTGCTTCCATTCATAGCTGGCGCGCAGGTTCATGAGGCCGTAGCCGGCGGTGGGCAGTTCGTTGCGCACGGCCGAGACGCGGGTCTTGGCGCTCACCATCAGCAGCTCGGCGGTGCCCGTCCAGCGGCCCAGGCGCTGCGTGAGGGCCAGGCGCGCATGCTGCGGCATGGTGTTGTACAGGTTGTCGCCCGTGGTGCGGTTTTTGCCCTGCACGGAGCTCAGCATGCCGCTGAGCGTGAACCGCCCCCAGTTCGCGGTGGTGCCCAGGTCGGCAAATCCCGACAGGTCAAAGCCGTGCAGGCGCGCATCCTGGTTGGCAAACTGCAGGTACACAAAGCCCTGCGTGGCGGTGAGGTTGGCGCTGGTGCAGGCGGCCATGGCACCGCTGCCGCCGCTGCAGCGCCGGGCGTCGATGTAGTCGTTCACGTAGCTCAGGTAGGGGGTGAACTTGACGCCCCAGCGTTCGCCCGTGGCGTCGTGCCAGTCGGCGGTGGCGCTCAGGGTGTTGGCCACTTCGGGCTTCAGGTCGGGGTTGCCCACATAGCCGTTGCCGTCGCCGGCCAGGTTGATCATGCGCATGGCCATGCCGCCGGTGGACCAGGTGTAGCGCTCGTACAGATTGGGCGAGCGGGTCTTGTGTGCAAAGCCGAATTCGTAGCTGGCGTGGGCGCCGGGGGTGTAGCGCGCCAGGGCGGTGAAGTCGATGTGGTGGTCGTTGCGCTCGCGGTCGCGCTGGTTGAAGGCGTTGGCCTCGGCCGCGTAGCTGCTGTTGTAGCCCTGCACGGCGCCGCTGTTGCTGTGCACCCGGCTGCTGCGCAGGCCGACCTGCGAGAGCCACTGGGGGCTCCAGCGCGCCTCCCACTCGCCCCAGGCGTCCAGGCGGTTGCGTTGGCCGTCGCGGATGTTCCAGAAGGTGTCCGGCCCCATGCCGCCGCCCGACGGCGCCCACCAGTCATTCAGGCCATAGCGCTGCGCCTCCAGTCCCACGCGCAGGGCGTCACGCGTGCTCAGGGTGATGTCGCCCTGGACCTGTGCGCCGGTGGTCTTGCCCTCGGTGTCCATGGGCATGCCGGGCACGTTGTTGGCCGTGCCATACCAGTACTGCTTGTCCTGGCCGAAATTCATGCTGTGCCGGGTTTTCTCGTGGTAGGCGCGCGCCTGCAGCTGGCCCCAGCCGTACCGGCCCTGGTAGCGCAGGTTGAACTGGTGGCTGCCGTTGCGTGTCATGTCCATGCGCTGGTTCGGGTAGTTCTGGTACGGGATGTCCTGCAGGCCGAGCTTCAGTTCCACCAGATGGGCGTCGCCGCGCAGGGCCAGCCCGATCGCATGGTTGCGCGTCTGGTAGCTGGACGAGCCCACCTCGTCGCCGCCCAGCCATTGATCGGGCTTGTCGCTGGCCGCGCTGCCGGCGGGCTTGAAGGCGCGCGCCGCGTGGTAGTTGTCCGACTGGGCCGTGGACCCGTCGTAGCGCAGGTGCATCTGCTCGGTGGCATACGACGCAGAGAGGTTCGCGCCCGTGCCGTGGCCGTTGCTCCGGTAGAAGGTGCCTGCCTGGCCCTGGAGGCGCCGGCCTTCGCCGGGCGCGGCGAATTCGGGCGCGGGCGAATCGACCTGGATGGTGGCGCCAATGCTGTCGCCGCCCACGCTGACGGGGGTGATGCCCGCGAACACGCGCACGCTGCCCACGCGCGTGGGGTCGATGTACGACAGCGGCGGGTTCATGTGGTTGCCACACGCGGAAATGAGGTCCATGCCGTCCACCTGAATGCGCAGCCGGTCATCGGCCAGGCCGTGCACGCTGGGCAGGCTGGAGACGCCGCCCGCGCCCATCAGGCTGATGCCCGGCACCGCGCGCAACAGCGCAGCGGTGTCGCTACTGGCCGTGCGGCCGGACTCGATGGTGCTGGCGTCGACCTGGCTGGAGCCCGTGGGTTCCACCGCGGCCTTCGAGCCCGTGACGGTAATGGTTTGGAGTGAGGGTTCCTGTTGGGCAAAGCCCGCGAGGGGCAGGGCGGCGAGCAGTGCGCACAGGGGGTGCAGGGCCGCGGGAAAGGGGCGGCAGTGTCCGGCGCGCAAACGGGGATGCGTGATCATGGCGTGCAACAAAAATGGTGGGCGCAGGCCCATCCGGCAGGCGCGGCCGAAGGCGGCGTTGACTGCCGGAAAAACGAGGGGAGAGGGGAAGGGTGCGGCTCAGGCCGCGGCCGGAGGCGCCTGCGGCGGGGGGCGCAGGTTGGTATGCCGCGGCTCCGGCAGATCTGCCGACGCGACCCGGACGCGGTAGAACGCGTCCGTGGCCGGCGGCGCCACGGCCGCTGGCATGCGGGTGGGCGTCAGGCTGATCGCCACTGCACTGCAAACAGGGCAGTGCATGCCGCCCATGGCATGGGCTGGCGGGGCATCGGGCTGTTCTTGGGATGCCGGCGTGGCCTGCGTGGTGCAGACGTCACGCCACAGCGCCTGCTGCTGCAGCATCTGCCCCAGATGTGCCGTGCTCACCTGCGCCAGCCAAAGCTGGGCAAACAGTGCCAGCAGCACCAACGCCACAGCGGGCAGGCGCCTGCTGGTGCGTGAGCGGAAGGGGCGGGAGGTCACGCTGCGCATTCTCAGTACAACGACAGCCCCGGTCCTTGAGTTGCATCAAGAGTGCCGGCGGTCAGGCGCGCCTCCGGGACCCTGGGAACCCGAAGCCCCCACAAGAGCCCGCGCCGTGAGGCTGGGGTATTCTCATCGCACCATGTCCCTCCCCCGCACCGACCTCGTGCCGCCCGCGCCGCCTGCCGCGCTACCCGCCCCGCAACTGGACGTCTCCCGCATCCGCGCCATCACGCTGGACCTGGACGACACACTCTGGCCCATCTGGCCGACCATTGCGCGGGCCGAGGAGGTGCTGCTGCAGTGGCTGCAGCAGCACGCGCCCGCCACCGCAGCGCTGTTTGGCGACACGGCGGCGCTGCGCGCCATCCGGGACCAGATGGTCGGCCTGCGGCCCGACCTGCAGCACGATCTGAGCGCGCTGCGGCGCGAGTCCATCCGCGCGGCGCTGAGCCAGGCGGGCGACGACCCGGGCCTGGCGGAGCCGGCGTTCGACCGGTTCTTTGCCGAGCGCCAGCGGGTCCAGCTGTTCGATGACGCGCACGACACGCTGGCCTTTCTGGCGTCGCGCTACCCTGTGGCCGCGGTGTCCAACGGCAATGCGGATGTTCACGTGGTCGGCATCGGCCACTATTTCCGGCACAGCTTCAGCGCCGCGGTGCTGGGCGTGGCCAAGCCGGACGCGCGCATCTTCCACGCGGCGGCCCAGGCGCTGCAGGTGCAGCCGCACGAGGTGCTGCATGTGGGCGACGATGCCACGCTGGACGCGCGCGGTGCCATGGAGGCTGGATTGCAGGCCGTGTGGATCAACCCCGCCGAACACGCCTGGCCTTACGAGGCGCCGCCGCATGCCACCGTGGGCAGCCTCACGGCGCTGCGCCAGCTGTTGTCGTAGCGCCGGGCTTGAACAGCTTCTGGGTCGCGTGTCTCCAGTGCATTGCGGCATTGCTTGTTCCAGGTCAAGATTTGGTTTCGTGCAGGCGCCTTGGCGCTTGATCCCGTCAATTGTTGACGCCACACTCCCCCGTCGCTCGCGCGGCCCCCGCCATGCCACGTAAACCGCCCCCACCCCTGCCCACCGTCCGCACCATCCGCATGGTGCAGCCCATGATCTGGCTGATCCTGGCGTGGCGCGACATGGCCCGCGCGGGCTGGATCAGTTTTGCCCATGGGCTGGTGGTGACCCTGGCGGGCGGCGCCATGCTGAGCGTGGCGCACCACCGCTTCTGGCTGCTGGCCGGGGCGCTGTCGGGCTTTCTGGTGGTGGCGCCGGTGCTGGCCACGGGGCTGTATGCGCTCAGCCGCGCCCTGGAGCGCGGCGAGCCGGCCAACCTGGGCGTGGTGCTCAGGACCTGGTCCCAGTGGCAGAACAGCCGCGGCAACAACGGGGGCGGTGACGCCTGGTGCATGGTGCGGTTCGGGCTCTTGCTCGCGCTGGCCGGCACGGGCTGGGTCCTGACGTCGGCGGCGCTCATCACGCTGCTGGCGCCGGTGCCGATCGAGACGCCGGTCGATTTCCTGCGCCATGTGGTCATGGCCCGCGAGGGCTGGCTGTTTGAACTCTGGCTGGGCCTGGGCAGCCTCATGGCTGCGCCGATCTTTGCATCCAGCGTGGTGGCCATGCCGCTGCTGCTGGACCGGCGCGCCACGCTGCTGCAGGCGGTGCTCACGAGCTGGCAGGCCGTGGTGGCGAACCCGCTGCCCATGGCCTTCTGGGCGGCGCTGATCCTGGGCTTCACGCTGCTGGGGCTGGGTTCGCTGCTGCTGGGCCTGGTGGCCGTGCTGCCCATGCTGGGCCACGCCAGCTGGCATGCCTACCGCGACCTGGTCGATGCCTCCAGCCTGCCCGAGCGCGAAATACCGAACGAGGCCCCAACGGCCTTGCAGAACAACGGGGTAGCACGGTGATCTTTGGTTTCAGCGAGTCCGAGATCGCGGGCTTCTTTCTCACCTACGGCGTCGGCGCCTTCATCCTGTACATGCTGTTCATCATCGGACAGCTGGCCTGGGAGTCCAAGGCCGGGCGGTTCGGCACTTTTGTGCTCTTTCTGGGGCTGGGCGTGGGCTTCCTCGGCTTTCTGGCCAAGGTGGTCATCCAGTGGTGGCTGGAGCGCTAGCTCTTCACCTCCACAACGAGCTTCCAACGCTTGACTCCAGCCCGGCGCCGATCGCCGGCCGGTGCTACCGCGCCCAGGTGCGCAGGCCCAGGTCCTGGGCCAGCTGGCGGTAGCCGGCCAGGCTGTGCAGCACAAACGCTTCCAGCGCAGCGCCCGTGAGGGCAAACGGGTAGAGGTCGTACTGGCTGCACAGCGCGGCATAGCCGGGGGCGGCCAGCGCTTCGCTGAAGGCGGCCACCCAGGCGCGCACCGCCGCCTCGGGGGCCGTGGCCGCCATGTAGAGCCCGCGCACGGTGGGCCATTCCAGCGCAACGCCTTGCTCCCGGGCCGTCGGCAGGCCGGCGCGTGCGCCGGGCAGGCGGGCCGGGGCCAGCACCGCGAGGATGCGCAGCGGCACGCCGCGCTCCTGAGCCTGCAGCGCCTCGGCCGCGTCGCCGGTGAAGACGCCGATGTGCTCCCCCGCCAGCGCCTTCAGCGCCTCGCCGCCGCCCTCGAAGGCCACGAACCGCATGCGCTTGGGGTCCTGCCCCGCGGCGCGCGTGAGCAGCGCTGCCTTCATCCAGTCCTGGCTGCCCAACGTGCCGCCGGCGCCGAACACCACGCGGGCCGGGTCGGTGCGCAGGGCGTCCACCACGTCGGCCAGGCGCTGGTGGGGCGCGCTGCGGGGCACGGCCACCACGCCGTAGTCGGTTCCCAAGGTGGCGATCCAGCGCACGGCGCTGACGGGGTGCGGGCCGAAGCGGCCCTGAGCGATGTTGAGCAGGGAGCCGCTGGAGAACGCCACCAGCGTGCCGGGCCCGCCCAGCCGCCCGGTGGCCACCTGGTCGAATGCCACGGCCCCGATGCCGCCCGGCAGGTAGCGCGTGCGCAGTGCGGCGCGGCCCGGGCGCACCGCCTGCAGGGCCTGCGCCGCCAGCCCGCAGGTCAGGTCGAACCCGCCGCCGGGCCGCGAGGGTGCCACGCACTCCGCCGGTGCTGACGACGCGTCCGCGTCTGCAGCCCCGGCCGCCTGCCAGGGCGCGGCGGCGCAGAACGCCGCCAGAGCGGTCAGCGCCTGGCGGCGGTGGAGCGGTGGAACGTCTGGCAGCGTGGGCATCGTGCACAAAGGTGAAGGGACAACGGCGTTCTGCGGCGCCTTCAGGGCCGGGGCCACCACAGGATGGCCAGCAGCCCCGGCCCTTCGGACCGGGCCTGCAGCCGCAAGCTGCCCCGGTGGCGCTCGGCGATGGACCGGGCAATCGCCAGGCCCAGGCCCGAGCCGCCGGTGGCGGCCTGCGAGCCGCGCCGGTAGCGCTGCCCCAGGGCGTCGCGTTCGCTGGCGGGCAGGCCGGGGCCACTGTCCTCCACGGCAAGGTTCCAGCCCAGGCTGTCGCCGGCGGCCGACACGGTGACGGTGCCCTGGGGCGGCGTGTAGGCAATCGCGTTGGCGGCCAGGTTCGTCAGCGCCTCGCGCAGCAGGCCGCTGTCACCCACGGCTTGCAGCGCTGCCTCGGGCACCTGGATGCCAAAGTCGATCTGCCGCGCGCGGGCGCGGGGCAGCAGCTCCAGCGCCACGCTGCGCAGCAGTTCGGCCAGGTCGAAAGGGGCGCAATCCACGGCCGCCGTGTCGCTGCGGCCCAATGCCAGCAGCTGCTGGGTGCTGCGCGTGGCGCGCGCGATCTCGCTGCCGAGGGCGGCGAGCGTGGCCTGGACCTGCGCGGCATCGGGTTCGCGGCGGGCGTAGTCGATCTGCATCTGCAGCGTGGTGAGGTGGGTGCGCAGCTGGTGGGACGCGTCATCCAGAAACTGCCGCTGCTGGGCCACCAGGTCCTGGGTGCGCGCCATCTGCTGGTTCACCGCCCCCACCAGGGCGCGGATGTCGGCGGGCAACTCGCTGTCGGCCAGCGGGGTCATGTCCTCGGGGCGGCGGGCCTGCACCTCCTGGGCCAGGCGCGCCAGGGGGCGGAGGGCCACGGCCAGCACGGCGGCGGTGCCCAGCACCATCAAGGCCAGGACCAGCCCGTCGCGCTGTGCCGCGCGGCGCACGAAACGGTGGATGAACTCTTGCCGCGAACGGGTGCTTTCGGCCACTTGCACGCGCACGGCCGGGGCGGGAGTGTCGGCACTGGCGGCGCGCTGGTAGGCTGCCAGCCGCACCGATTCGCCAAAGTAGACCGCGTCATAGAACTGCGGCACGCCCGGCACCAGCGGCGCCGGCGGCGCGGGCAGGTCGGCATTGCCCAGTTCCACCAGGCCATCGGACGACGCCACCCGGAAGTACACATTGCCGCTGGCCGTCAGCTCAAAGAACTCGAGCATGGTGTAGGGCAGCTCCACCGACAGTCCGCCGGACGCGTGGGAAACATTGGCGTCGATGGCCTTGAGGGCCCCCAGCAGCGAGCGGTCGTAGGCAGCGTTGGCGGCTTCCAGCGCGTCGTGCCGCGTCATCCACAGCTCCACGCCCGTTACTATGGCCAGCAGCGGCAGCAGCAACAGGGCCAGCAGCCGCCACAGGCTGGCGCGGCGCAGGCGCTGCATCAACCGCATGGCCGTGGGCTCCGCTGCAAGGGACCGGGGGGCTGCGCCTCGTGGGGGATCCCCATCACTCCGCCTCCAGCGCATAGCCCAGCCCGCGCAGCGTGACGATGCGCACGCCGCTGCCCTCCAGCCGTTTGCGCAGCCGGTGCACGAACACCTCCACGGCTTCGGGGTGCACGTCCTCATCGCCCACGAACACCCGGTCCAGGATCTGCTGCTTGGAAAACGGCTCCCCGCTGCGCTGCACCAGCACGCGCAGCACGGCCTGCTCGCGGGGGGACAGCGCCAGGGCTTCGCCGTGCAGAAAAAACTGCTTGCGGGCGCTGTCGTACACCAGCGGGCCGCAGGCTTGCCGCGCATGTTCCGTGCCGCGGGCGCGGCGCACCAGCGCGTGGAGGCGGGCCTCCAGTTCGGCCAGCTCAAACGGCTTGGCAAGAAAGTCGTCCGCCCCGGCGCGCAGCAGGCGCACCCGCTCGTCGAGCGAGTCACGGGCGGTCAGGATCAGCGCGGGCAGCCGCTGGTCGCGGTCCCGCAGGCGCTGGAGCACCGCGAGACCGTCCAGGCCGGGCAGCCCAAGGTCCAGCACCAGTGCGTCATGGTCGCCGTGTTCCTGCAGAGCCCGGTCGGCCAGCCGGCCGTCGCTGACCCACTCCACCTGGATGCCCGCATGCTCCAGCGCCCGGCTGAGCCAGGTGCCCAGGCTGTGGTCGTCTTCGGCCAGAAGGATGCGCATGGAAGGATGCTACCGCCGTTGGGCGGCTGGAACTGGCGCGGCCCGGCGCCAGGGCCGCCGCATAACGGACTCCGCCGGGCTACCAGCGAAGTCCCACAGGGGAAAAGACGCGCGGGTCTGCGGTTGGACAGCGGCCAGGCTGCGCAGCTCCGCGGGCGGCTGAAACTGGCGCGGCCTGAGGCCAGGGCCGCCGTGGAGCGGGCTCCGCCCGGCCACCGGCGGCGTCCCCTGGGGGGGAAGACGCGAAGCGGCTCAGGGGGGCTTCCTAATCCGGCTTTACCTGCGCCCGTTTAATCACTTTCTGCCACCGCGCCTGCTCGGCCGCGATGAACTGCGCGAACTGCGCCGGCGTGCCGCCGATGGCTTCCGCCGCATCGCCCTGTAGGCGCTTGAGGGAGTCGGGCGCCTTGACGGCCTTGGCGGTTTCCACGGCGAGCTTGTCCAGGTGGTCCTGCGACAGGCTGGCCGGGGCCAGCATGCCGTACCACTGCGTCATCTCGAAGCCCGGGAACCCCTGTTCGGCCACGGTGGGCACGTCGGGCAGCTGCGGCAGGCGCTGGGTGGAACCGGTGGCGATGCAGCGCACCTTGCCCGCCTTGATGAACGGCAGCAGCGCGGCCGCACCCACGGCGGCGGCGTCGAGCCGGCCCGAGAGCAGGTCGGTCATCATGGGGCCGGTGCCGCGGTAGGGGACGTGCAGCATGAAGATGTCGGCCGTCATCTTGAGGTATTCGAACGCCAGGTGCCCCGCGCTGCCGTTGCCGGCCGAGCCGTAGCTGAGCTTGGCCGGGTTCTTCTTGGCGTAGGCGATGAACTCCTTGAGGTTCTTGGCGGGCACGTTGGGGTGCACCACGTACAGGCTGGGCACCTTGGCCAGCAGGCTCACGGGCTTGAAGTCCTTGTTGGCGTCGTAGGGCAGCTTGTCAAAGATGTAGGGGTTCACGGCCAGCGTGCCGATGTGGCCCAGGATCAGGGTGTGCTGGTCGTCGGCTCGGGCCACTTCCTGCATGGCAATGTTGCCGGCCGCGCCGGGCTTGTTGTCCACGTACACGCTCTGGCCCAGGGTCTTGCTCAGCTCCGCCGCTGTGGAGCGGGCCACGATCTCGGAGCTGCCGCCGGGCGCAAAAGGCACCACGAAGCGGACCGACTTGGTGGGCCATGCGCCCTGGGCTGAGGCCGTGGCCGGCAGCAGGCCCGCCAGGGCCAGTGCGCCGCCGGCGCCCAGCAGGTGGCGACGCGTGGGCGTGGCGGAATGCCAGAGGGAGGTGTAGTGGTCTGAAAGCATGTCGTTGTCTCCGCGAAAGCGATCCATCCAGGAACGGTGGCCGCCATGGTGCGCGGGGCGTGCTTTCGGAATGCTGTCAGTCAGCCTGGGGTTTTCCCGAAGGTGGCGCGCCCTTCACGCGAGGCGTGCCACCGCCGTGCCGCTGAGCACGGCACCTTCCAGCGTGGCGGGGTAGGGGCCGTCCACATAGTCGCCGCAGGCCGTCAGGCCCGGCAGCACCTGCGGTGCGGGCCGTTGCAGGCCCGGCGTGCAGGCAAAGGTGGCGCGTTTTTCCACCACGGTCTGCACGGGCCGCAGCGCCGTAATGCCCAGCTGGGTGGCCGCCTGCTGCAGCACCTGCTGCTCCAGGGCCGCCCGTTCGCCGGTGCTGGCACTCACCACGAAAGCCAGCAGGCCGGGGTGGCCGCCGAGCTGCCCGCGGTCGAAGACGAACTGCGCGGGCGCGTGCGGCGTGCTGCGCAGCGCCAGCATGGGCTGGGGCAGGCGCGCTCCCTGCGCGTGGGCATACACGGTGGTGATGGCTTCAAACCGCAGGGCGCCGGCCTGGGCGCTCCAGGGCGCGGCGCCGGCCAGTCCGGCCGTGCGCGAGAGGTCTGCCACGAGCCGGCCCGCCTCCCAGGACGGGCAGGCCAGCGTGACGTGATCGAAAGGGCGGTCGGCGGCGTCATCGCAGGGACTGCACACCACCTGCCAGCGCCCGCCCGGCAGGGGTTCCAGGCGCTGGGCGCGCTGCCCTGCCACCACGGCGCCCCCGTGGTCCTGCAGCCAGCGGGCGGCGGACTCGGGGAACAGCGCGCCCAGGTCTGCGCGGGGCAGCAGCAGGTTGGAGCCGCCGCGTCCGCTGAACAGGCTGTCCTGCAGCACCCGCAGGAACACCTGGCCGCTGGCCTCGTGCGCAGGGGTGTTCAGGGCCGACACGCACAGCGGGTCGATGAACTCGGCCAGAAGCCGGGGCGTGAGCGATGCGCACAGCGCGGCCACCGAGGTGCCGGGTGCGCAGCGAAAGCCGCGCACCTGCCAGGCCGCGGCGGTGCGCAGCAGGGCCAGCTTGTCGCGCCAGCCCCAGCCGCGGGCCTGGGCGATGCCCAGCAGCGCATCGAGCGGCGGAGCCAGGTCGGGCAGGCGCAGTCCCTGGCCGTCGGGGAACTGCAGCGTGAGCGGCAGGCGCAGCAGCGCGGCCGCAGGGTCCACGCCCACCAGGCGCATCAGGCGCAGGCTTTCGGCATAGGCGCCGATGAGGATGTGCTGGCCGTTGTCCAGCGCCGCCGCCGTGCCGTCCGGCAGCGTGGCGGGCACGGCACGCGCCCGGCCGCCCACCGTGCGGGCGGCCTCGAACACGGTCACCTGCCGGCCGGCCTGCGTGTGCGCGATGGCCGCGGCCATGCCGGCCCAGCCGGCACCGATCACCGCCACGTTCTTGGCGACGTTCATATCAAACTAGATATCCAAAAAAGGGGGCCCGACGCATGTACCAGACGCGGCCCGGCCAGGGCCACCGCGCAAGGGCCGTCCCGCCGCGCTGGTGGCGTCCCCCTTCCCGGCGAAGCCGAGAGAAGGGGGAAGCGGCGCAGCCGCACAGGGGGTTGCATCACATCCGCCCGAGCGCCTGCACCTTCCAGGCCAGCCAGAACTTGCGCAGCGGCGTGAGCTTGATGCGCTGGTGCAGCACCTGGAAGTTGTCGTGCTCGATTTCGCGCAGCAGCGTGCGGTAGATGCTGGCCATCATCAAGCCGGGTTTTTGCGCGCGGCGGTCTGCGTCGGGCAGCAGGGCGAGGGCCTCGTCGTACAGGCGGTGCGCGCGCTCGGCCTGAAAGCGCATCAGCGCGGTGAAGCGGTCGGAGTAGGTGCGCTTCAGGATCTCGTGCGCCTTCACGTCGAACTGCTGCAGTTCGTTCACGGGCAGGTAGATGCGGCCCATCATGGCGTCTTCGCCCACGTCGCGGATGATGTTGGTGAGCTGGAAGGCCAGGCCCAGCGTGTGCGCGTACTGCGTGGTGCGCTCGTCGGTCTGGCCAAAGATGCGGGCCGTGACCTCGCCCACGATGCCGGCCACGAGGTGGCAGTAGCGCGAGAGGCCGGCGAAGTCCAGGTAGCGGGTCTGCTCCAGGTCCATCTGGCAGCCGTCGATGACGGCCTGCAGGTGGCGTTGCTCGATGCCGTAGTCGGCCGTGTGCGGCATCAGTGCCTGCATCACAGGGTGGCTGGGCTGGCCGGCGTAGGCCTTGCCCACCTCCTGCTGCCACCACGCCAGCTTGGTGCGGGCCACGCCGGGGTCGCTGACCTCATCCACCACATCGTCCACCTCGCGGCAGAACGCGTAAAACGCCGTGATGGCCGCACGGCGCGGCGCCGGCAGGAACAGAAAGGCGTAGTAGAAGCTGCTGCCCGAGGCCACGGCTTTTTGCTGTACGTATTGCTCTGGGGTCATGGGCCGGGATTGTCCCATGGGCACGGCATTCCAGCGGCCTACGGCGGCGGCGCTTCTGCGGGGGCGGGTGTTTCGGCGGCAGGCGCCGACATCTCGCGCATGAGCGCGTCCAGGTCGTCGCCGTCGACGGCTGTCTCGGGCACGGTGGCGGGGGCCGTGCGCAGCCAGCGCGTGGTGCCGGGCGCTGCCATCACCAGCGCCACCACCGCGGCCAGCACCAGCAGGTAAGGGGCCAGTGCGCGAACAACCGCCGGCAGGGCCGGGCGCGGATGCACCTGCGCCCGCGCCAGCACGACGGCATAGCCCAGCGGCGGCAGCAGGAAGCCGGCCTGCAGCACCAGCAAGGCCAGGGCTGCCACCCAGGCGGCATCGTCCACCAGGGCCAGCAACGGGGGCATGACGATGGGCACCACCAGGAAGATCAGCTCGAAGGCATCGAGCACGAAGGCCGATCCCAGCAGGGCCCCCAGCACCGCCAGCAGGGCCCAGGCTGGCTGGCCCTGCAGTGCGCGCATCCCCTCGGCCACCAGCACATCGGTGCCGTAAGCCCGCAGCACCAGCGAGAAGGTGACGGCTGCGACCAGCAGCGCAAACAAGGCGCCGGTGAGAGCCAGCGCGTCATCCAGCACGCGCCCCAGCACCGGGCGCGTGAGCTGGCGCGACGACGCGCCCCACAACAGCAGAGCCACGCCGGCCGTGGCCGCGGCCTCGACCGCGCGCAGCCGGCCGCTGGCCACCAGCGCCAGCAGGCCAATGATGAAGGTGGGCACGGTGTACAGCGTCCAGCGCTCGCCGCGGGTCAGCGCGGCATGCGGTGCGGCGGGCGCGGGCTCGCGGTGGCGGCGGGGCTGGCGCGACAGCCACCAGGTGATGGCCAGCCAGGCCAGCAGCAGCAGGGCGCCGGGCGCCAGCGCGGCCTGCATCACGTCCTGCGTGTTGATGATGCGCGTACCCGCCTGGGCTGCGGGCAGGCCCAGTTGGCGGGCCAGCGCGAGGCCTTCGGTATGGGCCCGCAGCATGGCATCGCCCAGCAGCAGCAAAACCAGCGAGGGCGGCACGATCACTCCCACCGTGCTGGCCACGGCCACCAGGGCGGTGCGCCGCGCGGGGGGCAGGCCTTCGGCCGCCCAGGCCTGTCCCGCGGTGTTGGACAGCGTGACCAGGCTGGCGCCCACCGAGCCGTTCATGGGCGCCATGAGCATGCCCACGCCCAGCCCGGCCATCTCCGCGGCGGCCTGCCGTCCGGTGAGGCGTGCCAGGACCTTGGCCAGCCCCTTGTAGAGGCAGTCGATCAGTGCCAGGCGGTGGAGCAACGCGCCCACCACGGCATACAGCACCAGGGCTTGCAGCAGATCGTGCTCCAGCAGCCCGACCAGCCGCTCGGGCACGGTGCGCAGCACCGCTGCATCGAACGCGCCCAGCGCCAGGCCCAGCAGCGCGCCCGCGGAGCTCACCGCCAGCAGCACGGTGTAGGTGGCCCAGCCGGTGGTCATCATCAGCACCAGGGCGCATGCCAGCAGCAGCAGGCCGACGGCGCTCATGCGGACGCCTCCGCAGCCGCAGCGCGCACGGCGCGCCACAGGTCCGCCAGCGCCTGCAGCGCCAGCAACGCGGCCAGCGCCAGCAACGCGGCCTTGACGATGAAATAGCCGGGGTTGGCGGTTTCTGGAAAGCGCTCGAGCCCGCGCACCGAGTGCGCCACCATGGGCGCGCCCTGCCAGCACACGAACAGCGCCCACGGCAACGTGCCCAGGGGCGCGCCGATGCTGCGCAGCGCGCGCATCCTGCGGCTGCCCGCCTGCGCCAGATCGGGGCGGCTGACCAGGTGGGCGCCGCGCCGCCCGGCGTGCCGCAGCGCGGCGGCCACGTACAGCGCGAACAGGGTCTGCGCGAGGTCGTTGGCCTGGGCGGAGCCTGCGCCGATCCAATCCCGCAAGGGCCACTGCAGAAACAGCAGGGCCACGATGGGCAGCGCCAGGGGCATGATGGGGCGGGTCAGCCGGTCCAGCCAGCCTTCGAGCCGTGAAGGCCGTGCGTCGTGGGCATCGGGTGCAGGGGTCGGGCGGGGCATGGAGCGGGGGGCGTGGGCGGTCAGCATTCCACCACATTCACCGCGAGGCCGCCGCGCGAGGTTTCCTTGTACTTCACCTTCATGTCGGCGCCGGTCTGCACCATGGTCTTGATGACCTTGTCCAGCGAGACCACGTGCGTGCCGTCGCCGCGCAGCGCCATGCGGGCAGCGTTGATGGCCTTGATGGCGCCCATGGCGTTGCGCTCGATGCAGGGGATCTGCACCAGGCCGCCGACCGGGTCGCAGGTCATGCCCAGGTTGTGTTCCATGCCGATCTCGGCGGCGTTCTCGATCTGCCCGGGGCTGCCGCCCATGACGGCAGCCAGGGCGCCCGCGGCCATGGAGCAGGCCACGCCCACCTCGCCCTGGCAGCCCACTTCGGCGCCCGAGAGCGAGGCGTTTTCCTTGTAGATGAGGCCGATGGCGCCGGCGGTGAGCAGGAAGGTGGCGATGCCGTCGTCGTTGGCCGGGATGGGGCCTTGCAGAAAGTTCACGTAGTAGTGCAGCACGGCCGGGATGACGCCCGCCGCGCCGTTGGTGGGGGCGGTCACCACGCGGCCGCCGGCGGCGTTTTCCTCGTTGACGGCCATGGCGTAGAGGTTGACCCAGTCCAGCATCGACAGCGGGTCGCGCAGCGCGGCCTCGGGCGCGCTGCTGAGCTTGCGGTGCAGCTCGGCCGCGCGGCGGGGCACATGCAAAGGGCCGGGCAGTTCGCCCGAGCTGGCGCAGCCACGCTGCACGGCGGCGGCCATGGTGCGCCACAGGGCCAGCAGCTGGCGGCGCACCTCGGCCGCGCTGCGCCAGTGCTCCTCGTTGGCCGCCATGAGCTGCGCGGGCGTGAGGCCCGTGGCGCGGCACTGCGCCAGCAGCTCGGCGCCGGTGCGAAACGGGTGGGGCAGGCCCCGGCCGTGGCCCCGCGTGTCCGGCGCGGGCGGCGTGCTGTGGCTGAGCACGCGCTGGCCCTGTTCGTCCACCACGAAGCCGCCGCCCACCGAGTAGTACGTGGCGGTCGCCACGGTGTTGCCCTCGGCATCGTGGGCATGAAAGCACAGGCCGTTGGGGTGCAGGGGAAGGCTGCGGCGGCGAAACAGCACGTGCTCCTTCTCCACGAACGGCACGGCATGCTCGCCCAGCAGGCGCAGGCTGCGCTGGGCGCGGATCTGCCCCAGCGTGGGCTCGATGGTGTCGGGGTCGATGCGGTCGGGCTCGTGGCCGGCCAGGCCCAGCAGCACGGCCCGGTCGGTGGCGTGCCCCACGCCGGTGGCCGACAGCGAGCCGAACAGCTCGACGCTGACGCCGTGCACCCGGCTCCACCCCGGCGCCTGTTGCAGGCGGCAGGCGAAGTGCCGGGCTGCGATCATGGGGCCGACCGTGTGGGAGCTGGAAGGACCGATACCGATCTTGAAGAGGTCGAAAACGCTGACGGACATGGCAGGTGGCGCAGGGTGTGGCAACGCAAAGAAGCAAAAGGAGCAACGGGGCGGCGGCGCGCGGAAGGCGCAGCGGCCCCGGCGGGCTGGAGACGCGACGCACAACGCAAACCGGGCGAGGCTAGCCGCGTGCGGGCCGGTGGGCATGCTCGCTATCCCTGCCCCACGGGCGCGTGCCGGGCCGCGCTCTCGCCTAGCCGGGGTGCTGATCTGTGCGATTTTGCTATGCAAAAGATAGCTGCTAGCGCTTGATGGATAAGCGCTGGAAGGCAGTTTTGCTAAAAATCTCTGCCCCAGGCCCACGGCCCCGCGCGCCGGCTTGCGGCCCATGAATTCTTCTTCTGCCAGCGGCCGTGCCCGGACCGCCTTCACATCGCCAGCGCCCGCACCAGCATCCGGCACCAGTCGCCGACGTGCAGCTTGGGGCGGGTGTGCAGGCTGGCGCCGCGCAGGGCCTCCACCTTGTCCAGGGTGCGCAGTCCGCCCTGCACGACCAGGCGCAGCTCCCAGCCCGCGCGGCCGGGCAGGCGGTGCACCAGCGGGGCGCCGCTCAGCATGGTCTGGCGCGCCCAGCGGGTGCAGTCCGCAATCAGCGCGGCGTTCTGCGGCGTGGACTGCAGCGCCCGCAGCTCGGCGGCGCGCGCGCCATGGGCTTCGCAGTCGGCGTGCGGCAGGTAGTAGCGGCCGCGCGGGATGTCCACGCTCAGGTCCTGCCAGAAATTGATGAGTTGCAAGGCGGTGCAGATGGCGTCGCTGTGCGCCAGCGATGCAGCATCTGAAACCCCGTACAGGTGCAGCAGCAGCCGCCCGACGGGATTGGCGGAGCGGCGGCAGTAGTCGAGCAGTTCGGCCCGGTCGGCGTAGCCTGTGCCGTCGCGGGTCTTTTCCACATCCTGCACAAAGGCGCTGAGCAGGTCGCACAGCAGCGGCACGGGCAACTGGTGGCTGTGCAGCACGCCCTGCAGTGGCCCGAACACGGCGGGCCAGCGCGGGCCGGGGGGCTGGCCCTGCGCCACGGCGAGCAGTTCGTTGCGGTAGGCGGCCAGATCGGCCAGGCGTTCGGCGGCGGGGGCGGTGCCCTCGTCGGCCAGGTCGTCGGCCGTGCGTGCAAAGGCGTAGAGGGCCGCAATCGGCTGGCGCAGGTGGGGTGGGCACAGGACCGAGGCCACGGGGAAATTCTCGTAATGCGTGACCGGCGCCGCCACGGTCGGGGCGGCGACAGCGGCGGTAGCGGCTGGGGAGGCGCCCGGCGCGGGCGTACCAGCGCTTTGCGGGGCGGGTGTCGGGGGGGCTGGGGGTGGGTTCACCCCGGCATTGTGCTTGACAAGCCGGGTGGGCTTCTCATAGATTACTAACCAGTCAGTCATTAAAAATTGAGGCGCGTCAGGCGGCGTTGTGCGGCACCCGGGGCAAGGTGCTCCCGCCGGAACGGGCCTGCGCCGCCCGGCTTGCGGCCCGCGGCACCCTTGTTGGGGTGCGTGGGCGCGCGTCTTGCGTGGCTTGCAGGGCTGCCGCCTGGCGGCCTTGGCGTTGTTTTTTCCTGCGTACCTGTTTCACTCACCGGATATTTCCATGCGTACACCTTCCGTCCTGCGGTCCGCGCAACCTGCGTCCAGGTTGTCCCGGCCTTTGCTGCTGCTGACCGCCGTGTTGGCGCTGGCCGCCTGCTCGCGCCCCGCGCCGCCCGAAGAGCCGGTGCGCTCCGTCAAGCTGCTGACCGTGGGGGTGGGGTCGCTGCAGTCCAGCCTGGAATATTCGGCCGAAGTGCGCGCCCGGGTGGAGTCGCGCCTGGGCTTCCGGGTGGCGGGCAAGATCGTGCAGCGCCAGGCCGAGCTGGGCCAGCGCGTCAAGGCGGGCCAGGTGCTGGCCCAGCTGGACCCGCGCGACTACCAGCTGGCGGCCGATGCGGCGCGCGCCCAGGTGGCCTCGGCCACCACGCAGCGCGACCTGGCGGCCGCCGACCTCAAGCGCTACCAGGCGCTCAAGGACCAGAACTTCATCAGCGGCGCCGAGCTGGAGCGCCGCGAGGCCTCGCTCAAGGCTGCGCAGGCCACGCTGGACCAGGCCCGCGCCCAGTTGTCGTCGCAGGGCAACCAGGCGGCCTACACCACCCTGGTGGCCGATGTCTCGGGCGTGGTGACGGGCATCGATGCCGAGCCCGGCCAGGTGGTGGCGGCCGGCACGCCGGTGGTGCGCATTGCGCAAGACGGGCCGCGCGACGTGGTGTTTGCCGTGCCCGAGGACAAGGTGGCGCAGATCGCGGTGGGCTCGGACGTGGCCGTGCGCGGCTGGTCGGGCGGCGCGCCGATCACCGGCACGGTGCGGGAGGTGGCGGCCAGCGCAGATGCGGCCACGCGCACCTTCCAGGTCAAGGTGGCCATCGAGGGCAGCCAGCTGCCGCCGCTGGGCGCCACGGTGTACGCCACGCCCAAGGCGCTGAGCCACGCCGGCCTGCAGGCCATCAAGCTGCCCACCAGCGCCCTGCGCCAGGAGGGCCGGGCCACCGCCGTGTGGGTGTATGACCCGGCCAGCAGCACGGTGAAGTCGCAGCCCGTGCAGATCGCCACGGCCGACGGCAACGAGGCCGTGGTGGCGGGCGGCCTGACCCCCGGCATGCAGGTGGTGGCCACGGGCGTCCATGTGCTCTCGCCCGGGCAGAAGGTGACGGTATACCAGGCAAAAGGGGCTCCAGCGCCCGCCAGTCCTGCGCAAGCAGCTACCAATAATGTAGCGGCCACCCCGGCCTCCGCCGCCAACTGAAGGCCGTTGCCATGACGCAGATCCAACCCAAAGAGGGGTTCAACCTCTCCAAGTGGGCGCTCGACCATCCCGCGCTGACCCGCTACCTCATGGTGGTGCTGATGCTGCTGGGCTTTGCTGCCTATTTCCAGCTCGGGCAGGATGAGGACCCGCCCTTCACCTTCCGTGCCATGGTGGTGCGCACCTACTGGCCGGGCGCCACGGCGCAGCAGGTGGCCGAGCAGGTCACCGACAAGATCGAGCGCACGCTGCAAGAGGTGCCTTATGCGGACAAGATCCGCAGCTACTCCAAGCCCGGCGAGTCGCAGATCATCTTCCAGATCAAGGACTCCTCCCGCCCCGGCGAGGTGGCCAATGTCTGGTACAGCGTGCGCAAGAAGGTGGGCGACATGCGCTACACCTTGCCGCAGGGCATCCAGGGGCCGTTCTTCAACGACGACTTTGGCGACGTGTACGGCGTGATCTACGCGCTGGAGTCCGAAGGCTTCAGCTACGCCGAGCTCAAGAGCTTTGCCGACGACGTGCGCCAGCAGCTGCTGCGCGTGCCCGACGTGGCCAAGGTCGAGCAGTTCGGCGTGCAGGATGAAAAGCTGTTCATCGAGATCTCCCAAAAGCGCCTGGCGCAGCTGGGCCTGGACATGAACCAGGTGCTGGCGCAGCTGGGCCAGCAGAACGCCGTGGAAAGCGCAGGCGCCATCCAGACACCGCAAGACCAGGTGCAGGTGCGGGTGCAGGGCCAGTTCAACGCGATCGAAGACCTGCGCGCCATGCCGATCCGCGGCCCTTCGGGCGCGCAGCTGCGCCTCTCGGACATTGCCGACATCACCCGCGGCTACGTGGATCCGGCCAGCGTGAAGGTGCGCCACCAGGGGCGCGAGGTGATTGCGCTGGGCGTTTCCATGGCCAAGGGCGGCGACATCATTGCACTGGGCAAGGCGCTGCACGCCGCCACCGACCGCATCGGCGCCACGCTGCCAGCGGGCGTGAAGCTGGTCAACGTGCAGGACCAGCCCAAGGCCGTTTCCACCTCGGTGAACGAGTTCGTCAAGGTGCTGATCGAGGCCGTGGTCATCGTGCTGGCAGTGAGCTTCATCAGCCTGGGCTTCCACAAGCGGCCCGGCAACCACCCGCTGTGGAAGCGCTGGTACATCGACCCCCGTCCCGGGCTGGTGGTGGGCATCACCATCCCCCTGGTGCTGGCCGTCACCTTCCTGGCCATGTGGTACTGGGGCATCGGGCTGCACAAGATCTCGCTGGGCTCGCTCATCATCGCCCTGGGCCTGCTGGTGGACGACGCCATCATTGCCGTGGAGATGATGGTGCTCAAGCTCGAAGAGGGCTACGACAAGGTGCGCGCCGCCACCTTCGCCTACGAGATCACGGCCATGCCCATGCTCACCGGCACGCTGATCACGGCGGCGGGCTTTTTGCCCATCGGCATCGCCAAGTCGACCACGGGCGAATACACGTTTGCCATCTTCGCGGTGACGGTGATCGCGCTGGTGCTCAGCTGGATCGTCTCGGTGTATTTTGTGCCCTACCTGGGCACGCTGCTGCTCAAGGTGCCGCCGCATGTGCTGGCCGCGCAGGCCAGCAAGGGCATCACGGACGACCCGCACGAGGTGTTTGACAGCCCGTTCTACCGCAGCTTCCGCCGGCTGGTGGACTGGTGCGTGCAGCACCGCTGGATCACCATCGGCGCCACGCTGCTCACCTTTGCGCTGGGCATCGCCGGCATGGGCAAGGTGCAGCAGCAGTTCTTCCCGGATTCGAGCCGGCCCGAGATCCTGGTGGACATCTGGTTCCCCGAAGGCACCTCGTTTGCCGGCAATGAGGAGGTGACGAAGCGCGTGGAGCAGCGCCTGCTGGCCGAGCCGGGCGTCACGGCCGTGAGCACCTGGGTGGGCTCGGGCGTACCGCGCTTTTACCTGCCGCTGGACCAGGTGTTCCCGCAGACCAACGTGTCGCAGTTCATCGTGATGCCGCAGGACCTGAAGCTGCGCGAGTCGCTGCGCGTGAAGCTGCCGGCCCTGCTGGCGCAGGAGTTCCCTGAGGTGCGCGGCCGCGTCAAGCTGCTGCCCAACGGCCCCCCGGTGCCGTATCCGGTGCAGTTCCGTGTGGTGGGCCCGGACCCGCTGGTGCTGCGCGAGCGCGCCGACGAGGTGAAGGCTGCCCTGCGCCAAAACCCCGACATGCGGGGCGTGAACGACAACTGGAACGAGTCGGTGAAGGTGCTGCGGCTGGAAGTGGACCAGGCCAAGGCGCGCGCGCTGGGCGTGACCAGCCAGTCCATCGCGCAGGCCTCCAAAACCATCCTGTCGGGCACCCAGGTGGGGCAGTACCGCGAGGGCGACAAGCTCATCGACATCGTGCTGCGCCAGCCCCTGGACGAGCGCAATGCCATCACCGACATCGCCAACGCCTACCTGCCCACGGCCTCGGGCAAGTCGATTCCGCTCACGCAGATCGCCAAGCCCACCTTCACCTGGGAGCCGGGCGTGATGTGGCGCGAGAACCGCGACTACGCCATCACCGTGCAAGGCGACGTGACCGAGGGCCTGCAGGGCGCCACGGTGACGGCCGCGCTGCTGCCCGGCCTGCGCCAGATCGAATCGCGCTGGGCGGCAGCCGGGCAGGGCGGCTACCGCATCGAGGTGGCCGGGGCGGTGGAGGAAAGCTCCAAGGGCTCGGCCTCGATCGCGGCGGGCCTTCCCATCATGCTGTTCATCACCTTCACGCTGCTGATGCTGCAGCTGCACAGCTTCAGCCGCGCGCTGCTGGTCTTCCTGACCGGTCCGCTGGGCATGGCCGGCGTGGCGGCCGCGCTGCTGGTGCTCAACCGGCCGTTCGGCTTCGTGGCCCTGCTGGGGGTGATCGCGCTCATGGGCATGATCCAGCGCAACTCGGTGATCCTGATCGACCAGATCGAGAAGGACCGCCAGCGCGGCGTGCCCGCGTGGGACGCCATCGTGGAATCGGCCGTGCGGCGCCTGCGCCCCATCGTGCTCACGGCCGCGGCGGCCGTGCTGGCCATGATCCCGCTGTCGCGCAGCGTGTTCTGGGGGCCCATGGCCGTTGCCATCATGGGCGGCCTGATCGTCGCCACGGTGCTGACCCTGCTGGCCCTGCCGGCCATGTACGCCGCCTGGTTCCGCGTGCGCCGGCCCCAGCCGGAGATTCGCTGAGCAGGGCTTGATTCCCTGCTTGCCCGCATCAGGGTAAAATAGAAGGTTGACCGATTTCATGCAGGCGGCAGCCCAGGTTGCCGCCTGTTTGTTTGTAGAACCGCGCGGGTGGCGAAATTGGTAGACGCACCAGGTTTAGGTCCTGACGCCAGCAATGGTGTGGGGGTTCGAGACCCCCCCCGCGCACCACCCTGTGAGACTTTGCGGAACACGGCGCCGCTGCGCTGCAGCCAGCACGATCCACATTCATAAGAGGAATAGCCATGGCCGTTACTGTTGAAACCCTTGAGAAGCTCGAGCGCAAGATCACGCTGAGCCTGCCCGTCACCCTGATCCAGTCCGAAGTCGACTCGCGCCTCAAGCGCCTGGCCCGCACCGTGAAGATGGACGGTTTCCGTCCTGGCAAGGTGCCCATGAACGTGGTGGCCCAGCGCTACGGCTACTCGGTGCAGTACGAAGTGCTCAACGACAAGGTGGGCGAAGCCTTTGCCCAGGCTGCCAACGAAGCCAACCTGCGCGTGGCCGGCCAGCCCCGCATCACCGAAAAGGAAGGCGCTCCCGAAGGCCAGGTCACGTTCGACGCGGTCTTTGAAGTGTTCCCCGAAGTCAAGATCGGCGACCTGACGGGCGCCGAGATCGAGAAGCTGTCGGCCGAAGTGACCGACGCCGCCATCGACCGCACCGTGGACATCCTGCGCAAGCAGCGCCGCAGCTTCGCCCAGCGCGGGCTGGACGCCGCCGCACAGGACGGCGACCGCGTGACCGTGGACTTTGAAGGCAAGATCGACGGCGAGCCCTTTGACGGCGGCAAGGCCGAAGACTTCCAGTTCCTGGTGGGCGAAGGCCAGATGCTCAAGGAATTCGAAGACGCCGTGCGTGGCATGAAGTCCGGCGAAAGCAAGACCTTCCCCCTGGCGTTCCCTGCCGAATACCATGGCAAGGACGTGGCCGGCAAGACGGCCGACTTCCTGGTGACCGTGAAGAAGATCGAAGCCGCCCACCTGCCCGAAGTGAACGAGCAACTGGCCAAGTCGCTGGGCATTGCCGACGGCACCGTCGAAGGCCTGCGCGCCGACATCAAGAAGAACCTGGAGCGCGAAGTCAAGTTCCGCCTGCTGGCCCGCAACAAGCAGGCCGTGATGGACGCCCTGGTGGCCAAGGCCGAACTGGACCTGCCCAACGCCAGCGTGCAAGCCGAGATCGCCCGCCTGCGCGATGGCGCCCGTGCCGAGCTGAAGCAACGCGGCATCAAGGACGCTGACAAGGCCGACATCCCCGAGGACGTGTTCCGTCCCCAGGCCGAGCGCCGCGTGCGCCTGGGCCTGGTGCTGGCCGAACTGGTGCGCGCCAACGAACTGCAGGCCAAGCCCGAGCAGCTCAAGGCCCACATCGATGAACTGGCCGCCAGCTACGAAAAGCCTGAAGACGTGGTGCGCTGGTACTTCAGCGACCGCCAGCGCCTGGCTGAGGTCGAAGCCGTGGTGATCGAAAACAATGTGACCGATTTCGTGCTGTCCAAGGCCAAGGTCGTGGAAAAGGCCGTCTCGTTCGACGACCTGATGGCGCAGCAGGGCTGATCGGCGTCCGGGCATCCCGCTGGCGGACCGTCCTGAACGGCGCAGCAGGGTGTTGCAGATTTACATTAGGGGCTTGTGCTTTTGCGCGCAAGCCCCAAGTCATTTCTGGGTACAGTATCCGCTTGTCAGGAGAGAAACATGAGCGCATTGGAAACACAGGGCCTGGGCATGATCCCCATGGTCATCGAGCAGTCCGGCCGCGGCGAGCGGTCTTACGACATTTATTCGCGCCTGCTCAAGGAGCGCGTGATTTTCCTGGTGGGTCCCGTGAACGACCAGACGGCCAACCTCGTGGTGGCGCAGCTGTTGTTCCTGGAGAGCGAGAACCCCGACAAGGACATTTCGTTCTATATCAATTCCCCGGGCGGTTCGGTGAGCGCCGGCATGGCGATCTTTGACACCATGAACTTCATCAAGCCCGACGTCTCCACCCTTTGCACGGGCATGGCGGCCAGCATGGGCGCCTTCCTGCTGGCGGCCGGTGCCAAGGGCAAGCGTTTTGCGCTGCCCAACTCCAAGGTCATGATCCACCAGCCGCTGGGCGGCATGCAGGGCCAGGCGACCGAGATCGAGATCCACGCCCGCGAGATCCTCAAGACCCGCGAGCAGCTCAACAAGATCCTGGCCGAGCGCACGGGCCAGCCGCTGGAGAAGATCCAGCGCGACACCGACCGCGACTATTTCCTGTCGGCCGACGAGGCCAAGGACTACGGCCTGGTCGACCAGGTGATCAGCCAGCGCTCCTGAGCGACGGGGATCGCGCAGCGGCGTTTTCCCTGGGGGAAAGCGCCGTTTTTTATTTGGTTATCATCCCGACAACTTCCCGTAACAGCAAGGCATTGCCCCCCATGGCCGAGAAAAAAGGCTCTTCCAGCGAAAAAACCCTTTACTGCTCTTTCTGCGGCAAAAGCCAGCACGAAGTGAAGAAGCTGATCGCCGGTCCATCGGTCTTTATCTGCGACGAGTGCATTGACCTGTGCAACGAGATCATCCGCGACGAACTGCCCGCAGGCGACGTGGGCCGGGAGGCCCGCAGCGACCTGCCCACGCCGGCGGAGATCAAGACCAACCTCGACAACTACGTGATTGGCCAGGACGTGGCCAAGCGTACGCTTGCCGTCGCGGTGTACAACCATTACAAGCGCCTGCGCCACAAGGACAAGGCGAGCAAGGACGATGTCGAACTGTCCAAGAGCAACATCCTGCTGATCGGCCCCACGGGGTCGGGCAAGACGCTGCTCGCCCAAACCCTGGCGCGCATGCTCGATGTGCCGTTTGTGATGGCGGATGCCACCACCCTGACGGAAGCGGGCTATGTGGGCGAAGACGTGGAAAACATCGTCCAGAAGCTGCTGCAAAGCTGCAACTACGATGTGGAGCGTGCCCAGCGCGGCATCGTATACATCGACGAAATCGACAAGATCTCGCGCAAGTCCGACAACCCCAGCATCACGCGCGACGTGTCGGGCGAGGGTGTGCAGCAGGCGCTGCTCAAGCTCATCGAAGGCACCATGGCCAGCGTGCCGCCGCAGGGCGGGCGCAAGCACCCGAACCAGGATTTCCTGCAGATCGACACGACCAATATCCTGTTCATCTGTGGCGGCGCATTCGCCGGCCTGGAGAAGGTGATCGAAAACCGCACCGAGGCCTCGGGCATCGGTTTCGGCGCATCGGTCAAGAGCAAGAAGCAGCGCTCGCTCACCGAGGTGTTTTCCGAGATCGAGCCGGAGGACCTGATCAAGTTCGGCCTGATTCCCGAGCTAGTCGGGCGCATGCCCGTGGTGACGGCGCTGGCAGAGCTCAGCGAGGACGCCCTGGTCCAGATCCTGACGGAGCCCAAGAACGCGCTGGTCAAGCAGTACAGCAAGCTGCTGGCGATGGAGGGCGTCGACCTGGAAATCCGTCCGGCGGCGCTCAAGGCCATCGCGCGCAAGGCCCTGGCCCGCAAGACGGGTGCCCGTGGCCTGCGTTCGATCCTGGAGCAGGCGCTGATCGGCACCATGTTCGACCTGCCCAACGCCACGAATGTCGAGAAGGTGGTGGTGGACGAATCCACCATCGAAGAGACCAAGCCCCCGCTGCTGGTGTACCGCGAGGCCGCCAAGAAGGCGTGAAGACGAAGACGCCGACCCTGGGCTGCCTGGTGCAGGTCCCCCGCTTGGGGGCCGTGCCAGCACAGCGGGGTGGCCCTTGCGCGGCAGCTGCCGGCCTGGGTCGCGCAGGCCCCGCGTGTCTTGGATGACGCTGCGCGTCCTGGGCGTCTGAGATGTGCCAACGGTGCGCGCAACGACTGCAGGCACCGCGCCAGGCCGTCGGCTGCGCTTGCCTTGCAACCCTTTTTGCGGTGCGGCCGGAAGAAGGGGTTGAAAATGCCCGCTGGTGGACCATCTGCCACACAGTTAACTGAGGATTTCCATGTCCGGACATACCCCGCTCCCCGCCACCCCTGTTGAACTGCCGCTTCTGCCCCTGCGCGATGTGGTGGTGTTCCCCCACATGGTCATCCCCCTGTTCGTGGGGCGCCCCAAGAGCATCAAGGCGCTGGAACTGGCCATGGAGGCCGACCGCCGCATCATGCTGGTGGCCCAGAAGGCCGCCGCCAAGGACGAGCCGTCGGTGTCCGACATGTTCGACGTCGGCTGCATGTCCACCATCCTGCAGATGCTCAAGCTGCCCGATGGCACCGTCAAGGTGCTGGTCGAAGGCCAGCAGCGCGCCGTGGTGACCGCCATCCAGGATTCGGAAACGCATTTCGCCGCCACGGTCACCCCCGTGGAGGCACACCCTGAGGCCAACAAGCCCAGCGAAATCGAGGCGCTGCGCCGTGCGGTGATGCAGCAGTTTGACCAGTACGTCAAGCTCAACAAGAAGATCCCGCCCGAGATCCTCACGTCCATCTCCAGCATCGACGATCCGGGCCGCCTGGCGGACACCATCGCGGCGCACCTCCCGCTCAAGCTGGAAAACAAGCAGGTGGTGCTGGACCTCTCGGACGTGAAGGCGCGCCTGGAAAACCTCTTCGAGCAGTTGGACCGCGAGGTGGACATCCTCAACGTCGACAAGAAGATCCGCGGCCGCGTGAAGCGCCAGATGGAGAAGAACCAGCGGGACTTCTACCTCAACGAGCAGGTCAAGGCCATCCAGAAGGAACTGGGCGAGGGCGACGAAGGCGCCGACATCGAGGAGATCGAGAAGAAGATCAAGGCCGCCAAGATGCCGGCCGAAGCCCGCAAGAAGGCCGATGCGGAGCTCAAGAAGCTCAAGCTCATGTCGCCCATGTCGGCCGAGGCCACAGTGGTGCGCAACTACATCGACGTGCTCACGGGCCTGCCCTGGAGCAAGAAGACCAAGATCAAGCACGACCTGGTCAACGCCGAGGGCGTGCTGAACGAGGACCACTATGGCCTCGACAAGGTCAAGGACCGCATTCTTGAGTACCTCGCGGTGCAGCAGCGCGTGGACAAGGTCAAGGCGCCCATCCTGTGCCTGGTAGGCCCACCGGGGGTGGGCAAGACCTCCCTTGGGCAGTCGATTGCCAAGGCCACCGGGCGCAAGTACGTTCGCATGGCGTTGGGCGGCATGCGTGACGAAGCCGAGATCCGTGGCCACCGCCGCACCTACATTGGCGCGCTGCCAGGCAAGGTGCTGCAGAGCCTGGCCAAGGTCGGCACGCGCAACCCGCTGTTCCTGCTCGACGAGATCGACAAGCTGGGCACCGATTTCCGGGGCGACCCTTCGAGCGCGCTGCTGGAGGTGCTGGACCCGGAGCAGAACCACACGTTCGGGGACCACTATGTGGAGGTGGACTTCGACCTGAGCGATGTGATGTTCGTGGCCACGTCCAACTCGATGAACATTCCGCCAGCGCTACTGGACCGCATGGAAGTCATTCGTCTCTCGGGCTACACCGAGGACGAGAAGACCAGCATCGCCATGAAGTACCTGCTGCCCAAGCAGCTGAAGAACAACGGCGTGAAGGACGAAGAGCTGGAGATCACCGAGTCGGCGGTGCGTGACATGGTGCGCTACTACACCCGTGAAGCGGGGGTGCGTTCGCTGGAGCGTGAGCTGTCCAAGATCTGCCGCAAGGTGGTCAAGGGGCTGCAGCTCAAGAAGCTCACGCCCCAGGTGATCGTGACGGCCGACAATCTGCCGGACTTTCTGGGCGTTCGCAAGTACACCTACGGCCGGGCCGAGACGCAGAACCAGGTGGGCCAGGTGGTGGGCCTGGCGTGGACCGAAGTGGGGGGCGACCTGCTCACCATCGAAGCCGCCGTCATGCCCGGCAAGGGCGTGATCACCCGCACCGGTTCGCTGGGCGATGTGATGAAGGAGTCCGTGGAAGCCGCGCGCACGGTGGTGCGCAGCCGCTCGCGCATCCTGGGCATCAAGGACGAGGTGTTTGAGAAGCGGGACATCCACATCCACGTGCCCGATGGCGCGACGCCCAAGGACGGCCCGAGCGCCGGGGCGGCCATGACGACGGCGTTCGTGTCGGCGTTGACGGGGATTCCCGTACGCTCCGATGTGGCCATGACGGGTGAGATCACGCTGCGCGGCGAGGTGACGGCCATTGGCGGGCTCAAGGAAAAGCTCCTGGCGGCATTGCGCGGCGGCATCAAGACCGTGCTGATCCCGGAGGAGAACGTCAAGGACCTGGCCGAGATTCCGGACAACGTGAAGAGCGGGCTGGAAATCGTGCCGGTGCGCTGGATCGACAAGGTGCTGGAAGTGGCCCTGGCAAGCAAGCCCGTTCCCCTCTCTGACGAGGAGGTGGCGGACGTGGCAGCGCCTGTGTCGGACAAGGTGGCGGTGCCGGCGGTGTCTTCGGATGGGTTGAAGCACTGACGGACGAAAAATTTTTTGGAAGGGCCAAAAAATGCGCTACAATTCATTCCATCGCAGCAAACGTTGTACAATGTGAGGCTTCGGTAAATTGCGGGAATAGCTCAGTTGGTAGAGCGCAACCTTGCCAAGGTTGAGGTCGAGAGTTCGAGACTCTTTTCCCGCTCCAATTTCCACAAAAGGGAAGCAATCGCTTCCCTTTTTTGTCGAAGGAATGCGAATTCCTGGCGCGGTAGCAAAGCGGTTATGCCCCGGATTGCAAATCCGGTTAGTCCGGTTCGACTCCGGACCGCGCCTCCAGATACGGTCTGCGCCGTGCCGGTCCTGCAGTGATCCAGTTGCAGGGGTTGGAAAGAGCAAGCCGGTGGTGATGGGTAATTTTTGGCGAATCTGTTGAGATGATGCTAAAAATTGCGCTATAATTTGAGTCTTGCTGATGAGTGCTGAAAGGCGCTGATTGAGCAGGAAATGCGGGAATAGCTCAGTTGGTAGAGCGCAACCTTGCCAAGGTTGAGGTCGAGAGTTCGAGACTCTTTTCCCGCTCCAATATTCGCAAGGGAAGCTTCGGCTTCCCTTTTTTCTTGGTGGTCCGAAGCCGCGTGGGGAGTCCGGCGGCTTTCGGGCCAGAGACACGACAGGGCATTGCACGCGCAAGCTGCCCGGGTTACGCTGCAGCGCGGGTATGCGCTCTGCGGCTGGCGCCCCGATGGTGAAATTGGTAGACACTGCGGACTTAAAATCCGCCGCTTTCCTGAAAAGGGGCGTGCCGGTTCGACCCCGGCTCGGGGCACCACGAAGAGCCTGTGCAGCAGGCTCCAGGATTCAATCATGTCAAGTTACAACGCTCCCTTTGAAATACATGTCCACGGGCAGGTCCCTCTGCGTGCCGATGCGAGCTTCGAGCAGCTGCAGGAGGCACTCAAGCCGCTGTGGAAATATGCGGGCGCACGGTCCTTGGCGGACGGCGCCGCCAGCGCCTATGAGGAAGAGCCAGGCATCCGCTTTGACGCGCAGGAGCATTTGCTGCAGATGTGCTGGACGGTGCGGGGCGACGAGGACTTTCGCCAATCGCTGGACGAAATGTGCATGAGCCTCAATGAACTGGCCGAGCAGGGCGCCGCCATCGAGGTCACGTTCTACGACACCGATTTCGACGAGGAAGAAGAGGACGAGGGGGCCGAGTCGCGCGACGATTTCGTGATGCTCTTCGTCGGCCCGACCCCCGCGGCGATCATGCAGGTGCAGCGCGATCTGCTGGTGCAGGACGTGGTCAACATGATGGAGCGCCACTTCGACGGTGCCGAGCTGGGCGGGGTGGTTGCGGAAATCGACAAGCTGTTCAGCCAGCGCTTCGACGCCCTGGTCAATTCGCTGGAAATCGGCAAGCCGCCGCGCGGGCCGGGCGGCCCCACGGGCGGGCACGGCGGGACGAGCGGCGGACGCCGCCCCCGCCATCTGCACTGAAATGGCCGTCCAGGACGGCGGCGCGCCACGGCGCCTGCCGGCCAGACGCCTTGGCATCGGGGCTGCTGCCCGCTGTGCCGCGGGCTCTCTACGGATCCATGACCCCCGATTTGCTTCCCTACCTGCGTTCCTACCCTCTGGCCCTGCAGGAGCAGGCGCTGGCCTTGCTGGAGCAGGGGCAGCTGGGGGCGGTGCTGCTGCGCAAATATCCGCAGCCCCATGCGGTGCGCGGCGACCGCGGGCTGTACGACTACGCGCAGGAACTCAAGAACCGCTACCTGCGCAATGCCGGCACGGTCAACAAGGTCCTTTTTGACAACAAGATCCATGTGGTGCGCCACGCCCTCGGGCTGCACACGGCGGTCTCGCGCGTGCAGGGCGGCCGGCTGGCGGCCAAGCACGAGATCCGCGTGGCGGCCCTGTTCAAGCAGGCGCCGGCGGAATTCCTGCAGATGATCGTGGTGCATGAGCTGGCCCATCTGCGCGAAAAGGACCACGGCAAGGCGTTCTACCAGCTGTGCACGCACATGGAGCCGAACTACCACCAGTACGAGCTGGATGTGCGGCTGTACCTCACCCACCTGGAGCGGACGGGGGAGCGGCTATGGGGCGCAGACGCTGGCAGCGACTGATTGCTGTCTGTTGCTGTCTGTTGCTGTCAGCGCTTATTGCTATTGATTTGATAGCTGATTGCACAGATCCATCAAGCGCTGGCGGCCCATTTCTCTATAGCGGAGGGAACGTTGACGCTCTCGCACCAGTGGGCGGGCAGGTCCAGCCACCGCTGGGCGGCCGCCTGCAGCATCTCCACCGGGCCGGTGGTCAGCAAGCGGATGGGCGCACGGCCAGGCGCTCCGTCGGGCAGCGCAGGGGCAGTGCTGAGCAGCCCGGCCGTCTGCAGCAGGCGGTGCGTCTGGCGTGCCACAGCTTCTCCGGTTTCGATGAACTGCACGGCCGGCCCGGTGAGCGCTCGCAGTTCATGGGCCACGAAAACGTAGTGCGTGCAGCCCAGCACCAGAGTGTCCATCTGGCCGGGGCCGGTGCCGAATTCACCCATGGCGTGGAGGTAGCGCTCGCACAGCGCGCCGGTCTCGGTGGCGCTGACCGGGCCTAGGGCGGCCGGCACGGGCTGGGCCACGCTGCGTTCGATGGCATGGGCCAAGCCGTCGCAGGGCTGCACCACGAAATGCGCCTGGCCGGCAAAGGACGCCATCAGTTTGCCGAACTTGGCACTGGTGAGCGTGCCGCGGGTGCCGATGACGCCGATGTGACCCGTCTTCGTGGCGGCCAGCGCCGGCTTGATGGCGGGCTCCAGGCCCACCAGCGGCAGCGCGGGCCGGCTGCTGCGCACTTCGTGGATGGCGGCCGCCGTGGCCGTATTGCAGGCCACCACCAGAGCCTTGATGCCGTGCTGCTCGCACAGGTAGTCCGTGATGGCGTGGGTGCGTGCGCTGACGTACGCGTCGCCCCGTTCCCCGTACGGCGCGTGGCCGCTGTCTGCCAGATAGACAAACCGCTCGTGGGGCAGGGCGGCCAGCAGGGCGCGCAGCACGCTCAGCCCGCCCACGCCGCTGTCGAACACGCCAATGGGAGAGGAGGAGGCCGGCAGCATGGCAATCGTGGAGGTTGGAAACCGGTGATTGTAGGAAATGTGCGGCGCCACGACGGCTGAGGGCTGCGCTGGACGAGGAGGCGTGCGCCGCACGGGCTTGCCAAAAACAAAACCGCCCGAAGGCGGTTTGCTGGGCCGGGGGCCGGGGCTGGGATTGCCCCAGCTGCGTCCCCAGCGGGCCGAAGGCAGCGAGCCGCCGCACCCTCAGGCGGCGGCGACTTCGATGCCCTTGAATTCGCCAGTGGCGATGCGCTTTTGCCATTCGGCCGGGCCGGTGATGTGGGCGCTGGTGCCACCGGCGTCCACGGCCACGGTCACCGGCATGTCCACCACGTCGAATTCATAGATGGCTTCCATGCCCAGGTCCTCGAAGCCCACGACCTTGGCGGTCTTGATGGCTTTGCTGACCAGGTAGGCGGCGCCGCCCACGGCCATGAGGTAGGCGCTCTGGTGCTTCTTGATGGCTTCGATGGCGACCGGGCCGCGCTCGGCCTTGCCCACCATGGCGATCAGGCCGGTCTGGGCCAGCATCATTTCGGTGAACCCGTCCATGCGCGTGGCGGTGGTCGGGCCGGCCGGGCCCACGGCCTCGCCCTTCACGGGGTCCACGGGGCCCACGTAGTAAATGACGCGGTTGGTGAAGTCCACGGGCAGCTTCTCGCCCTTGGCCAGCATGTCCTGGATGCGCTTGTGCGCGGCATCGCGGCCCGTCAGCATCTTGCCGTTGAGCAGCAGCGTGTCGCCGGGCTTCCAGCTGGCGACTTCTTCCTTGGTCAGTGTGTTGAGGTTGACCTTCTTGCTCTTGTTGTAGTCGGGCGCCCAGTCCACGTTGGGCCACAGGTCCAGGCTGGGGGGCGTGAGGTACACGGGACCCGAGCCGTCCATCACGAAGTGCGCGTGGCGCGTGGCCGCGCAGTTGGGGATCATCGCAATCGGCTTGCTGGCCGCGTGCGTGGGGTACATCTTGATCTTGACGTCCAGCACGGTGGTCAGGCCGCCCAGGCCCTGCGCGCCGATGCCTAGGGCGTTGACCTTTTCATACAGCTCCAGGCGCAGCTTTTCGACATTGTCGAGTTCGGCCCCGCTGGCTTGCTTGGCCTGCAGCTCGTACATGTCCAGGTCGTCCATCAGGCTTTCCTTGGCCATGAGCACCGCCTTTTCGGCCGTGCCGCCAATGCCGATGCCCAGCATGCCGGGCGGGCACCAGCCGGCGCCCATGGTGGGCACGGTCTTGAGCACCCAGTCCACCACGTTGTCACCGGGGTTGAGCATGTACATCTTGGACTTGTTCTCGGAACCGCCGCCCTTGGCCGCCACGGTGATGTCCACGGTGTTGCCGGGCACGATCTCGGTAAAGATCACGGCGGGGGTGTTGTCCTTGGTGTTCTTGCGGGCGAACTGCGGGTCGGCCACGACCGAGGCGCGCAGCGTGTTGTCGGGGTGGTTGTAGCCACGGCGCACGCCTTCGTTGATGGCGTCGTCCAGGCTGCCGGTGAAGCCTTCCCAGCGCACGTCCATGCCCACCTTCAGGAAGACGTTGACGATGCCGGTGTCCTGGCAGATGGGGCGCTGGCCCGTGGCGCTCATCTTGCTGTTGGTGAGGATCTGCGCGATGGCGTCCTTGGCGGCCGGGCTTTGCTCGCGCTCGTAGGCGCGGGCCAGGTGGGCGATGTAGTCGGCGGGGTGGTAGTAGCTGATGTACTGCAGCGCGGCAGCAATGGATTCGATCAGGTCGGCCTGGCGGATGGAGGTGGTCATGGCGTGTCGTGGGAGTCTGGTGGCACAGGCCCGGCGCCGCGCAACACTGCGCGCACTGCGTTGCTGCACATGCGCTGCCGTGCCGGCCTGCCGGTCCAGCGGGCCGTATTTTGACAGACCCCCGCTATGGGCGGCTTACGCGCGCCAGATCACCCGCCCGCAGCCGGCGTGCTGTCGTCGCTGCCCACCTCGTCCTCTTTATCCCCCGCGTCTTGCGCAGCCGCAATAGCGGCTTGCGTTGCACTGCGCGAGGAGCCGCCGCGTCCGCTGCCCTCGTCAGGCTCCGCAGCGCTGGCGTCGTCGGCCAGGGACTCGACATGGTCGGGCAGGATGTCCTGGGCATCCGGGGGCTCGTGGGGCTCGGCGCTGCGTCGCTCGCCGGTGCCGAAACGGTCGGTGTCGCTGTCGGGCTCGTCGCTGTACGCGCCCGCGCTGTCGCTGCCCGAGTCGGAGGCGTCGCTCGGACCCAGGCTGTCGATGCCGGTGGAGCGGTGGCCCGCGGGCGGGAGGTCGGTGTCGATGCCGAGAAGGCTGCTGGTGGCCATGGTGAAACTCCTGGTGGTGGGTGCCGCCGCGGGACATGCGGCGCCGAGAGGGCGGACGCCGCTGCAACCGGGGCGGCTGCGAACCCATGGTCGGGCGCCGGGGCGGCGGCGGGCGTCAGGCATCGCTGACAGGCGCTGTCGTCGCCGTTCGCCAGGCTGCACGCGCCGCCAGCAGGGCCTTGGGCCGCGGGCTGCGCAGGCGGCGGCAGCGTTTGATAGGCTCTGGCGCACTGCACGGGGCCGTGGGCGACGCCATGGCCCGGTTTTGTTGGCGCTGACCCGGAGGCTTCCCATGACCACTCGCATAGAACGTGACACCTTTGGCCCCATTGAGGTGCCGGCCGACAGGCTCTGGGGCGCGCAAACCCAGCGCTCGCTGCAGAACTTCGACATCTCGGGCGAGCAGCAGCCGCGCGAGATCATCCGCGCGCTGGCGCAGGTCAAGCGGGCGTCGGCCCAGGTCAACCATGCGCTGGGCCTGCAGGACGCGGCCAAGACCCAGGCCATCATGGCCGCCGCCGACGAGGTGATCGCCGGCCGGCATGCCGGAGAGTTTCCGCTGGTCGTGTGGCAGACGGGCTCCGGCACGCAGACCAACATGAACGTCAACGAAGTGCTGGCCAACCGCGCCAGTGAACTGCTGGGCGGCCCGCGCGGCGAAGGCCGCCGGGTGCACCCCAACGACGATGTGAACCGCAGCCAGTCCAGCAACGACGTGTTTCCCACCGCGATGCACGTGGCGGCGGTCGACGCGCTGACACACCGGTTGCTGCCTGCACTGGCCAAGCTGCGCGCCACGCTGGCCCAGAAAGCGGTCGCGTTCGACGGCATCGTCAAGATCGGCCGCACCCACCTGCAGGACGCCACGCCCCTCACGCTGGGCCAGGAGATCTCGGGCTGGGTGGCGCAGCTGGAGCATGGCGAACGGCACGTGCGCGCCGCCTTGCCGCACCTGTGCGAGCTGGCTCTGGGTGGCACGGCCGTGGGCACGGGGCTGAATGCGCCCAAAGGCTATGCCGAAGCTGTGGCGCGCGAGCTGGCCCGGCTGACGGGCCTGCCGTTTGTCACCGCGCCCAACAAGTTCGAGGCGCTGGCCTCGGTGGACGCCCTGGTCCACGCCCACGGCGCACTCAAGACCCTGGCCGCCAGCCTGATGAAGATAGCCAACGACGTGCGCTGGCTGGCCAGCGGCCCGCGCAGCGGCATTGGCGAAATCACCATCCCCGAGAACGAGCCGGGCTCGTCCATCATGCCGGGCAAGGTCAACCCCACGCAGAGCGAAGCGGTGACCATGCTGGCCGCCCAGGTGTTCGGCAACGACGTGGCGATTAACTTTGGCGGCGCCAGCGGCAATTTCGAGCTGAACGTGTTCCGGCCCATGGTGGCGCACAACTTCCTGCAAAGCGTGCGCCTGCTGGCCGACGGCATGGTGAGCTTCAACGACCACTGTGCCGCGGGCATCGAGCCCAACCGTGAGCGCATTGCCGACCTGGTGGGCCGCTCGCTGATGCTGGTGACCGCGCTCAACACGCACATCGGCTACGACAAGGCCGCCTTCATCGCCAAGAAGGCGCACAAGGAAGGCACCAGCCTGCGCGAGGCGGCCATCGCCTCGGGCCACCTCACGGCCGAGCAGTTCGATCAGTGGGTGGTGCCGGAGAACATGGTGGGGCGCTGAGGAGCTGGCGGTATGGCGCGGGTCAGAACTTCAAGCAAAAATTGCCGCTAGCGCTTATCCAGCAAGCGCTGGGTGCTATTTTTTTGAAGCGCAGTTTGTCACGCGGCGCGTGCTGCTCATGCTTTGGCGGTGGGGCGCGCCTTGCGCAAGAACGCCAGCAGTCGGCGCTCTGCCGCGCTCAAGCCCCGTGGCGATGGGGGGCCGCCCAGGCGATTCCACATCGCCTGCAGGCCGGGTTCAGCGCCGCCTGCCAGTCGAGCGCCCAGCTCCAGCACGGCCGGGTGCACGTAAGACTTTTTGCACACGGCGGGGGTGTTGCCCAACTGGCGCGCCACCTCGGCCAGAATGGCCTTGGCGCTGTAGCGCGCGCTTTGATCGGCTGTGGTGGCGGCCTCTGGTGGCGTACAGGCCCGGCGCGTCAGCTCCAGCGCCAGCGTGGTGCCGTGCCAGGTGCGAAAGTCCTTGGCAGTGAAATGATCGCCCCCGGAATCAGCCGCGCCGTGCGTGATCTCGCGCAGGTAGTCGTTCACGTCGCTCGATCCGATGGTGCGCAGGCTACCGTCTTCGTCCTCGTATTGGAAGAGTTCCTGCCCGGGCAGTTGTTGGCAGCGGCGCACCACGCGGGCCACGCGCGGATCGTCCAGCTCGGCCTCTTGCCACACGCCGCTCTTGCCGCGAAATCGCAGCTTGAGTTGGCTTCCCTTGACTTGCACATGCCGCGTGCGCAGCGTGGTCAGCCCATACGAGCGGTTGGTGGCGGCGTATTCCTCATTGCCCACGCGCAGGTAGGTGGTGTCCAGCAGGCGCACCACCGTGGCCAGCACCAGCGTGCGAGCGAGCGGCTGGCCGCTGCGGTGCGCCGCAAGGTCACGCGCCACGCGGCTGCGCAGGCGTGGGAGCACGCGGCCAAACGCCTGCATGTGTTCGAACTTGCCCTCGTCGCGCTGCGCGCGCCACTGCGGGTGGTACCGGTATTGGCGCCGTCCGCGCGCGTCCAGCCCCATGGCCTGCAGGTGCCCGTGGGGCAGGGGGCAGATCCACACGTCGGTATAGGCCGGTGGGATCGCCAGGCGGTTGATGCGGGCGATTTCGTCCGGGTCCTGGAGCCACTGGCCATCGGGCAAACGGTAGCGAAATGCCTTGGCACCGCTGCGCACGCGGGTGAGGCCGGGCAGGGCGGGGGTGACGTACACCAAGCCTCCAGGCAACTTCTGGGGGCGGCTGGTGGGCCGGGGCGTTGCCAGCGCGCGGGGCAAAGGGGGCAGGGCGGACATCGGGGAGAACAGGTGATAGTGGCCAGGGCGTGGCCCCGATCACACCCGTACCCGAGCGGTAGGGGTGTAGGTGCGCTGCGTGCGTTGGGGTGAGACAGGGGCTGAGCTGGTGGCCCGCCATACCACCATTTTTTGGTTAAAAAGAGCCCTGGCGCTTATTGGATAAGCGCAAGCAGCTATAAAAAATGTAGCAATCGGCCCGTCGGGCCAGGCTCAATCGGCCGTCATCGGGTCCAACGCAAAACCCACGCCGTACACCGAACGGATCCAATCGCGGCCGTCCGCGCTGGCGGCCTTGAGCTTTTTGCGCAGGTTTTTGATGTGGCTGTCGATGGCGCGTTCGTTCACGTCGAGCGTGTCCTCGTAAGCCTGGTCCAGCAGCTGCGCGCGCGAGAAGATGCGCCCCTGTTGGTGGGCCAGCACTTGCAGCAGGCGGAACTCTCGGCGCGTCAGGCCCAGCGGCGTGCCGTGCAACGTGGCCTGCCAGTGCGATTCGTCCAGCATCAGCGCCGCTGCTGCGGTGGTGGTTGCCGGGGCCTCGTGCGCGGCGGCGGTGCGGCGCAGCACAGCCTTGGCGCGGGCCACCACCTCGCGCGGGGAAAACGGCTTGCAGATGTAGTCGTCCGCGCCCAGCTCCAGGCCGATGAGGCGGTCGACCTCCTCAACGCGGGCGGTCAGCATGATGATGGGGTGCTCGGTGTGGCGGCGTGCCTGGCGCAGGATTTCAAGCCCATCCATGCCGGGCAGCATGATGTCCAGCAGCGTGAGGTCGGGCGGCTGGGTCAGCATGCTGGCGAGCGCCGCGCGGCCCTCGGCCTGGTGTTCCACGGTGTAGCCCGCGTGGCGCAGGTAGTCCACCACGATGGCGGCGATGTCGGGTTCGTCTTCGATGACGAGGATGCGGTGGCTCATGAGGGGTTGTCCAGCAGTGGCAGTTGCAGCGTGATGCAGAGGCCGCCCAGGGGTGAGGTGTCGGCCGTCAGCGTGCCGCCGTGCGCGAGCACGATGGCGCGGCAAATCGCCAGGCCCAGGCCCGAGCCGCCATGGTCGCGGTTGCGCGAGGTTTCTGCGCGGTACAGGCGATCAAAGATGCGGGGCAGCTCATGCGTAGGCACGCCGGGCGCGCTGTCGTCCAGCTGCACCTGCAGTTGGGCGGCTCCGTCGGCCGGCGGCAACAGGCGCGCCGAGAGGCGCAGCAGGCCGCCCGCGTCGGTGTAGCGCAGGCTGTTTTCCAGCAAGTTCAAGAACACCTGGTGCAGTTGCTGCGCGTCGCCGCGCACCAGGGGGGCCGGCTGGGCCGGAACCTGCGCGGTCAGGGCGTCCAGGCCGGAGGTCTCCACATCGATGCCCGCCTGCGCCAGGCGCGGGCGCATGGATGCGAGTGCCTCGTTCAGCAGCGACAGCGGGTGTACGGGCACCTGGGCCGATGGCGCACTGGTGCCGGCGGCGTCCAGGCTGGCGCGCAGGTCGCCCACCAGCTGGATCAGGCGCATCACCTGCCGGTGCAAGCGCAGCGCGGTCTTGTCGTCAAACGGGCGGATGCCGTCCTGCACGGCCTCGATTTCGGCGCGCATGGCGGCCAGGGGGGTGCGCAGCTCGTGGGCTACGTCGCCCAGCCACTGGCGGCGGCTGGCCTCGATGCTGCTCAGTTGTTCGGCCATGGTGTTGAAGGTGCGGGCCAACTGGGCCAGTTCGTCGTTGCCGTGCACGGGCACGCGGGTGTGCAGGTGGCCCTGCGCAATGCCGCGCGTTCCGGCGGCCAGGGCCTCTACGGGGGCCAGCCAGCGCCGCGCCAGCCAGCCCGACAGCAGCAGTGCCAGTGCCAGCCCGGCCAGGCCCGTCCATGCCACAAAGCCCAGGTGCTGCGCCAGGAAGGCCCGGTCGGCTTCGCTGCGTACACCCTGTGGAGGTGCCAGCACCAGCTGGCCGATGGTCTTGCCGTCGGCGCCGGTCAGGGCCAGGCGCGCGCTGCCCGGCCGGGGTGGCGTGCCAGCCACCAGGCGTTGCTGCGCGTCCACCACACCCAGGCGGGGGAACAGGTCATCGGTGTGGCGCTGTGGGCCGCCTGCGCCCCGATCGCCCGGGGGTGGTGGTGGGAGCTGCGGCATGCTGCGGTCTGCTGTCGGGCCGCCGTTCGCCAGTTCGGGGGGCATGCCGAGCGAAGCGCTCCGGTCGGTGGGGGGGACGCCTTCTGCGCCCTGTGTGTTGGGTCGGCGCAGGCCGCTGCCAGGGTGGCTGAGCTGCCCCCAGAGGCGGGGCTGGTCGCGCAGGGTTTCCCAGCCGCCCGTCTGCGTGTGGTGGGCCTGCAGGCGCTCGGCCAGCCAGCGCATGCGGGCCAGTTCGATCTCTGCCACATACGGCCCCAGGCCCCGCTGCAAGCCCAGCCACGAAAAGCCTGTGAATATCAGCAACAAGGCCACCAGCAGGGCGGCCAGGGCGATGAAGGCTTTGCGGTGCAGGGTCAGGTGGGGCATCGATGGGGCAGCAGGGGCGTCAGCGGGCGGGGGGCGGGCCGCCTGCCCCGCCGGGGCCGCCAGGCCCGCCTGCGGGCATGGCCACCAGGGTGCCGCCCATTGTGCGGCATGTGCCTGCGAGCGATTTGCCGTCAGGCAGGGTCAGCGTCACGCTGGCGCCTTCGGTTTTGTCCTTGCAGGCGGCATACGCCTCGGGCGGTGGCGCGGGCGGGGTCTGCCCGCCCTGGGGTTGCGCCAGCACGGGGGCCGCGGATGTCGCAGCCAGCACCGCCGCGAAGGTCATGCGGGCCAGCCGGTGGAGGCGAAGAGAGTGCAAAGTCATGGTGGTTTTTCCTTCAGTGGTGGACAAAAGCGTTCGATGCGTGGATGGGCCGCCAGACACCGGCGCGGCCATGGCCTGTGCGCCCGTGGAGCCAGCTTTGCCGGGCCGGCGGGGGCTGCGTTCCTTTGGCGAGCAGGCGCCGAAGGCGACGCCCGGGGGCATCAGGCAGCCATCGAGATCGTGATGCTGGCCGAATACCCGCCATCGCCGTTGGCCTGCAGGGTGGTCATCTCCAGCGTGGTGCCATCGCTGAAGACGTTGTCGGTGGCAAAGGTGATGGAAGCCAGATTGCGCACGCTGGCGCTGTAGCCGGAATGGGCGCTGTAGATGCTGCTGAGCAGCTCGGTGGGGAAGGCCAGCTGCGTGGTCTTGACCTTGTTGCGCGCATTGTTGGCCGACGCGAGCGTGGGGTAGATCTCCAGGTGCATGTGCGGCATACGGCCCGCATAGCAGCCGGGCACGATGGTGGTGAAGGTCACGGTGCCGCTGGCATCCGTGGCCTGAACGCCGCGCAGGTAGTTGTCGGCAATGTTGTTCGAGCTGTAGACCGAGTAGGTGCCATCCTGTGTGCAGTGCCACAGGTAGACGGCGTAGCCCGACAGCGCCGCGCAGCTGGCGCGGGTGTTCGTCAGCGTGATGGTGATGGTCAGCGGCACGCCGCTGACCTGTGTGGACGAGCCGATGGAGCTGCGGATGTCCGAGCGCACGATGCCGCTGAGCGCCAGCACGTTGTAGGTGGCGTTGCTGGCCGTGGAGCCATCGGCGGGGTAGGGGCCTGCGGTTTCTTCGGGGACGACCGAGCAGGTGGTTGTGGTGCCGGTCCCCGTTCCGGTGGCGTCGGTCGTGTCCGTGGTTTCGGTATCTCCGCCCCCGCAGCCCAGCAGGGTGGCCACGCCCAGAGAGCCCAGGGCGTTCAGTGCGAAGCGGCGGTTGGCGGGGGCCTGCGTGGCGGTGGCGAGGTGGGCGGCGATGGCTTGGGCGGCGCTGCTGCGGTCCATGGATTTCTCCGGCAAGTGGGTATGGCATGCACTGTGCCGCCCGATTGGGGAGAAATTTGGGAGCGGGTGTTTGACCTGAATTGCTACTTGTTTTGTAGCTATAAATACAAAGAGGCCGCAATGCGCGGCCTCTTTCGGGGGGGCGGATGGCTGAGGGCTGCCTTCAGTGGTGCGCGGGCGGTGCGGAATGCGCCATCAGGCGGTCGGTCAGGGCGATGGCCAGCGCACTCAGCAGGAACACGCCGTGGATGATGGTCTGCCACATCAGCACCTTCAGGTCGTAGTTGGCGGCGTTGATGAAGGTCTTGAGCAGGTGGATGGAACTGATGCCGATGATGGCCGTGGCCAGCTTCACCTTGAGCACCGAGGCATTCACATGGCTGAGCCACTCGGGCTGGTCGGGATGGTCTTCCAGGCGCAGGCGGGACACGAAGGTCTCGTAGCCGCCCACGATCACCATGATGAGCAGGTTGGAGATCATCACCACGTCGATCAGTGCCAGCACCACCAGCATGATGATGGTCTCGTTGAGCGCCACCACTTCCAGGTCGCTCTTGTAGCCGATGCTCGACACCAGCTGCTTGAGGGCTGCTGTGTTGCCGAACGCCGCCTCGATCAGGTGCACCAGTTCCACCCAGAAATGGAACACATAGACCGCCTGCGCCAGGATCAGGCCCAGGTACAGGGGCAGCTGGAGCCACCGGCTGGCGAAGATCAGCGAGGGAAGCGGGCGCAGCGGCGACGAAGCCACGGGATCGTTGGGACGGGTCATGTCGTGTGACGGAGAAATTGGGGACGGGCGATTTTAGGGGGCGCAGCGTGGCAACCCCACGCGGTTCCGGGCATGGGTTTCTCTGAGCGGCGCAGGCCGTGTGTCAACAAGTGAGTAAGCTTGGCGCCCGTCAGTGGCCTGTAAGTGCCGCGTCCGACAGTACCGCCCAATTCCAATTCCATCAGACCAGGAGACAACACCATGAGTGCGCCCACATCCGCGATTGAGTCCGTATTGGTTGAGAACCGGGTGTTCCCGCCCGCCGATGCGGTCGTGAAGGCTGCCCGCGTGTCGGGCATGGCGGGCTACGAGGCGCTGTGCGCCGAGGCCGACAAGGACTTCGAAGGCTTCTGGGCCCGCCTGGCCCGCGAGAACGTGCAGTGGACCAAGCCGTTCACCCGCACGCTGGACACCTCCAACGCCCCGTTCTTCAAGTGGTTCGACGACGGCGAACTCAACGCCTCGGCCAACTGCCTGGACCGCCACATCGGCACCCCCACCGAGAACAAGACCGCCATCGTTTTTGAAGCGGACGATGGTGCCGTGACCCAGGTCACCTACAAGGAATTGCTGGCGCGGGTGAGCCAGTTCGCCAACGCGCTCAAGGCCCATGGCGTCCAGAAGGGCGACCGCGTCCTCATTTACATGCCCATGACCATCGAGGGTGTGGTGGCCATGCAGGCCTGCGCGCGCATTGGCGCCACCCACAGCGTGGTGTTTGGCGGCTTCTCGGCCAAGGCGCTGCAGGAGCGCATCATCGACGCCGGCGCCGTGGCCGTGATCACCGCGAACTACCAGATGCGCGGCGGCAAGGAACTGCCGCTGAAGGCCATCGTGGACGAAGCCCTGGCCATGGGCGGGTGCGACTCGATCAAGACCATCCTGGTGTTCCAGCGCACGGCCACGGCCTGCAACATGGTGGCCGGGCGCGACAAGACCTTCGCCGAGGCCCTGGCCGGCCAAAGCAGCAGCTGCCCCGCCGAGCCCGTGGGCGCGGAGCACCCGCTGTTCATCCTGTACACCAGCGGCTCCACCGGCAAGCCCAAGGGCGTGCAGCACAGCACGGGGGGCTACCTGCTGTGGGCCAAGCTCACCATGGACTGGACGTTCGACCTGCGGCCGGACGACGTCTTCTGGTGCACGGCCGACATCGGCTGGATCACCGGCCACACCTACGTGGCCTATGGCCCGCTGGCAGCGGGCGCCACGCAGATCATCTTTGAGGGCATCCCCACCTTCCCCAATGCGGGCCGCTTCTGGCAGATGATCGAGCGCCACAAGTGCACCATCTTCTACACGGCCCCCACGGCGATCCGCTCGCTCATCAAGGCGGCGGAAGCCGATGAGAGCGTGCACCCGGCACGTTCCGACCTGTCGAGCCTGCGCATCCTGGGCAGCGTGGGCGAACCCATCAACCCCGAGGCCTGGATGTGGTACCACAAGAACGTGGGCGGCGAGCGCTGCCCCATCGTGGACACCTTCTGGCAGACCGAGACCGGCGGCCACGTCATCACCCCGCTGCCCGGCGCCACGCCGCTGGTGCCTGGCAGCTGCACGCTGCCGCTGCCCGGCATTGCCGCGGCCATCGTGGACGAGACGGGCAATGACGTGCCCAACGGCGCCGGCGGCATCCTGGTCATCAAGAAGCCCTGGCCCAGCATGATCCGCACCATCTGGAACGACCCCGAGCGCTTCAAGAAGAGCTACTTCCCCGAGGAGCTCAAGGGCTACTACCTGGCGGGCGACGGCGCCGTGCGCAGCGCCGACCGGGGCTACTTCCGCATCACCGGGCGCATTGACGACGTGCTCAACGTGTCGGGCCACCGCATGGGCACGATGGAAATCGAATCGGCACTGGTCGCCAAGACCGACCTGGTGGCCGAGGCTGCCGTGGTGGGCCGCCCCGACGACTTGACCGGCGAGGCCATCTGCGCCTTCGTGGTCCTGAAGCGTGCCCGCCCCACCGGCGACGAAGCCAAGCAGATCGCCAACGAGCTGCGCAACTGGGTGGCCAAGGAGATCGGCCCCATCGCCAAGCCCAAGGACATCCGCTTTGGCGACAACCTGCCCAAGACCCGCAGCGGCAAGATCATGCGCCGCCTGCTGCGTTCCATTGCCAAGGGCGAAGCCATCACCCAGGACACCAGCACGCTGGAGAACCCGGCAATTCTCGATCAGCTGGCCAAGGCCAACTGATCCAGCGCGCGGCGGGGCCCGGCCTCCTGCCGGGACTCGCCCCGCTGTAGGACGCCGCCGGAAATCGCGCGCACAACGGCGCGCCGGCGCTGCGCATGCGTTACAACCAGGGCTCGCCGTGTGCCGGCCGGCCCGCCCGGGCCCGCCGCAGCACGGCCTACCGGAGGTGTGACCATCATGCAGCTGCGCTCTTTCGTCTTGCTCCTTATCGTGCTGGCCATTGCCGCGCTGGCCGCCCTGAACTGGCCGACCCTGGCCCAGCCCACGGTCGTGTCGCTGGGGCTTACGTCCGTAGAAGCCCCCCTGGGCCTGCTCATGCTGGGGCTCACCACGGTGCTGGCCATTGTTTTCGTGGCCTACGTCCTGTCGCTGCAGGGTACGGTGCTGCTGGAAACCCGTCGCCACACCAAGGAGCTGCAAGCGCAGCGCGACCTTGCGGACAAGGCCGAGGCCTCGCGGTTCACCGAGCTGCGCCACTTCCTGGAGATACAGCAGGCCCAGGCCCATGCCCACCTGTTGGCCCGCCTGGACAGCCTGGAAAAGCAGCTGGCCACCCGCGTCGACGAGTCGCACAACGCCACGGCGGCCTATATCGGCCAGCTAGAGCACCAGCTGCAAACCCGGCCACCCACGGCGCAGGCCGTGCCGCCCGTGGCGCACCCCTTGGTATAGCGCCGCATCGCGCTGCGGTGTGCGCGTGGTCCGGCGAGCTTGCGCCGGGCAAAAAAAAGGTTCTTCACGCATTCCCGGGGAACGCGGCCTTGATCTTGAGGAAGAAGTACTCGCAGTCACGGTAGCCATAAGCCATGCGCTTGATGACCTTGATGCGGTTGTTGATCCCCTCGAGCTGTCCGGTGTGCATGGG
>NZ_JAJTBB010000004.1 GCF_021287135.1 Acidovorax sp.
TTGCCCGCAGCAGAGCGGAGGGACGCAGCCTGTAGGGTCGCCCTTTGGCCTCCACATAACTTCGCTGCGCGAAGTGAGTGGAGTCCCGCTTCGCGACCTTTGGTTCCTTTCTTTCGGCGACGCGAAAGAAAGGGACTCGCCCGCCGGGGCGACATCCCGGCTCCCGCCCTCGGCGAAAGCATGCTGCGCAGATGGGCGAGCGAGCGTTCATGCCCCGGCTTCGACAGGCTCAGCCCGAACGGGTGGGAGAAAGCACCGAGGCTTCGGCAACCTCAACCCGGCAGCGCGTCGCGTTGGGAGTCCTGAAAAAAACTATCAAATTCATAGCTTCCCGCGCTTGCTAGTCAAGCGCCAGAGGCCAAAAACGTTTAAAAAATGCTCACCGTCCAAAACATCAACCAGTACTACGGCGGCTCCCACATCCTGCGCGACGTGAGCCTCACCGCCGAACCCGGCAAGGTCACCGTGCTGCTGGGCCGCAACGGCGTGGGCAAGACCACGCTGCTCAAGAGCCTGATGGGCCTGGTGCCCATCAAGAGCGGCTCCATCACCTTCGACGGCCAGCCCATGGACAAGGCCGCGCCGTATGACCGCGCCCGCGCCGGCATGGGCTTTGTGCCCCAGGGCCGCGAGATCTTTGGCCGCCTTACGGTGGAAGAAAACCTGCGCATGGGCCTGGCCTACCGCAGTGCCTCCACCCCCGTGCCGCCGCACCTGTACGAGCTGTTCCCGGTGCTCAAGCAAATGCTCAGGCGCCGCGGCGGAGACCTGTCGGGCGGGCAGCAGCAGCAGCTGGCGATTGCGCGGGCCCTCGCGCCGGGGCCGCGCCTACTGATCCTGGACGAGCCCACCGAAGGCATCCAGCCCAGCATCATCAAGGACATCGGCCGCGTCATCCGCATGCTGGCCGACCAGGGCCTGAATGGTGAGAAGGTGGCCATCCTGCTGTGCGAGCAGTACTACGACTTTGCGCAGGAGCTGGCCGACGAATACCTCGTCATGGAGCGCGGCGAGGTCATCGCCCGCGGGCCGGGCAGCGAGATGGAGGCCAAGGGCATCCGCAATTTGGTAGCGATTTAAGAACCGTCCCAGTCTCGCCCTGGCCCTCAACGTCTTCACACCGGCTCGGTCGCCGCTAGGGATCTCTGCACGAATCATCGCGCCGTGTGCATCTGCGGCCTCGGGCAGTCTGCGGCGTTGCAAATCCTCGCAATAGCTGCGGCTATTGCTGCGTTTTGCGCCTTGCAGCCCCTCCCGATCCGCAGTGCCCACTTGCCGCTCGATTCGTGCAGAGCATCCCTAGGCGTTGGCGGTGCCAGCGCGACACGCTCTCCAGAATCAGCACCGTGCACACCATCCACGTACCGCCCAGCAGCCAGCCGGCCAGCACGTCGCTGGCGTAGTGCACGTGCAGCACCACGCGGCTCCAGCCGGTGGTGAAGACTAACGCGCCCGCGGCCAGGGCGGCCGGCAGGTGCCAGGCGCGCGGCAGCAGGCGCGTGGCCAGGTAGGCCAGCAGGGCATAGGCCACCAGCGAGGCACTGCTGTGGCCGCTGGGAAAGCTGTAGCCGCTGGCCTGGGCGATGCCGTGGTCGTGCTCGGGCCGCACGCGCTCGAACACGTTCTTGAGCACCTTGGTCAGCGCCCCGTTGCCGGCCATGGCGAAGAGCCAGGCGGTGGCCAGCAGCCGGTGGCGGGCGGACCACAGCGCCACCGCCACCACCCCGGTCAGCCCCGTCAGCGCCCAGGAATCCCCCAGGTGCGTGAGCGCGGCAAACCAGCGCAGCACGGCCGTGTCCGCCTGGCTGCGCAGGCCGCCGGCCAGGGCATCGTCCAGCACGCCCCAGGCGCCTCCGTCGCGCCCGCTTTCGGCCAGCTCGGCCATCGCAGCGCCGGCCAGCACCAGCACGAAGGCCGCGGTGCCCATGGCGGCCAGCAGGGTCCAGCGCGCCTGCACGGGCACGAAGCGGCGCAGGGGCGGGCTGGCGCGCCGCAGGGCGCGCAAGGCCGCCAGGCCGGCGCAGCCCACCAGCGCGCCGGCGGCCACGCCCGCCAGCCACCACCCCAGAGGGTGGCTTGCCAGCAGGGTGCCCAGGGTGTGTGCATCGATCTCGGTCATTCGCTTCAGTGTTTCCTTGCGCAGGGTTTCAGGGGCGGGCCGGTGAAGGCCCCGGCCGGTGAACCGGCGAGCCGGCATGCGTTTGTACCGGAGTTCCGCGCCGTTGCGCACCAAAGGCGCGGGCCGGCAGGGGCCAAAACCGCCCGCGGACGGCGTGGCCGTGCGCGCCGCTGTCGGCGCCCGCTGACAGGGCCAAGGCATGGGCACCGGCTGCGCCCGGCCGCCGGCGATTGCACCATGGGCGGGTGGCGCGGCTTCCCCGCTTCTCCTTGGCCTCTTTCCGTGCCCCCACTGCGCCCGCTGGCTTTCTCCCCCCTCCCTGCAATGATCGTTTCCGAGCCCGCCGCCCCCGCGTTTCCCCGCGGTCCTCTCCACTTGGTGATACCGCTGCGGCCCGGCGCGGACCTGGATCTGCTGCGCGCCAAGCTGGAGGGCGTGCTGGCGCTGCACCCGCGCGACGTGGTCTGGCATGTGCCGCGCGAGCGCTCCGGCATCGTGCAGCTGGCGCACGATGCCGCCGCCGCCGCCCGCCTGGACGGCGGGCTGGTGGTGGCCGCGGGCGGTGACGGCACCATCAACGCCGTGGCCGCGGCCGTGCTGGCCGCCGGGCTGCCCATGGGCGTGGTGCCCATGGGCACCTTCAACTACTTTGCCCGCGAGCAGGGCCTGGCGCTGGACGCCGAGGCTGCCGTGCACGACCTGATGCGTGCCCTGGAGGCGGGCGACATGCATCCTGTTCAGGTCGGGTACGTGAACCGGCGCCTGTTCATCGTCAACGCCAGCGTGGGCCTGTACCCCAAGCTGCTGGCCGAGCGCGAGCGGGCCTCCCGGCGCTTTGGCCGGTCGCGCCTGGTGGCCGTGGCGGCGGCCGTGTGGAGCATGTTCCGGCCGGCCTGGGGGCGCCGCTGGCGCGTGGTCATGAAAACCCACGAGGACGCCCAGGTGCGCCAGGAGGAGCACCGCGTCACCACCCTGTTCGTGGGCAACAACCCCTTGCAGCTGGACCGCATCGGCCTGCCGCAGGCGCACCAGGTGGCCCGCGGGAACCGGCTGGCGGTGGTCATGCTGCAGCCCCAGGGCCGCTGGGCCGTGGCGCGCACCGTGTGGAACGCTGCGACGGGCCAGCTGGACAAGGACAGCGCGGTGATCAGCATGGCGTGCTCGGAACTCACCGTGGAGCCCGCCAGCTGGCGCCCTCCGCGCGTGAAGGTGGCGTTCGACGGGGAGCGCGAATGGATGGCGCCGCCCCTGCATTTCCGCCTGGCCGAGCGGCCCCTGTGGCTGGTAGCGCCGGGCGCGCCGCTGCGCGACGCACCGCCCCGCACGGGGCCTGCTGCGGCTGAGGCGGCTGAGGCGCCGCCAGCGCCCCTGATACCGGCGCCGATCGCTCCCTCACCGGCAGGCGGCGGCGGGTTGCTGCCCGCGTGAGCGGCGGGTTCCTGGCACTACTATGACCGTTCTGATGCACTTGTCGGACCTGCACTTTGGTGCCCATGACCCCGCGGTTTGCGCCGCAGCGCAGCGCCTGGCCCAGCGCCTGGGGGTGGCCATGGCCGTGGTGTCCGGCGACCTCACGCAGCGCGCCACGGCCCCGCAGTTCGAGCAGGCCGCGCGCTTTGTGCAGGGGCTGCACGCGCGCTCCACGCTGGTGCTGGCGGGCAACCACGACCTGCCGCTGTTCGCCTGGTGGATGCGGTGGGGCCGCGCCTACGAGCGCTTCGCCGATCAGTTCGGCCTGGACCAGGAGCCCGTGCGGCACATGGGCGCGTTCTACGTGGTCGGCGTCAACACCACCCGCGCATGGCGGCACGAGCGGGGCAGCCTGTCGTCCGCCCAGATCGAGCATGTGGCCCGGCTGCTGGCGCGTGCGCCGCCGGACGCGTGGCGCATCGTTGCCAGCCACCACCCGCTGGTGGCCCGCGACGCGCTCGACCGCGCCCACCGCCCGCACCGCGCCGACGAGGCCGTGCAACGCTGGCGCACCGCCGGTGCGCAGATGCTGCTGTCGGGCCACGCCCACCACCCGGCGCTGCTGCCAGCGGGCGGCGGCCTGTGGGCCAGCAGCGCGGGCACGGCGGTCTCGCACCGGCTGCGGCACGGCGCGCCCAACAGCCTGGTGGTGCTGAGCGTGGAGGCCACGGGCGCCGCACCCGGCGGGCAGGCGCGCACCGCAGCGCGCTGGGACTACGACGCAGCCAGCGGCGAATTCACGTGCGTGCTGCGCCAGCCTGTGGGGATGGCGGACGGCGGGTGAAGTTTGCTATTGAATGAATAGCTGCTCGCGCTTTGTTCAAGCGCCCTGGAGGCCAAAAATACCAAAACCCCCAGCGCCCGCGCTGGAGCGCTGGCCCCACCGCCCTCAACAGCCCAGCAGGTCGGCCAGGTGGTTCAGGTCCCGCGCGTGCAGGTCGTTGCCGGGCTGGGGGGAAACGTCCTTGGGCCGCGCCGCGCCAAACTCGTGCGGCCGTTCCACATAGGCCGTGCGCAGGCCGCAGGCGCGGGCGCCAGCCAGGTCGTCGTGGTGGGCGGCCGCCAGCATCACCTGGGCCGGCGCCAGGTTGAAGATGCGCGCCGCGCCCAGGTACACCTCCGCGCTGGGCTTGTAGGCCTTGAACACCTCGGCGCTCAGCACGCAATCCCAGGGCAGGCCAGCGCGCTTGGCCATGTGGGTGAGCAGGCCGATGTTGCCGTTCGACAGGCTGGTGATGAGGTAGCGCTTTTTCAGCCGCGTCAGCCCCTGCACGCTGTCGGGCCAGGCGTCCAGGCGGTGCCACACGCGGTTGAGGTGCGCGCGCTCGGCTTCGCTAAGGTGCGCCAGCCCGAACTGCGGCAGGATCTCGTCCAGGATGGCGCGGTGCAGGTCGTCGATCAGCGTCCAGGGCTGGCCGCCCTGCATCACCCGGGCCATGGCGGGCTGGTAGCCCGCGCGCCAGGCCAGGGCGAACGCGTCGCCGTCCACCGCGGGGTACAGCGCCCGCATTTCGCGCACGATGCTGCCGTGCCAGTCCACCACGGTGCCGAAGATGTCGAAGGCCAGCACCTGCACGGTGGGGGCGTCGTCGGTGCCTGGTGTGGGATGCATGGGATCCTGCGGTGGGGTTGTCGGGAGACCGGGCAGCTTAGCAGCGCGGCCGGGCCGGCGATACCCCCGTGCCAGCAAGGCCGCAGGGTGCGTGGTATGGTTACCAAAACAGGGTTTACCCCTGTAACCGCGTTTCTTTTTGCTTCGACTCCCCCGTCCTTTCCTCCCCCGCCGCCCACGCTGCTGGCGGGCCGGAGGGCATGTGCCGGACGGTGGGGCGGCCCCACTTCGCTGATGCCATGACTGCGCCTGTCCCGTCCCTGCCCACCGCCCCCACACCCGCCGACGACCGCACCCTGGTGCGCGCGGTCCTGGCCCTGGGCGTGGGCGGGTTTTCCATCGGCACGGGCGAATTCGTCATCATGGGCCTGCTGCCCGAGGTGGCGCGCGACATCGGGGTGAGCATTCCGCAGGCCGGCCACGTCATCAGCGCCTATGCCCTGGGCGTGGTGGTGGGCGCGCCGGTGCTGGCCGTGCTCTGCGCGCACTGGGGGCGGCGCGCGCTGCTGATGGCCCTGATGGCGGTGTACGCGCTGGGCAACTTTGCGTCGGCGCTGGCGCCCGGGTACGCGTCGCTCAGCGCGCTGCGCTTGTTCACGGGCCTGCCGCACGGCACCTACTTTGGCGTGGCCGCGCTGGTGGCGGCGGCCCTGGCGCCGCCGGGGCGGCGTGCGCGGGCGGTGGGGTGGGTCATGCTGGGGCTGACCAGCGCCACGCTGGTGGGCGTGCCCATTGCCGCCGCGCTGGGCGAGGCTTTTGGCTGGCGTGCGGCCTTTGTGTTTGTGGGGCTGATCGCGGTGGCCGCGGTCGCCATGGTGCGGCTGTGGGTGCCCGACATGCCCGCGCCGCACGGTGCAAGCCCGCTGCGCGAGCTGGGCGCGCTGGCGCGCAAGCAGGTGTGGTTCACCCTGGGCATTGGCGCCATCGGCTTTGGCGGCATGTTTGCCGTGTTCAGCTACATCAAGCCGACGTTGCTGGAAGTGGCCGGCATGCCCCCCGCGCTCATGCCGTTCGTGCTGTCGCTGTTTGGCCTGGGCATGGTGGCGGGCAACCTGGTGGGCTCGCGCATGGCGGACAAGGCGCTCATGCCCGCGGTGGGCAAGGTGCTGGTGTGGTCCATTCTGGTGCTGGCGCTGTTTGTGCCCGCCGCGCACCACCCTGCCAGCGCGGCGTTGGCCACGTTCTTCCTGGGCACCTTGGTGGCCATCGGCCCCGCACTGCAGATCCGCCTGATGGACGTGGCGGGCGACGCGCAAACGCTGGCCGCCGCGCTCAACCACTCGGCCTTCAATGCCGCCAACGCGCTGGGCGCCTGGCTGGGCGGTGTGGGCATCGCGGCAGGATGGGGCTGGACCTCCACCGGCTGGGTGGGCGTGGTCCTGGGCCTGGGCGGCGTGGCGATCTTTGCGTGGTCGCTGGGCAGCGAAAGGGCGACGGCCGCCCGCACGGCGGCCACGGCGTAGCAGCCGCCCCGCGTAGCTGCAACGTCGCAGCTTCGCGACACCCGCACCCATCGCGGGTGGCATGCGCGCAGCGTTGTGCGTTACATTGCCTGCGGGCCGGCCTTTCTGCCGGCCACGTCGCTCGGACGGTTCCGGGCGCTTACGTGAAAGTCACACCGCATGTCTGCAGCATCGCAGGGCAAGCGCCGTTTTGCGCGCATTGACCGCCTCCCCCCCTACGTCTTCAACATCACGGCCGAGCTCAAGCTCGCCGCCCGCCGCCGCGGCGAAGACATCATCGACATGAGCATGGGCAACCCCGACGGGGCCACGCCGCCGCACATCGTCGCCAAGCTCACCGAAGTGGCCCAGCGGCCCGACACCCACGGCTACAGCGCCAGCAAAGGCATCCCGCGCCTGCGCCGCGCCATCAGCCATTGGTACAAAAACCGCTATGCGGTGGACATCAACCCCGACACCGAGGCCATCGTCACCATCGGCTCCAAGGAGGGCCTGGCCCACCTCATGCTGGCCACGCTGGACCGGGGCGACACCGTGCTGGTGCCCGACCCGAGCTACCCCATTCACATCTACGGCGCCGTGATCGCGGGCGCCGACATCCGCAGCGTGCCCGTGGCGCCCGACGTGGACTTCTTTGCCGAGCTGGAAAAAGCCATCCGCGGCAGCTACCCCAAGCCCAAGATGATGATCTTCGGCTTCCCCAGCAACCCCACGGCGCAGTGCGTGGACCTGGGCTTCTTCGAGCGCGTGATCGCCCTGGCCAAGAAGCACGACATTCTGGTGGTGCACGACCTGGCCTACGCCGACATCGTGTACGACGGCTACCGCGCCCCCAGCATCATGGAAGTGCCCGGCGCCAAGGACGTGGCGGTGGAGTTCTTCACCCTCAGCAAAAGCTACAACATGGCAGGCTGGCGCGTGGGCTTCATGGTGGGCAATGCCGACCTGGTGGCGGCGCTGGCGCGCATCAAGAGCTACCACGACTACGGCACCTTCACGCCCCTGCAGGTGGCCGCCATCGCCGCGCTGGAGGGCGACCAGCAGTGCGTGAAAGACATCGCCGCCCAGTACCAGCGCCGCCGCGACGTGCTCTACAAGGGCCTCACCGAAGCCGGCTGGGCCGTGGACTGCCCCAAGGCCAGCATGTACATCTGGGCGCGCATTCCTGAACCGTACCGCGCGCTGGGCTCGCTGGAGTTTGCGCGGCAGCTGCTGGACAAGGCCAAGGTGTGCGTGTCGCCGGGCATCGGCTTTGGCGACCAGGGGGACGAGTACGTGCGCTTTGCGCTGATCGAGAACGAGGCGCGGATTCGGCAGGCGGTAAGGGGGATTCGCGCCATGTTCAAGGCGGATGGACTGTTGAAGATACCGGCAACAGCAACGGCTTGACACTCGAACATCCTGCCGCTTGGGGTCTACACTCGACCAATTCTGAATGAGGGTTAGGGCTTGGCCGCCGCTCCTTGACGGCCCAGCGCGGTCCTTAAGTTCTCACGATTGTTGATTGGTTGTGCGGCGAACCCATGTGCCCTACCCCTGTGCTGCTCCGAGAATTCTTGCCAGGCGATCAGGAGGCGTTTTGTTCGTTGCAGCAAGATCAAGACGTAGGTCAGTTCATGGATTGGCTGCCACGAACGCGCGAGCAAGCGGAGGCTGCTTTCTTGGACGCGCTGGAGCAGCAACTTATGCCAATCAGACGCCGCTTCTTTTACGCTGTCGAAGTGGACTCCATCGTGGCCGGGAGCGTGGGGTTCACTTTGCTCAGCGGTGATAGCGCTGACTGTGGGTGGTTCTTTCGTAAAAATTTTTGGGGCAAGGGCATTGGCACGATGGCCGTTGCCTTATTGGTCGAAGATGCTTTCGCAAAAGGTATCTCTAAGCTGAAAGCATCTGCTAGAAGCCAAAACATCGGGTCTATAAGGGTTGCAGAGAAATGCGGCTTTCAGCGCCTCGGTGAGAAAAATGGTCGCGTATTTTTCGAGGCAATTAATAGCCCAAAAATGTGACCTGCCATCGCACAGTCCGCCACCTTACATCGCCCAAATCCTCGGCGCCTCCCCCTTCAACCCCCACAACACTTCCCGCCACGCCACCCGCACAGCCTTGAGCAGTTTCATCGCCGGCTCCACCTGGGGCGCCAGCACGCGCACCACCACCATGCGGTCGTTGGGGCTGGTAGCGCCTGCGGTGGCTTGGACCTGCGGGTGTTGGTCCATCACCGCACGCGCGGCGTCCAAGGCCGCGTCGCGGCGCGTGCGGTCCAGCGGGGTGCCTGCGGCAAAGAACATGCTGGCCATGCAGCGGTGGCCCGCCAAACCCAAGGGGCTGCTCATCAGCCGGTCATCGGCGGCGTCGATCACGCCGCGCTCCAGCCACAGGCCGGGCACTTCCAGGTGCTGGGTGAAGCGGCCTTGCTCAAACGGCTGGCCCGCGTGCGGCAGGCCCAGGGCGGTCACGTCCCAGGCCATGCATTCGGCGCCAGGGGCGAGGTTCAGCGTGAGGTGGTTTTCGGCGTGGCAGGCGCTGTAGCACAGGGCTTCCAGCGGCAGCCATTCCAGGCGTGCGCCTTCGGCCAGGGTGAGGTGGCTGCGCTGCAGTGCCAGCGGGCCGGTGGATCGGTAAAAGCGCGTGGCGCCGGGGGTGGTGACCAGGCCGTGGGCGCCAGGGCCGACGGTGGCGGTGATGTCCAGCGTGTCGCCGCCCACCAGGCCGCCGGGCGGGTGCACCAGCACGTTGTGGCAGATCGCGTCGCCCTCGGGGTACAGGCTTTGCAGGATGCGCAGCGGGCCGTTGTGCTCGTAGCGGGCCACCGTGCGGGCGTGGCGGGTGTCTGCCGTGTAGTCGAGCTGTAGGCGGGCGTGCCAAGGCATGGGCGGGCGTGGTGCTATTAAATGAGTAGCTGATTATGCCCTGTGGGTGGGCGCAAGGGGTGTTTTTGACCAGACGTTTGCGCTAGGCGGGATCGGTTTGCAGCTCCCTCTCCCCTTGTGGGAGAGGGCGGGGGGAGAGGGGGGCGCTGCGTGGGGCCGCTGCCCCCTCTCCCCGGCCCTCTCCCGCGAGGGGAGAGGGAGAGATACCGGGGGCGCGTGGAGATGTCGCTGTAATGCGTCAGGCGGTCTGGAGCGCAGGGGCAGGGGCTGCAGCCTGGGGCTCGGCCGCATACCAGCTGCGCAGCTTGCCGGGGTTGAGCAGGCCTTGCGGGTCGAAGCGGCGTTTCATGCCCACCACGGCCGGGTCCAGGTGGTTTTGCTTGCCGTCTTCCACGATGTAGACGTGCGGGTTGTTGATCTGCACGCCGTGGTCGCGGTAGATCTGCATGATCTGGTTCAGGCGCTCCTCGGTGGTGTAGCGGATGATCTGCAGCCCGCTGCAGTTGAAGGCGCCTTCCTTGGTGCGCAGGAACTCCAGGTGCATCATCACCTCGCCCTTGAGGGCCGCCTCCAGCGCGCGCACCTGCTTCAGGCGGTGCTGGGGGTTGAAGCCGCTCTGGATGTAGGTGAGGTTCTTGTCCACCTTCAGGGCGTGCAGGGTGGTGTGGTTCCAGGTGTACTCCAGCAGCGTCTTGTGGCTGCTGGCCACTTCCTCGGCGGTCTTGCGGTAGGTGACCTGGCCGCCATGCTGCGCCACCATGTCGCGCAGGCCGGCCTCGGAGTGCGGGGCCACCAGCATCAGCACCGCGTGCTGGTTGGCGGGCAGGTGCTCGGCCAGGCTGGTGAAGTACTGCGGGATGGGCGCTGCCAGAAAGCACACCTCTTTTTTCTCCAGCCCGGGCGCACTGCCGAAGCGGTCGGCAAATTCCAGCGCGGCGTCAAACTGCGCGAAGGTGGCGATGCACTCGGTCCAGGCCACCGCGGGCGTCAGCGCCACTTCCAGCTCCAGCACGATGCCGTTGGTGCCGTAGGTGTGGTGCAACTGCATGGCCTCGGGGCCGCGCAGTTCGATGACTTGCGGCTCGGGTTCCACGGTCATCGCGCGCACGGCCAGCACGTTGCCGGGCGCAGCCAGCGGGCCGTGGTTGATGGACCCTGCACCGCCAAAGCCGCCGCCAAACAGCCCCCCCAGCGTGGCGCTGCGGTAGGTGCTGGGCAGCCAGCGCAACTCCTGGCCGTGGAGGCGCGCCTGGGTGTCGAAGTCTGCGAGCCGGATGCCGGCCTGCGCGCGGCCCACGCCGCCCCGTACCCAGCCGAACGCGTTGTAGCCCGACAGGTCCAGGATCACGCCGCCCTGCAGCGGCGTGCTCTGGCCATAGTTGCCGGTGCCGCTGCCGCGCACGGTGAGCGGGATGCCCGCCGTGGCGCACGCGGCCACCACTTGGCGGATTTCGTCTTCCGTGCGCGGCCGCACGGCAAGGTCGCCGCGCTTGCCGGCCAGTTCGCGCTTGAGCACGGGGCTGAACCAGGCAAAGTCTTGCGAGAGGCGGCCCACGCGCAGCGGGTCGGCAATCCAGTCGAGGTCGGGCAGCAGGTCGGGCAGTTGCTGGGCGGTGGTCGCGGTGGTCATGTGGGTATCTCCTGGGGGCTGATGAAGGCCGTTGGGCAAAAAGGGGTCCTGCACCGCGCCAACCGAGGGCCGCGCGCGGTGGGGTGCGGGGCGTGGTGGGCTCAGTCCTGCGAGTTCTCGGAGGCGTGCCAGCCGCCCAGCGCCAGGCGTGTGAGCCACGCCATCAGCACGAAGAGCGCGACGCCCGTGAGCGAGATCAGCAGCAGCGCGGCGAACATGCGCGGGATGTTGAGCTGAAAGCCCGCCTGCAGGATCTGGTAGGCCAGCCCGGCCCCCTGGCCGCCCGTGCCCGCCACGAACTCCGCCACCACCGCGCCGATGAGCGCCAGGCCGCTGGAGATGCGCAGGCCGCCAAAGAAGTAGGGCAGCGCGCTGGGGATGCGCAGGCGCACCAGGGTCTGCAGCCGCGTGGCCCGGTTGAGCCGGAAGTAGCTTTGCAGATCAGGCTCCACGCTGCGCAGGCCCAGCGTGGTGTTGCTGATGATGGGGAACAGCGCCACCAGCGCGGCGCAGATCACCATGGAGGCCGTCGGGTCCTTCACCCAGATGATGATGAGCGGCGCCACGGCCACGATGGGGGTGACCTGCAGCAGCACCGCGTAGGGGAAGAGTGCGGTCTCGATGCGCTTGCTCTGCACGAATAGGAACGAGATCAGCACCCCCGCCACCGTGGCTGCCGCAAAGGCCAGTACCGTGATCTTGACGGTGACCCACAGCGATCCGCCCAGCGCGGCCCAGTCGGTGAACAGCGTCTTCACCATCAGCAGGGGCGAGGGCACCAGGTAGGGCGGCAGCTCCATCGCCGTGACCAGGCCTTGCCACAGGGCCAACAGCACCAGGCCCACGAGCACGGGGTACACCACCCGCTGCACGTGGGGCCGGGCCAGCAAGGGCGGGCGCTTCGGCGCGGCCTTGGCGGCGGGCCTGACGGTGGCCGACGGCACCGGCGCTGTGCGGGCCGGGGCTGCGGGGGGCGCCATGGGCGCGGAGGGAAACGGGGTGCTCATGCCACGGCCTCCTCGGTGTCCACGCTGGCGCGCAGCAGGCTGTCCTGCAGCAGCTTGGCGTAGCGGCTGAATTCGGACGACACCATGAAGTCGGCCGTGCGGGGGTAGGGGGCGTCGATGCGGAACTCCTCGACCACGCGGCCGGGGCGTGCCGCCATCATGACCACGCGGCTGGAGAGGAACACCGCCTCGTGGATCGAATGGGTCACAAAGATCACGGTGAGCTTTTTCTTGCGCCATAGATCGAGCAGGTCGGCGTCGAGCTTGTGGCGCGTGATTTCATCCAGCGCGCCAAACGGCTCGTCCATCAGCAGCAGGTCGGGCTGGGTGACCAGGCCGCGCGCAATCGACACGCGCATCTGCATGCCGCCCGACAGTGCGCGCGGCAGGGCGTTGGCGAATTTCGCCAAGCCCACCAGTGCCAATGCCTCGGTCACGCGGGCATCGGCCTCCTGGCGGGGCACACCCGCCAGATCCAGCGGCAGCCGCACATTGGTCTGCACGCTGGCCCAGGGCATGAGCGTGGGCGACTGGAAGACAAACGCCATCTTCTTGCCACTTTCGTCCAGCTGCGCCACGGGCTTGCGCCACAGGTGCAGGCGGCCATCCGTGGGTTCCAGCAGCCCCGCCACCATCTTCAGCAGCGTGCTCTTGCCGCAGCCCGACGGGCCCAGCAGCGTGACGAACTCGCCTTCCTCGATGGTCAGGTCCACCGGCAGCAGGGCCTGGGTGCCATTGGGGTAGGTCTTTTCCGCCGACAGCACCTCCACGGCGGGCGTGGTAAAGGCCTTTGCGCCGGCGTGCGCCAGTGGCGGGGAATCGGGAGAGGAGGTCATGGTCGCCTTTCGATGGATGCGGCCGCGGGGGCGGCGGCTGTGTCAGGGCTGGGGTGGCAGCGGGAGCGCGGGTGATCCACCGGGTTTCACCTCACCCACCGTTCGGGCCGGGCCTGCCTGCGCCTTGCGCGGCGCTTCGACAGGCTCAGCGTGAACGGTTGGAGGTGGAGGGAAGCCCGTGAATCGCATCAGGGAAGAACCTTGAGGTCCTTCACGAAAGCGGTGGTGTAGGTCTCTGCCAGCTTCACCTTGGCCGGATCGATCAGCTTGGCGCTGGCCAGGAAGTCGTAGCTGGCCTTGGCGCGGGCGTCGGTGATGATGCCGATGCCCAGGGTGGCTGCGTCACCGCCGGTGGCCATGCCCATCTCCTTGAGCTTGGCCACGCTGTAGGCGAGTTGCTCGTCGGTCATGTTGGGGTTGTCCTTCTTGATGAGGGCATTGGCGGGGGCGGGGTCGGCCAGATAGCTCTTCCAGCCTTCCATCGAGGCCTTCACGAACGCGGCCACGGCAGCGCTGCGCTCCTTCACCGTCTTGTCCATGCAGGAGATGGTGGTGGCGTAGGCGGGGTAGCCATGGTCGCTGAACATGAGGGTGTTGGCCTTCACCCCCGCCTTGGCAATGGCAAACGGCTCGGAGGTGAGGTAGCCCTGCTGGGCGGAATTCTTGTCCGCCACGAAAGGCTGGATGTTGAAGGTGTAGGGCCGCGTCTGCGCGTCGGTGAAGCCGTACTTGGCCTTCAGCCACGGCCAGTAGCCGCGCTGCGCGGACGAGGCGATCAGGATCGTCTTGCCCTTGAGCTCCTCGAAGCGCGTCACGTCCTCGTGGGCGATCAGCACCTGCGGGTCTTTCTGGAACACGGCGGCCACGTTGACCACGGGCACGCCGCCCTCGCGCATCTGGATCATCTGCAGGTCGCTGGAGCCCATCACGCATTCGGCCTGGCCGGCCGCCATCATCTGCACGATGTTGACCTGCGGGCCGCCCATCTTGATGGTCACGTCCAGCCCGTGCTTCTTGTACAAGCCTGTGGCCACCGCCTGGTAGAAGCCGCCGTGCTCGGCCTGGGCATACCAGTTGGTCATGTAGGTGAACTTTTCCTGCGCCTGCGTGGTGCCGACAGCACCAAGGGCGAGCAGTGCGGCGGCACCAGTTTTGACAAGACGGGAGGCGGTTTTCGGGGTCATGGCAGGCTCCGTGAGGTGGTAGAGGAAAACGACGGGACGGGACAAGGGGAATGCGGCTGCGCGTTCGCAGGTTTCAGGCCAGTGCGCTGGAGCGCTCCACATGGCCGGTGTGCTGGGCGCGGCCCCAGGTGGGCTCGGCGCGCGGGGCCCACTGCAGGCGGTGCAGCTCGGTGATGGCGGCGGCCCAGCTCACGGCCAGCGAATCCAGGATGGCGTAGCCCTGCTCGGCGGTGGCGGGCAAGGGGTCGCCGATGATTCCGCTGGGGCCGAAGTCCCGGGCACTCCAGGCGCAGGCGGGGCGGCCGTCGGGCGAGAGCAGGGGCGATTCAAAAACGGGCGGGTAGTTGACCACCGCACGCTCCATGTGCACGGTGTCGGGGGCCAGCGCCAGCATCAGCGCGGTCTCGGCATGGCCGGCATGCATGGCCAGCTTCTTTTCGGTGTCGGACAGGTATTTGCCCGCCACATGCGGCACGCGCCAGGTGAAGCTGGGCACCACGATGAAGTCGCCATGGCGCAGGCGCAGCTCGCGGGCGCACATCTCCATCACCTGCGGCTGGCCGCCGTGGCCGTTGACGAACAGCAGCTTGCGAAAGCCCGCGCGGTAGACCGACTCGCCCACCTCGTTCATGGTGGCCAGCAGGGTCTCGCCACTGAGCGTGACGGTGCCCGGAAAGTGCAGGTGCTCCTCGGACTTGCCGTAGGTGATGGGCGCCATGGCAAACGCGGGCACGTCGGCCGGCAGGCGGGCCAGCGCGTGGCCCACCACGCCGGCGCTGATCACGGTGTCCACCGCGCAGGGCAAGTGCGGGCCGTGCTGCTCGGTGGCGCCGGTGGGCAGCACGATGACGGTGTTGGCCTTGTCCGGCAGGTCGGCAATCTCTGTCCAGCTCAGGTAGGGCAGGTAGCGGTGGGGCGGGGTGTAGCCGTGCAGCATGGGTGGTTCTTTCTTGGTGGGCGCGGACGGAGCTTGCCGGTTGGAGGTATGGGCAGTCAGCAGGTCTTTGCTATGGGCGATGTCGTGGTGGTCAGGGCCGCCGTGCAAGGGCCGCCCCGCCGCACGGGCGGAGTCCCCCTTTGGGGGGAAGGCGCGAAGCGACTCAGGGGGGACTTCCTCTCACTGGCAGGTAGGCCGTGGCCTCCACCTCGATGAGGATGTCCGGGGTGGGCAGCATGCCGCTCACTTCCACCACGGTGGAGGCTGGCGGTTCGCCTGGAAAGAACAGCCGGCGCACGCGGCTGTACTGCGGAAAGTGGTCCAGGTGCTTGAAGTACTGCACCAGCTTGAACACGTCGGACATCTGGCCGCCCGCGGCCTCGACGGTCTGGCGGATGCGGTCGAGCACGTACCAGCTCTGCGCGAGGATCGGGCCTTCCTTGATGTCGCTGCTGAACTCGCCGGTGCGCCCGATCAGCGCGGCGGCCTCAGGGGGGATGTCGTCGTAGCCGCGCACGATGCGGCTGGCCGCAGGGTCCACGGCGATGATGCCGCTCAGGTAGATGAAGTCGCCAGCGCGGCGCCAGGCGGCGTAGCGGGCCAACGGTTGGGCGATGCCGGGGGCGGCAGCGGTGGGGTTCATGCCGGACTCCTTGCGGTGTGGGATGCGGTCGCAGGAACGTGCCACGCGGCCGGTGCATGGCCGCTGGCCACGCGGCCTTGGCGCAGCACCACGCGGCCTTGCGCGCGGGACGGAAAGCCCCAGTGGTCGGCCTGGGTGAAGACCAGCAGGTCGGCGGAACTGCCGGGCTGCAGGGGCAGGGCGGCGGGGCCGGTGCGCAGCCAGTCGGCGCGGCACAGCGAGTCGCTCCAGCGGTCGAAGGGGGCCTCCAGCTGCGCGGCCAGCACGCCGGTGGCCAGCGCTTCCAGCGGGTCGAAGCTGCCCACCGGGCAGAACGGATCTTGCACGTTGTCGCTGGCCACCAGCACCGGAATGGCGCGGGCGCGGGCTTCCTTCACCAGCGTGAGGCCCCGCTGGCGGGGTGTGCGGCCGGTGGTGGCGTCCTGCAGCAGCAGGTTGGTGATGGGCAGCGTCACCAGGGTGATGGGGCTCTGCGCCACCGCGTCCAGCGTGGCGAGGGCCGTGGCTTCGCCCTGCGCCGCCAGCGCGCAGGTGTGGCCGCAGACCACGTGGCCTTCAAAGCGCAATTCCTGGAGCAGCGCAGCCGTGGTCGCCAGGCCTTGCGCGCCGGGGTGCAGTTCTTCATCCACATGCAGGTCCACATTCAGCCCGTGGTGCTGCGCGGCTTCGAGCAGGTGGCGCAGGGCCTGGGGGTCCCAGTTGGTGGAATGCACAAAGCCACCCAGCAGGGCGCCGGGGCCGCTCGCAGCCACGGTGGCGGCCAGCCGCAGGGCCGTGCTGCGATCCGCATACAGATGCAAGGGGATCAGGCTCACGCGTTCCAGCGTGATGCGGTCGGCCCAGTCATGCGCCAGGTCGCGCAACACGTTCCAGGCCAGCGGCTGGGCGTCGGGCTCCCACCAGTCGCAGTGGGTGCGCAGGTGCACGGTGCCCGCGTCGCACGCCCATTGCAGGGCGCGGCTGGCGCGGGCGTGGATGTCGGCCTCGGTCCAGCCTTGGCGGTCCGCCATCATCGCGTCGATGGCGCCCAGCAGGCCGGGTTGCACCACGCCCATGCGCGGCAGGGTGAAGGCCTTGTCCAGGTGCGTGTGCGCATCCACCAGGCCGGGCAGCACCAGGGCGCCGGCCACGTCCCACACCGCGCCTGGCGGATGGGGCTGCGTGCCGTGGGGCCGCACCTGCACCACGCGGCCCTGGGCCAGGTGCAGGTCCGCCAGCGCCGGCTGGTGACCCTGCTGCGGCCACTGTGCGGGCAGCAGCCAGCGCGGCAGGCGGGCGCGCAGGAGGTGGTCGGGCGTGTTGGATGCGTGCATGCCGTGCCCCGTTACGCAAAGCGCGCCATGGCCTGGCCCACGCGGGCCTTGAAGGCCGCCAGACGCGGGGGCGTGGCCACATTCATGTGGTAGTAGGCGTGGTAGTCCACGCGCGCCTTGCCGCCGGTGAGCAGGCGCAGGTAGCGCGTGATGGACTTGCGCGGCGGGTCGCCCATGAACATCGCCGTCCAGCGCGGGCGGCCGTAGGTCACCACGGCGGCAATGCGCTTGATGTGCGTGAGCGAGGGTTTGACGTTGTGCGGGTCGCTGAGGTCGAACGCCACGCCGGGCATGAGCACGCGGTCGAAGAAGCCCTTGAGCATGGCCGGCATGCCGAAGCACCAGGTGGGGAAGCAGAACACCACGGCTTCGGCCCAGAGCAGCCGGTCCACGTAGCCCTGCACGGGCAGCCGGTTGCTGGGCACTTCGTGGTAGCCCAGCCGCTCGTCCCGCGTCATCACGGGGTTGAAGCCCTCGGCGTACAGGTCGCAGTCGTCGACCTCATGGCCGGCGCCGCGCAGCTGCTGCACGACCTCCGCATGCAGCGCCGCGTTGTAGCTGGTTTCCACGGGGTGGCAATAGATGACGAGGATGCGCATGGGGTGTCCTTCCAGGGAATCAGAGATCCAGCGTGAGCGTGGGGCTGTGGCAGCGGGCGCAGCACACGGCGACATGGGTGCGCTGTTCTTCGGGGCTCAGGCAGCTGTCGCGGTGGTCGGGCTCGCCGGCGGTCCACCGCGTCACGCAGGTGCCGCACACGCCTTGTTCGCACAGCGTCTCCACGGCCACGCCGGCCAGCAGCAGCACGTCGGCGATGCTCTCGCAGGGCGCCACCGGCAGGCGCAAGTGGCTGCGTTCCAGGATCAGGTCGAAACCGTGCCCTGCCGGGGCGGCCTGCGCTGTCGTGGGGAGTGTTTGCATGTTTGACCAGATGATTTGATCGATTGGTCAAACTCTTGCAAAGGCTGTGCCAGCCACAAGTCCTGCCAGTTGTCTTTGTGGTGGATCAATGGGAGATAGGGGTGGCGCACGGCCCTCTGCGCCGTGTGCGGCTGCGGCCGCGGACAGAGTGCTGCGCAAGCAAAGCCTCGCAATACCTGCGGCTATTGCTGGGGCGATTGCTGCGCTTTGCGCCGTGCGGTCCCTCCCGGTCCGCAGCGCACACTTTCCGCCCGATTCGGGCAGAGCCTCCCTAGTCTGGTGCGAGGCCGCAGCCCAGCAGCACAAAGCTGGTGAGCTCGCGCACGATGGGCGCGCGGTCGATGGGTTCGTCGGGCGCCAGGCCGAGCATGACATGCACCTGCACGCCGTAGTCCGCGTAGTGCTGCGTCATGCCCCAGATCTGCATGAGCAGCAGCTTGGCGTCGACCTGGCGCATACGCCCTTCGGCGATCCACCGGTTGATGAGGTCCACCTTCTGCTGCGTGGATTTCACGGCCACGGGCCAGTATTTGCCCAGGCTGCGCCCGCCGCCCAGCACCTCGGTGGTGAAGATGCGCGACAAGCCGGGGTTGTCCAGCGCGTAGTCGAGCTTCTTGCGCACGTAGTTGGACAGCACGGTCTTGGGGTCGTCGCTGTCGGCATCGAAAGTGAAGGCGTCCGACCAGCCGTTGAGGACCGAGTAGAGCAGCTCTTCGTACAGCTCTTCCTTGCTGCTGATGTAGTAGTGCAGCTGGGGCTTGGTCAGCCCCGCGCGCTCGGCAATGGCCTTGGTGGAGGCACCCTTGAACCCGTGGCGGCTGAACTCCGCAATGGCGGCTTCGCGGATGGCGCACAGGATGCGCTCGCGCCCCTGCTTGGTACGGTTCAGCAGGGCGCCGGAGGCGGCCTCGGCATCAGGTTCAGTCATGGCAAGGGGTGCAGAGGATCCTGGGTGGATGCGCCCGATTGTGCCTGCGCCCCGCGCATGCGGCTGAGGGCGCCGCACATGCGTCACGACCGCCAGAAGCCCACATGCGGTTCGCTGGCTTCGTCAATCAGTGCGGGGCCGATGCATTCAATGGCGTGGGGCGAGGCGTCGAACACGTCGCGGCAGGACAGCTCGGCGTCGCGCTGCTCGGCCCGGCCCCCGCGAAACTCGCGCAGCCGCACCGCGTCGATGCCGAACACCACGCGGCCGATGCCCGACCAGAAGATGGCGCCAGCGCACATCACGCAGGGCTCGGCCGAGGAATAGAGCGTGGCCTTGGCCAGCGCGTCGCGGCCCACGCGGGGGCTCAGCTGGCGCACGGCGTTGGTTTCCGCATGGCCGGTGCAGTCGCCGGTCTCGGTCGTATTGCAATAAGCCTCGGCCAGCACCTGGCCTTCGGCGCTGATGACCACAGCACCAAACGGCCGGTTGCCGCGCGCCCGCGCCGTGCAGGACCAGGCGATCGCCTGGCGCAGGTACATGCCGTCGGTTTCGTTCAGGGGCGTGGGCTCGTCCAGCAGGGCGGGGCCGTGGGCAAGGCGTGTGGGCAACAGGGCATGCATGGGGTGTCTCCAGGGGTTGTTTGAGGCGTTGGGGCACGTGTTGCATTTGGCATGCCAAGAACAATCGGTGACATTCCCCCGGCTGCGGCAGGCCGTGGCAGGCACCGTTCTTGCAAAGATGCGGGCAAGAGTAGAAGCGTTCACTGCGCTGCCTCGGAACGGCTCCGCCAGCGGCGCCCGCCTTCCGACGCACCGGCCGGAAATTGCTCTTGAAGCCCTCTTCCTCCCACACGCGTGCCACCCATGGCACGCGTGGGCTTCAGGACCGCGCCGCTCTGTGGACCGGCGCACGCCGGAAGCTCCTGGGTGGGACGAAGAGGTTGTTCCTCAGTTCTTTGTTGTCCCTTGTTCCGGAGCACACCATGACCGCTGCCACCGCACCCCAATACGACCTTGCCGAGCTGCAAAAGGAGACCCGCATGGGCGCCCTGGGCTCAGAAACCGGTACCCGCGAAATCCGCCGGATCGACCTTTCCCACTTCGACCAGCGCAAGCCTGAGATTGCCCAGCAGCTGTGGGATGCCGCCGTGGACGTGGGCTTCTTCCAGCTGGTGAACCACGGCATCGACCTGGCGGAGGTACGCCACGCGTTTGCCATGACCGAGCGCTTCTTTGCGCTGCCGGACGCGGTGAAGGCCCAGTACCCGCTGAAGAAGGCGCTTAACGTGGGGTGGGAAAGCCGTGCCCAGGTGCGCCCCTCCACCGGCACGCCCGACCAGAAAGAGTCCTACCAGATCACCCGCCCCCACATGCAGGGGCTGTGGCCCTCCGAGGCCGAGCTGGCGGGCTTTCAGTCCACCCTGCTGGCCTTTGAACGGCAGTGCTGGCAGGTGGCGATGCAGGTGCTTTCATGCTTTGCCTGGAAGCTGGGCTTTGACGACGGCTTCTTCGCCCGCGCGCACGATCCGGCACAGGCCAGCTACCAGAGCACCCTGCGCCTGCTGCACTACTTCGCCATCCCGCCCGAGCAGCAGGCCGGTCTGGGCCTGTGGCGGGCCGGCGCCCATACCGACTTCGACTGCCTCACGCTCCTCTTTCAGCGGCCCGGCCAGGGCGGCCTGCAGGTGTGCCCCGGCAAGGAGATGGACAGCCAGGCGTGGACGCCCGTGGAGCCGGATGAGCAGGCCATCACGTGCAACATCGGCGACATGCTGATGCGCTGGAGCGACGACCAGCTGCCCAGCAATTTCCACCGTGTGAAGAACCCCGCGCCGGGCGAGTACATGGGGCCGCGCTACAGCATCGCCTTTTTCGCGCAGGCCAACCGCGACGCCCTCATCGAGGGGCCTGGCAAGAAGTACCCGGCGATTGCCGCGGGCGACTACCTGAACCAGCGGGTGGCGGCCAACTTCAAGGCGTATTGACGCTTCCCGGTGCGCGGGCCGGGAAGCGCCCGGTCCGCCCGGCGGCTTGCCGAACGCCCGCCGGGCGCGCGCTGAATGTGGCGAGGAGCCCGTCAGGCCGGGTCCGGCAGCCCCAGGGCGCTGACCCGGAACACGTTGTCTTCCGGGTCGGCCAGCACGGCTTGCCATTGGCCGTAGTAGGTGGCGTAGGGCGGCTTGAGGACCTGGCCGCCCAACTGGGGCGCTTGCAGGCTGGCCGCTTCCACGGCGGCGGGCGTGTCCAGCATGAAGGTGGCGTAGCCCGTCACCTCACGCGGCCCGGGCCGGGCTGAAGCGGGCTGCCGGTCGGCCAGGCCCAGCAGGGCGTACGCGCCAGGCGCATTGAAGCCGAGCTGAAAGTGCTCCGTCTCCACCGCGCGGTACAGGGGCGAGCGCGTGCCGCGCGCCTCGGGCAGCCGCAGCAGGGCCTGGTAGAACTGCAGTTGGGCGTCGATGTCCTGGCACAGCAGGTTGAACCAGAGCCTCATGCCATCACCGCCGCCGTTGTGGAGCTGGCCGCGCGGTGGCCCAGCCCATAGGTCTTGCGGTACATGGCCTGCAAATGCTCGCCCACGGTGCAGGGCTCAAAGCGCGGGCGCTCCCCTGCGGGCACGCAGGTCGCCACAGGGGCCACCTGGGCCTCGTAGTCGGGCGTGTAGAAGAACGGGAGCGAGTAGCGCGGTGCGCCGCCGCTGTACACGTTGCGCACGCGGTGGGGGTTGGAGCGGTACAGGCCATTCGTCCAGCGCGGCACCATGTCGCCCAGGTTCACGACCAGCGCACCTTGCACGGGCGTGGCATCCACCCAGGTGCCATCGGGCAGCTTCACCTCCAGGCCGCCATGGCCGTCCTGCGCCAGCAGGGTGATGGCGCCCCAGTCGGTGTGCTCGCCCGCGCCAAAGGTTGACGCGTCGGCGCCCTCCGGATGGGGCGGGTAGCGCAGCATCCGCAAGGTGAGCATGGGGTTGGCATGCATGGGGTCGAAATAGTCCTCGCGCAGCTGCAGCGACAACGCCAGCAGTTGCATCAGCCGCAGGGCCAGCTGCTGCAGGGCGGCGATGTACAGGCGGCTGTACGCCGCCAGTTCCGGCAAACCCGCGGGCCACTGGTTGCTGCCGTAGGACTGGTAGCCGCGCAGCACATACGGGTGGTCGGCCGCATAGTCCAGCCCGCAGTAGAAGCTCTCCTTGAGGTCCGGGCGGGCGTTGGCGTCCAGCGTCTGCCCGCCCAGGCGCTCATACCCGCGCATCGATGGCGAGTGGTGCAGCGAGATGGCTTCCTTGTCCGCCAGCGGAAGGTCGAAGAACTGCCGCGCCAGGGCGAATTGCCGCGCGATGAGCTCCTGCGGCACACCGTGGTTCAGCACGTAGAAGAAGCCGGTCTCCGTGCAGGCCTGCCGCAGCTGGGAGACCACCGCGGCCACGGCCGGGGTGCGCGGCGCGCCCGCGTGCAGGGCCCCGGCAAGGTCGATGAGAGGGATGCCCATGGCGTCCGTCCTCAGGCCTTGAGCTTGCGGTCTGCGGCGGCGGGCAGGAAGCGGTCCGTCCAGATGTCGGCCACCGCCAGGCCGGGCTTGAGGCCGAAAGCCGACACCGTTTCGTCGATCGTCGCCTGCAGCCGCGCGGCGGTGGCGGCGCCCCAGCCGTTGGCGCGGGTCTCGGCGGTCTTCATGGTGCCGTCCACGATGAGCTGCAGGCGCTCGAACTCGATCTCTTCATGGGCCAGGGGCTCGCGGGCCTTGACGGCGGCAGCGCCCGCGCGCGGGTCCGCGATGGCTTCGATCCAGCCACGCGTGGTGGCCTTCACAAAGGCTTTCATCGCATCGGGCGCGTCCTGCATGCTCCGCGGGCTGGCCACCAAGCCGTTGCCGTAGGAGCGCAGGCCATGGTCCGAGAACCGGAACACCGTGATCTGCTCGGGAGCGAGGCCCCGGGCCTTCAGGTTGAGCAGGCCGGTGAAGAAAAAGTAGGCAGCGGCATCGAAGTCGCCCTTGACGAAGCGGGTGTCGCCGATGTCGGGCGCCACGTTTTCCCATTTCACGCCGCTGGCATCAAACCCCTGCGCCTTGGCAAAGGCCGGAAACAGCTTGCGGGATGCGTTGAAGGGCTGGCCCAGGATGGTCTTGCCTGCCAGATCGGCGGGCTTCTTGATGGCACTGTCTTTGCGCACCATCACCGAGTTGGGGTTCAGGTCGTACTGGATGGCGACCGCCGCCAGCTTGGACTGCGGATTGGCGGTGTTGAACTCGATCATGGTCGAGAGGTCGGCCGACGCCACGTCATACGCGCCGCCCGCCACCAGGCTGATGGCCGAGGCGGACCCATTGCCGGTGTCGATGGTGACATCCAGACCCGCATCCTTGTAGTAGCCACGCTGCTGTGCCAGCAAAAAGCCCGCGCCCGAGGCCTCCACCTTCCAGCCCAGGTTGAACTTGAACTTCTGCAGGCTGCCCTGGGCGCGCACAAACGGCGTGGCAGACAGCAGGGCGGCGGCGCCGGTGGCACGGATGAGGGAACGGCGTTGCATGGTGGGCACTCCTGGTCGTTGGCGGATAACCACGGTGGAGTGAAAAGCCAGGCTTCACACCCCTCCGAACGGGGGCATGCAATCAACCGATGGGCGCTCGGGCGCGATGCGGGGCACCTGCTTCCTGAAGACGCACGGCCCTGCGCGCCCGGGGTGGCGTCAGTCCATTGCATGCTTCAAGAGCAATTTCCGGGCGGGAGCCGCTGAACGCTTCTACTCTTGGCTCCCGGGCATCTGCAGGATCTGTGCCACGCGGCAGGGCGGCGGACGGCTGTTTTGCGCGCTGGGCCGCAGGCACCCTGTCGCTCGTTGGTGCGGCGGTGCACCGGGGGCAGGCGCGCCGCCTCGACTTTGGTGCGGCTCGGAAACGTCCGCGAGCAGCGTCTCAGAGCCAGGGCCGCAGCCAGCCCAGCCCATCGCGGGTGGCATGCGCGGCGGCGCCGCGGGCCGGGCGGTACTCGCAGCCAATCCAGCCGTCGTAGCCCAGCGCATCCAGCAACTGGAAGAGATAGGGATAGTTCACCTCGCCCACATCGGGTTCGTGCCGCTCGGGTACGCCGGCGATCTGGAGGTGGCCGACGTTGCGCGTGGGCAGGTACTGGCGGATCTTCATGGCCAGGTCGCCCTCCACGATCTGGCAGTGGTACAGGTCCATTTGTACCTTGACGTTGGCCGCGCCGATCTCGGCGACCAGCGCATGGGCCTGGTCCTGCCGGTTCAGGAAAAAGCCCGGCATGTCGCGGCCGTTGATGGGCTCCAGCAGGATCTGGATGCCGTGCGGCGCCGCCTGCCCGGCGGCATAGCGCACGTTGGCGATATAGGTGGCGCGCACGGTGGCTGCATCCGCTCCCTGGGGCACCAGCCCGGCCATCACGTGGATGCGCGGGCATTGCAGGGCCTGGGCGTATTCGATGGCCTGGGCAATGCCGTCGCGGAACTCGGCCTCGCGCCCCGGCAGGCAGGCCAGCCCGCGCTCGCCCGCGTCCCAGTTGCCGGGCGGCGCGTTGAACAGCACCTGCTGCAGCCCGTTGGCCTGCAGCCGCGTCGCCAGTTCTTGCGCAGGATAGGCATAGGGGAAGAGGTACTCCACCGCCTTGAAACCATCGCGCTCAGCGGCGGCAAAGCGGTCGAGAAAGTCCACGTCGTTGTAGAGCAGGGACAGGTTGGCGGCGAAACGGGGCATGACGAGCTTTCGGTCCGCAGGGCAGGCCGTGCGGCGGGTTTCGGCGAATGTATCGCACGCGGGGCGTGCGGCCGGCCCCGCGGGCACGCACAATGCGCGGGGGCGCCAGCGCCGCCGCGGCGTCCCGTTCAAGAATCCACCATGCCTACCCCCCTCGCATCCACACCTTCACCCGTTTCGCCTCCGGACGCTCTGGACGTCCTCACGGTGGGAGAGCCCATGGCCCTGTTCATGGCGCTCGGGCCGGGCGAGCTGCACGCCGTGCCAGACTTTCGCCGCGTACCGGCCGGCGCGGAACTCAATGTGGCCACGGGCCTGGCCCGCCTGGGCCTGCGCACCGGCTACATCACGCGGCTGGGCAATGACTCGTTCGGCCGCTTTTTGCGGGGCGTGCTCGCGCACGAAGGCATCGATGCCCGTTACGTGGTGGCCGACACGGCCCACCCCACGGGCTTCATGCTCAAGACCCGCACCGGCGACGGCAGCGACCCGCAAATCGAGTACTTCCGCAAGGGCTCGGCCGCCAGCCACCTGGGCGTGGCCGATGCACCGGCGGGTGCATTCCCGGCACGCCACCTGCACTTGACCGGTATTACCCCCGCGCTGTCGCAGACCGCCCGCGAGCTGGTGTTCCACCTGGCCCGCCAGGCCCGCGCGGCCGGCGCAGCCGTCTCGTTCGACCCCAACCTGCGTCCGCGCCTGTGGCCTTCGCCCCAAGCCATGGCCGAATGCATCAATGCCGTGGCCGCGCTGAGCGACACCGTGCTGCCCGGCCTGGCCGAGGGCCGCCAGCTCACCGGCCGCCACACGGCCGAAGACATTGCCGGCTTCTACCTGGAGCGCGGCGCGCGCCAGGTGGTCGTCAAGCTGGGGCCCGAGGGCGCGTACTACGCGCAGCAGGGCGGTGTCTCCGGCATCGCGCCCGGACTCCGCGTGGAGCGCGTGGTCGACACCGTCGGCGCAGGCGACGGCTTCGCTGTGGGCGTCATCAGCGGCTTGCTCGAAGGCCTGACGCTGGCCCAGGCGGCCGCGCGCGGCAACGTGATCGGGGCACGCGTGGTGCAGTTTCCGGGGGATGCGGATGGGCTGCCGACCCGGGCGGAGCTGGGCTGAGCGGACCTGGGGGGATCCTCTGCGTGAATCGCCGCGCCGTGTGCGTCGGCGCCTCGGGCGGTCTGCCCCGCAAGCAAATCCTCGCCAGAGCACCGGCTATGGCTGCGTTGTGCGCCTTGCAGCCCTTTTCCGATCGGCAGCACGCACTTGCCGCGCGATGCGTGCGGACGATCCTTAGCGCCAGAAGTCGCGGTGGGGTGCCGCCATCTCGTCCTCCAGCTCCGGCACGGGCCCGATGACTTCCACCGGCCGCTGCCCGCGCTCGAACACTTCGCGGCAGGGCAGCGCCAGCGTGGGGTTCTCGGGGTGGTTGCCGGTCAGGGCGAGCAGCGTCGTCTCCTGCGCGCCGTAGAGCACGCGGCCAATACCCGCCCAGTAGATGGTGCCTGCGCACATGGCACAGGGCTCGAAGGTAGTGACCAGCGTGCACTGGGCCAGATAGGCGCCGGGGTAGTTGGCGGCGGCGGTGCGCGCCAGGGTGCTCTCGGCATGGTTCACGGTGTCGATATTGCCCTGCTCGGCCAGCACGGTGTCGCCGTCGGGCGCCACAAGCAACGCTCCAAACGGGTGGCGGCCCATGGCCATCGCGCGGCGGGCCACGGCGTTGGCGCGGCGCAGCAGCGTGGCGGTCTGAGCAGCGCTTAACGCCGTCGCTTCATTCACCTTGCGAACCCCGGTGCGCCCACCCTGTCGTGCGCTTTTCGATCCAGCTGAACAGCTCGTACATCACCATGGCCATGGCGCCCACCACCATCAGGCCCGCAAACGCCAGGCCCATCTGCATGGACGAGCCGGCGCTGATCAGCAAGTAACCGATGCCCTCGTTGGCGGCGGTCATCTCGCTCACGGTGGTGCCCACAAAAGCGAGGGTGATGGCCACCTTGAGCGAGCCGTAGAAGTACGGCATGGAGCGGGGCAGGCCCACCTTGGTGAGAACGTCCCAGCGCTTGGCGCCCAGCACGCGCAGCACGTCTTCCAGCTCGGGCTCCAGCGTCGCCAGGCCCGTGGCGATGTTGACCATGATGGGGAAGAAGCTGATGAGGAAAGCCGTGAGGATGGCCGGCCCCACGCCGATGCCGAACCACACCACCAGGATGGGCACGAAGGCGGCTTTGGGCAGGGCGTTGAAGGCGGTCATCAGCGGGTAGACCGCCGCATACGCCACGCGCGAACTGCCGATCACAAACCCCAGCAGCACCCCCACGACGATGGCGATGCCGAAGCCCGCCATGGTGACCCAGAAGGTGCGCCAGGCATGGCCGGCAATGACGCCGCCAAATTCGACCAGTTGCTGGCCGATGGCCCAGGGGCTGGGGAAGATGAATTCGGACACGTTGAAGGCCGAGCAGAGGATTTGCCACAGCAGGACGATCGCGACCAGCAGGATCCAGGGCGACCAGCGTTCTACGGTTTTCTTGTGCATGGTGGGGCGGGCTGGTGTCAGCGTCTATTGGGCGATGGGCGCGCCAGCCTGGCGCATGGCGCCGATGTGGCCGCGCAGCTCGTGCACGATGTCGGTGAACTCTTTGGTGTAGGTGATCTCCAGGTCCCGCGGGCGCGGCAGGTCGATCTGGCGCTGCACGACAAAGCGGCCGGGGCTCTTGCTCATCACGTACACCGTGTCGGCCAGGAACACGCTCTCGCGCAGGTCGTGCGTGACGAGGATGACGTTGAATTTCTGCTCGGCCTGCAGGTCGCGCAGGATGCACCAGAGCTCTTCGCGCGTGAAGGCGTCCAGCGCGCCGAAGGGCTCGTCCAGCAGCAGCATCTTGGGCTCGTGGATCAGGGCACGGCAGATGCTGGCGCGCTGCTGCATGCCGCCCGACAGCTGCCAGGGAAACTTGTCCTCGTAGCCGCCCAGGCCCACCTTCTGCAGCAGGGCGCGGGCGCGGGCTTCGTAGTCCTTGCGCTTGGCCTTGAACTGGCTGCGGTGGGGCTCCACGATCTCCAGCGGCAGCAGCACGTTGTTCACGGTGGTGCGCCAGGGCAGGAGCGACGGCGCCTGAAAGGCCATGCCCGACACCTTCAGCGGCCCGGTCACCGGCTGGCCATCGATGAGGATCTTGCCCATCGAGGGCATCTTCAGGCCCGTGGCCAGCTTCATGAACGTGGACTTGCCGCAGCCCGAAGGGCCGACGATGGCGATGAATTCGCCCTGGTGCACTTTCAGGTCGATGGCTTCCACCGCGAACTGGTTCTTGGCGCGCAGCTCGTCGTTGTAGGCGAGCCAGACGTCGCGGAAATCCACAAAATAGTTGCCGGCAGCCTGCATGGGAATATTTTGGGTAAAAGAGGCCTGCAGCGCTTGATGGGCAAGCGCAAGCAGCTATCAATAATATAGCAATTACTTCTTCGGCAACACCGCGTTCAGCTCGGCGGCGGGCGGCAGGAAGCTACCGTTCCACACGTCGTCGGCGTTGACGCGGGTCTTGGTGTTGAACGCGTCAGAGACCTGCGAAGCCATCAGCGCCAGGCGCCCCGGCTTGGCCTGGCCGAAGCCTTCGGCGCGTGCGTCGGGGCTGTTGATGACGGTGTCGATGGCCAGTTGCAGGCGGCGGGTTTCCAGCGGCACGTTCACGATTCCGTCGCGGGCCTTCACGTGGTCGATGGCCGCGGCGGGGTTGGCCATGACTTCCTTGGCGCCCTTGGCGAACGCCGACAGGAAGGCCTTGATGGCCGCCGGGTTCTCCTTGATGAGCTTGGGGCTGGCGATGATCACGTTGCCGTAGAGCTTCACGCCGAAGTCCGCATAGGGCAGCACCACCACGTCGGCGGCCTTGGCGCCGCGGGCCTCCAGGTTCAGCAGCGAGGTGAAGGTGAAGCCGGTGATGGCATCGACATCGCCGCGCACCAGCATGGTCTCGCGCAGCGGCGGGTCCATGGCGGTCCATTGCACGGCGCCGATGCCATTGGCCTTCTGGAAGATGGGGAACGCGCGCCGGCCGGCGTCGAACACCGGCGCACCCATCTTCTTGCCCGCCAGGTCCGCGGGCTTGGTGATGCCGCTCTTCTTGAGCGCCATCACCGAAGCGGGCGTGTTGTTGTAGACCATCATCACCGCCACCGGCTTGTTCTGCGCGTCGGGGTTGTTGGCGTGGAATTCCATCACCGCGGCCAGGTCGGCAAAGCCCATGTCGTAGGTGCCGGAGGCCACGCGCTGCACGGCGCCGCCCGAGCCGTTGCCGGCGTCCACCGTCACGTCCAGGCCAGCGGCCTTGAACGTGCCCTTGGCCACGGGTTGCAGGAACAGGGCCGAAGGACCTTCGAAGCGCCAGTCCAGCTGGAACTTGATGGGGGTGAGCGTCTGTGCCTGCGCCAGCGAGAATGCGCCGGCGGCAGCCAGCAGGGCGGTGGATCGCAGGAACGATCGTTTCTTCATGGGGGCTCCTGTCGGGGAAAGGCTGAGGGGAGAGATGCCGTCTGCACGGCCGCATGGCCATGCCTGAGCAAATTCGGTGCCTGCTTTCGCCGCAGCGGAACCAGGCACGAGGCCATTGTTCCCTGAAGTGGTGCACGCGGGGATGCAGAGTTTCCCGAAATGGGGCGAACCCTGCCGGTTTTGCACCGCCCGGGGGTGCGCTCCCGGGCGGTGGGGCGGTCAGCTCCCCTGTTTGGGGCGTGCTGCCGCGCTGGCGACGGCCAGCGCCGTCATGTTGAGCACCCGGCGCACGGTGGCGGCCGGGGTCAGGATGTAGGCCGTGGCGGCTGCGCCCATGAGGATGGGGCCCACCGTCACGCCGCCGCTGGTCGTGGTCTTGAGCACGTTGTAGAGGATGTTGGCGGCGTCAATGTTCGGGCAGATCAGCAGGTTGGCCGAGTCGCTCAGCGTGGAATCCGCCATGTAGGCGTTGCGGATGTTCGGCTCCAGCGCGGCGTCGCCATGCAGCTCGCCGTCGCACTCGATCTCCGGGTGGGCGGCCACGAACAGGTCGCGCGCTTCGCGCATCTTGCGGGCCGAGGCGCGCTTGGACGAGCCGTAGCTGGAGTGCGACAGGAACGCCACCTTGGCCGGCAGCCCGAAGCGCTGCACCTCCTGCACCGACATCCAGGCGATGTCGGCCAGCTGCTGCGCCGTGGGGTCTTCGTTCACGTAGGTGTCGGCGATGAACAGCGTGCCGTTGCGGTCCGTCATCAGCGCATTGAGCGCCGCGTAGTTCGTGGCGCCGGGGGCGTGGCCCAGGATGTTGTGGATGCGCTCCAGGTGCGTCTCGTAGGTGCCCACCAGGCCGCAGATCATGGCGTCGGCATCGCCGAGCTTGACCATCAGCGAGGCGATGATGGTGTTGGAGCGGCGCACGGCGGCCTTGGCCACCTCGGGCGTCGCGCCGTTGCGCTTCATGAGCCGGTGGTAGTGCTCCCAGTACTGGCGGAAGCGCGGATCGTCCTCGGGGTTGCACACCTCCACATCCTTGCCCAATTGCATGCGCAGGCCGGCTTTTTCGATGCGGGCGGCAATCACCGCGGGGCGGCCGATCAGGATGGGCTGGGCGATCTTGTCGTCAATGGCCATCTGCGCGGCACGCAGCGCGCGCTCGTCCTCGCCGTCGGCATACGCCACGCGCTTGCTGCCTTGCGGCAGCGCCTTCGCGGCGTTGATGACGGGGCGCATCAGCATGCCGGTCTGGTACACGAAGCGCGACAGCGCTTCCTTGTAAGCCTCCATGTCCTCGATGGGGCGCGTGGCCACGCCCGACTCGGCAGCAGCTTTGGCCACGGCGGGCGCGATCTTGAGGATCAGGCGCGAATCAAACGGGGTGGGGATGAGGTAGTCGGGGCCAAAGGCGAGTTCCTTGCCCGCGTAGGCGCTGGCCACCTCTTCGCTGATGTCGGCCTTGGCCAGGTCGGCGATCTGGCGCACGCAGGCCAGCTTCATGGCCTCGGTGATCTTGGTGGCGCCGCAGTCCAGCGCGCCGCGGAAGATGTACGGGAAGCACAGGACGTTGTTGACCTGGTTGGGGTAGTCCGAGCGGCCCGTGGCGATGATGCAGTCCGGACGCACGGCCTTGGCCAGCTCGGGGCGGATCTCGGGCTCGGGGTTGGCCAGGGCCAGGATGATGGGCTTGGCCGCCATGGTCTTGACCATCTCGGCCGTGAGCACGCCGGGGGCCGAGCAGCCCAGGAACACGTCGGCGCCGTTCACCGCGTCGGCCAGGGTGCGGGCCTCGGTCTTTTGCGCGTACTGCGCCTTGGACTCGTCGAAACCGCCGGGGCGGCCTTCGTAGATGACGCCCTTGGAGTCGCACACGAAGACGTTCTCGCGCTTCACCCCCAGGCCCACCATCACGTTCAGGCAGGCAATGGCGGCAGCGCCCGCGCCCGAAACGGCCACTTTCACGTTGCCGATTTGCTTGCCCACCAGCTCCAGGCCGTTGAGCAGCGCCGCGCTGCTGATGATGGCCGTGCCGTGCTGGTCGTCATGGAACACGGGGATGTTCATGCGCTTGCTGAGTTCGCGCTCGATGTAGAAGCACTCGGGCGCCTTGATGTCTTCGAGGTTGATGCCGCCCAGCGTGGGCTCCAGCGCCGCGACGATCTCGATGATCTTGTCGGGGTCGCGCGCGTCCAGTTCGATGTCGAACACGTCCACGCCCGCAAACTTCTTGAACAGGCAGCCCTTGCCTTCCATCACCGGCTTGCCGGCCAGCGGGCCGATATCGCCCAGTCCCAGCACGGCCGTGCCGTTGGTGATCACGCCCACCAGGTTGCCGCGCGAGGTGTAGTCGAACGCCTTGGACGGATCGGCCTGGATGTCCAGGCACGGGTAGGCCACGCCGGGCGAATAGGCCAGCGACAGGTCGCGCTGGTTGGACAGGGGCTTGGTCGGGGTTACCGCGATCTTGCCCCGGCCGGGGTTGCGGTGGTACTCGCGTGCAGCGTCGCGCAGCGATTCTTCGGCAGCGGAAAGTTTCTGGGTCATACGGGAATCCTGGAAATCCTTGGCAGAAAGCCAACAACAAGCGTACCCGATGGTGAAGCGGGCACGCCTGGCGGTTTATGCGAATGCGGCATGGGGCGCAAACCTCTTGCGGCAGGGCCGCCCCCCGAGGGCGCGGCCCCGCAGTCGTGGGGCTGGGGCTCTTCGGCAGCGCGGGCGCGACGCTAGTGGGCGTCGGCCTGGCGTGCGGCGTTCACAGCGGCGGAGGTGTCGCGGCTGGCGCCATTGAAGAAAACGTTCAGGGCCACGGCCGTGATCGAGGCCAGCAGGATACCGGATTCGATGAGCGGGTGGATGGCATGCGGCATCCACTGGCGGAAGTTGGGGGCGATCAGCGGGATCATGCCTACGCCGATGGAGACCGCCACGATCATCGCGTTGAAGCGGTTGGTCTTGAAATCCACGCCGCCCAGGATGCGGATGCCGGTGGCGGCCACCATGCCGAACATCACCAGCCCCGCGCCGCCCAGCACCACGGTGGGCAGCGACTCGACCAGCGCCGCCAGCTTGGGCAGCACGCCCAGCACGATGAGGATGGCGCCCCCGGCCACGCAGACGAAGCGGCTCTTGACGCCCGTGACCGCCACCAGCCCCACGTTCTGCGAGAAGCTGGTGTACGGAAAGGTGTTGAAGAGGCCGCCCAGCAGGGTGCCCAGCCCGTCGGTGCGCAGCCCGCGGGTCAGCGCTGCCTGGTCCACCTTGCGGTCGGTCATCTCGCCGAGCGCGAGGAACATGCCCGTGGACTCGATCATTACGACGATCATCACCAGCGTCATGGTCAGCACCAGGATGGGGTCGAACACCGGCGCGGCGATCTCAAAGGGCAGCACCAGGTCGAACCACTGGGCCTTGGCCACCTTGTCGAAGTTCATGAGGCCCATGGCCACCGCCGCGATGGCGCCGATCACGATGCCCAGCAGCACGGAGATGTTGGCCACAAAGCCCTTCGCAAACTTGGCGATGAGCAGGATGGACAGCAGCACCAGCCCCGAGATGCCCACGCCCGTGAGGTCGGCGTACTTGGGGTTGGGCACCGTGGGCACCACCGCAAAGCCCTTGGGCACCGGCGGCAGGGACGAGCCCGGTGCGCCGGCGGCGGCCTGCATCTCGGTCAGCCACTTCAGGTGCTCGGGGTTCACCACGTTGGGGGCGGTCGGGCCCACGGGGTTGCCGAAGATCCAGTTGATGCCCACGCGCATCAGGCTGATGCCGATGACCGCGATGATCGTGCCCGTGACCACGGGCGGGAAGAAGCGCAGCATGCGGCTGACCAGCGGGGCGATGGCGATGGAGATCACGCCCGCACCGATCACCGCGCCGAAGATCAGCCCGGCGCCGGCCGTGCCGCCCGTGCTCTGCGCCATGGACACCATGGGCGCCACCGAGGCAAACGTCACGCCCATCATCACCGGCAGCCGGATGCCGAACCACTGCGTGGCGCCCAGCGCCTGGATCAGCGTGACCAGGCCGCAGACGAACAGGTCGGCCGAAATCAGCTTGGCCACCTGCTCGGGCGTGAGGTTGAGCGCACGGCCGACGATGAGCGGCACGGCCACCGCGCCGGCATACATCACCAGCACATGCTGCAGGCCCAGGGCCGTGAGCCGGGCCAGCGGCAGGTGTTCATCCACGGGGTGTACGGGCGGGTGCATGGCGGGTTCCTTAGGGCGTGTTGGAAATACGAGGGTGTGTGCGGACACGCATGCACATTCCGTGCACAGGAATCCATACAAAAATCGTATACAAAACGTGGCCGTGGCTGATCGCGGTAAACCCTTAGGCCGGTTTCGGGAATCGCCCCGGCGTGCCGCCGGACGGGCCGGCACGCTGGAGGTGCGCCTGGGGCTGAACCTGCGGGGTTGCGTGCACCCTGGTGGTGCGACGCTTTGGGCGGGGGCTGCGGGGATCAGCCCTGGGCCGGGGCGGCGCGGCGGCTGCCGGCCAGCGGGGCCAGGGATTCGCGCAGCCGGTCGCGCAGGGGCGGCGGGGCGGGGTTCAGCGCGCCTTCCACATTGCCGATGTGGGCCAGCATCCGTTCGCGCGCCAGGGCGGTGTCGCCGCGCTCCAGCGCTTCGACGATGGCGGCGTGCTCGGCGCAGGACTGGCTGGCCGCGTGCCGCGACTGGTAGAGCGATGCCGCCAGCGTGGTGCGGGCGGTGAGGTCGCGCAGGATGTCGCTCAGGCTGCGGTGGCCCATGGCTTCCGCCAGGCACACATGGAAATCCGCCAGCAGGAACGCCCGCGTGGCCGCGTCGGCGCCCTCGATGGCCTGCTGCTCGTCCGCGATATGGGTGCGCAGGCGGCGCGTGACGGCCTGCAGCGGCGTGCCGGCGTCCGCCAGGATGCCCGACTCGATGATGCGGCGGGCCGAGAACGCATCCCGCGCGTCTTCCACCGAGGGCTCCACCACATACCAGCCCCGGCGCGGGCGCACTTCCACAAAGCCGCGGGCCTGCAGCTGCATCAGCGCTTCGCGCACCAGGGTGCGGCTCACGCCGAACAGATCGGCCAGCTCCTGCTCGCCCAGGCGCTCGCCCGGCGCCAGCTTCTGAGCCAGGACGGATTCGACCACCTGCTGGGCGATCTGGGTCGGGTTGGTGCTGTGCATGGAGCGATTGTCGTCGCGCAAGGCGCCGGTCAGAGCTGCTGCGCCGGCGGCTCGCGGCCGTCCAGCACGGCGTGGGCGCGTGCGCGGTCGATGTCGCCTTCCCAGGCGGCGATCACCACGGTGGCCACGCAGTTGCCGATCAGGTTGCCCAGGGCGCGGGCGATGCCCATGAACCAGTCCACCGACAGCACCAGCACCAGCCCGATGGCGGGAATGGCCGGGATGGCGTGCAGCGTGGCCGCCAGCACCACGATGGCCGAGCCCGGCACGCCGTGCGCGCCCTTGGAGGTGACCAGCGAGATCGCCAGGATGGTCAGCAGGTCGGCCATGCTGATGGGCGTGTTGGTGGCCTGGGCGATGAACACGGCCGCCAGCGTGATGTAGATGGAGAACGCGTCCAGGTTGAACGAGTAGCCCGTGGGGATGACCAGGCCCACGGTCGATTCGCGGATGCCCAGGTGCTTGAGCTTGGCCATGATCTGCGGCAGCACGCTGTCCGACGAGGTGGTGGCAAACACCACGGCCAGCTCTTCGCGCAGATAGCGCAGCAGCTTGAACAGGCTGAAGCCCGACACGCGCAGGATGAGGCCCAGCACCACCACCACGAACACCGCCACCGCCGCGTAGAACAGCGCCACCAGCAGGCCCAGCTGCTTGAGCGAGCCGATGCCGTACTTGCCCACCGTGAAGGCGATGGCGCCCAGCACGCCCAGCGGGGCCAGCTTGATGATCAGGCCCATGGTCTTGAACAGCACCTGCGACAGGTCTTCGATGAGCAGGGTGACGCGCGCGCCGCGCTCGCCCAGGAGCGCGAGCGCGCAGCCGAACACGATGGAGAACAGCAGCACCTGCAGCACGTCGCCGGTGGCAAAGGCGCTCACCGCCGTGGTGGGAATCAGCTTGAGCAGAAAGTCGCTGAGCCCGCCGCCCGTGAGCTTGCTGGCGTTTTCCACATAGGCACCCATGGCCTTTGGGTCCAGCGCGTTGGGGTCCACATTCATACCCACGCCGGGCTGAAACCAGAAGGCCAGCACCAGGCCCAGCACCAGGGCGATGGAAGTGACCACTTCAAAGTACACCAGCGCCTTGATGCCCACCCGGCCCACGCGCTTGAGGTCGCCCGTGCCCGCGATGCCGTGCACCACCACGCAGAACACGATGAGGGGGATGAGCATCTTGATGAGCTTGATGAAGCCATCGCCCAGCGGCTTGAGCTGCACGGCCGTGTCCGGCCACAGCAGCCCGACGGCCACCCCGGCCACCAGCGCCAGGACCACCCGGCCGAACAAGGAGTTGAGAAAGCGAAGCATGGGGAAAGCCCTCAGGTGTGACGGAAGCGAGATTGGCAAACTTGCATACAAGAAATGTAGACAAAGCCTGCGCACCAGAACATCGGGTTATCCCGCCCCAGCGCTCCTCCAGCCCACGCCGGGCAGGGGGTTGCCGCACAATCCCGGCACATCCTTGCCACGCCATGACCGCCCCCGTCCCCGACCCCCAGCGCCAGCCGCGCGAATTTCTGGAAACCCTGTACCGCGCCGCCGTGCGCCGCGCGTTGCCGCTGCACAACACCGCGGCGTTCCTGCCGCCGCCGCCCCGCCGGGAGAGCGGGGGGCGCACACTGGTGCTGGGCGCCGGCAAGGCCGCCGGCGCCATGGCCCAGGCGGTGGAGGCCCTGTGGCCGGCGGACGCGCCACTGTCGGGCCTGGTGGTCACGCGCTACCACCACACGCCGCCGCGGCCGGCAGGCCTGGCCCAGCGCATCGAAGTGGTGGAGGCGGCCCACCCTGTGCCCGACGCCGCGGGCCTGGACGCTGCGCGCCGCATGCTGGCGCTCGCCCAGGGCCTGACCGAGGACGACCTGGTGCTGTGCCTCATCTCCGGTGGCGGTTCGGCCTTGCTGACGCTGCCGGCCGAGGGGCTCACGCTGGCGGACAAGCAGCGCATCAACCAGGCGCTGCTGGACAGCGGCGCCGCCATCGACGAGATGAACTGTGTGCGCAAGCACCTCTCGCGCATCAAGGGCGGGCGGCTGGCGGCTGCGTGTTTTCCGGCGCGGGTGGTGACCCTGGCCATCAGCGACGTGCCGGGCGACGACCCGTCGGTGATCGCCAGCGGACCCACGGTGCCCGATGGCACCACCTGCGCCGACGCGCTGCGCATCCTGGACCGCTACCGCATCGAAGTGCCCGCCCCGGTGCGGGCAGCGCTGCACGCGGGCCAGCTGGAAACGCCCAAACCGGGCGACGCCGTGTTCGCGGGCCACGCCGTGCACCTAGTGGCCACGCCCCGGCAGTCGCTGCAGGCCGCGGCCGAGGCCGCGCGCGCCGCGGGCGTGCAGGCCCACATCCTGTCGGACGAGATGGAGGGCGAGTCGCGGGAGGTCGGCAAGGTGCACGCGGCGCTGGCCCGGGCGGTGGCACGCCACGGCCAGCCGTTTGCGCGGCCGTGCGTGATCCTCTCGGGCGGAGAGACGACGGTGACGGTCCGGCGGCCATCGGCGGACGGCCCCCGCGGCCGCGGCGGCCGCGCCGGGGAGTTCTGCCTGGGCTTGGCGCAGGCCCTGCAAGGGCAGCCCGGGGTGTGGGCGCTGGCGGCGGACACCGATGGCATCGACGGCGTGGAGGACAACGCCGGTGCCGTGGTGGCGCCCGACACGTTGGCGCGCGCCCGGGCGGCAGGGCTGCGCATCACCGACGCGCTGGACCGCAACGATGCCTACGGCTTTTTCTCCGCCCTGGGCGATCTGGTGGTGACCGGCCCCACCCACACCAATGTGAATGATTTTCGCGCGCTACTAATTTTGTAGCTGGTGGCGCTTGTCCAGTAATCGCTAGCGCTCTTTTTGGCTCGGATTCCCGCGGGCGCAGACCGGGCCGTCAGGCCCGGCGGCGGCTATGCCAGCAGGTCGCTGAGCGTGCGCGCAATCACCTGGGTGGCGCGGCGCAGGTCCTCCAGCTCCAGGCGCTCGTCGGCGCGCTTGGCGTGCGATTCGAGTACGGTGCGCGGCCCCGCGCCGTAGATCACGCCGGGGATGCCGCGCTCCACGTACAGGCGCACGTCGGTGTACAGCGGCGTGCCCACGGCGGGCAGTTCCTGGCCCATCACGGCGCGGCCATGCTTTTGCAGGGCCTCCACCAGCGGGCGGTTGCCTGGCAGCGGCGTCATGGCGTTGGCCAGCAGCAGGCGCTTGATCTCGACCGTGATGCCGGCGCGCTCGCCTGCCGCCTGCTCGATGACGCGGCGGATGGTGGCTTCCACCTCGGCCGGGTTCTCCTCGGGGATCATGCGGCGGTCCAGCTTGAACACCACCTTGCCGGGCACGACATTGGTGTTGGTGCCGCCCTCGATGCGGCCCACGTTCAGGTACGGGTGCTTGATGCCCGCGACGTTGGACGTGACTTTCTTGTACTCGTCGTTCTGCGCGTACAGCGCGTTCAGGATGTGTACCGCGCCCTGCAGCGCGTCCACGCCGGTGTGCGGCACCGCCGCGTGGGCCATCTTGCCGTGCACGGTCACTTCCATCTGCAGGCAGCCGTTGTGGGCGGTGACCACCTCGTAGCTGAAACCGGCGGCAATCATCAGGTCGGGCTGGGTGAGGCCGTTTTTCAACAGCCAGCCGGGGCCCAGCTCGCCGCCAAATTCCTCGTCGTACGTAAAGTGCAGTTCCACCGCGCCCTGGGCGGGCTTGGCCACGGCTTCCAGGGCGCGCACGGCAAAGGTGAAGGACGCAAAGTCGCTCTTGCTCACGGCGGTGGCGCGGCCGTACATCTTTCCATCGACGATCTCGGCGCCGTAGGGGTCGCGCGTCCAGCCTTCGCCCGGCGGCACCACGTCGCCATGGGCGTTGAGCGCAATGGTCTTGCCGCCGCTTCCATACGGCCGGCGCACGATGAGGTTGGTGATGGATTCCATGCCGTAGGCGTGCACCTCGGCCGCAGGCACGGCGTGCTTCTCGGCCGCGTAGCCAAAGTCCTTCAGCAGCTCGGCCGTGCGCTCGGCATGGGGCGCGTTGTTGCCGGGCGGCGTGTCGGTGGGCACGCGCACCAGGGCCTGCAGGAAGCGCACTTCCTCGTCAAAGTGCTGGTCGATCCAGGCGTCCAGGGCGGCGTAAGAAGCCTGTGTGGGAGTGGTCATGGTTGGGTTTCCTCGGCAAGCTGGTGCAGCACCTGGGTGAAGGCGTCAATCGCCAGCTGCATGTCGTCGTTGGTGGTGGATTCGAGCGGGTTGTGGCTGATGCCCGAGTTCTGGCCCCGCACGAATAGCATGGCCTGGGGCATGATTTCGTGCAGCTTCATGGCGTCGTGCCCGGCGCCGCTGGGCATGCGGAACACGGGCAGGCCCAGGGCGTCCACGGCGCGTTCCCACTGGTGTTGCAGGGCGGGCGCGCTGGGCGCGGCGGCGGCGCGCATGGATTCCTCCAGCGTGTAGCGCAGGCCGCGGCGCTGGGCGATGCGGTCCAGCGCATCGAGCACGTCACGCACCAGGGCGTCGCGCTGGGGATCGGTGGGGGCACGCAGGTCCAGGCTGAACTGGCAGCGCCCCGGCACCACGTTGATGGAGCCGCCCGGCACGTTCAAGAGGCCGATGGTGCCCACCGAGTCGCCGTCCTGCGCGGCGCGCTGCTCCACGTGCAGCGCCAGCTCGGCCACGGCCACGGCGGCATCGCGGCGGCGGTCCATGGGGGTGGTGCCCGCGTGGCTGGCGGTGCCGATCATCTCGCCCACGTAGCGCACGCCGCCGTTGATGGAGGTGACCACGCCCAGCGGCAGGTCCAGCTCGTTGAGCACGGGGCCTTGCTCGATGTGCACCTCGATGAAGCCCAGGTACTGCGCCGGGTCGCGCTGCAGCTTGGCAATGTCGGCGATGCACAGGCCCGCGTGCTGCATGGCCTCGCGCATCGTCACGCCGTCGGCATCCTTCTGGTCGAGCCACGCGAGGTTGAAGTGGCCGATGAGCGCGCCCGACCCTAGGAAGGTGGCCTTGTAGCGCTGGCCTTCCTCCTCGGCGAACGCCACCACCTCGATGCCGAAGGGCAGGCGCTTGCCGGCACGGTGCAGCTCGCGCACGCAGGCCATGGGCACGAAGATGCCCAGGCGCCCGTCGTACTTGCCGCCGTTGCGCACGGTGTCGTAGTGGGAGCCGGTCAACAGGGTTCTGGCGGTGGGCTGTGCGCCGTGGTAGCGGCCCACCACGTTGCCCACGGCGTCGATCTCCACGCTGTCAAAGCCGCAGTCGCGCATCCAGTGGCTGATGCGCTGGGCGCAGGCGCGGTGCGCGTCGGTGAGGTAGGTGACGGTCAGCTGGCCCTTCTCGGCAAAGCCGGGGTCGGAGTGTTCGGCCAGCCTTTCGTGCCAATCCCACACGTCGTTGCCCAGCGTGGGCTCGGCGCTGAACTTGTCGGCCAGGCGGATCTCGGCGATGCGATGGATGTTGCGCAGCGCCTCGGTCTGCTCGAATTCGGGGTGGTTGTCCAGCCGCCGGGCGAAGGTGTCGATGATCTCGCGCTTGGTCAGGCCCGTGCCCCGCGGCCCGCGCACGGCCAGGATGAAGGGGAAGCCAAAGCGCTCGTTGTACGCGGCATTGAGCTGCTGGATGCGCTCGAACTCCTCCGGCGTGCACTGGGTCAGGCCCGCCTTGTTCTGTTCGTTGGTGGATTCGGCAGTGAGGCTCTTGGCCACCATGGCCTTGCCCGCCAGCTCGGGGTGGGCGCGGATCAGGCCCAGCTGTGCCTCTGTGCGGGCCGTGCGCACCACCTGCGCCAGCGCATGCTTCAGGTGCGCCAGCGAGCGGAAGGGCCGCTGCGCCAGCGCCTGTTCGGCGATCCAGGGCGAGTGTTCGTACAGCCCGTCCAGCAGCGCCAGCGCCTCGGCGGGACTGGCGGCGTTGAGTTGTTCCAGGGTCAAGGGCATGGGAGGTGCTTCCAAAAAGTGAGCTGCTCGCGCTTGCTGGGTAAGCGCTGGAGGCCGATTTCATTCATAAGACGGGTGCCGGGTGGTGCTGCGCCCAGTGCCGCGCGATGTCGATGCGCCGCGCCACCCACACCTTGTCATGCTGCGCGATGTGGTCCAGAAACCGCTGCAGCGCCGTGATGCGGCCGGGCCGGCCCAGCAGGCGGCAGTGCATGCCGATGCTCATCATCTTGGGCGCGTTGTCGCCAGCCGGGTCCCCTTCGGCATAGAGCGCATCAAACGTGTCCTTCATGTACTGGAAGAACGGGTCGGCGTGCGAGTAGCCCTGGGGCAGGGCAAAGCGCATGTCGTTGCAGTCCAGCGTGTAGGGCACGATGAGTTGCGGCACCACGCTGCCATCGGTCTTCTTCACTTTCATCCAGAAGGGCAGGTCGTCGCCGTAGTAGTCGCTGTCGTAGGCAAAGCCGCCGTAGTCGGCCACCAAGCGGTGGGTGTTGGGGCTGTCGCGGCCGGTGTACCAGCCCAGCGGCCTTTCACCCGTCATGTGCTGGAGGATGTCCATGGCCTCGCGCATGTGGGCGCGCTCCACGTCTTCGGGCACGTGCTGGTAGTGGATCCATTTGAGGCCGTGGCAGGCGATCTCGTGGCCCAGCTCCACGAACGCGGCCGTGAGCTCGGGGTGGCGCTGCAGCGCGGTGGACACGCCAAACACCGTGAGCGGCAGCCCGCGCTTTTCAAACTCGCGCAGGATGCGCCACACGCCGGCGCGCGAGCCGTATTCGTAGATGCCCTCCATGCTCATGTGCCGCTCGGGGTAGCTGGCGGGGTTGAACATTTCCGAGAGGAACTGCTCGCTGCCCGCGTCGCCGTGCAGCACGGCGTTCTCGCCGCCTTCTTCGTAGTTCAGCACGAACTGCACCGCAATGCGGGCACCGCCGGGCCACTGGGCGTGGGGCGGGTTCCTGCCGTAGCCAATCAGGTCGCGGGGGTAGGGGGCGGTGGCGTCGTAGATCATGTCGGGCAGTTTCCTTGGTTATCCGTAGCGTTGCGCGCTACCCGCGGCCGATGAAACCGGCAGGGTTCAGGCGAGGGCAGCCGCGCAAGGGCCGCCCCGCCGCGCTGGCTGCGTCCCCCTCCCGTAGCGCGCAGCGCGTAGAGAGAGAGAGGGAAGGCGCGAAGCGACTCAGGGAGTGTTTCATGTTGCCAGCGCAGCGGCCAAGTCGCTTGCCGGGCGCTTGCGGTCGAAGGCCAGGCTGGCCTCCACGTGTTCCAGGTGGAGCTGCATCAGGTGCACGGCGCGCTCTTCGTCGCGGGCGGCCAGCGCGGCCACGATGTCGGCGTGCTCCTCGTGCGAGTGTTCGGCGGCGCTGGCTGACTGGTACATCAGCGTGATGAGGGCGCAGCGCGAGATCAGGTCGCCCAGCAGCTGCGCCAGCACCTCGTTGCCCATCAGCTCGGCCATGCGCACATGGAAGTCGCCCAGCAGCTCGGTGCGGCTGCTGGCGTCCGCGCTGCCCACGGCGGCCTTTTCGGCGGCCACGTGGGCGCGCAGGGCCCGGATCTTGGCGGGCGTCACCTGGCGCACGAAGGCGCGGGTCATCTCGGTTTCCAGCATGCGGCGCACGGCAAACACCTGCCGTGCCTCCTGGGCCGAGGGCGTGGCCACAAAGGCGCCGCGCGCGGGCTCCAGCGTCACCAGGCGGTTTTGCGCCAGCTGGAACAGCGCCTGGCGCACCAGCGTGCGCGACACGCCAAAGTGGTCCGCCAGCTTCTGCTCCGCCAGCTTGGTGCCGGGCTGCAGGCGGTGTTCTACGATGGCGCGGGTCAGCGCCTCGACAATGGCGCTGGTGGACGAGGATTCCATGGCGGGAGGGTACTGGAGAACGGGGAAAGTGTATACACTTTTGGTCTACACGTTGCGATCTGGCCATCCTCGCCGAAAGCCCGCGTACCCACTTCAGGAGATTCCCTATGGGCCTCAGCACCCATGTTCTGGACACCATGCACGGCTGCCCCGCTGCGGGCATGGAGGTGGCCCTGTACGCCACCGAGGGCGATACCGCCACGCTCATCAAGCAGCTGGTGCTCAACCACGACGGCCGCACCGACGCGCCGCTGTTCGACAACGCCAGCCTGCGCACCGGCACCTACCGGCTGCGCTTTGATGTGGCAGGCTACTTCAAGGCCCGCGGCGTGCAACTGCCCGAGCCGAACTTCCTGAACCAGGTGAGCCTGGACTTCGGCATCGCCCACGCCGACCAGCACTACCACGTGCCGCTGCTGGTCAGCCCCTGGAGCTATTCGACCTATCGCGGTTCGTGAGGGGCGCAGCCGACGAAGAGGGGGCGGCCCAGGCCAGAGATGCCAGGCAACGGCCGGCCCGCACCGAGGGCGTCGTCCTCCTTTCCGAAGTCGCGCAGCGATTTCGAGAGAAGGGGGATGTGCTCAAAGCTGCCCCTCTGTGAGGGAATCCAGTTGAAAGCGCCCGCTCTTGTCCCACAGCCAAGTCTCGGTGTACGTGACGCGGCCCATCCGGGACGGCGCCGGGAAAGGCGCCGCCGAGCGCACGGTGCGCTCGATCTCGGCCACCACCTCGGGCGCATGCTTGGGGGCGCGCATCCAGTGCAGCCGGGTGATCTTGCCGCCGCGGTCAATGTCCAGCTGCAGAACGCCGATGGCGTACAGCTGCGGCGGCAGCTTGCCCAGGAAGATGCGTTCGCGGTTCAGCCCGTACAGGTGTGTGGCCGCATCCTTGCGGTACGCCTGGGCTGTGGGGGCCGCCGATGGACGGGCCGAGCCGGCCGATGCGGGCAGGGGACCCCGGACCCCATCGATGCCCGGGGCGGCGGAGGGTACGCTGTCGGGCGGCGACGCTAGGCCGGGCTCCGGGGGCGATTTGCAGGCCGAGACCAGGGCGGTGCCAATGGCCATGATGCCAGCCAGCAGCCAGTGGCTGCGCTTTTCGGTGGCGCGGGGGGGCGGCAGGGATGTCATGCGGCAAGGGCTCCGGCGGCAGGAAGTGAAGGCGACAAAGAAATGACCAACGAACGAAAGACGCGCTGAATGAACCGACAAACACCCGGTGTGGCGAAGGAATGGCCGTGACCCCCTTGCGCTTGCTTCTGGAGGGCCTGGAGGCCGCGCCCGCGTGCTTGGTCACCGTGGAGTCTACCCAAGGGTCCGCGCCACGGGAACCCGGGGCGTGGATGGCCGTGTTTGCGGACCGGACCGTGGGCACCATCGGCGGGGGGCACCTGGAGCTGCAGGCCATTGACGAGGCGCGGCAGCGGCTGCGCGGGGCGGGCGGGCCGCCCCAGCGGCGCTATGCGCTGGGCCCCAGCCTGGGGCAGTGCTGCGGCGGCGTGGTGTTCCTGGGTTTTCAGGTGGTGGGCGGCGCCGATCTGGCCGTGGGCAGCGCTCTGCGCGTGCGGCTGATGCCGCCCCGGCACCCGGTGGCGCTTTTCGGCGGCGGGCATGTGGGGCATGCGCTGGTGCGGGTGCTGGCGCCGCTGCCATTCGCGCTGACCTGGGTGGACAGCCGCGACGGCATTTTCCCCCGCAGCGTGCCCGAGGGCGTGCAGTGCGAGCATTCGGACCCCGTGCAGGCGGCCGTGCCCGACCTGGCGCCGGGCACGCGCGTGCTGGTCATGAGCTTCAGCCACGCGGAAGACCTGGACATTGTGGCCGCCTGCCTGCGGCGCCAGCGCGAGCGGGGAGACCTGCCATTCATCGGGCTCATTGGCAGCAAGACCAAGTGGGCCACGTTCTCGCACCGCTTGCGGGAGCGGGGTTTCGCCCCGGACGAGCTGGCGCGGATCACCTGCCCCATCGGGGTGCCCGGCATCCCGGGCAAGGAGCCCGAGGTGATCGCCGTGGCCGTGGCGGCGCAGCTGCTGCAGTCGCTGGGCACGGGCGCCTGAGGTGTCGCTCCGGCGGCGGACCACTGCCCCGCAGTGCCGCACCGGGGCTCTCAGGGTAATCCCGGGGCTTTCCCGCAGCGTGCGTCTGGAGTTGGGAACAATTCCTGCATACACTTTTCGCTGTCATCGGTCGCAGCGGTGCCCCGGCAGCAGCAGCAATGCCCTGCCAAGGTGCGCGACCCTTTTCTTCTGCTCAGAGCGCCCGCAGTGGTGAGCAGGTATGCGGCGTCCGCACGCCGCCAAGGTTGAGATATGGAAAGTTACGTTCTCGACTGGGCCAACCTGCTGCTGCGCTGGCTCCACGTCATCACCGCCATCGCCTGGATCGGCTCGTCGTTCTACTTCGTGTTCCTGGACAGCAGCCTCACGCCGCCGGAGGACGAGGACCTGAAAAAGCAGGGCGTCTCGGGCGAGCTCTGGGCTGTGCACGGCGGGGGGTTCTACCACCCGGTCAAGTTCGCCGTCTCGCCGCCCAAGCTGCCGGGCCACCTGCACTGGTTCTTCTGGGAAAGCTACAGCACCTGGCTCAGCGGGTTTGCGCTGTTCACGGTGTCGTACCTGTACAGCGCCGGGACCTACCTCATCGACAAGTCGCGCATGGACTGGGCCCCGGCCACCGCCATCGCCGTGGCGCTCGGGTTCTTCGTGGTGTTCTGGCTGCTGTACGACGGCATCTGCCGGGTGTTTGGCCAGCGCAAGAACGGCGATGCCATCGTGGGCGCACTGGTCTTGGTACTGGTCTGCGTGGCCTCGTGGCTGGCCTGCCACTGGTTTGCCGGCCGCGCCGCCTTCCTGCTGATGGGGGCCATGATCGCGACCTCGATGAGTGCCAACGTCTTCTTCTGGATCATCCCGGGCCAGCGCACCGTGGTGCAGCAGATCAAGGACGGCCTGCCGGTCGATCCCATCCACGGCAAGCGCGGCAAACAGCGCAGCGTGCACAACACCTATTTCACGCTGCCGGTGCTGTTTGCGATGCTGTCCAACCACTACAGCTTCACTTATACCCACCCGCAGAACTGGTTGGTGCTGATCGCCATGATGTTTGCCGGTGCGGCCATCCGGCAGTTTTTCGTGATGCGCCACGGCTACAAGCTGGGCCGCAATGCCCATCCCTGGCCCTATGCCGCCGCCGGCGTGGTGGTGCTGCTGGCCCTGATCGCCTGGATGCGTCCGGCACCGGTGGCCCCCGCCGCCGCTGCGGCGGCGCCGGCCGCCGCCAACTTTGCCCAGGTGCAGAAGGTGCTGGCGGCGCGTTGCTACATGTGCCACGGCGAGGCCGTGCAGATGAAGAACGTGCGCCTGGACTCGCCCGAGCAGGTCAAGGCCCATGCCCAGGCGGTCTACCAGCAGGTGGTGGTCACCAGGATCATGCCGATGAACAACGCCACCGGCATCACCGACGAGGAGCGCGCCCTGGTCGGCGCCTGGTTCCAGGCCGGTGCGCCCACCGCCCCCTGATCCACCGGGAGAGCCGCCCATGAGCCGGACCCTGCTGCTGCGCAACGCTCGTTGCGTGGCCACCTTTGACGAGCAGCGCCGCGAGCTGAGCGACGCCTCGGTGTTCATCCGCGATCACCGCATCGAGGCCATCGGCCCGGCCGCCGAGCTGCCCGATCAGGCCGACGAGGTGCTCGATCTGAGCGGCTGCCTGGTCACCCCCGGCCTGGTCAACACGCACCACCACATGTACCAGTCGCTCACGCGCGCGATTCCGGCGGTGCAAGATGCCGAGCTGTTCTCCTGGTTGCAGGGCCTGTACCCGATCTGGGCCGGTCTGACGCCCGAGATGGTGCGGGTCTCCACCCAGGTGGCCATGGCCGAACTGCTGCTCAGTGGTTGCACCACCAGCAGCGATCACCTCTACATCTACCCCAACGGCGTGCGCCTGGACGACAGCATCGAGGCGGCCCAGGCCATCGGCATGCGCTTTGTCGCCACCCGCGGCAGCATGAGCGTGGGCCGCTCGCAGGGCGGCCTGCCGCCCGATGAGGTGGTCGAGCGCGAAGACGCCATCCTGCGTGACACCCAGCGCCTGATCGAGCGCTGGCACGATGCCCGCCATGGCGCGATGGTGCAGGTGGCGGTGGCCCCGTGTTCGCCCTTCAGCGTCAGCCGCGATCTGATGCGCGAGTCGGCTCTGCTGGCCCGGGCGCATGGCGTGCGTCTGCACACCCACCTGGCCGAGAACGACCATGACATCGCCTACAGCCGCGACAAGTTCGGCTGCACGCCGGCCGAGTACGCGGAGCAACTGGGTTGGGTTGGGCACGACGTCTGGCATGCCCACTGCGTCAAGCTCGACGCGGCCGGCATGGCCCTGTTTGCCCGCACCCGCACCGGGGTGGCGCATTGTCCATGCAGCAACATGCGCCTGGCTTCGGGTATTGCACCCATCCGGCGCATGCTGGACGCCGGTGTGCCCGTGGGCCTGGGCGTGGATGGCAGTGCCAGCAACGATGGCGCGCACATGCTGGGCGAGGCGCGCCAGGCCATGCTGCTGGCCCGGGTCGGCCGTGCCCTGGAGCCCTTCGGTTGCGATGCCGGGCCGGCCGAGATGAAGGCCCGCGACGCCTTGGCCCTGGCCACCCGGGGTGGGGCCGAGGTGCTGGGCCGCTCCGACATCGGCTCGCTGGCGGTGGGGCAGTGTGCCGACCTGGCCGTGTTCGACCTCTCCAGCCTTGACCTGGCCGGCGGCGCCGTGCACGACCCGGTGGGGGCTTTGCTGCTGTGTGCGCCGGCCAAGGCCCGCCACACCGTGGTCAACGGCCGGGTGGTGGTGCGCGACGGCCAGCTCACCACGCTGGACCTGCCGCCGCTGATCGAGCGCCACAACCGCCTGGCCCTGCAATTGGCTGTTGCTGCGCTGGGCCATCGCTGAGCCATCGCAGAGCGGACCGGGTGCCGCGCCCTGGTCGTCTGTTCAGGCGACCCGCTGCAGAGGGAGGGGCGTGTGCACCGGCCCGGACAACTGGGGGCCGTGCACATGCAGTCCGCTGGGGCTTTGCTTGGCGTCGTGCTTGGCCAGGGCGGCCTCGTTGGCCACCTGCTCGGCGGAGTCGTACTGGCCGCGCAGCACCCGCACTGCACCGATCGACAAGGTGGTGCAGGGAAAGAAGCGTTTCACGCCCTGCCGGTCCTCGGCTTCGATGCCACGGGCATGGCGTGCGGCCTCGTCAAACAAGGCCAGGGCCTCGCGCGCAAACTCCTGGATGATGGCCTCGCAGCGTTGCTGCCAGTTGTGGCTCTGGAACAGGATCATGAAGTCGTCGCCCCCCACATGGCCGACAAAATCCCGCCGGGCATCGCAGTGGCTCACGCACAGCCGGGCCACCAGCCGGATCATCTGGTCGCCGCGCCAGTAGCCATAGTGGTCGTTGAAGGGCTTGAAGTTGTTCAGGTCCGCATAGCAGGCCACGAACTCGGTGCCATGGTCCAGCAGGCGCTGCATGTGCAGGCTGATGGGAATGTTGCCGGGCAGGAAGGTCAGCGGGTTGGCGTGGCGGGCGGCCTCGATGCGGGTTTCCGTCACCGCCCGCACCAGCTGGTCGCCCGTGCCCAGGCCCAGGTAGCGGCCGTTGTCCGTGACGACGTAGCCGTCGTTCAGGTAGCGCTGGTCCTGCGAGGTGAGGATGCCCACGAGCTGGTCCACGTCGCAGTCCAGGTCCACCACGCGCGGAGCCGTGTTCGCGAAGGCGATGCAGGGCTTGCGCCCGTGCACCTCGCGGAAGTACAGCGTCGCGTAGTGGTTCATGAATTGCTGGCGGTTGATGAGCGCCACCGGGCGCGTGCCCTCCACCACCGCCAGCGCGTGCAGGTCGGTCCGCTCGTGGAACATCGCCGCGACGGTGTCGTTGCTGGTGCCGGGCGCCGCCGTAGGGGCCTGCACCACCAGCAGGCTGCGCAGGATGCCGGGGCGCGCGGTCTGGCCCAGGTGGGGCAGCACGGCCACGCGGCGGTCCTGCAGCACGTCGCGCGCCGCGTTTTCAACGGCCTCGCACGCCTGGGCGGCAGGCCGGCCCAGCAGCCAGCCCTGGCCGTAGGGGATGCCCAGGTCGCGCAGCACCCGCAGGTCGTCCCGGGTCTCGATGCCTTCGGCAATCAGCGTGGTGCCGAACACATCGGCAATGCCCCGGATGGCCTGCAGCATCTGCAGGTTCTCGGGGTGCTCGCTGATGTCGCGGATGAAGTACTTGTCGATCTTGACGAAATCGGGCTTGATCTCCGACCACAGCCGCAGGCTGGAGCGGCCGTCGCCAAAGTCGTCGAGCGCCAGGCGCGCGCCACAGGCATGCACGGCCTTGATGGCCTCGCGCAGCTGCGGCATGTCGGTGACCCGCTCGTGCTCGGTGATCTCCAGCACCAGCATGCGCGCGCTGAGGCCGAAGCCGCGCACCATCTCGCCCAGCCGCTGGGCGCCCGCCAGCGCCACGCCATGCACCAGCGCGTCGGCGCTGACGTTCACGAACAGCCGTCCGGGCGCGTCCTGGCGGCCCCATTGTTCCAGCGCGGTGAGCACGCAGGCCAGCTCGAAGTCCTGCAGGATGTGCTCTTCCTGCGCCTGCTGCAGCAGCGCGTCGGGCGCGTGCAGCGCGCTGCCCTTCGGCCCGCGGATGAGGGCTTCGTGGGCATAGACGCCGCCTTCGCGCAGATCCGCCAGCGGCTGAAAGACGCAATGCAGCCCGCCGGCGCGCACCAGGCGCGCCACCGGGCCCGAGCCCTCCCGCGCGGCAGGCGACAGCAGGGCTGCCATCGCCTCCAGGCGGCTGCGTCGGGTGGTGTGCATGGCGTCTCTTCGGTCCCCTGGTGAGACGCCGACCATACCCGGCCGCTGTGACAGCCCGGTTACACCGGGCGAGCGGGCCGCCGCGTCAGAAGCGGTGGCGCACCCCGACACCCACGCTGGTGCCGGTGGTCTGGTGCGTGATGCGGTCGTTCATGGCCATCACGTACAGATCGGTCCGCTTGGACAGGAAGTAGTCGTAGCCCACCGTGAAGGTCTTGCGTGAGACATCCGTGGCGCTCATCTTGGTCTGCGCCCACGACGCCAGGACCTTGCCGGTAGCGCCTGCCGGCACGGAAACGCCGAGCTGGGTGGTCTTGGCCTTGTCGGGGCTGTTGTCCGCCTTGGCCTGGCCATAGCTGGCAAAGGCCTTCACCACGGTGAAGTCGTAGGCGCCGCCCACCATCCAGTCGGTCTTGGTGGTACCCAGGTAGGTGCTTGGCACGGCGGGGTTGCTCATCTGGTCACGCTCGTAGAAGGCCGTGAGGGTGACCGGGCCGCTGAAGTACAGGGCGTTCACGCCCACGTTCTTCTTGCTGCTGTCCCCCGCGATTCCTCCGAACTGGTACTGCAGGTTGGCCGTGAGGCCGCCCATGTTGGGCGTGCTGTAGGTGATCTGGTTGGACCAGCCGGTGTCCGACGGCGTGGTGGAACCCCAGCTGGAGGCGTTGAACAGCGGCACGTTCATGTGCAGGATCAGCGGGGCAAAGGTGAACGAATCGCCCAGCGGATTGGCCAGGATGGATGGCAGGAAGTTGGGCGCCATGCCCCGTCCGAGCGTCACGCTGCCGAAGCTGCCTGCCAGGCCGACATTGGCATCGCGCGAGAAAAAGGTGTCGTTGGGAAACCGGCCCTGGACGCCGCTGTCCACCTTGATGAAGGACGTGAGCGCGAAATTGGCCCGCAGCCCGCCCCCCAGGTCTTCCGTACCCTTGAATCCGAACCAGGACGTCGTCATGCCCCCGCTGCCGACCACCGCGCTGCGGCCGGCGTCGCCCGCGTTCTTCAGGGAGCCGACGTACACGTCCGTCAGCCCCATCAGCTGCACGGAGCTCTGGGCATGTGCCGCGGTGGCGCACAGCAGTGCGCCACCCAGCGAAAGGGAAAGGGCCATCAGGTTTTTCTTCATGGGTACTCCAGGTTTTTTCGAGAAAAAGGGAATGCGCCGGCGAACCGGCGGCCCGGTGCCGTGGCACCAGTCCGGTGGCTTCGCAATTTCCATGCCCCGCCAAACAAGTGCTTACAAAACCGGAGGCCGGCGGTGGCGCGGTGCGCAGCGGCGGCGTCTGTTTTCGCGCAAAGCCAGGCGTGGCGCGGCCTGGCGCATGGGTGAGGTTTGATCTTGCTCAATGCCGGGGCCGCCGCCGCGGGGCAAAGTCCCGTCCATGCTGCCCTCTACCTATTTCTCTCTGCCCGCCGAAACCGAGGTCATCGCCGCCGGTGAAGTGCTGCGCAGGCGCAACGAGGTGCTGACGTCCGTGCTGCACCTGGAAAGCGGCCGCGTGCTGCGCGGTGTGCTGGACGACGGCTACCTGCGCCACCAGCTGGGGGCGGTGGAAGGGCCGTTCTGGCTGGATGCCGCGTCCGCCCTGATGGGCTTGCCCCTGCCGGTGGACATGGTGGCCGATACCCGGTTGCAGGTGCGGCGCATCCCCATCGAGGACTTCCGGCGCAGTCTGGCGGAAATGCCGGCGGGTGCACGGGGGTTGCTGCTGGACATGGCCCAGGGCTACCGCCAGCAGTCCGAACTGGCAGTGAGCCGCCTGGCGCAGGACGCCGAGTCGCGCTGCGCGCAGTGGCTGCTCAAGCACGCCGAGCCCGACCACAGCGGAACCATGCAGGTGACCCTGCACCAGCGCAAGCGCCTGATCGCGGCCCAGCTGGGCATCGCGCCGGAAACCTTCTCGCGGGTCTTGCGCCATCTGCGGGAGCTGGGGCTGATCCATGGCACCGGGAACGTGCTGAACCTGCCCCAACCGCGTGCACTGCAGTCCATGGCAGGCTGCTGACGCGCCCCTTCCTCTCTTCGTCCCTTCCTTCGCGGCGGCGCCACTGAGCCCGTCCGCACCGGGCCGCCTGCGGGGCGGCTCAGGGTTTTTCCTTGTGGTTTACTGAGGGTTCCACCCAGGCGCCGGGGGTGGGGCGCTGCGTATATTCATCGAGACTGTCTGGTGAGCCTGTTCCGATGTACCACGCCACGCCCTGCTGTTGCCGTGGCGCTCCTCCAGCGGAGTGCCCATGAAGCCGCCGGCTCCCCCCGAGTCGCAGCACGACGCGCCAGCCTGGTTTGTGCCCGGCGCCTTGGTCGGGCGCCTGGTGCTGGTGGCCGTGCTGGCGGTGGGCCTGTCGGGGGGCATCTCGGCATGGCTGGTGACGCGTGCGTCCGGGCAGGAAGCCCTGCGGCGCGTGGTGAGCCAGCAAACCGACGAAGTGGAAGTGGTGGCCCGCCTGCTGGCCAGCAAGATCGAGCAAAGCCAGAAGGTGCTGCGCACCGTGGCGGCAGGCATCACGCCCGAGCTGCTGGAGACTCCGTCGGAGCTGGAGCACCAGTTGCAGCAGGGCCAGCCTGCGGTGCAGTTCTTCGATGCGATGCAGGTGGCACGGGGCGATGGCGAGCTGCGGCTGAACCTGCGCGCCGGCCGCCCGGACAAGGCCTCCAACCTGGACCCGGCCGAGCGCGACGCGCTGCGCCGCACGCTGATTGACGGCAAACCCCTGGTGTCGGAGCTGATCGCTGGGCGCACCAGCGAGGCGCGGGTGATGTTCACGATGCCGTTGCACCGCGAGGACGGCTCGGTACTGGGGGCCGTGGCGGGCGCGCTGCGGCTGCAGTCCCAGGGGCTGCTGCCGCAGTCCATGGTGCTGCCGGTGCGCGATGATTCCCGGCTGATCGTCTTCACGCGGGACGGCACCATCCTCTCGCACTCCGATCCGGCGCGCATTCTGGGCAAGGTCTCTGACGAGGTGGGCCTGGGCTCCGTGTACGCCCGCTGGTTGGCCCAGGCACAGCCCGTCGTGGGGCGGGGGATGACGCAGGTGGAGGCCCAGCACATCGTCAGCATGGCGGGCATGCCGCTGCCGCAGTGGATCGTGGCCCGGGTCACGCCGTCGCAGGCCCTGCTGGCGCCGCTGCGCGGGGCGCAGCGCGACGCCTGGTGGCTGGCGGCCGCCGGCATGGCGCTGTGCATGCTGCTCGCGGCAGGGCTCATGGCCTGGATGGCGCAGCCGCTGGCGCATCTGACCCACAGCGCCCGCCAGATGCTGCGCCGCGGTCCGCGCACCGCTCCCGCGCAGTTGGTCGAATGGCCGCGTGCGGGGGGCGAGGTGGGCGAGCTGGTCCGGGCGTTCCAGGGCCTGGCGCGGCAGGGCAGCGTGCAGGAGCAGCACCAGGCCACGCTCGACGGGCAGTTCCGGGCCGTGATGGACCATGCCTCCGTGGGCATCGTGATCTCGCGCGGCGGCGTGTTGGAGGCGGTGAACCGCCAAGCCTGCCAGATGCTGGGCTACGCCGAAGGCGAGTTGTACAGCCGCCCCGCGCGCATCCTCTACGCGAATGACGCAGAGCATGTGCGCATGGGCGAACGGGTACAGGCCGAGTTCGCGGCACATGGGGCGTTTGACGGAGACGTCTGTTTCACCCGCAAGGACGGCTCGCCGGTCTGGGCCCGCGTGCAGGGACGCAGCGTGCGGCCCCACGAAGCGGGTGGCGGGACCGTGTGGATTCTGGAGGACATCACCGCAGCCCGCGAGGCACAACTGGAGCGGGAATGGGAGCGCACCCACGATGCGCTGACGCACCTGCACAACCGCACCGCCTTTGACCAGCGGCTGGGCCAGCTGCTGGCCGAGCGCTCCGCCCGGCCGCGTTCCCCGGAGGCCGAGGGCGGCGAGGCACCGGGAGACGGTGTGGTGCTGTTTCTGGACCTGGACCATTTCACCGTGGTCAATGACATTGCCGGCCACGACGCGGGCGACGACGTGTTGCGCCACGTGGCCCGCCTGCTGGAGTCGCAGGTGCGCCAGATCGGCTGGGCAGCGCGCCTGGGGGGCGATGAATTCGCGGTCGTGCTGCCCGGCTGCGCACTGGCGCGCGGGCTGGCGGTGGCGGAGCAGCTGCGTGCGTCGGTGCAGGCCTGGGAGCCTTCGTACCAGGGCCGCAGCTTCACGCTGGGGGTGAGCATCGGCCTGGTGGTGCTGGACACCAGCCTGCACGATGTGCCCTCGGTACTGTATGCCGCGGACATGGCGTGCTACGACGCCAAGCGGGCGGGGCGCAACCGGGTGGAAACGCGGTACGCGAGCCAGGCGGTGGTGTCCGGGCGGATGGCGCTCGGGCCGGCGTAGGTCCCCCAGCCAGCGCCGGTGCGAAACGGGCCTACAGCCCGCCCAGCGCCCGCAGCACGTTCTCCGCCGTGGCCGGCGCGGTCAGCGCCACGGGGTCGGTGGATGCCCCCGGTGCGCCGGGGCGCCGCCCGGCCGCCACGGCATTGCGCAACGCCTCGTACACGCTGATGGCCAGCATGAACGGCGGCTCGCCCACGGCCTTGCTGCCGCCCACGTTGTCCTCGCGGTTGGCTTCGGGCCACAGCGCCACCTGGAAGTGCGCGGGGATGTCGCCCGTGGCCGGGATCTTGTAGGTGCTGGGCGCGTGGGTGGCCAGCACGCCCTGGTCGTTCCACACCAGCTGTTCGGTGGTGAGCCAGCCCATGCCCTGCACGAAGCCGCCCTCGATCTGGCCGATGTCGATGGCCGGGTTGATGCTGTGGCCCACGTCGTGCAGGATGTCCACGCGCACCACGCGGCTCTCGCCGGTCAGTGTGTCGATGACCACCTCGGAGCACGCCGCGCCGTAGCTGAAGTAGTAGAACGGGCGGCCCGTGAGCGTGGTCTTGTCGTAGTGGATCTTGGGCGTGCGGTAGAAGCCGTCGCTCCACAGCTGGATGCGGTTGGCGTATGCCTCTTTCACCACATCGTCAAAGGAGCGTACGGTCTTGGGCGAGATCACCTGCCCGCCTTCGAAGCGGATGGCGCCTGCGCCACAGCCGTCCAGCCCGCAGACGAAGGACGCCAGGTTGTCGCGCACGTTGCGTGCGGCGAACTGGGCCGCGCGGCCGTTCAGGTCGGTGCCGCTGCTGGCGGCAGTGGCGCTGGCGTTGGGTACCTTGCTGGTGTCGCTGGCGGTGACCAGCACGCGGTGCAGGGGCACGCCCAGTTCGTCGGCCACGATCTGCGCCACCTTGGTGTGCAGGCCCTGGCCCATTTCGGTGCCGCCGTGGTTCACCTGCACGCTGCCGTCGGTGTACACATGCACCAGCGCGCCGGCCTGGTTGAACAGCGTGGCCGTGAAGCTGATGCCGAACTTGACCGGCGTGATGGCCAGGCCGCGCTTGAGCACCGGCTGCTGCGCGTTCCAGGCGGCAATCTCGGCCTGGCGGCGGCGGTAGTCGGCATTGCGCTCCAGCTGGGGCAGCAGTTCGTGCAGGATGTTGTCCTCCACGGTCATCTGGTAGTGCGTCACGTTGCGGCCGTCGGCAGCGTCCTTGCCGTACAGGTTGGCCAGGCGCACGTCCTGCGCGTCGCGGCCCAGCGCGCGGGCGATGTCGCCCAGAATGGCCTCGATCACGATCACGCCCTGCGGCCCGCCAAAGCCGCGGAAGGCCGTGTGGCTCTGTGTGTTCGTCTTGCAGCGGTACGAGGCAATCTCCACATCGCTCAGGTAATAGGCGTTGTCGGCGTGGAACACGGCGCGGTCGGCCACGGGGCCTGAGAGGTCCGCACTGAAACCGCAGTTCGCCGCCATCTGCAGTTTCAGGCCCGTGATGCGGCCGGTGTCGTCAAAGCCCACGTCATACTCGTAGGCGAAGGGGTGGCGCTTGCCGGTGACCATGAAGTCCTCGTCCCGGTCCAGCCGCAGCTTGACGGGGCGGCCCAGCTTGTTCGCCGCCACGGCGGCCCACACGGCCATATGGCCAGCCTGCGTCTCCTTGCCGCCAAAGCCGCCGCCCATGCGGCGGCATTCGACCTTGACGGCGTGGTTGTCGATGCCCAACGCGTGGGCCACCCAGTGCTGCACCTCGCCGGGGTGCTGGGTGCTGGAGTAGATCCACCACTGCTTTTGCTCCAGCGGCAGGGCGTAGGCGATCTGGCCTTCGAGGTAGAAGTGCTCCTGCCCGCCGACCTCGAATGCGCCCTGCAGGCGGTGGGCCGACTGCGCGAGGCCCTGCGCGGCATCGCCCCGGCGCACGAACACGGGCGGCAGCACATAGCTTTGCGCCTTGAGCGCGTCATGCACCGACAGCACGGCGGGCAGGGGGGTGATGTCGAGCTTTACCGTGCGTGCGGCGCGGCGTGCCTGCATCACCGAGTCGGCCACCACCAGGCCGATGACCTGGCCGATGTGCTGCACGGTGCTGTGTGCAAACACGGGTTCGTCGTGCGCGAAGGCGGCCAGGGTCTTGTCCCCCGGCACGTCCTGCGCCAGCACCACGCTGCGCACGCCGGGCAGCGCCAGGGCGGCTGAGGCATCCACGCCGTTCAGCGTGCCGTGCGCCACGGTGGAGAGGATGGGCGCGGCGTACAGCGTGCCCTTCACCTCGGGCAGGTCGTCGATGTAGTGGGCGCTGCCGGCCACCTGGGCCCGCGCGCTTTCGTGGAAGTGCGACTGGCCCATGGCGCGCAGCGCGGCGGGGGCGCTGGCTTGGGGCGGTGCGACAGGATCGGCGGCGTGGGCGTCGGCGCGCGCGGCGACCGGGTCGTCCACGGCGTCGCGGCTCAGGGGCAGGGAGGAATCACGCAGGTTCATGCCAGTGCCTCCAGGCGGAAGTTCTCCACGCTGACGGCCTCTTCGCCCTGGCTTTCGAGCCAGAAGCGCTGCAGCAGGCTGGCCAGCACGGCGCGGCGGTAGGCGCCGCTGGCGCGCATGTCGGAGATGGGGTTGAATTCGGCCTGCAGCGCCGCTGCGGCCCGGGCCACGGTGTCGGCGGTCCAGGGCTGTCCGGTGAGGGCGGCCTCGGCCTGGCGCGCGCGGGCTGGGGTGGCCGCCACGCCGCCGGCGCCGATGCTGGTGCGGCGCACGGTGCCGGCCTCGATGTCCAGGTTCACGGCCAGGCAGACGGCGGAGATGTCGTCATCGAATCGCTTGGAAATTTTGTACGCCCGCAGCGCTTCCGTCACCCCCGGGCGCGGCACCAGGATGCGCACCAGCAGCTCGTCCGGCGCCATCACGTTCTGGCGGTAGCCGGTGTACAGGTCTTCCAGCGCCAGCGTGCGCTCGCCGCGCGCGCTGCTGGCCAGCACCACCTGGGCGCGCAGGGCGATGAGCAGCGGCATCGAGTCGCCAATGGGCGAGCCGTTGGCCACGTTGCCGCCCAGTGTGCCCGCGTTGCGCACCGGCAGCCCGGCAAAGCGGCTGGCAAAACTGCGCAGCTGCGGCCACTGGGCCACCAGCGCGGCAAAGGCCTCGGTCAGCGTGACGGCGGCGCCGATGGCGATGTGCTGCGCGTCCTGGCGCACCTCGCGCAGCTCGGCCGCACGCGTCACGTCCAGGATGCGGTCGTACTGCCGGTGCAGCTTGGTCACCCACAGGCCCACGTCCGTGCAGCCGGCCACCACCTGCGCCTCAGGGTGCGCGGCGCGGGCGGCCAGCAGGGCGGGCAGGGTGGTGGGGGAAATATAAGAAGAATTGGCCTCCAGACCTTGTCTGGATTGCGCAAGCAGCTCTAGTTTTTGTAGCAACTCGGCCTCGTTGACGGCCTGGGGCGGCAGTTGGGCCATTTGCTGCGCAGCGTCCAGGATGGGGCGGTAGCCGGTGCAGCGGCACAGGTTGCCTGAAAGCGCCTCTTGCGCCCGTTCGCGGGTAATGGGGGCGGGCGCGCCTGGGGCCACCACGGGGCCGCCGGCCGCAGACAGTGCGGGGACCACATGGTTCTGGTACATGCCGAACAGGCTCATCACGAAGCCCGGCGTGCAGAAGCCGCACTGAGAGCCGTGGCACTGCACCATCGCCTCTTGTGCCGGGTGCAGCGCCGGGCTGGTTGTCTCCGCTACCGCGGGCGTACCGCCCACCGGCTGGATCAGTGGGTCTTCCGCCAGATCTTCCACCGTCCACAGCGCCATGCCGTCGATGGAATGCGCCAGGCGGATGCAGCTGTTCACGGCGCTGTAGTGCAGCTTGCCGCCGCGTGCTTCGCCCAGCACCACGGTGCAGGCGCCGCAGTCGCCTTCGCCGCAGCCTTCCTTGGTGCCGGTGCAGCCCAGGTCTTCGCGCAGCACCGAGAGCAGCGTGCGGTCGGGTGGTACATTGCCCAGCGCCACGGGCTGGCCTCGGCGCAGGAATTGCAAGGGTCGGGTTGTCATGACTGGGCCACTCGTCGTTTGTGAGGTCGTTTCGCCAGAGGGTAGAGCGCCACAGCGCAGCCGGCATAACCGCAAGCTTATGGCACCCATGCCCCCACCGCTATGAGAGACCACGCGCTTTTCGACAAGATAGACCTCCATCTCATCAGGGTCTTGCACACCGTGCTCACAGAACGCAGCGTATCGAGGGCCGCCGTCCGGCTGGGCATGCACCAGCCTGCGGTGTCGGCCGCGCTGAAAAGGCTGCGCGACCTGGCGGGCGATCCGCTGCTGGTGCGCTCGGGCGCGGCCATGATGCCCACCGACGCGGCCCTGCGCATGGTGGAGCCTGCGGCCGACATCCTGCGCGCGGCCGAAGCGCTGTTCTCGGATGCGCGCGGCTTCGACCCACGCACGGCCACGCGCACCTTCCGGGTGGCGGCCAGCGATTACCTGGACCCGCTCTTCCTGCCCCAGCTGGTCGCCCGCATCAAGGCGCAGGCGCCGCTGTGTTCCATCGAGATCCTGCCGCTGTCGGCCGACGCGCACTACCACGCCCACCTGGCGCAGGGCGATGTGGACGTGGTGATCGGCAACTGGCCGCAGCCGCCCGACGACCTGCACATGGGCCGCCTGTTTGGCGACGAGGTGGTGTGCCTGGTCGGCAAGGACCACCCGGCCGTGCGCCGCGGCTGGGACGTGGAAAGCTGGCTGGCCGCGGAGCACATTGCCCCCACCCCCACCCACCCGGGCGCGCGGGGCGTGATCGACGCGCACCTGGACAGCCTGGGCATGCAGCGCCACATCACGGCGCGGTGCGCGCATTTCAGCCTCATCCCCAGCATCGTGGCATCGAGCTTGCTTGTGCTGACCACGGGCCGCCAGTACTGCGAGCGGTACCTGGCGCAGCTGCCGGTGGCCATCCTGCCGTGCCCCGTGCCGTTTCCGCGGTTGATGTACTACCAGCTGTGGCATGCGCGCACCCACCACTCAGCGGCGGGCGCCTGGCTGCGCGACGGGGTGAAATCCGTGGCGGCATCGCTACGAAAAGAATAGCTACCAACGACCATAGAGCAAGCGCGAACAGGTGTTTTCATTCATATAACAAGCGCACAAACTGAGAGACAATCACCGCATGAGTTCACCTCCAACCTCTCCCGTTCCGGGCGCGGCACCACCCCGGCTGCAGCTGGCGGGCATCACCAAGCGCTACCCAGCCGTGGTGGCCAACAGCGGCGTGTCGCTCACGGTGCAGCCGGGCGAGATCCACGCCGTGCTGGGCGAAAACGGCGCGGGCAAGTCCACGCTGATGAAGATCATCTACGGCTCGGTCAAGCCTGACGAGGGCAGCGTGCACTTCAACGGCCAGCCCGTGCAGGTGCGCAATCCGCAGGAGGCGCGGGCCCTGGGCATTGCCATGGTGTTCCAGCACTTCAGCCTGTTCGACACCCTCACGGTGGCCGAGAACGTGTGGCTGGGCCTGGACAAGAGCCTGCAACTGGCCGAGGTCACCCAGCGCATCACCGCCAAGGCGGCGGAATACGGCCTGGACATCGACCCGCTGCGCCCGGTGCACACCCTGTCGGTGGGCGAGATGCAGCGGGTGGAAATCATCCGCGCGTTGCTCACCAACCCCAAGCTGCTGATCCTGGACGAGCCGACCTCGGTGCTCACGCCCCAGGCAGTGGAAAAGCTCTTCGTGGTGCTGCGCCAGCTGGCCAGCGAGGGCTGCAGCATCCTCTACATCAGCCACAAGCTGCACGAAATCCGCGCGCTGTGCACCGCCTGCACCGTGATGCGCGGTGGCAAGGTCACCGGCGTGTGCGACCCGCGCGAAGAATCCAACGCCTCGCTCTCGCGCCTGATGATCGGCGCCGAGCCGCCAGCCCTCACGCACCGTGCCGTGCAGACGGGCGCCACCGTGCTGCGCGTGCAGGGGCTGTCGCTGCCGCGTGCCGACCAGTTCGGGGTGGATCTGATCGACGTGGAGTTCGAGGTCAAGGCCGGCGAAGTGGTCGGCATCGCCGGCGTCTCGGGCAACGGCCAAAAGGAACTGCTCTACGCCCTGTCGGGCGAAGACCCGCGGGCTGATGCGGCCAGTATCCAGGTGGCCGGGCAGAACGCCGGCCGCATGGGGCCCGGCCAGCGGCGCGCGCTGGGCCTGCATTTCGTGCCCGAAGAGCGCCTGGGCCGGGGCGCCGTGCCCACCATGGGCCTGGCGCACAACCTGCTGCTCACGCGCACCAACGCGCTGGGCGGCGGCGGGTGGATCCAGGTGGGCGCGCTGCAAAAGCATGCCGAGGACATCATCCGCCGCTTCAATGTGAAGGCCGGCGGCCCCAACGCAGCGGCCAAGTCGCTGTCGGGCGGCAACCTGCAGAAGTTCATCGTGGGGCGCGAGATCGACGCCAACCCCAAGTTGCTCATCGTCTCCCAGCCCACCTGGGGTGTGGACGTGGGGGCGGCCGCGCAGATCCGCGGCGAGATCCTGGCGCTGCGCGACGCGGGCTGCGCCGTCCTGGTGGTCAGTGAGGAGCTGGACGAATTGTTTGAAATCTGCGACCGGCTGCACGTGGTGGCCAAGGGCCACCTGTCGCCCTCCGTGCCGCGTGCCGACGCCACGGTGGAGCGCATTGGCGAATGGATGAGCGGCCTGTGGCATGCCGATGTGCAGGCCCATCTGGCCCAGGCCCAGCAGCGGGAGGTGCCGCACCATGCTTAAGCTGGAACCCCGTCCGCAAGCGTCCAGGCTCTGGACCTATGGCTCGCCCTTGCTGGCGTTGACCGTCACCGTGCTGATCGGCATTGCCCTGTTTGCGGCGCTGGGCAAGGACCCGGTGCGCGGGCTGCAGGTGTTCTTCTGGGAGCCCGTGAAGTCGCAGTACGCCATCGGCGAACTCATGGTCAAGGCCACGCCGCTGCTGCTGATCGCGCTCGGGCTGGCCGTGTGCTTTCGCTCCAACGTGTGGAACATCGGCGCTGAAGGGCAGTTCGTCATGGGCGCCGTGGCGGCGGGCGGCGTGGCGCTGCTGGCCGACAAGACCACCGGCCCCTGGATCGTGCCGGCCATTTTGCTGGCCGGCGTGCTGGGCGGCATGGTATGGGCCGGGCTCACGGCCTTGCTGCGCGACAAGTTCAACGCCAGCGAAATCCTGGTGAGCCTGATGCTGGTCTACGTGGCCACGCTGGTGCTGGGCTACCTGGTGTATGGCCCGTGGAAGGACCCCATGGGATACAACTTCCCGCAGACCCAGATGTTCGAGAAGGTCACGCAGATCCCGCGCCTGATGCAGGGCTCGCGTGTGTCCATCGGCCTGCTGCTGGCGCTGGCCGGGGCGGCGGCGCTGTGGGTGTTCTTGTTTCGCACCCGTGCGGGCTTTGCCCAGCAGGTGGGCGGGCTGGCACCCGCTGCGGCGCGCTACGCAGGCTTTTCATCCCGCCGGGCGTTGTGGACGGCGCTGCTGATCTCGGGCGGCGCGGCGGGCCTCGCGGGGGCGTTGGAGGTGGCCGGGCCCATCGGCCAGCTCACGCCCTACGTGCCGGCGGGCTACGGCTTTGCGGCCATCATCGTGGCCTTTGTGGGGCGCCTGCACCCCGTGGGCATGATCCTCTCGGCCCTGCTGATGAGCATGTTCTATATCGGCGGCGAGCTGGCGCAATCGCGCCTGGGCTTGCCCAAGTCGCTCACCGGCGTGTTCCAGGGCCTGCTGCTGTTCACGCTGCTGGCCTGCGACACCCTGATCGCCTACCGCATCCGCTGGGTGGGCTCGCGCAAAGGACTGGCCTGATGGAATCGTACGCACTTCTTATCGGCGCCACGCTGAGCGCGGGCACCGTGCTGGCCATCGCGGCCCTGGGCCTGCTCATCAACGAGAAGGCCGGCATCGTCAATCTGGGGGCCGAGGGCATGATGCTGTGCGCCGCCATTGCGGGCTTTGCCACCGTGGTGCACACGGGCAACACCTGGCTGGGCTTTGCCGCCGGCATGGCCGCGGGCGCCTTGCTGGCAGCCCTCTTCGGCGTGCTGGTGATCTGGCTCAACACCAACCAGTACGCCACGGGGCTGGCGCTGTCGCTGTTCGGCGTGGGGTTCTCCGCCTTTGCCGGCATCAGCTATGTGCAGGCCAAGCTGCCCGAGACCCCCAAGTACGCCATTCCCGGGCTGGCCGACCTGCCGCTCGTGGGCCCGGCGCTGTTCCAGCAGCACCCCTTGGTGTACATCACCATGGCGCTGGCGGCCGCGCTGATCTGGTTTCTCTACCGCTCGCGGGCCGGGCTGGTGCTGCGCTCGGTGGGCGAGTCGCCCGAGTCGGCCCACGCCCTGGGCTACCCCGTGCGCCGCATCCGGCTGGCCGCGGTGGTGGTGGGCGGCGCGCTGTGCGGGCTGGCGGGCGCCTACATCTCCACCGTGTACACGCCCCTGTGGGTGGAGGGCATGGTGGCCGGGCGCGGCTGGATCGCGCTGGCCCTCACCACATTTGCCACCTGGCGGCCGGCACGGGTGTTGCTTGGGGCTTATCTGTTCGGCGGCGTGACCATGCTGCAGTTCCATCTGCAGGCCACGGGCGTGCAGGTGGCCAGCCAATTGCTGAGCATGCTGCCGTATGTGGCGACCATCGTGGTGCTGGCGCTGATCTCGCGCAATCCGGCGTGGATCCGCATCAACATGCCGGCGTCGCTGGGCAAGCCGTTCTACCCCGGGTCGTAAGGCGGATCGTTCGTCCAAATCCGGTGTTTACCAGTTGGTCAATCGCCCCATAATTGCTGTTTCGTTCCCTCAACCTTTGCAAGTCTTACTTTTCGACAAGGAAACTGACATGACCGATCTGCAGAAACGCTCCCTGCTCAAGGTGGCAGCGCTCTCCGCCGTGGCCGCCGCCGCCATGGTGGGCTGTGGCAAGAAGGAAGAGCCCGCGCCGGCTCCTGCCCCCGCCCCAGCGCCCGCCGCCGAGGCACCGGCGCCCAAGCCAGAGCCGCTGAAGATCGCGTTTGCCTACGTGGGCCCGGTGGGCGACGGCGGTTGGTCTTTCGCCCACGACAACGGCCGCAAAGCCGTTGAAAAGGAATTTGGCGACAAGGTCGTGACGAGCTTCGTCGAAAGCGTGCCCGAGTCCGCCGATGCCGAGCGCGTGCTGCGCGACCTGGCCGGCCAGGGCAACAAGCTGATCTTCGGCACCACCTTTGGCTACATGGAATCCATGCTCAAGGTGGCCGAGGACAACAAGGGCGTCAAGTTCGAGCACGCCACCGGCTACAAGACCGCCGAGAACCTGCGCACCTACGACAGCCGCACCTACGAAGGCGCCTACATGGCCGGCGTGATTGCGGGCGCCATGACCAAGTCCAACACGCTGGGCGTGGTGGGCTCGGTGCCAATC
>NZ_JAJTBB010000044.1 GCF_021287135.1 Acidovorax sp.
TAAGCCTTGAATTATATACCGGTTTTTACGCCGCTTGCAACCCAAGACCAAACTTTTTTCTCTTCCCTCGCAGCATCCGGTCCCGAAGGAACTGGGCAGCGCGGGTAGCGAAGCCCTCTACTATAACACTGGTTGGGGGGGCTGAGGAGTTCAGGCGCCAAATTTTCCAACTTTCTTCAAACGCGCCACTTCTCCAGGAGCTTTTCGGGGCTGAGGCTGTCGTAGCCTTCGAACGGCTGGTGGATCCAGGGGTTGGTCGGCAGGAACTCCACGGAGTAGTCGGGTGTGAAGGTGGACAGGCCTTTGGTCCAGATCACGGCGCTGCGCAGCTCCGTGATGGGCGCATAGTTGGTCTTCAGCATGTTGATCACTGCATGCAACGTGTGCCCGGAATCGGCCAGATCATCCACCAGCAGCACACGCCCCGCAATCTCTCCGCGCGGCGTGGTGATGAAACGGGCGATATCCAGGTGCCCCTGGACGGTGCCCGCCTCTGCCCGGTAGGAACTCGTCGACATGATGGCCAACGGCTTGTCGAAGATGCGGCTCAGGATGTCTCCCGGACGCAGGCCACCACGGGCCAGGCAAAGGATCGTGTCGAACTCCCACCCGGACTGGTGCACCTTGAGGGCGAGCTTCTCAATGAGGCTGTGGTACTCGTCATAGCTAACGTAGAGATGTTTGCCGTCTTCGGTCAACATGCAATGGCTCCTGGATGGATAACTTCGGGCGCAAGAAGAATGGAAACCAGCATCAGATTTCAGCTGGCAACGTAGGGGTGCCGCATCATGATGGTGTGGTCGCGGTCGGGGCTGGTCGAGATCATGTCGATGGGAACTCCCGTGACCTGCTCAATACGCTCCAGATAGCGGCGTGCGTTCTGCGGCAGCTTGGCGTACTCGGTCACGCCCACCGTGGACTCCGTCCAACCGGGCATTTTTTCATAGATGGGCGTGCACCGCGCGATGTCTTCGGCCCCCATGGGAAGCAGATCAATGCGCTCTCCGTCCAGTTCATAGCCGGTGCACAACAGCAACTCGTCCAAGCCATCCAGGACGTCCAGCTTGGTGATGCACAAACCGGACAGGCCGTTGACCTGGGCACTGCGCTTGAGCAACGCCGCGTCAAACCAGCCGCAGCGACGGCTGCGGCCTGTGGTAACGCCTTTTTCTGCACCGACCGTGCTCATGTGGTAACCCGGGGTTCCCGGTACTTCCCAATCAAGTTCCGTGGGGAAAGGACCGCCGCCGACGCGCGTGCAGTAGGCTTTGGTGATCCCCAGGATGTAGTGCAGCAACCCAGGGCCCACGCCCGAACCCGCCGCTGCGTTGCCCGCAACGCAGTTGCTGGAGGTCACGTAGGGATAGGTGCCGTGGTCCACGTCCAGCAGGGTTCCTTGCGCCCCTTCGAACAGCAGGTTGGCGCCCTCGCGGTGGGCGTCGTTCAATTCCCGCGACACGTCGGCCATCATGGGCTTGAGCAGTTCAGCGTGGCGCATGGCCTCGGCGTACACAACGTCAAACTGCACCTTGCCGTCCTGGATGTAAGGCTTGAGGGCGTCCCCAAAAACAAAGGAGCCCGAGCGCAAGTAGGTCGTGAGGATGTGGTTGTGCAGATCCAGCAGTTCGCGGAGCTTAGCCGCGAAGCGCTCGGGGTACTTCAGGTCCTGCACGCGCAACGCGCGCCGTGCGATCTTGTCTTCATAGGCCGGGCCGATGCCCCGCCCCGTGGTGCCAATCTTCTCAGTGCCGCCCTGCTCTCTCGCGGCCTCGCGCGCGACATCGATGGCGGCATGAAAGGGCAGGATCAGCGGGCATGCCTCACTGATGCGCAGGCGAGAACGCACCTCCACCCCCGCCTTTTCCAGCCCTTCAATTTCTTCGAACAGCTTGGCGGCCGACAGCACCACGCCGTTTCCGATGTAGCACTTGACGCCCGGGCGCATGATGCCACTCGGGATCAAATGCAGCGCCGTCTTGACGCCATTGATCACCAGGGTATGCCCCGCGTTGTGCCCCCCTTGGAAGCGGACCACGCCTTGAGCGCTTTCGGTTAGCCAATCGACCAGCTTGCCCTTGCCCTCGTCACCCCACTGGGTTCCGACCACCACTACGTTGCGCCCTTTGGTTGCTTTCATCTCAAACCCAATTTCAGTTGTCACTAGCCAATTGCTCACACAGCTTGCACGACCCACCGGCCTGCGATCTGCACCAATTCCCGGTCGCAATGGAATTCATCGACCTCGCTCTCGTGCCCCGGCAGCACGCACACCACGGTTTCACCTGCCTTGCGCAGATCAGCCACTGCCGCGTTCACGTCCACCGACTCGCCCCAAGGGGCCCGGATAGCCGCTTTCAAGGTTCGCGGCGAGACAACCCCGACCAGTTGCTTCACATCCAGGCTGAACCCGGCAGCAGGACGGTTGCGGCCAAAGACGGCTCCGACCTCGTCGTACCGGCCTCCGCGCACCAGTGCGTCGGACGCCCCGGTGGCGTACATGGCGAAACGCACGCCGCTGTAGTAGGCATAGCCCCGCTGGTCAGCCAAGTCAAACGTCACCCGGGCACCTTCGAGGCGCGACGCCAGCCACTTCAAATTGGAGAGCACCTCGGGGATGTCAGAGAAATGGCGGAGGGCCTTCTGGGCTTCCTCCAGCACCAATTCATCGCCATAGAGCTGAAGAAGCGCTGCCAAGCCATCGCGGGACTCCTTGGGAAAACCCTGGGTCAGCAAGGCAAGCTCGCTCGCATCCTTGGCCGCCAAGGCTCCGTGAATCGCGCTCAGCAGTGCCGGCTTGACCGCAAGCCCCGCCAACAAGCGACGCACGATGCGCACATCGGCCAAATCGATGGTGATCTCGCGCACCTCTGCCACCCGCAGACACTCCTGTGCCAGCAGCAACGCCTCAAGGTCCGCCTCAAGCCCGGCATGCCCGTAGATTTCGGCACCAAACTGAAGCGGCTCTCGCGTTGCATGCGGGCGATCGGGCCGGGTGTGCAGCACGGGGCCGCAGTAGCACAGCCGCGTCACACCTTTGCGATTGAGCAGATGCGCATCAATGCGGGCGACCTGGGGCGTGGTGTCAGCCCTCAGTCCCATGGACCGACCGGAGAGCTGGTCCACCAGTTTGAAGGTCTGGAGGTCGAGCGCCTCGCCGGTACCCGTCAGCAGCGACTCCAGGTGTTCCAGCAAAGGCGGCATGACCAGCTCATAACCATAGCAGCGAGCTGTATCAAGCAGCCCGCGACGCAGTTCTTCGATGTGCCGGGCTTCGGACGGCAAAACATCGGCAATGTGATCCGGAAGGACCCAAGCAGACATGGAGAAACGGGGAGGCTGTTAAAACCGCGATTCTACCGGGCGCGGCACCGCGCCCTCGAAAGGCCTTGAGAGGAAGAGCGTGCGAGGCTCTACAGCCAGAGCATCAGCAGCCCTGCGCCCAGGGCGAAAAAGGCGCATAGCCGAAGCTGCGAGTCCGGCAATTGAGAAAGTTGCGCCACCGCGCGCCGCCAGCTCTGGGGTGACACAAAGGGCAGCAGCCCTTCGATCACCAGCACCAGGGCAAGCGCTGTCCAGAACGTGTCAGAAGTCACCACGCAACGCCGCTGACTCTGGGGCCGCAGGGGTGGATTACTTGCGCGGGGCCGCCGGGGCAGCAGCCGCCTGGCCATTGCCGCGGAACGTCTTGAAGAAATCGGAAGACGCGGGATCCAGCACCATCACATCGCTCTTCTTGTTGAAGCTTGCCTTGTACGCCTCCAGGCTGCGGTAAAACTGCGCGAACTGCGGATCGCGGCCAAACGCCTCCGCATAGATGCGGGCAGCCTCGGCATCGCCTTCGCCCTTGACCTTTTGGGCATCGCGGTAGGCGTTGGCAATGGTGATTTCGCGCTGGCGATCCGCATCGGCGCGGATCTTCTCGCCTTCCGCCGCGCCGGTGGAGCGCAGCTCGTTGGCCACCCGCTTGCGTTCGGCCTCCATGCGGCGGTACACCGACTCGGTGATCGCCTCCACGTAGTCCACACGGGTAATCCGCACATCCACCACGTCAACACCCCAGGGCTTGGCGCCCCGCACGGTTTCCAGGACCTCGCGCTTCACATCAGCCATCAGGGCTTCGCGCTTGAGCGAGAGCAGTTCCTTGACCGTACGCTTGTTGATCTCTTCCTGGAACGCATTGCGCACCACGCGGTTGAGCTGCAGGGCACCCGCGCTCTCATCCAAACCCACGTTGCGGATGTACTCGGTAGGCTCGGAGATACGCCACCGCACATACCAGTCGATGACCACCCGCTGCTTTTCCGCCGTCAGCATGGGCTCCGTGTCGCTGCTGTCCAAAGTCAGCAGGCGCTTGTCGATGTACGACACATTCTGGAACGGGGGGGGCAATTTGAAATTCAGGCCCGGCTCGGTGATCACTTCCTTGATCTGGCCCAGCGCATACAGCACGCCAAACTGGCGCTGGTCGACCACGAAAAGCATGGAGCTCATGAGCGCCAGCACCACCAGGAAGGTCGATGCAATAAATCCAACTCTGTTCACGTGCAGCTCCTAGCGGGATTCGCGTTCGCGCGTGCGACTGCTGTCACGCGCCCGGGGATCATTTGAAAAGGTGGAAGGCGCGGCCGCGGGGGCCGCTGCAGGCGCCGCAGCGCTGCTGGCGGCAGGCGCCTCCGCGCCGGTCGAACCGCTCGCCACACTCTGCATGATCTTGTCCAATGGCAGATACAACAGGTTGGAACCCTGGCGCGATTCCACCAGCACCTTGGTCACGTTGCCGTAGATCTGCTGCATGGCGTCCAGGTACATGCGGTCCCGCGTCACCTGGGGCGCCTTTTGGTACTCGGCCAGGATGGCGGAAAACCGCTGCGCATCCCCTTGGGCCTGCGCAATGATGCGCGCCTTGTACGCCGCAGCCTCTTCGTTCAGGCGCGATGCCGAGCCGGCAGCCCGCGGAATCACATCGTTCGCATAGGCCTGGGCCTCATTCTTGGCCCGCTCACGCTCCTGCCCGGCCTTAAGCACATCGTCAAAGGAGGCCTGGACCTGCTCCGGCGGGCGGACACCGCCCTGCTGCAGATTGATCCCCACCACCTCGACCCCTACCTTGTACCGGTCCAGGATGGTCTGCATGAGCGTTCGCACGCGGGGAGCAATCTGATCGCGCTCTTCGGCCAGGGCCGTGTCCATGCGCATCTTGCCCACGACTTCGCGCACCGCGGTTTCTGCCGCCTGCACCACCGCGTCCGCGGGGTTCTTGCTTTCGAACAGCCAGGCGCGCGCGTCGTTCAGCCGGTACTGCACGGCAAACTTGATTTCGACGATGTTTTCGTCCTCGGTCAGCATGGCGGACTCACGCAGGCCGGTGCTCTTGATGATGCTGTCGCGTCCCACGTCGGCCGACCGGATCTGGGTGACAAACACCAGTTCGTGCCGTTCGATCGGATAGGGCAGACGCCAGTTGAAGCCCGCGCCCACCGTGCTCTTGTATTTGCCAAACTGCGTGATCACCGCCTGTTGGCCTTCCTGCACGATGAAGAACCCGGTTCCCATCCAGATGACGAAGACGATGCCCGCGATCAGGCCTGCGCCGACCCCGGCACTTTTCATGTCAGGCTGAAACCCGCCACCGTTGCCGGAGGGGCCACGGCCTCCGCCGTTCCTGGAACCGAACAAGCCGCCCAGCTTTCGGTTCAGGTCGCGCCACAGCTCGTCCAGGTCCGGGGGCTGGCCGCTACTGGGCCGCTGGTCTCCGCCCCGGTTGCCGGATGGCGGTGGAGTTGCGGGACGCTCGTCCGGACGCCCCCCTTCATCCGCCTTGTTGTCTTCGCCGCGCCCCCATCGAGGGTCATTCAGGTTGAACATGCCCCGAATACGTGCTGGTAGCGAAGCCCAGCGCAGGGTGCGATCTTGGAAGTTCATGCGCAGATCTCTGATTCTCTGGATGGCATAGAAGGTAGTGACGGCATTGTGCACAATCAAGCTGTGGCGCCAGGCAATTCAACATCGTCCCCAGGGGACATGCCGTCCTGGGCGGCGGCCAGCAGCACCCGGGAGGCCAATGCCCGGCGCAGAGCGTCCAGGCCTTCGCCCGAGCGCGCGCTGACGAACAAGCGGGGTAGCAGTCGCCCATCCATGTCGTAGCTGTCCTCCAGCACCGGCGGCCGCTGCTCCGGCGCCAGCGCATCCAGCTTGTTGAACACCAGTATCTGGGGAATGTCTGCGGCACCAATTTCCCGCAGCACTTTCTGCACCTGCTCCATCTGCTCGGGAAACCCTTCGTTGGAACCGTCCACCACGTGCAGCAGCAAGTCCGCGTCGATGGCTTCCTGCAGGGTGGCCTGGAAGGCGTCCACCAGCCCGTGGGGTAGATCCCGGATGAACCCGACGGTGTCCGACAGCGACACCGAGCGCCCGGCCTCTCCCAGGTACAGCTGCCGCGTGGTGGTGTCCAGGGTGGCGAACAGTTGGTCGGCCGCGTAGGCTCGCGCCTTCACCAGCGCGTTGAACAGCGTGGATTTACCCGCGTTGGTGTAGCCGACCAGTGAAATGTTGAAGGTGTCGCGCCGCTCGCGTTGCCGCCGCTGGGTCGCCCGCTGGCGCTGCACCTTCACCAGGCGTTCGCGGGTGCGCTTGACCGCATCAGCAATCATCCGGCGGTCCAGCTCGATCTGCTTTTCACCGGGCCCGCCCCGCGCGCCGATGCCCCCGGTCTGGCGTTCCAGGTGGGACCAGCGGCGCACCAGGCGGGTGCTCAGGTATTGGAGCCGGGCGAGTTCGACCTGCAGCTTGCCCTCATGGCTGCGCGCGCGCTGGGCAAATATCTCCAGAATCAGCAAGGTCCGGTCGTTGACCGGCAGTTCCAGGTGGCGCTCGAGATTGCGCTGCTGCGCGGGGCTGAGCGACTGGTCGAACAAGACCTCCACAGCGCCGTGCATTTGCGCCAGCGTGCGGATCTCATCGGCCTTGCCGCTGCCCACGAATAAGGCTGCATCGGGGGCCTTGCGCTTGCAGGTCAATCGGGCCACAGGCTGCAGGCCGGCCGTTTGGGCCAGCAAGCCCAGCTCTTCCAGCTCTCCGTCAAAGTGGGGCAGACCGAAATCCACGCCCACCAGCAGCACAGGGGTGCCGTCTACTGCCGCAGAGGTCATCGAGCAGAACGAGAGAGGCGCCCGGGCATTTTCACCCAGGAAAACGAACCGGCGCGACGAACCAACAACTCAAGCGTTGCTGCTGTCGGCATCAGAAGAGGTGTCGGCCGTAGAAAAATTCACCGCACGGCCGGGAACGATGGTGGAAATGGCGTGCTTGTAGACCATCTGGGTCACGGTGTTGCGCAGCAGCACCACGTACTGGTCAAACGATTCGATCTGCCCCTGCAGCTTGATACCATTCACGAGGTAAATGGAGACTGGGACATGTTCCCGACGCAAGGCGTTGAGGAAGGGGTCTTGCAAAAGCTGGCCTTTATTGCTCACGATATTCTCCGTGTTCAAAAATGTTGTTGTAAACCAGCACCTTACCACAGCAAGGGCTGGCCTTTGGACAAGAGCCACTTGGCCCTTCGCGGCAAGAGCCTTTCCCTCAGGCCTCGTCCTTGTCCACGAAGGGGTTGCGGGAGGTCTTCATCTCGATGCGCAGGGGCGTGCCCACCAAGTCAAACTCCTTGCGGAACCGGCTCTCCAAAAACCGCTTGTAGGCATCGGTGACGTGCTCCAGGGAGTTGCCGTGGATCACGATCACCGGGGGATTCATCCCGCCCTGGTGGGCATAGCGCATCTTGGGGCGGAACATGCCCGCCCGCTTGGGGCTCTGGAATTGCACCGCTTCCAGCAGCAAGCGCGTGAGTACAGGGGTGGACATCTTGCAGGTGGCCGCCTTGTGCGCCTGCACGATCGCCCCCCACAGCGGCCCCAGGCCCTGCCGTTTCTTGGCGGAAATGAAGTGCAATGAAGCGAACTTCAGGAATGCCAGCCGGGTTTCGATGGAACGCTCCACCAGCTGGCGCTGGTAGTCGTCCACCGCATCCCACTTGTTGACCGCCACCACCACGGCACGGCCGCTTTCGAGGATGTAGCCCGCAATGTGCGCATCCTGGTCGGTCACGCCCTGGGTCGCATCCAGCAGCAGCAAGACCACGTGTGCAGACTCGATGGCCTGCAGGGTCTTGACCACGGAGAACTTCTCGATCGCCTCGAACACCTTGCCCTTGCGCCGCAGCCCGGCGGTGTCGACCAGCTCGAAGCGCTGACCGTTGCGCTCGAAAGGCACGGCAATGGCGTCGCGGGTGGTGCCGGGCATGTCGAACGCGACCAGGCGCTCCTCCCCCAGCCAGGTGTTGATCAGCGTGGACTTGCCCACATTGGGCCGCCCGGCGACCGCCAGCTTGACGATGCCTTTGTCGATGTCCGCATCGGCGTCATCGGGCTCGGGCAGGTGCAGCGGCTCCAGCGCAAGGTCCACCAGGCTGCGAATGCCCTGCCCGTGCGCCGCGGACACCGGGTACACCTGGCCCAGGCCCAGTTCGTAGAACTCAGCCAGCTGCGCGCCTTCGAGCATGCCCTCGGCCTTGTTGGCGACCAGCAGGCAGGGCTTGCCAAGGCGGCGCAGGTAGTTGGCAATGTCGTGGTCCTGGGCGGACACACCGGCCCGCGCGTCCACCACGAAGATGACGACATCGGCTTCGGCGACGGCCTGCTGGGTCTGCTTGGCCATCTCCTTGTAGATGCCACTGGACGCGTCCGGCTCGAAACCACCGGTATCGATGACGATGTACTCGCGCTTGCCCTGCTTGCCATTGCCGTAGTGCCGATCACGCGTCAGTCCGGCGAAATCCGCGACGATGGCATCGCGGGACTTCGTCAGGCGATTGAAGAGCGTGGACTTGCCGACGTTCGGCCGGCCCACGAGGGCGATGACTGGCTTCATAGACACGGTCCGTCAGTCGGGGCGGAAGCCGTAGACGCCGCCGTTGCGCGTGACGACCACCAGGGTGTCCGCAGCGACCACAGGGCCCATGGAAACGCCCGAGCCGTCGGTGGTCAAGCGGTTGAGCGGCGAGCCGTCGGTGCGCGACAGCAGGTGCACCAGCCCGGTGTCATCGCCCACCACGACCGAGCGCCCCAACAGCAGCGGGGCCGTGAGCTTGCGGTACTTGAGCTTGTCGACAGACCAGAGGCGGGAACCGTCGCCGCGGCGCCAAGCGACCACGGTGCCGTTGCTTTCCGTGCCAAAAATGGCCTCGGCGTCGCCGTGCACCCCGTCAGTCCCGGCGGCGGGTTGCGACCAGGCCACCGTGCCACGGGCCGTGTTGACGCAGCCCACGGCGGCCTGGAAGGCCCGTGCGCAAACCGATTCGCCAACCCGGCTGGTGCGCCCGACCAGCTCCACGAGCCGCTCCACATCGTTGGTGCCGCGGGAACTGGCCAGCGGCGCCTCCCAGCGCACGCTGCCATTGTCCGGATTGAGCCCCACCAGCCGGCCTGAAAAGCCCACCACCAGGGTGTCCCCCACGGCCAGGAGCACGCCGGCCTGGCGCAGCACCAGCGGATCGCCGGTGCGCTGCTGGCTCCAGAGCTTGCGGCCGGTGCTTTCGTCAAAGGCGGCGACCGACCGGTCGGCCAGGAGCACGAACACGCGCCCACCCGCCACCAGCGGCGGCGTGAACACCTGGGCCGGCAGGGGCTGGCGCCAGGCTTCACGGCCGGACTGCAGCACGATCAGCGCACTGCCGCGCGAAACAACCGCCGCGGATTTGCCATCGCTGCCCACACCAGCCGACAGCGGCTCGCCCAACGCCGTGCGCCAGACGTCTCCGCCCGTGCGGGCATCGATCGCTGCAACCACGCCATCGGCCGACGCAAGGGTCACGATGTTCCCGGCGGCGTGCGCCTCCAGCGGAACGGCGTTGCCGGTGCCGACCTTGGTGGTCCAGGCCTGGCGCACGCCCAGGACCGCGACATTGGCGCCCAGGTCGGCTGGCACCGGCTTGTTGCTACCGCTGTTCCAGAGGGAACAGCCCGCCACGGAAGCGGCCACCAGGACCGCCACGCCGGTGGCCCGCAGCAGGCCCCCCGCGGTGTTTGCTTTCAGCGTGCTCATGGCTTCTTCACCCCTTCCGCCGCTGCGGCTTCGGCCACCGCGACGCTTTGCGGGGAAACCCCCAGCGCGCCCAGCTTCACTTCCACCAGGCGGCGGTACTCCACGCTGTCTTCCAGCAGCTTGTAGGCCTTGGAATACTCGGCAACCGCTTCCGCGCGCTTGTCTTGCGACAGGTAGATGTCGCCCCGGCGGTCGGCGGCGGTGGCCTCGAATTCCAGCGGCATGCCGGACGACAGTTGCTTGAGCGCTTCGTCGTAATTCTTCTGGTCCATCAGCACACTGGCCAGCCGCAGCCGGGCCAGCGCCTTGAGGCCTTCGTCGCCCGACTGGGAGGCCACCCAGGCCAGCACTTCCTTTGCGCCGTCCTCGTTGCCGGCTTCCACCAGGGTCTTGGCCAGCGCCAGGCCGGCCTGGCTGGCCTGGGTCGTGCCCGCGTACTTCGCCTTCAGGTCACCAAACGCCTGGGCCATGCGGCCCTGGTCGCCCGCGCGGGCCGCCACGTCCACGGCGTCATACAGCGCCGCAGCCTGGCTGGCCTGCCGGTTCTGCCAGTACTGGTAGCCGTTCCAGCCCACCAGGGACACCGTCACCACCAGCAGCACGGAACTGATGAGCGTGCCCCAGGTGTTCCAGAGGTGTTTGAGCTGGTCTAACTGCTCTTGTTCTTCAAGGTCGAGGTGATTTGCCATGGGTCGTTTTCTGTTCAGCGGGGGGATTGTAGGGTGGGAGCCCAGTCGGCCAGGGCGTCCAGCAGGCGCTCGCTCTGGGCGCCAGCACCGTCGCGCAGCGATTTGACGACCACGCTGCCGCGGGCCAGTTCATCCTCGCCAAAGATCAATGCCCACAGTGCGCCGCTGGCGTCCGCCTTCTTGAACTGGGACTTCATGCTGCCCATGCCTTCGCTGCCTGCCGGCGCCGCATGCATCTGCACGCGCACGCCCGCCTGCCGCAAGCGCTCGAGGGTGGCTGCGGCCACCGGCAGCGCGGCGGTCGACGGAATCACGGCATACACGTCGGGGACCAGCGCGGGCACTGCGCTTTCCTGCTCCTTGAGCAGCTCCAGCACCCGCTCCACCCCCAGCGCCCAGCCCACGGCCGGCGCGGGCTTGCCGCCAATCTGCTCGATCAGGTAGTCGTACCGGCCGCCGCCGCAGATCGTGCCCTGGGATCCGAGCTGATCGGTGACGAATTCAAAGACCGTGAGGTTGTAGTAGTCCATGCCGCGGACCAACCGGGGATTGACCGTCCAGGCCACGCCGTTGGCCGTGAGGATGGACTTCACCGTGTCGAAGTGCGCCAGCGATTGCGCCCCCAGAAAGTCGATCAGCCGGGGGGCCGCCTCGACCACGGCCTGCATGGCGGGATTCTTGGTGTCCAGGATGCGCAGCGGGTTGCTGTGCAGCCGCCGGCGGGCCTCCTCGTCCAGCACGTCGACGTGCTGCTCCAGGTAGGCGATCAGCGCGGCACGGTGGGCCTGGCGCTCCTGGGGCTGGCCCAGGCTGTTGAGCTCAAGCCGCACGTTTTGCAGCCCCAGTTCGCGCCACAGGGCGTTCGCCATCAGGATCAGCTCGGCGTCCACCTCGGCACCGGGGAAGCCCAGGGCTTCGGCGCCGATCTGGTGGAACTGGCGGTAGCGCCCGCGCTGAGGACGCTCGTGCCGGAACATGGGCCCCATGTAGTACAGGCGCTTGCCACCGTCGTAGAGCATGGAATGCTCGGCCACCGCGCGCACCACGCCCGCCGTGGCCTCGGGCCGCAGCGTGAGGTGCTCGCCGTTGAGGCGGTCCTCGAACGAGTACATCTCCTTCTCGACGATGTCGGTCACCTCGCCCAGCCCGCGCACGAACAGGGGCGTGGGCTCCACGATAGGGGTGCGGATGTTGCGGTAGGCATAGCGCGCCATGAGGTTGCGCACCTTGTCCTCCAGCCATTCCCAGCGCGCCGAATCGGGCGGAAGGATGTCGTTCATGCCCTTGATGGCAACCAGCTTCTGCATCTTGCTTGCTCTATCGAATTGTTATTTTTGAATGAAATTGGCCTCCAGCGCTTATCCATCAAGCGCGAGAAGCTATGAATTTAATAGCAAACCTAGACCACACCCGCTGCGCGCCCGAAGCGCCGCGCGATGTAGTCCTCGACGATCTGCTGAAACTCCCGGGCAATGCCCTCCCCGCGCAGCGTCATGGCCTTCTCGCCATCGATGAACACGGGGGCGGCGGGCGCCTCGCCCGTGCCAGGCAGGCTGATGCCGATGTCGGCGTGCTTGCTTTCGCCCGGCCCGTTGACGATGCAGCCCATGACGGCGACCTTGATGTTCTCCACGCCTGGATAGCGCGCCCGCCACACCGGCATCTGTGCCCGCAGGAAGTCGTCGATCTGCTTGGCCAGTTCCTGGAACGTGGTGCTGGTGGTGCGCCCGCAGCCCGGACAGGCCGTCACGCTGGGCACGAACACCCGCAGGCCCAGCGCCTGCAGGATCTCGGACGCCACCACGACCTCCTGGGTGCGGGCCTCGCCCGGCTGGGGCGTGAGCGAGACGCGGATGGTGTCGCCAATGCCTTCCTGCAGCAGCACCGACAGCGCCGCGGCCGACGCCACGGTGCCCTTGGTGCCCATGCCGGCTTCGGTCAGGCCCAGGTGCAGGGCATAGTCGCAGCGGCGGGCCAGCTCGCGGTACACGGCGATGAGGTCCTGCACGCCGCTGACCTTGCACGACAGGATGATCTGGTTGCCATGGAGGCCCATGGCCTCGGCGCGGCGGGCCGATTCGATGGCCGACGTGATCAAGGCCTCGTACATGACCTGGCGCGCCTCCCACGGACTGGAACGGCGGCTGTTGGCATCCATCAGCGCGGCCAGCAGGTCCTGGTCCAGGCTGCCCCAGTTCACGCCGATGCGCACGGCCTTGTCCCAGCGCATCGCCGCCTCGATCATCTGGCCGAACTGGCGGTCGCGCTTCTCGCCCTTGCCCACGTTACCGGGGTTGATGCGGTACTTGGACAGTGCCTGCGCACAGTCGGGAAACTCGGTCAGCAGCTTGTGGCCGTTGTAGTGGAAATCGCCCACCAGGGGGACGCTCTCCCCCATCCGGTCCAGTTGTTCGCGGATGTAGGGCACGGCCGCCGCCGCCTCCGGCGTGTTCACCGTGATCCGCACGAACTCCGACCCGGCCTGCGCGAGTTCCTTGACCTGGATGGCCGTCGCGATGGCATCCACGGTGTCGGTGTTGGTCATGGACTGCACGCGCACCGGCGCGTCGCCGCCCACGGTCACCACACGGGAGCCCCACACCACCTTGGCCTGGCGGGAGCGCCGAGGCAAGGGCGCCGCAAGGGCGATGGGCTCGTTTCCGTTGGAGGGGGTCGGATGCGTCACTTATTTCACCTCGAAGCGCGCGACGTTCTCGCGCGAAACCGCCGTCAGATCAAAAGGCTTGCCGCGCACCAGCACTTCCGTCATGTCCGCGCGCCCCACCACCACCGTCAGCGGCGTGGGCCCCGGAACGGCGACAGACTCTCCGGCCGCCAGCTTGCGCTGCAGGGCCACGGCGCCCGTGGCGTCCTTCACCTGCACCCACGACTCGCCCCGGGCGCGCAGCACCAGGGTTCCGGTGGGCTGCAGTGCAGCACTCGCCGCGCTGGCGGCAACCGCTGGCGTCGTTGCGACCGCCGGGGCCGGCGCTGCAGCGCCCGCGGCGTTCCCCGCCCCCGTGGCGGACGCCGCCACGGACGGCCGCTCGGCCACGGGCGGCTGCGCCGCGCTGGCCGTCACCGCCGGCTCTGGGGCCACGGCTGCAGAGGCCGCTGGTGCGGGGGCCGGCACGGCGGCCGCCACCGGCGCAGCCGTCGGTGCCTCGGCAGCCGGCATCGCCGACCCGGCCGCTGCCGGCGCGTTCGCCGGCGCCTCACCCCAGGGCTGGCGGGGCAGGAAGACCAGGACCACCGCGCCCACCAGCAGCGCCAACACGATCAAGGTCACCGACCGCGAGGTGGAAGACCCGGGCGAAAACGAGCCGCCACTGCCCTTGACCGGGGCATTGAGCCCCGCACTGTCCGCCGCCAGGCGCGGGCTCTTGCTTTGCGGAAGCAGTGCCAGCACCGGCGCGGGATCCAGCTTGAGCGTCCGGCACACACTCGAGGCCAACGCCCGCACGAAAACGGTGTCCGGCAGGGCTTCGTAATCGTCCGCCTCCAGGGCTTCCAGCTTGCTCACGGGCACCTTCAGGGCCACGGCCAGCGCGGCAATGTGCACACCCGCCGCCTGCCGCGCCTCGCGGAGCAGTCCGCCCGCGGTCATTCCCGCGCTCTCCACAACCTCACTCATTGAAAGCCCCACGCTCGTATGCACCCAGTTCCCGCGAATCGGGGAAGCGCTTGCGCAACTGGTCCGCCAGTTGCCGCATTGCCACCGTGTCACCCACGGCACGCTCCACCTTGATGCCGAGCCACAGGGACTCGGAATTGGCGTACTGGCTGTTGTTCAGGCGCCGGATGTAGAACTGCGCCCGGTTCAGCTCGTTGCGCCGAAACAGCAGCGACGCCAGGTGGTAGGCCACCACCGGATTGCCGGCGTCCAGCTCGTAGGCCTTGAGCAAGGACTCTTCGGCCTGTGCAAACTGGCCCGCGCTGGACTGGCACAGCCCCCGCGCCATCAGCGTCTTGGCCCGGGCGGTGTAGGTCGGGTTGCCCAGGGCGCGGACAAAATTCTGGTCCGCCTCGGCGTACTTCTGCTGCTGGCACAGCATCCACCCGTAGTTGTGCTCCAGGTTCGGGTCATTGGCCCGCAGCGCCATGGCCCGGCGGAAACTGTCGTCCGCCTGCGGGAAGTCCCCCAGGCGCATGTAGATGAGGCCGCGAAGGTTGAACGCATCCGCGTAGTTGGGATCCGCCGTCAAAGCCTGCTTGACCTCGTCCAGCGCCACGGCCGTCTGGCCGTTCTCGAAGTAGTTCGACGCAAGCTCCAGGCGGATGCGGGCGCGGCGCCGGGTTTCCGGCTCGTCCGACGGCGTCACGAGCCCCGCATTGGCATCGGCGCCGGCCGCCGTGCTGGCCGTGGTGGCACAGCCCTGCAGAACCGACACCACCGCCAGAACCCCGAAGGCCCAAGCCGACCCATGGCGCCATTGCTGCCAACGTCCAACCCATCCCACCATGTAGAGCCTCCTTGATGAAGTACGTCGAGTAGCCCGCCCGTCAAGCGACCGGCTTGAGGGCGATTGTCCGCTGCTTTGCCATCCGCTCGGCAGCACGCGTGCGGTCTTTGACATCGCCGGCCAGTTGGCCGCACGCCGCATCGATATCATCCCCGCGCGTCTTGCGCACCGTCGTGACAATCCCTGCGTCGCTCAAGGCCTTGGCAAAGGCCGCAACCCGTTCGGGTGCCGAGCGATGGAGCCCCGACGCCGGAAACGGATTGAAGGGAATCAGGTTGAACTTGCAGCGCACTCCGGCGCCGCGCGCCGGCTGCACCAGTTCGATCAATTGCCGTGCGTGCTCGGGCTGGTCATTGACGCCGTCGAGCATGCAATATTCAAAGGTAATGAAATCCCGGGGGGCATGGGCCAGGTAGCGGTTGCACGCGGCCAGCAGTTCCTGCAGCGGGTATTTGCGGTTCAGCGGCACCAGGTTGTCCCGCAGCGCATCGTTGGGCGCGTGCAGCGACACCGCCAGCGCCACCGGGCAGTCGGCGGCCAGCCGGTCCATCATGGGCACCACGCCCGAGGTGGACACGGTCACGCGCCTGCGCGACAGGCCATAGCCATGGTCGTCCAGCATGGTCCGCAATGCCGGAACCAGGGCGGAATAGTTTTGCAGCGGCTCGCCCATGCCCATCATGACCACATTGGAGATCACGCGGTCGTCGGAGGCCAGGCGCTTGCGCAAGGCGTGCTCGGCAAACCACAGCTGGGCGATGATCTCGCCGGTGGTCAGGTTGCGGCTGAAGCCCTGGTGCCCCGTGGAGCAGAAGCGGCAGCCCACCGCACAGCCCGCCTGCGAGGAAATGCAGAGGGTGCCCCGGTCGTCTTCGGGGATGAACACGGACTCGACGGCGTTGCCGTCGCCCACGTCAAACAGCCACTTCACCGTGCCGTCGGCCGACACGTGTTCGGAGATGACCGGCAAGGCCTCGACCCGGGCGCAGCCCTTGAGCTTGTCGCGCAGGGCCTTCGCCAGATCGCTCATGGCATCGAAGTCGCTGGCGCCCCGCTGGTGGATCCAGCGGAACAGCTGGGTCGCGCGAAACCGCTTCTCGCCCAGCTTTTCACAAAAGGCGGCCAGCCCTTCGAGATCGAATTCAAGCAAATTGGTTGTCATTGCACTCTCCTCCAGCACGGGTGAGCGCAACCGCCCCCATGGCTTAGCAACCTCGCTGCGGCGAGGGCGGCAGACATGGGAGCCCCCATGTCAGCGCGAGTAGACGTTCAGGCCGGGGAAGAAGAAAGCCACTTCCACCGCTGCGGTTTCGGCAGCGTCCGAGCCGTGCACGGCGTTGGCGTCGATGCTGTCAGCGAAGTCAGCGCGGATCGTGCCGGCTTCAGCCTTCTTCGGGTCCGTTGCGCCCATCAGTTCGCGGTTCTTCAGAATCGCGTTCTCGCCTTCCAGGGCCTGGATCATCACGGGGCCGGAGATCATGAAGTCCACCAGATCCTTGAAGAAAGGACGCTCTTTGTGCACAGCGTAGAACTGCTCGGCCTCACGGCGGGACAGGTGGACCATGCGGGCGGCCACGATCTTGAGGCCGGCGGCTTCAAAACGTGCATAGATCTGGCCGATGACGTTCTTGGCCACGGCGTCGGGCTTGATGATGGAGAGAGTGCGTTCGATTGCCATATTGAATTCCTGTTGGGATGTTGCTGAAACTCGTTTGCCCACCGGACAAAGCCTTTGATTCTAACCGGCTGGTCCGCATGCCGCGCGCTCAGCGCCCGCCGCCCCGGCGGGGGCCGCCGCCGCCCGGACGCCGCTTGTCCTGGCGGTGGCGCGAGAGGCTGTCCATGCCGATGTACCCGACCGACGTTTTCATGGGATCCGGCTGGCCACCCCCGCCGCCGCCACCACCGGCATTGCCGCCGCGGGAGGGCCCCTGGCCCGCGCCCCGGCGGGGCTTGCCGCCCCCCCGCCCTGCCTCGGGCGCGCCCGCCGACAGATCCCGGC
>NZ_JAJTBB010000061.1 GCF_021287135.1 Acidovorax sp.
AGTGTTCTTCGCGCATCACCGCTGTCTGGTGATTGACCTGACCGACACCGAAGCCGTTTAATCAAATCTGTAAACCATGTCCCCGCACACCTGTTAACCATGTGTCCGGTCTGAACAGCGAAGCAAAGAACAAGTACCTCGCCCGCCGGGGCGAAATCCCGGCCTCCGCCGCCAGCAGGGCGTGCGGTACAGATTGGCGAGCGAGCGGTCGCGCCCCGGCTTCGACAAGCTCAGCCCGAACGGTTTTGGGGGCGCACCCCGGCTTCGACAGGCTCAGTCCGAACGGGGCGGGAGGCGCGGGAGATCGACAGGCTCAGCCCGAACGGTTGAAACAGTCCTGCACTGCAAAATCAATAGCTGCCAGCGCTCATCCAATAAGCGCTGCAGCCCAAAACCATCAAAACCTCGGCAGCTCCGGGTGCTTAATCGCGCCCCCCCGCACCAACATCTTCCCGTACTCCGCACACCGGTTCAGCGTCGGCACCGCCTTCCCCGGATTGAGCAACCCCGCCGGGTCAAACGCGCTTTTGAGCCCATGCATCTGCCCAATCTCCTCGGCCGTGAACTGCACGCACATGCTGCCTAGCTTCTCCACCCCCACGCCATGCTCGCCCGTCACCGTGCCGCCCATGGCCACGCTGGTTTCCAGGATGTCGGCGCCAAACAGCTCGCAGCGGTGCAGCTGGTCGGCGTCGTTGGCGTCGAACAGGATCAGCGGGTGCAGATTGCCGTCGCCCGCGTGGAACACGTTGGCGCAGCGCAGGCCGTATTTCTTTTCCATCTCCGCAATGGCCAGCAGGATGTCCGCCAGGCGCTTGCGCGGGATGGTGGAGTCCATGCACATGTAGTCGGGGCTGATGCGGCCGCTGGCGGGGAAGGCGTTCTTGCGGCCGCTCCAGAAGCGCAGGCGCTCGGCCTCGTCCTGGCTCACGCTGATGGCTGTGGCGCCCGCTGCGCGCAGCACGTCGCTCATGCGGGCGATTTCTTCCTCCACCTCTTCGGGCGTGCCGTCGCTTTCGCACAGCAGGATGGCCTCGGCCGTGAGGTCGTAGCCTGCGTGAACGAAATCTTCCACGGCCGCCGTCATGGGCTTGTCCATCATCTCCAGGCCCGCGGGGATGATGCCTGCCGCGATCACGGCGGCCACGGCGTCGCCGGCTTTGCGCACGTCATCAAAGCTGGCCATGATGCAGCGCGCCAGCTGCGGCTTGGGGATCAGGCGCACCGTGACTTCGGTGGCCACGGCCAGCATGCCCTCGCTGCCGATCACGGCGGCCAGCAGGTCGTAGCCGGGGGTGTCCAGCGCCTCGCTGCCAAACTCGACGGGCTCGCCTTCCACGGTAAAGCCCTTCACCTTGAGCACGTTGTGCACCGTGAGGCCGTACTTCAGGCAGTGCACGCCGCCCGAGTTCTCGGCCACGTTGCCGCCGATGGTGCAGGCGATCTGGCTGCTGGGGTCGGGCGCGTAGTACAGGCCGTAGGGCGCGGCGGCTTCGCTGATGGCCAGGTTGCGCACGCCGCACTGCACGCGCGCGGTGCGGCTCACCGGGTCCAGGTCCAGGATGCGGTTGAACTTGGCCAGCGACAGCGTCACGCCCATGGCGTGCGGCATGGCGCCGCCCGACAGGCCCGTGCCTGCGCCGCGTGCGACCACGGGGACCTGCAGCTGGTGGCAGGTGCGCAGCACGGCCTGCACCTGGTCATACGTTTCGGGCAGGCACACCACCAGCGGGCGCTGCCGGTAGGCGGTGAGGCCGTCGCATTCATACGGCGTGGTGTCCTCGGCATTCCAGAGCAGCGCGTGCCCGGGCACCACGCGGCCCAGGGCCTGCACGACCTCGGCCTGGCGGGCGGCGCGCTCGGCGGAGGTCGGGAGCGGGGCGGAAGAAGGGGCGGTGTTCATGGCCGCCACTGTAGGGGATGGCGGAGGGCGGGGCGTGAGGTTTTCTGCAGGTGTTTGTGAAAAACACCGGGACGCTCTTGAATTGATAGCTGCTAGCGCTTGGTGGATAAGCGCTGAGGGCCGATTTTTGCCTGATTCTGGTAGAGGAGGGCGCGGCTCGGGCGAGGGCAGCCGAGCCAGGGCCGCCCCGCAGCGAGGGCTGCGTCCCCCTTCCCGGCGCAGCCGAGAGAAGGGGGAAGCGGCGCAGCCGCTCACGGGGTCACACCATCGTTTTTCGCAGCCACTCGGCAAACGCCGCGCATTCCCACCGGTCCATGGTGCCGGTGCGCCAGCACAGGTAGTGCGCATGGGGGCTGGGCGCGTCCTGGGAGGACAGGCGCACCAGGGCGCCGTTCTCCAGCCAGGGCGCGCCGAGCTTCAAGCGCACCAGGGCCACGCCCATGCCGGCGGCAGCGGCGTCGCACATCAGGCCGATGTCGTTGAATTGCGAGCCTTCGCTGGGCTCGGCCCAGTCCAGGCCGGCGGCGGCAAACCAGGTGCGCCAGGGCTCCAGCGGGCTGCGCAGCAGGGTCACGCCTTCCAGGTCCTCGGGCCGGTCGAAGGGGCCGTGCTCGCGCACGAAGGCGGGCGAGGCCAGGGGCGTGACCACGTCGCGCGCCAGTTCCACATGCTCCACGTCGGCATAGTGGCCCGGGCCGAAGCGCACCATCAGGTCCGCGTCCTCGGCCACCACGTCCAGCAGCGGGATGGACACCTGCAGCGCCAGGTCGATCTCGGGGTAGGCCTCGGTGAACTGGCGCAGGCGCGGGATGAGGATGGTGCGGGCGAACGTGGGCGTCACCGCCAGCTTGAGCCGCCGGCGCCCGGGCGCGGCGGCCGCGCCGGGAAAGCGCTGCAGCGCGCCCAGGCCTTCGCGCACATGGGCCAGGTAGGCGCTGCCCTCGGTGGTCAGCGAAAAATCTGCCCGGCCGAAGAGCCGCACGCCCAGGATCTGCTCCAGCTGCTTGACGCGGTGGCTCACGGCGCTGGGCGTGACGCACAGCTCGTCGGCCGTCTGCGTCACGCTGCGCAGGCGCGCCAGCGCCTCGAACGTGAGCAGGCACTGGATGGGCGGGATGCGCCGGGCCGCGCTGCTGAGGAAGGACGATGCGAGTGCCGTGGACACTCAGTAAACCTCTGCGCTGTGCAATATGCGCAGCGCATGAAACTGCCGCGGCCTGAGCCGGGGCTGAGGGTCGCGGCTCCAAGCCTGCCTGCGCAGGCTTGGACGACTCCGAAGAGCAGGAGCCTCTGGCGGCAGCACAGAGGCGCGCAGCGCCTCAGGGGGGTGTTCCATATTTAGCGGAAGACCACGGTCTTGTGGCCGTTGATCAGCACCCGGTGCTCGCTGTGCCACTTCACGGCGCGGGCCAGCACCAGGCTTTCGGTGTCGCGGCCGCGGGCCGTCAGGTCTTCCACCGTGTCGGTGTGGTCGGCGCGGGCCACGTCCTGCTCGATGATGGGGCCTTCGTCCAGGTCGGCCGTCACGTAGTGGGCGGTGGCGCCGATCAGCTTCACGCCGCGGTCATGCGCCTGGTAGTACGGCTTGGCCCCCTTGAAGCTGGGCAGGAAGCTGTGGTGGATGTTGATGGCCCGGCCGGCCAGTTTTTGACATAGGTCAAGCGATAGTATCTGCATGTAACGAGCCAGGACCACCAGATCGGCCCCTTCGGCCTCGATAATCTCGAACTGTTTTGCTTCGGCCTGCGCCTTGGTGGCGGCGGTGACCGGAATGTGGTGGAAGGGGACGTTGTAGCTGGCCGCCAGCTGGTAGAAGTCGCGGTGGTTGCTGACGATGGCACGGATGTCGATGGGCAGCAGGCCGCTTTTCCACCGGAAAAGTAGGTCATTGAGGCAGTGGCCTTCCTTGCTTACCATGAGAACCGTTTTCATCGGCGTGGCCGTGGCGTGCAGGCGCCAGTGCATCTGGAAGGGTTCGGCAAAGCTGGCGAGGCGGGTTTTCAGCGTGGCGTGGTCGTGCTGGTCGCAGGCAAACTGCACGCGCATGAAGAACAGGCCGGTATCGTGGTCGTTGTACTGTGCGGCTTCTTCGATGTTGCCGCCGTGCTCCATCAGGAAGCCCGAGACAGCATGCACCAGCCCCAGGCGGTCGGGGCAGGACAGGGTGAGGATGTAGGCGTTGTTCATAGCTGTGCAATTGTCGCAGCATGGCCGGGCGCCGTTGGAACAAGGATTTTGATGACCAATCCGGGCGACGACGCCGCACGTATCGCCCCCTGGCGGGGCATGCTGCTGTACCTGGTGCTGGGGGCGGCCTGGGTGTACCTGGGCGACGAGTTGCTGGTGCGGTGGGTGACCGATCCGGTGGTGCTCACGCACCTGCAGACCTGGAAGGGCTGGGCGTACGTGCTGCTGACCAGCGGCGTGGCCTGGTGGCTGCTGCGCGACATGCGCCGCGCCGAGAAGGTGCGCATGACCATGGCCAAGGAGCTGGCCCAGATCGTGCGCCATGCGCCCGCGGGGTTCGCCCGGCTGGCGGCGGACGGGCGTTTCCTATGGGCCAACGACCGGCTGTGCGAGCTGCTGGGCGCACCGCCCGCCCGGGTGTGCGCGCTGAACTTCCGCGACGTGATGCAGGCGTCGGACCCGCAGGAGGCGCATCAGCAGTTGGCGCGCCTGCTGTCCGGCGACATCGACCATTACGTGAGCGAGCGTGAGTGCCAGCGGCTCAGCGACGGCCGCTTGGTGCCCGTGCTGTGCACCGTGACGCTGGTGCCCGAAACCGAGGACGAGCCGGCCCACCTGGTGTGCGTGGTGCAGGACCTGGACGAGATCAAGGCCGCCCGTGCGGCGCTCAAGAAAAGCGAGACGCACCAGCGCCTGGCGGCCACGGTGGTGGACAACACCATCGAAGGCGTGGTGGTGACCGATGCGCAAAGCCGCATTCTCTCGGCCAACGCGGCGGTCACGCGGCTGCTGGGCTACACCGAAGAGGAGCTGCTGGGCCAGACGCCGCGCATCTTCAAGTCGGGGCGCCACGACAAGGCGTTCTACGACGCGATGTGGGTCACCCTGCGGCAGACGGGGCATTGGCAGGGGGAGATCTGGAACCGCCGCAAGAACGGCGAGATCTTTCCCGAGCACATGTCGCTGTCGGCCGTGCGCGACCCGGCCGGCCAGACCACGCACTACGTGTGCATGTTCACCGACATCTCCGAGGAGAAGCTGCAGCAGCAGCGGCTGGAGTTCCTGGCGCACAACGATGCGCTCACGGGGCTGTCCAACCGCTCGTGGTTCGGCTTCCAGCTGGAGCAGGCGGTGGTGGAGGCGCGCGCCAGCGGCGAGCACATTGCCGTGCTGCTGCTCAACCTCGACCGTTTCAAGGACGTCAACGACAGCTACGGCCACGCCACTGGCGACGAGGTGCTCAAGCACATCGCGCGGCAGGTGCAGTCCGCGCTGCGGCCGGGCGACGTGATGGGGCGGCTGGCGGGCGACGAGCTGGCCGTGGTGGCGCGCCACCTGCGCCATGCGGACGGCGCGGCCGCCGTGGCCCGGCACCTGATCCGGGCGGTGGCCGAGCCGTGGCACTCGCCCGACGGCTTCGAGGTGGTGGCCGGCGTGAGCGTGGGCATCTGCATGTTCCCGGAGCACGCCGACACCAGCGAGCTGCTGCTGCAAGGCGCGCATGCGGCGGTGTACGGCGCCAAGGCGCGCGGCCGCGGGGCCTGGTGCTTCTTCCACGAGGCCATGACGCAGGCCGCGCGCGAGCGGCTGGCGCTGGAGTCGCGCCTGCGGCTGGCGATGGCCCACGGCCACCTGCAGATGTACTACCAGCCGCAGGTCGAGATCGCCACCGGCCGCATCGTGGGGGCCGAGGCGCTGGTGCGCTGGAACGACCCGGACGAGGGCCTGATCTCGCCCACGCGGTTCATTCCCGTGGCCGAGACCTCGGGCGTCATCGGCCCGCTGGGCGAATGGGTGCTGCGCGAGGTCTGCCGGCAGGGCCAGGCGTGGCGCCAGGCCGGCCTGCCGGACCTGACGCTGGCCGTCAACGTGTCGCCGCGCCAGTTCCACCTGACGGACCTGGCGGGCTGCGCCTCAGGTGCATTGAAGCAATCGGGCTTCCCGCCCGAGCTGCTGGAGCTGGAGATCACCGAAACCGCCCTGGCCGAGCGCACCGAGGAGGCCCGCCAGGTGCTGATGCGCCTGCGCAGCCTGGGCCTGCGCATTGCGGTGGACGACTTCGGCACCGGCTATTCCTCGCTGGCCCAGCTCAAGCGCTTTCCCATCGACGTGCTCAAGATCGACCAGGGTTTCATCCGCGACATCCCGCAAAGCGAAGACGACATGGCCATCAGCGCGGCCATCATCGCCATGGGCCACAGCATGGGCCTGTCGGTGCTGGCCGAGGGGGTGGAAACGCCGGGCCAGCTGGCGTTCCTGCAGGAGCGCGGGTGCGATTCGTACCAGGGCTACCTGTGCAGCCGCCCGGTCCCCGCCGACGCCTTTGCCGCGCTGCTGAAAGAGCGCAACGCCCCCGCCGCAGTGCCGGCACCCGCACCCGCCTGAGCAGGCCGCATGCCTTGGCGCTACCGGCCGTGGCCCTGGCCGCTACCGGGGCTGCCGCAGGGCCTCGCAGGGGTCCCCGGGCGGCAGCGGCGGTGTCTCCACCACGGCATTTGCTTCTGTTTTGATAGCTGCTTGCGCAATACCCGCCTGCGCTAGGAGCACTTTTGACCTCAATCTCTCCGGCCAGTGCGTGGGCACGCCCAGGCTGCGCAGCACGTGCCCGGCACCGGCAATCAGCAGCACCGTCTGCCCGGGCTGCAGCGCTTCTTGCGCCGTGCGCGCCATGCGCGCGTCGCGTGCGATCTGCACCCGGGCCATGGGGGCGATCTGCGCTTCGGGCAGTAGCCCGCAATGGCCGTCGCGCAGCGCCTGGTACTGGCGCTGCAGGGCTGGGGCCGGCAGGTGCTGGTCCCACGCCTCCTGGGCCAGGGTGGCGCGCAGCGCGGAGCGGGGCAGGTTGCCCCCCAGCACCGGCACCCCGGCCGCCACCGCGGCCATGACGACGGGGCCGTAGGCTTTCCAGGGCCACGCCGCATCGTTCCACTGCAGGGCGGCCTGCGCCTGCGCCTCGGTGGCGTCACGCGGCAGGCCGCGCGTGCTGTGGCCGCTCTCGGCCATCTCCAGCACCACGGCCGCCAGCAGCCCGCGCGCGGCAAGCCACTGCACGGCCTCGCGCTGCAGGCGCTGGTGCTCAGGCGCGTCGTGTTGCTCGCCCAGCAGCAGCACGTCGGCCGGCAGCAAGGCCTGCAGCCGGTCGGGCCACGGCGCGGCGGGCGGTGTCGCGGGCAGCGTGGCAGGAGCGGTCGTGACGCAGCCCGTGGCCAGGGCTGCCGCAGCGGCCAGGGCGATGCGGGCCAGCAGCCGGCGCATGCGCCGTGCCGCCGTCCATGGGATCGCCAGGGGCAAAGGGCAGGAACTCGTCATCCTCATGGCGCCATGCTACCCTGGCGAAAATTGACGTACGTCAAGCGTTTGGCCTGCGACCCTCCCTACACTGCGCCGATGCGCACCAAGCCCACCCTGACCGCCAAACTCCTCGCCGTGGGCGCGGGGTTCCTGATGGTGGCGCTCGCCTCCATCGGCCTGACGCTGTGGGTCACCTGGAAGCTGGAGGGCGGCGCGGCCGCGGTCAACGAGGCCGGCCGGCTGCGGATGAACATGCTGCGCATGGTGCTGGTGCTGCAGACCGAGACCCCCGAGGCGGTGCTGGAGCGTGCGCGCCAGTTCGACGCCAGCCTGGAGCTGCTGCGCACGGGCGATCCCTCCCGGCCGCTGTTCGTGCCGTGGAGCACCGAGACCCGAACGCGTTTTGACGCCGTCCGCAACCAATGGGCTGGCGCCCGGGCCGGGTTCACCAGTGGCCGTGCGGAAGACCGGGCGGGCGCCCTGGCGCAGGCCGACGACTTTGTGCGCCAGGTGGACGGCTTTGTCGAAGCCATCGAGATCCAGATCGCCGGCTGGACGGCCGCATTGCACCTGTTCCAGCTGTTCATGATGGCGCTGGCCATCGTTGCGGCCGTGACGTTCATGGCGGTGAGCTACCTGCTGGTCATCAACCCCGTGGCGCGCCTGCAGGCCGCCCAGGCCCGCCTGCGCCAGGGCGAGCTGGGCACCCGGCTGACCGTGGACACCGATGACGAGTTCGGCCAGCTCTCCGCGGGCTTCAACCTGATGGCGCACGCCCTGCAGGCCTCCCACGACGAGCTGGAGGAGAAAGTGCGCAAGAAGACGGCCAGCATCGCCGTGCAGAACCAGCGCCTGGGCGCGCTCTACGAGGTGAGTGCGCTGGCGTCCACGGCCGACAGCCTGGAAGCGCTGGCCCAGGGCTTCGTGCAGCAGATCCGCCGCGTGGCGGGCGCGGATGCCGCCGCGGTGCGCTGGTCCAACGAGGCCAACGAGCGCTATGTGCTGCTGGCCGGCGACGGCCTGCCGCGCAGCATGGCCGAAAGCGAGCACTGCCTGCCCACCGGGGCCTGCCTGTGCGGCCAGCCCCAGATGCAGGCGCGCATGCGCGTCATTCCGATCACGGCGACCACGGGCGTGTCGCTGCCGCACTGCCATGACGCCGGCTTCGAGACCATGGTCACCATCCCCGTGGAGATGCAGCAAAAGCTGCTGGGCGAGGTGGACCTGTTTTTCCGCACGCATGTGGAGCTGACCGACGAGCTGCGGGAGCTGCTGGAGGCCATGACCCGCCACCTGGCCAGCGCCATGGAAGGCCTGCGCGCCACCGCGCTGGAGCGCGAGGCCGCGGTGGCCGAAGAGCGCGGCCTGCTGGCGCGCGAGCTGCACGACTCCATCGCCCAGTCGCTGGCCTTCCTCAAGATCCAGACGCAGCTGCTGCGCGACGCCGTGGCGCGCGGCGACGAGGCCAAGCGCGACCGCAGCATGGCCGAGCTCGACGTGGGCGTGCGCGAGTGCTATGCCGACGTGCGCGAGCTGCTGGTGCACTTCCGCACCCGCACGAGCGAAGAGGACATCGAATCGGCGCTGCGCGCCACGCTCTCCAAGTTCGAGCACCAGACAGGCATGGCCACCACCCTGGGCATGTCGGGCCACGGCCTGCCGCTGGCGCCCGACGTGCAGATCCAGGTGCTGCACATGGTGCAGGAAGCGCTGTCCAACGTGCGCAAGCACGCGGGCGCCACGCGGGTCGAGGTGCTGGTGCACCGGCATCCGCGCTGGAAGTTCGAGGTGCTGGACAACGGCCGCGGCTTCAACGTGGCCGCGGTGCCACCGGATTCGACCCATGTGGGCCTGGGCATCATGCGCGAGCGTGCGCAGCGCATTGGCGCGGTGGTCCAGGTGGACTCGGCCCCCGGCCAAGGCACGCGCGTCAGCATCGAGCTGCCCACCGGCGCGACGGCGCCGCTGCCCGCGGCGGCGCGGCCGCAGGAGCCTGCGGCCGCCTCCGGCGCGCCAGGCATCTCCGGCACGTCTGGAAATTCTGGAACGACCGCTGCCGCCAGTACGGCCCGGGAGGCCGTCGCACCATGACGGGCGCGATCCCGGCCGCGCAGCCTCCCGTCACGCTGCTGGTGGTGGACGACCACACCCTGTTCCGCCGGGGCTTGATCGCCCTGCTCTCGCTGGACGACGGCCTGCAGGTGGTGGGCGAGGCCGGCGACGCGGCCCAGGCCCTGCGCCTGGCGCCGCAGCTGCGCCCCCAGGTCATCCTGCTGGACAACCACCTGCCCGGCGTGATGGGCGTGGACGCCATCCGCGGGCTGCGCGAGGTCTCGCCCACCTCGCGCGTGCTCATGCTCACCGTCAGCGAGGACGCGCAGGACCTGGCCACCGCGCTGCGCAACGGCGCGCAGGGCTACCTGCTCAAGACCATCGATGGCGAACTGCTGGCCGAAGCCATCCGCCGCGCAGCGCGCGGCGAGCCCGTCGTCAGCCCCGAGCTGATGGGCAAGCTGGTGGCGGCGTTCCAGTCGCAGGGCGTGCCGGCGCCCGCCATGGCGCCACCGGCGGCCGACGTGCCCGAGCCGGCCGCCGCCACGGCGGAGGGCAGCCTCTCCCCCCTGTCGCCCCGGGAGGAGGAAGTGCTGCGCGAGATTGCGCGCGGCCTGAGCAACAAGGAAATCGCACGCACGCTGGACATCGCGGAAACCACCGTGAAGATCCACGTCCAGCACATCCTGCGCAAGCTGGGCCTCAGCTCGCGGGTGCAGGCGGCGGTGTACGCATCGGACCGCCAGCGGGCCGAGTAGCACGGCCCCGCGGCCCGTGGTCCTGCGCCGCTGCAGGTGGCAGATTGCTATCCTATTTATAGCATTTTGCGCTTGTTCAATGCGGGCTGGGGCCCGATTTTGCACCTATTTCACTGTCCGCACAGCCGGCTGTGCGCCACGGCGCAGCGCCCGTGGCCGCACGCGGGCCTGCACGCTGCCTAGTTCTTTCGGACGATGCCCGCTGCGAAAGCACTAGTCCTTCTGCCGCGCCCCGGCTGGTCTAGCGAAGGATGGGCAAAAGCCGCCCCGCCAGCGACCATTCCTCACACGCAAGAAAAGAGGAATAGCGCATGGCACATCCTGCCCAGCCCGAGGCTTCCAGCCCTCAGCGCACCCGCCAAGCCTGGTCCGTGCTGATCGTCAGCACCTTCGCCTTCACCGTCTGTTTCATGGTCTGGATGATGTTCGGCGTCATCGGCATCCCGATCAAGAAAATGCTCAACCTGAACTCCACGCAGTTCGGGCTGCTCATGTCCATGCCCGTGCTCACGGGCTCGCTGGTGCGGGTGCCCCTGGGCATCTGGACCGACAAGTTCGGCGGCCGCATCGTGATGGCCGCCGTCATGGCCACCACCGTCCCCGCCATCTGGCTGATGAGCTACGCCACCGAGTACTGGCACTTCCTCACCATCGGTCTGTTCGTGGGCCTGGCGGGGGGCTCGTTCTCGGTGGGCACGCCGTACGTGGCGCGCTGGTTTCCCAAGGAGCGCCAGGGCACGGCCATGGGCGTGTACGGCGCCGGCAATTCGGGCGCAGCCGTGAACAAGTTCGTGGCGCCCGTCATCCTGGTGGCCTTCGGGTGGACCATGGTGCCGCAGGTGTACGCCGCCATCATGCTCGGCACGCTGGTGCTGTTCCTGCTGTTCAGCCACAGCGACCCGGCACATCGGGTGCCCAGCAACGTCAAGTTCACCGACCAGCTCAAGGCGTTGAAGGACCCCAAGGTGCTCAAGTACTGCCAGTACTACAGCATCGTGTTCGGCGGCTATGTGGCGCTGTCGCTGTGGATGGTGCAGTACTACGTGGGCGAATACGGCCTGGACATCCGCGTGGCGGCGCTGCTCGCGGCCTGCTTCTCGCTGCCCGGCGGCGTGCTGCGCGCCATCGGCGGCGTGCTGTCGGACAAGTACGGCGCGCACAGCGTGACCTGGTGGGTGATGTGGGTGAGCTGGATCTGCCTGTTCCTGCTGTCCTATCCGCAGACCGATTTCACCATCGCCACCGTCAATGGCGCAAAGACCTTCCACATCGGCCTGAACGTGTATGCCTTCACGGGCCTGATGTTCCTGCTGGGCATCTGCTGGGCCTTCGGCAAGGCCAGCGTGTTCAAGTACATCAGCGACGACTACCCCAAGAACATCGGCACCATCAGCGGCATCGTCGGCCTGGCCGGCGGCATGGGCGGCTTCATCCTGCCCATCCTGTTTGGCGCGCTGATGGACCTGACCGGCGTCCGCTCCAGCGCTTTCATGCTGATGTACGGCGTGGTGTGGGTGTCGCTCATCTGGATGTACTTCACGGAGGTGCGCCGCACCCGTGTCATGGGCGCGCAAGGCGCTGTGGCGGCCGCCGCCCGCTGATCTCTTTCTCTAAGGACCCTCACCATGTCTGCCATCACCACCAGCGGGCGCACGGGGCGCCTGCTCACCCTCTGGACCCCGGAGGACAAGTCGTTCTGGGAGCGCGAAGGCGAAGCCGTCGCCAAGCTCAACCTCTGGATCTCGGTGCCCGCGCTGTTCCTGGCCTTTGCCATCTGGCAGGTCTGGAGCGTCGTGGCCGTGAGCCTGCCCGGCCTGGGCTTCAAGTACTCCACCAACCAGCTGTTCTGGCTGGCCGCCGCCCCCGCCCTCTCGGGCGCCACGCTGCGCATCTTCTACTCCTTCATGGTCCCCCTGGTGGGCGGGCGCCGCTGGACGGCGATCTCCACCGCCAGCCTGCTGATCCCGGCCATCGGCATCGGCTTTGCCGTGCAGGACAACACCACGGCCTACCCCACCATGCTCATCCTGGCCCTGCTGTGCGGCCTGGGCGGGGGCAACTTCAGCTCCAGCATGGCCAACATCAGCTTCTTCTTCCCCAAGGAGCGCAAGGGCTCGGCCCTGGGCGTGAATGCGGGCCTCGGTAACCTGGGCGTGTCCGTGGTGCAGTTCCTGAGCCCGCTGGTCGTCACCGCCGGCATCTTCGGCGTCTTCGGCGGCGACGCCCAGACCATCGTCAAGAACGGCCAGAACGTGCAGGTGTGGACGCAGAACGCCGCCTTCATCTGGGTGCCCTGGATCGCCGTCACCGCGCTGGCCGCCTGGTTCGGCATGAACGACATCGCCGACGCCAAGGCCTCCTTTGCAGCGCAGGCCGCCATCTTCAAACGCAAGCACAACTGGCTGATGTGCGTGCTGTACCTGGGCACCTTCGGTTCTTTCATCGGCTATGCCGCAGGCTTTCCGCTGCTTATCAAGAGCCAGTTTCCGGGCGTGAACCCGCTGGCCTACGCCTGGCTGGGGCCGCTGGTGGGCGCCGTGGTGCGGCCCTTTGGGGGCTGGTTGGCCGACAAGCTCGGCGGCGCCCGCGTCACGCTGTGGAACTTCATCGTCATGGCCGTGGCCGTGATGGGCGTCACCGTGTTCTTGCCCGCGGGCGGCCATGAAGGCCAGTTTGCCGGCTTCTTCGTGTGCTTCCTGGTGCTGTTCCTCACCACCGGCATCGGCAACGGCTCCACCTTCCGCATGATTCCCGTGATCTTCCTGACCGAGGCCCTGCGCGGCGTGGACCGCAATGACCCCGCCGCCGTGGCCAGCGCCAACAAGGAAGGCAACACCCTGGGCGCCGCCACGCTGGGCTTCACGGCCGCCATGGCCGCCTATGGCGGGTTCTTCATTCCCAAGAGCTATGGCAGCTCGATTGCCCTGACGGGCGCGCCCAACGCCGCCCTGTGGTGCTTTGCCGCCTTCTATGCGGTCTGCATCGTCGTGACGTGGTGGTACTACGCGCGCAGGAACGCCGAGATGCCTTGCTGAAGAACTAGAAGTCCCCCCTGTGCCGCTTCGCGTCTTGCCCCTGGGGGGTATCGCCGGCGGCCTGGCAAAGCCAGTTCCGCGGCAACACCCGGCAGAGAGCACGCCGGCATTGCACGCGGGGCGCAGATGGCAAGCGCCCTAGAGATACCCAAGAAACAAGGAGCCCCCGATGAGCCATTTCCTCGATCGACTCACGCACTTTTCGCAACCCCGCGAGACCTTCGCCCAGGGCCACGGCGAGACCAACGGTGAAGACCGCACCTGGGAAGACGCCTACCGCGACCGCTGGGCGCACGACAAGATCGTGCGCAGCACCCACGGCGTGAACTGCACCGGCAGCTGCAGCTGGAAGATTTACGTCAAGGGCGGCATCGTCACCTGGGAAACCCAGCAGACCGACTACCCCCGCACCCGGCCCGACCTGCCCAACCACGAGCCCCGTGGCTGCGCGCGCGGCGCCAGCTACAGCTGGTACCTGTACAGCGCCAACCGCGTGAAGTACCCCATGGTGCGCGGCCGCCTGCTCAAGCACTGGCGTGCAGCCCTGGCCATTGCCAAGAGCCCCGTGGACGCCTGGGCCAGCATCGTGGAGAACGACGCGGCCCGCCGCGAATGGCAAAAGCAGCGCGGCCTGGGCGGCTTCGTGCGCAGCACCTGGGATGAAGTGAACCAGATGATTGCCGCGGCCAACGTCTACACCATCAAGAAGCACGGGCCGGACCGCATCATCGGCTTCTCGCCCATCCCGGCCATGTCGATGATCTCGTACGCCGCCGGCAGCCGCTACCTCAGCCTGATCGGTGGCGTGTGCATGAGCTTCTACGACTGGTACTGCGACCTGCCCCCCAGCAGCCCGCAGGTGTGGGGCGAGCAGACCGACGTGCCCGAATCGGCCGACTGGTACAACAGCTCGTACATCATTGCCTGGGGCTCCAACGTGCCCCAGACGCGCACGCCCGACGCGCACTTCCTGACCGAGGTGCGCTACAAGGGCACCAAGGTCGTGGCCGTCACGCCCGACTACTCCGAAGTGGCCAAGCTGGCCGACCTGTGGATGCACCCCAAGCAGGGCACCGACGCCGCAGCCGCCATGGCCATGGGCCATGTGATCCTGAAGGAGTTCTACTTCAAGGACGGCGGCAAGGGCCGCAGTACCTACTTTGACGACTACGCGCGCCGCTACACCGACCTGCCGCTCTTGGTCGTGCTCAAGGAAAAGACGCTGCCCGACGGCCGCAAGGCCATGGTGCCGGACCGCTACGTGCGTGCCAGCGATTTCCCTGGCCAGCTCGACCAGTCCAACAACCCCGACTGGAAGACCGTGGGCTACGACGAGCTGGGCCAGGTCACGCTGCCCAACGGCTCCATCGGCTTCCGCTGGGGGGCTGACGGCCGCGCCGACCAGGGCCTGTGGAACCTGGAGAACAAGGAAGCCCGCACCGGCAACACCGTGAAGCTCAAGCTGTCGGTGATGGAAGACGGCGCCCAGGCCTACGACGTGGCGGATGTCGCCTTCCCGTACTTTGGCGGTGTGCACGCGCCGAACTTCACCGCCAACGACCAGGGCGGCGACGTGATGGTGCGCCGCGTGCCCGTGACCCATCTGGACCTGCACGGCGACGGCATCGAAGGCCGCGTGGCCGTGGCCACCGTGTTCGACCTGCTGGCCGGCAACTACGGCATCGACCGCGGCCTGCCCGGAGAAGAGCCCGGCGGCGACTACGACGCAGACCGTCCGTACACGCCCGCATGGCAAGAGAAGATCACCGGCGTGCCGCGCGACCAGATCATCACCGTGGCCCGCCAGTTCGCCGACAACGCCGACAAGACCCATGGCAAGTCCATGGTCATCATCGGCGCGGCCATGAACCACTGGTACCACAGTGACATGAACTACCGCGGCATCATCAACATGCTGATGCTGTGCGGCTGCATCGGCCAAAGCGGCGGCGGCTGGGCGCACTACGTGGGCCAGGAAAAGCTGCGGCCCCAGACGGGCTGGACGGCCCTGGCCTTTGCGCTGGACTGGATCCGCCCGCCCCGCCAGATGAACAGCACGAGCTTCTTCTACGCCCACACCGACCAGTGGCGCTACGAGAAGCTGGGCATGGAGGAGATCCTGTCGCCATTGGCCGACCAGCGCGCCTACCACGGCGCCCAGATCGACTACAACGTGCGCGCCGAGCGCATGGGCTGGCTGCCCTCCGCGCCCCAGCTCAAGACCAGCCCGCTGCAGGTGGCCAAGGACGCCGCTGCGAAGGGCTTGGACGCCAAGGACTACGTGGTCCAGTCGCTGAAGGACGGCAGCCTGCAAATGAGCTGCGAGGACCCGGACCACCCCGACAACTGGCCGCGCAACATGTTCGTGTGGCGCTCCAACATCCTGGGCTCGTCGGGCAAGGGGCATGAGTACTTCCTCAAGCACCTGCTGGGCACCACGCATGGCGTGCAGGGCAAGGACCTGGGCCACGATGAGGCCAAGCCCGAAGAAGTGCAGTGGCACGCCAAGGCACCCGAAGGCAAGCTGGACCTGCTGGTCACGCTGGACTTCCGCATGAGCACGACTTGCCTGTACTCCGACATCGTGCTGCCCACCGCCACCTGGTACGAGAAGAACGACCTCAACACCAGTGACATGCACCCCTTCATCCACCCGCTGTCCACCGCCGTGGACCCCGCCTGGCAGGCCAAGAGCGACTGGGAGATCTACAAGGGCTTCGCCAAGGCTGTGAGCGAGGTCAGCGTGGGCCATCTGGGCGTCGAGAAGGACGTGGTGCTCACCCCCATCATGCACGACACGGCGGGTGAAATGGCCCAGCCCTATGGCGTGCGCGACTGGAAGAAGGGCGAGTGCGAACTCATCCCCGGCAAGACCGCGCCGCAGGTCACGGTGGTCGAGCGCGACTACCCCAACCTGTACAAGCGCTTCACCGCCCTGGGCCCGCTGATGGACAAGGCCGGCAACGGCGGCAAGGGCATTGGCTGGAACACGCAGACCGAGGTGGGCCAGCTGGGCGATCTGAACGGCCGCGTGAAGGAAGAGGGCGTGACGCAGGGCATGCCCCGCATCGTGAGCGACATCGACGCCACCGAGGTGGTGATGATGCTGGCCCCTGAAACCAACGGCCACGTGGCTTGCAAGGCTTGGGAGGCCCTGGGCAAGCAGACCGGCCGCGACCACGTGCACCTGGCGCTGCACCGTGAAGACGAGAAGATCCGCTTCCGCGATATCCAGGCGCAGCCGCGCAAGATCATCAGCTCGCCGACCTGGTCGGGGCTGGAAAGCGAGAAGGTCAGCTACAACGCGGGTTACACCAACGTGCACGAGCTGATCCCATGGCGCACCCTCACGGGCCGCCAGCAGTTCTACCAGGACCACCCCTGGATGCGCGACTTCGGCGAGGGTTTCGTGAGCTACCGCCCGCCCGTGCACCTCAAGACGCTGGAAGAGGTGGAGGGCCGCAAGCCCAACGGGCACAAGGAGATTGCGCTCAACTTCATCACGCCGCACCAGAAGTGGGGCATCCACAGCACGTACAGCGACAACCTGCACATGCTGACCCTCAACCGGGGCGGCTCGGTGGTGTGGCTGAGTGAAGACGATGCACGGCGTGCCGGCATCGTGGACAACGACTGGGTGGAACTGTTCAACGCCAACGGCGCCATCGCGGCCCGCGCGGTGGTGAGCCAGCGCGTGAACCCCGGCATGGTGATGATGTACCACTCGCAAGAGAAGATCATCAACACCCCCGGCGCCGAGACCACGGGCACCCGCGGCGGCATCCACAACTCGGTCACCCGCATTGTGCTCAAGCCCACCCACATGATCGGTGGCTATGCGCAGTACAGCTACGGCTTCAACTACTACGGAACCATTGGCACCAACCGCGACGAGTTCGTGCTGGTGCGCAAGATGAACCGCGTGGACTGGCTCGACGATGAACTCGCAAACACCCCCTGAGTCGCTTCGCGCCTTCCCCCTCTCTCGCTTCGCGGGAGGGGGACGACAGCCTCACTGCGGGGCGGCCCTTGCTCGCTGTCCCGCGCGCAGGCCCCGGCGCCTCTCACAGCCCGCGAACGCAAGACGCTCAGCGCACCCCTCGACAAGACGTGTGGACACGTCGATAGGAGAAACACGATGAAAATTCGCGCACAAATCGGCATGGTGCTGAACCTGGACAAGTGCATCGGCTGCCACACCTGCTCCGTGACCTGCAAGAACGTTTGGACCAGCCGCCCCGGCGTGGAATACGCCTGGTTCAACAACGTGGAAAGCAAGCCCGGCATCGGCTACCCCAAGGAATGGGAAAACCAGGACAAGTGGAACGGCGGCTGGGTTCGCAACCCGGACGGCTCCATTGCCCCCCGACAGGGCGGCAAGTGGAAGCTGCTCATGCGCATCTTCGCCAACCCCAACCTGCCGCAGATCGACGACTACTACGAGCCCTTCACGTTCGACTACGACCACCTGCAGTCGGCGCCTGAGACCAAGGCCGCGCCGACCGCGCGACCCCGCAGCCTGATCACCGGCCAGCGCATGGAGAAGATCGAGTGGGGGCCGAACTGGGAAGAAATCCTGGGCGGCGAGTTCAGCAAACGCAGCAAGGACAAGAACTTCGACGAGGTGCAAAAGGACATCTACGGCCAGTTTGAAAACACCTTCATGATGTACCTGCCGCGCCTGTGCGAGCACTGCCTGAACCCGGCGTGCGTGGCATCATGCCCCTCGGGCTCGATCTACAAGCGCGAGGAAGACGGCATCGTGCTGATCGACCAGGACAAGTGCCGCGGCTGGCGCATGTGCGTGAGCGGCTGCCCCTACAAGAAGATCTACTACAACTGGCAGTCGGGCAAGGCCGAGAAGTGCATCTTCTGCTACCCCCGCATCGAAGCGGGCCAGCCGACCGTGTGCTCCGAAACCTGCGTGGGCCGCATCCGCTACCTGGGCGTGCTGCTGTATGACGCAGACCGCATCCAGGAGGCTGCCAGCGTGGAGCGCGACCGCGACCTGTACCAGGCGCAGCTCGACATCTTCCTCAATCCCAACGACCCGGAAGTCATCAAGCAGGCCCGCATTGACGGCATCCCCGACAGCTGGATGGAAGCCGCCCGCAACAGCCCCGTCTACAAGATGGCGGTGGACTGGAAGGTGGCCCTGCCGCTGCACCCCGAGTACCGCACGCTGCCCATGGTGTGGTACGTGCCGCCGCTGTCGCCCATCACCTCTGCGGCCAACGCGGGCCAAGTGGGCGTGAATGGCGAGATCCCTGACGTGTCGCAGCTGCGCATCCCCGTGCAGTACCTCGCCAACCTGCTCACCGCCGGCGATACCGGCCCCGTGGTGCGCGCGCTGGAACGCATGCTGGCCATGCGCACCTACCAGCGTGACAAGCATGTGGAGCAGCGCCAGAACCTGGCCGTGCTCAAGCAGGCGGGGCTGTCAATGGCCGAGGTGGAGGAGATGTACCAGGTGATGGCGATTGCCAATTACGAGGACCGCTTTGTCATCCCGTCGGCCCACCGCGAATACGCCGAGAACGCGTTCGACATCCGCGGCGGCTGCGGCTTCTCGTTCGGCAACGGCTGCTCGGACGGCGCGACGGAAGTCAGCATGTTCGGCGGCAAGAAGCCCCGAACGATCCCGATCAAGGCCACGGTCTGACCGCAGGGAAGGAAATCACCATGTTCAAGAAGAACCCGACCTCCGTGCGCCTGACCCTGCGCGCCCTGGGCTACCTGCTGAGCTATCCCGATGCGCAGCTGCGCAGCGTGATGCCGCAGCTCATCGACGCGCTGCAGGCCGAGCAGGCCCTCACGGCCGAGCGCATGGACGAGCTGAAGGCCGTGTGCCAGCACCTCGCCGCGCTGGACCCGCTGGAAGCCGAAGCCCGCTACGTGGACAACTTCGACCGCGGCCGCCAGACCTCGCTGCACCTGTTCGAGCACGTGCACGGCGACTCGCGCGACCGCGGCCCGGCGCTCATCGACCTGATGCAGACCTACGAAAAATCAGGCCTGCAGTTTGAGGCCGACGAGCTGCCCGACCACCTGCCCGTGGTGCTGGAGTTCGCCTCGACCCAGCCGCCCGAGGTGGCCAAGGAGTTTCTGGGCGAAATGGCCCACATCCTCAACGCCTTGTTCAGTGCGCTGGTGGCGCGCAACAGCCCCTACGCCAGCGTGATTGCCGCGGTGCTCGAAGTGTCGGGCCAGCGTGTGCAGTCGGTCGCCCTCACACCCGAGCCCGCCATGGACGAGGTCTGGGCCGAGCCCGAGGCCTTTGGCGGCTGCAGCACGCAAGGTCAGTCCAAGCCCGGCAACCTGCGCGACGGGCAGCCCGTGCACTTTGTTCGCAACGCCCGCACCGAGCGGGCTCCCCAAGGAGTCTCAGCATGACCACCCCCTGGATCGATACCCTGCTGTTTGGCATCTACCCCTACATCTGCCTGGCCGTGTTCTTCATCGGCAGCTGGGCGCGGTTTGACCGCGACCAGTACACCTGGAAGAGCGATTCGTCGCAGCTGCTGCGCACCGGCAGCCTGCGCTGGGGCAGCAACCTGTTCCACATCGGCGTGCTGTTTCTGTTCTTCGGCCACACCTTCGGCATGTTGACGCCCCACGTGGTGTACGAGCATTTCATCAGCGCTGGCAACAAACAGCTCATGGCCATGGTCTCGGGTGGCATCGCCGGCCTCTTCGGCTTTCTGGGCGTGTCCATCCTGCTGCACCGCCGCCTGTCGGACGCACGCATCCGCGCCACGTCCAAGACCAGCGACATCGTGCTGCTGTTCCTGCTGTGGCTGCAGCTGGCACTGGGCCTGGCCACCATTCCGCTGTCGGCCCAGCACCTGGACGGCTCCATGATGATGAAGCTGGCCGAGTGGGGCCAGCGCGTGGTCACCTTCCGCAGCGGCGGCGTGGAGCTGCTCGCCGAAGCGGGCTGGATCTTCAAGGCCCACATGTTCCTGGGCATGACGATCTTCCTGGTGTTTCCCTTCACCCGCCTGGTGCATGTGTGGAGCGGCTTTGGCACGCTGGCCTATGTGCTGCGCCCCTACCAGGTGGTGCGCGCTCGGCGCCTGAATCTGCCCGCAGGCCATATGCAGCCGCAAGACCGCCGCGCCTGAATCCCACCCTTTTTGCCAGGAGTACACCATGAGCGGATGTGGAACCGGAGGCTGCGGCTGCAGCACCGCCCCTGAGATCGGCAGCCCCGGGCTTGCCAGCACGCTGACGCCCGCCCAGGCGGCGGCCTATGAGGCGCTGGCCGCGGCCATGGCGCAAGCTCCGGCGCCCGCCGGCGGTGCGGCGGAGCGGGCTGGCGAGGGCGGCCCGGCGGCGGAGATTGCTCGCGTCAATGGCGTGGCGTTGAACGGCCCCCACGAATGGCTGGAGGAAGAGGCGCTGCGCCAGCGCGCCTGCACCGAGCTGCTGCGCCAGGCGGCGCAGCAGGCCGGGCTGCTGCCGGCCAGCGATGTGCCGGGTGCGGAAGGTGCCATCAGCGTAGAGGCCTCCGACGCGATCGAGCGCCTGCTGGAGCGTGAGCTGTCCGTGCCTGACCCCTCGGAAGACGCCTGCCGCCGTTACCACGAGGCGCACCCGGTGGCCCATGCCCAGGGCGAGCGCGCGCAACTGCGCCATGTGCTGTTTGCCGTGACGCCCGGCGTGGATGTGAAGCAACTGCGCCTGCGGGCCGAGGCCCTGCTGATCGAGCTGCGCTGCGCGGACGATGGCGGAGCCCAGTTTGCGCGGGCGGCGGCGCAGTGGTCCAACTGCCCGAGCGGCCAGCAAGGCGGCGAGCTGGGCTGGCTGACCCGCGCCGATTGCGCGCCAGAGTTTGCCCGCGAGGTTTTCGGCGGCAACGAAATCGGCGTGCTGGCCCGGCTGGTGCACAGCCGCTTCGGCCTGCATGTGGTGGAGGTGGTGGCGCGGGATCCCGGCCGCCAGCCTGCATTCGAAGAGGTGCGCGCGGCGGTTGCGCTCACCTTGCGGCAGCAAGCCTGGGTGAATGCGCTGCGGCAGTATCTGCAACTGCTCGCCGGTGCCGCCCAGGTGGAGGGCGTGGCGCTGGACGCTGCCAGCTCTGCGCTTGTCCAGTAGCGACCGCTCGCTCTGCCACGGACCGCGCCCATGCCCGACGAGCTGCTAGACCGCCTGCGCCAATTCCACAATGACGCCTTTCCCCAGTACCGCGAGCAGTTTCAGGCCCTGGTGGATGAGGGGCAGCACCCCACGACACTGTTCATCGGGTGCTCGGATTCGCGCCTGGTGCCGTACCTGCTGACGGGTTCCGGGCCGGGCGAGTTGTTTCTGGTGCGTAACGTCGGTGCGTTTGTGCCGCCGTACGACGGCTCGCACGGCCACCATGGCACCACGGCGGCCATCGAGTTTGCGGTGCTCAACCTGCAGGTGCGGCGGATCGTGGTGTGCGGCCACAGTCATTGTGGGGCTATCAAGGCCATGTATGGTGAGGTCTCGCCCGAGGCGCCCAACCTGGACCGCTGGCTGGATCTGGGGCGCGAGGCGTTGCTGCCCATGTCGCCGGGTCCGGAGGTGCTGCGCCGCACCGAGCAGCGCGCGGTGGTGCTGCAGCTGGAGCGCCTCATGGAATACCCGATGGTGCGCGGCCGTGTGCAGGCGGGCCAGATCAGCCTGCACGGCTGGCACTACGTGATCGAGGAAGGAGAGGTCCATGTCTTTGACGTCAGCACCGGCGGCTTTGTGCCTGCCTCGCGCGCGGACAACAGCGGGACCGGGCCTTACCACCCCTATGTGGAGCACGACGGGCAGGTGCTGGTGGATGAGTAGCGCTGGGGCGGCTTGCCATGCGCCTGCATTCGGAGTGGAATGAGCGCTTCTTGACGGACCTCAACACCGTCTCCAGGTGAAACCCAAATCATCGGCCCATGAAACGCGAACCCCAGCCCCCCCTCAGCCCCGTAACCACCCTGCAGCCCATCAGCCTGGACGTGCTGCGCGAGAAGTACCTCAAGCCCGGCGAGAGCTCTGCCGACGAGCTGTACCAGCGCGTGGCCCGGTCCCTGGCATCCGCAGAAGCCGAAGGCCTGCGCGAGAAATATGAAACATTGTTTCTGGCCAACCTGAAGGCCGGCGCCATTGGCGCGGGCCGCATCATGAGCGCGGCCGGCACCGACATCCAGGCCACGTTGATCAACTGCTTTGTGCAGCCCGTGGGCGATTGCATCCAGGGCGTGGACGACGAAGGCTATCCCGGCATCTACGAAGCGCTGCGCGAAGCCGCGGAAACCATGCGCCGCGGCGGTGGCGTGGGGTACGACTTCTCGCGCATCCGTCCTAAGGGGGCGCATGTGAAGGGCACGGCTTCCATGGCCTCCGGCCCGTGCAGCTACATGAACGTGTTCGACCAGTCTTGCTCCACCGTGGAAAGCGCGGGCGCCCGCCGCGGCGCGCAAATGGGCGTACTGCGCATCGACCACCCCGATGTGCAGGAGTTCATCACGGCCAAGCGCACGCCGGGCCGCTGGAACAATTTCAACGTGTCGGTGGGTGTGTCCGATGCGTTCATCGAGGCCGTGCAGAGCGACGCTCCCTGGGAGCTGGTGCACAAGGCGGCTCCCGGCGCCGCCCTGCGGGCCCAGGGCGCGCGCCAGCGCGCCGACGGCCAGTGGGTCTATGCCACCGTGCAGGCTCGCGCACTGTGGGACATCATCATGAAGTCCGCGTACGACTTCGCCGAGCCCGGCATTCTGTTCCTGGGGCGCATCAACGAAGACAACAACCTGCACTATTGCGAGCAGATCGCGGCAACGAACCCCTGCGGCGAGCAGCCGCTGCCGTCGTACGGCTGCTGCGACCTCGGGCCCATCATCCTGACCCGCTTTGTCCGCCACCCCTTCGGCTTTGGCGGCGTGGCCGCGTTTGACTTCGACGCGTTCCGCCAGGCGGTGGCTCTGCAGGTGCGGGCCCTGGACAACGTGCTGGACGTGACCTTCTGGCCGCTGCCGCAGCAACGCGACGAGGCCATGGCCAAGCGGCGCATCGGTGTGGGCTTTACCGGCATGGGCAATACGCTGGCCATGCTGTGCCTGCGCTACGACCTGCCCGAGGGCCGCGCCATGGCGGCGCGCATTGCCGAGTACATGCGCGATGCCGCATACGCAGCGTCGGTGGAGCTGGCGCGCGAGAAGGGCGCGTTCCCCAAGTTCAACGCCGACGGGTACCTGGCAAAGGGCACCTTTGCCAGCCGGCTGCCCGAGGCCCTGCAGGCCGCCATCCGCGAGCACGGCATCCGCAATAGCCACCTGCTGTCCATCGCGCCCACCGGCACGGTGAGCCTGGCCTTTGCCGACAACGCGTCCAATGGCATCGAACCTCCGTTCTCATGGATGTACAAGCGCAAGAAGCGCGAGTCCGACGGCAGCACCACCGAGTACGCGGTGGAGGACCATGCCTGGCGCCTGTACCGCGAGCTGGGCGGCGACGTGGATGCGCTGCCCGACTACTTCGTGTCGGCGCTGGCCATGTCCGCGCAGGACCACATTGCGATGATGGAAGCGGTCCAGCCCTTTGTGGACACGGCCATCTCCAAGACCGTGAACATCCCGGCGGACTACCCGTACGAGGATTTCAAGGACCTGTACCTGCAGGCGTGGCGCGCGCGGCTCAAGGGCTTGGCCACCTACCGCCCGAACGCGATCTTGGGGTCGGTGCTGGAGACCCATGCCGAGCCGCCAGCCCCCCCTGCGCCCGCAGCGCCGCCCGTGGACCCGATGCGCACCGTCATCGAGAGCCGGCCCCAGGGCGGCTTGTCGGCCGTGGCGGAAAAGCTGGAGTACTGGACGCAGGAAGGCCACAAGACGCTGTACCTGATTGTCTCGTTCCTGCCCGTGCCCACCGGCGTGGGCAACCGCACGGTGGACCGGGCCATCGAGTTCTTCATGCCCGTGGGGCAAAGCGGCGAATCGCAGCAGTGGATCACCTCCAGCATGCGGCTGCTGTCGCTGGCAGCCCGCGGCGGCTTCCTGGAACGCGCGCTGTCCGACATGCGCAAGGTAGCCTGGGACCGGGGGCCGGTGCGCCTGGGGCAGCACCGCAAGGACGACGGCACCCTGGTGCCCATGTGGCATGACTCCGAGGTGGCGGCCATGGCGTACGCCATCCAGAACATTTTGGCGCGCCGGGTGGCCGATCCCGTCCAGCAGCAGCTCCCACTGGACGAGCCCGCGCCGCCGCCTGCGGCAGTGCCGCAGGCCATGGTAGGCAAGAAGTGCAGCGAATGCGGGGCGCATGCCGTCATCCGCAAGGACGGCTGCGACTACTGCACGCAGTGCGGCCATCTGGGGACGTGCGGGTGACCTTGCCTTCGTCCATCCCGGTGCGGCCCGTTGCGGGCAAGCCCTCGCCTGAGGCTGTGGCGCTGATGGACAAGCGCTGGCGCTGGCGCTACCTGATGCTGGCGCCCCATCGGCTGGGATTTTTCCTTGCCATGGTGGTGCTTGTGGCCTCGGGGGGCTGGTGGGCGCTGGTGCAGCTGGCGCGGTCCACCGGATGGGACGGTGTCTATTACGCCCTGTCGCCCACCACGGTGCATGCCGCGGTGATGGTGATGGGGTTCATCCCGCTGTTCTTTGCCGGTTTCCTGTTCACGGCGGGGCCCAAATGGCTGGGCGTGGAGCCGCTGCCGCCCCGGAACCTGCTGGCGCCATTGGCGGCGCAGGCGGCGGGGTGGCTGCTGTGGCTCGTGGGTGCGCATTGGCGCATCGGCGCCGCATTGGCCGGGCTCGCCCTGGCGGGCGCCGGGCTGGCGTGGATGACCGCGCTGTTTGCCGGCCGCCTGCGCATCAGCCGGGTGGAGGACCAGTTGCACGCTCGGGTGATTGCCGCCGCCTGCCTGGTGGGGTGCCTTTGCCTGGCCGGCTTGTGGCTGAGCCTGGCTGTTGGAACGCAGGCGTTGGCCCGTGCATTTGTGTACACCGGCCTGTGGGGCTTTGTGGTCGTGGTGTACGTGACCGTGGCGCACCGCATGATCCCGTTCTTCACCTCCAGCGCTCTGCCGCTGGTACAGGTCTGGCGGCCTTCGTGGGTGCTGTGGTTCATGCTGGCGGCTGCGCTGATGCAGGCCGCTGCGACCTGGATCGAACGGGCGAACGTGCCCTTGCAGGGCTGGGGGCCGCCGTGGACGCTGGTGCTGGGAACCCTGCAATTGCTGGTCGGCGGTGTGCTCGTGTGGCTGGCCGGGGTCTGGGGGCTGGTGCAGAGCCTCAAGAACCGCTTGCTGGCCATGCTGCACATCGGCTTCTTGTGGCTGGGGCTGTCGTTCCTGCTGGCGGGCAGTTCCCACTGGCTGGCATGGCGCTACGGCATGCCCGTGCTGGGCTTGGCACCCTTGCATGCGCTCACCATGGGGTGCCTGGCCTCGCTGATGCTCGCCATGGTCACGCGGGTGTCCTGCGGCCACAGCGGCCGGGCGCTTGTCGCCGACCGCATCGCCTGGGGGCTGTTCTGGATGCTTCAGATGGCCGTGGCGCTGCGCATTGCGGCCGAACTGCCGGGCCTCTTCGGCGTGGCCTGGGCTTGGGTGCTTCCGGCGGCGGCCTGCCTTTGGGCGGTCACGATGGGCCTGTGGGGCGCACGCCTGGGCTGCTGGTATGGCTGCCTGCGGGCAGACGGCCGGCCGGGTTGAGAGCGCTGGTACTGGAAGGAACTTGCAATGGCTGTCATTCCCTGGCCCTTGAAGAACGTGCCGCGGCACGGCACGCCGGCCTCCTCCGGAGCTTCGGCGCCGGAGGAGACTGCAGCCTTGGCCAGCGCGCTCATCCAGTCGCGCCAGACCATCCTGCCCAAACGGCTGGCCGCGCCGGGGCCTACGGCCGGGGAGCTTGCGCAGATCCTTTGTGCTGCGGCCCATGCGCCCGATCACGGTCAACTGACCCCGTGGCGCTTTGTGCTGGTGCCGGCGGCGGCGCGGCCGGCGCTGGCCGACGTGTTTGCCCAGGCCTTGCAGGAGCGCGATGCGTCCGCAACCGCCGAGCAGGCCGAGCAGGCGCGAGAAAAGGCGTACCGGTCCCCGGTGCTCCTGTTGGTGGTGGTCGATGCGCAGCGCGGCGATACCGAGGTGGATGCCGCCGAGCGCCTGGTCTCCGCGGGCTGCGCGGTGCAGAACATGCTGCTGATGGCTACTGCGCAAGGCTATGGCTCGGCGCTGACCAGCGGCAAGGCCCTGAAGGCGAACAGCCTGCGCGCGCTGTTCCAGCTGGCGCCCAGTGAGCAGGCCGTTTGCTTCATCAGCATCGGCACCGTGGCTTCGCGCAAGGCGGCGCGCGCGCGCCCTGCGGCCACGGCCTATGTCAGCACCCTGGACCCCCACCAGGGAGTGGTGCCCGGGTTCTAAGCCGGTGGCCCTTGATTCCTTTTTGCCTGAGTTGCACGAGAACCTTGCCATGCAGATTTCCAGTTTCGACGACCTTTTGCGCGCCGCGCGGTTGCAGCCCGAACCCCAGCGCCTGCTGTTTGTGTTCGCTGCGGTCGAGCTGCCGGACGACGCGACGCCTGCCCAGCGTGCGCGCTTCCAGGCGGGGGAGGGCGGGGCCCTGGTTCCGTTGATGTGTGTTGACAAGACGCCGGACGAAGTCGCGTCGTTCGGCGCGCTGGTGGAGGAGGCGCGCCAGTTCACGGCCCCAGGCTGCGACTGGGCCATGGTGTTTGCGGCAGCCCTGTCGGGAACCTTGGACAAGGCCCCCACCAGTGCCGATGCCGAAGCGCCCTTGCAGCGCATGGTGGACGCGATCAAACGGGGCGCGCATGGCACCTTGATCCCGTTCGACCGCCAGGGCCGGCCCGTGCATCTGGGTGAATGAGGTCGTGATGTCTTCGTCACCCGCCGTGCCGAACAGGCATCTCCCCGGTTTCAGCGCGCCGGCTGTGGGGTTTGAAGAGCCCTTCGCCATGCTGGAGGCCTGCCACGAGCGCGTGCAACGCACGCTGGCCTTGCTGGAGCGTTTGCGCGACCACGTCCGCCAGCACGGAGCCGACGGCAATGCCCGCCAGGCGGCCCGCGATGTGCTGCGCTACTTTGACATCGCCGCCCCGCTGCACCACGAGGACGAGGAGCTGCACGTGTTCCCGGCCCTGCTGGCGCAGGCAACGCCCGGGATGAGGGCGCTGGTGGAGCGGCTGCAGCAGGACCATGTGGCCATGGCTGCCGACTGGGCCGCCGCGCGCCGCCCGCTGCTGGCCCTGGCCGAGGGCCATGAACAGTCCTTCTCGGAAGGGGATGGCGTGGTGCTGGACCGGTTCGCGGGACGCTATGCCGACCATATTCGCACGGAGGAAGACCAGGCTTACCCGGCGGCGCTCTCCGGCGCCGAACCCGCCGCGCTGGCGAGTATGGGGCGCGAAATGGCCCGGCGGCGCGGAGCTGGCTGATACACTCGTCCGCCCTGCCGGCTGGCGTTGGCGTAGCCGTTCCTTCTGACGCCCGCCGCCGATCTCAAGCCGGGTCGCCGCAATGCGGCGGCTGGCAGATTGCGCGAGCGCCGCGGTGTGGCCGGTTGCCAGGCGCTGCGGTGGAGTCACTCTCTTGACGGAAGCAAAAAAGACTAATTTCGGTCAGCCCTCTGCGGCCAGCCGTGCGTCGACCGGCCTGCCCAGTTTCAAGTTCTCGCTGCCGGCGACCTCCTGGACACCGCAGGTGGCGAGCGCGCCCGCTGCGGCAGAGCTTCCGGACGATGCGGTCGCCTGCAATACCCGCGGCAACGATTGGCTGCTTGCCAATCGGCCCCAGGATGCGCTGCGGGCCTACGACCGCGCGATTGCCTTGCGCCCCGACTATGTCGATCCGCACTTCAACCGCGGCAATGCGCTGCTGCGCCTGCAGCGCCGTGGTGAGGCGCTGGAAGCCTACGACCGGGCCATTGCGCTGTCGCCCAGCCTGGTGCTGGCGCACTACAACCGCGCTACCGTGCTGCAGGCGCGGGGCCGCATGCCCGAGGCGCTGGAGAGCTACCGCACCGTTGTGGCGATGGACCCGGGGCATGTGCAGGCGCGCTTCAATCTGGGAAGCTGGTTGCTGGACAACCAGCAGTTCGAGGAGGCGTTTGCACTTCTGGATCCGCTGGCTGAACAGGCGCCGCAGGTGCCCGAGGTGCACAACAACCGGGGAACCGCGCTATTGCGACTGGGCCGGTATGCAGAGGCTGCGTCCAGCTTTGGACGGGCACTGGACCTGCGGCCACAGTACGCCGAAGCGCTGAACAACCGCGGCGAAGCCTATTGGCAGATGCGGCAGTGGGACCTGGCCATGGCCGACGTTCGCCAGGCAGTAGGCTTGCGCCCTGACCAGGGTGCGACTCGCTTCCTGCTGGGCAGGATCTTGCGGGAAATGAAGCGCTACGACTTGGCCCTGGAGCAGTTTTATGAAGCGCGGCAGCTGCAGATGCACAATCCCTTGTTGGCATGCAGTATCGTTGCAGTGAAGCAGCACAGCTGCCAGTGGGAAGGCCTGGGCAGCGAGGTCGCGCAGTTGGAGCAGGCGCTGAAAGCGGGCACGGCGGAGGTAGAACCCTTCGTTGCCTTGTCGTTGTGGGACGATCCCCTGCTGCACAGTATGGCCGCCCGGCTGCAGATCGATAATCGGCGGAAGCCGGCCGCCGATGCCCTGGGCCCGATCGGTATCGATGAAAACCGCCCGGCCGGCAAGATCCGCGTGGGCTACTACTCGGCCGATTTTCGCAACCACCCCGTCGCGCAGCTGATCGTTGAACTGTTCGAACTCCACGACCGCGAACGGTTTGAGTGGTTCGGCTTCTATGTGGGGCCGGACGTGCAGGACCCCCTGCGGGCGCGTGTGGAAGCGGCGCTGGACCACTTCATGGACGTGCGCGAGCGCAGCGACCAGGAAATTGCCCAGCTCTCGCGGGACCTGGGCATCGATATCGCGGTGGACCTGATGGGCTTCACGCAGGACAGCCGCCTGGGCTGCTTCGCCTACCGGTGTGCGCCGGTGCAGGTCAGCTACCTGGGCTATCCGGGAACGACCGGCGCCGGCTACATGGACTACGTCGTGGCCGACCGGGTGGTCATTCCCCCTGAGGCCCGGGACCACTTTGCCGAGAAGGTGGTCTACATGCCCCATTGCTACCAGGTCAACGATTCGCACCGCGAGATATCGGATCGCAGCTTTGCGCGCGAGGAACTGGGCCTGCCGGCCACGGGCTTCGTGTTTTGCTGCTTCAACAACAACTTCAAGATCCTGCCGCCCACCTTTGACGGCTGGATGCGCATCTTGCGGGCCGTGGAAGGCAGCGTGCTGTGGCTGTTCGAGGACAACCCCCTCGCTGCGGCCAACCTGCGCCGCCATGCCGCGGCACGGGTGTTTCCGCGGACCGGCTGGTGTTCGCTTCGCGCATGCCGCGGGATGAGCACTTGGCGCGCCATCGCCTGGCCGATCTGTTCCTGGACACCTTGCCCTACAACGCCCACACCACCGCCAGCGATGCCTTGTGGGCGGGGCTGCCGGTGCTGACCTGCATGGGCGCGTCCTTCGCCAGCCGGGTGGCTGCCAGCCTGTTGGACGCGGTAGGCCTGCCGGAGCTGGTCACCTCGACGCAGGCGGCCTTCGAGGCCCGCGCGATCGCGCTGGCGCACGACCCTGCGCAACTCGCGGGCCTTCGGGAGCGGTTGCGGAACCAGGGGCCGCAGTCGCCCCTGTTTGACACGCCCCGCTTTGCGCGGGATATCGAGTCGGCCTTTGTGACCATGCAGGACCGCCGGCAAAAAGGGCTGCCTCCCGAAGTGATCGACGTGTGACGGCTCCAGTGCCCCAGCCCTTCCGCCAGACTCCGGTCTGCGTTTCTTTTTTTGTTTGCCCATGAATCTCACTGTCTTCGGAACCGGCTATGTCGGACTCGTCACGGGCGTGTGCCTTGCGCAGCTGGGCAATGACGTGCTGTGCGTCGACACGGATGCTGCCAAAGTCGCTGCCCTGCAGCGCGGAGAGGTGCCTATCTATGAGCCCGGTCTGGCGGAGCTGATCGACAGCAATGCCCATGCAGGCCGCCTGGCCTTCTCGACCGATGTGGCGCAGGGCGTGGCGCATGGCGAGGTCCAGTTCATCGCGGTCGGGACGCCCTCCGCCGAGGATGGCAGCGCGGACCTGCAGTACGTTTTCCAGGTGGCGCGGGCCATTGGTTCCCACATGACCGGCTTCAAGGTCATCGTGAACAAGTCCACCGTGCCCGTGGGCGCGGGCGATGCGGTGCATGCGGCCGTGGCTGCCGCCCTGGCCGAACGCGGACGGCCTGGGGGCGCCGAGGCCACTGCGGAATTCGCCGTGGTATCCAACCCCGAGTTCCTCAAGGAAGGCAGCGCCATCGACGACTTCATGCGGCCTGACCGCATCATCGTCGGCTTCGGCGATACCCCGGCCGAGCAGCGGGCGGGCGCAGTGCTGCGCGAGCTGTACCGGCCTTTTGCCCACGGCCACGACCGCGTGATCTGCATGGACCGCCGCAGCGCCGAGTTCACCAAGTACGCGGCCAACGCCATGCTGGCCACGCGCATCAGCTTCATGAACGAGATGGCGCGCCTGGCCGATGCGCTGGGGGCCGATATCGAGCCCGTGCGGGTGGGTATCGGTGCCGATCCGCGCATCGGCGACAGCTTCCTGTACCCCGGCGTGGGTTATGGGGGAAGCTGCTTTCCCAAGGATGTGGCGGCGCTGCAGCACATGGGCGGACAGGCCGGCCTGCCGATGCATGTGCTGGCCGCGGTAGCCCGCGTCAACGAAGGGCAAAAGCAGCTGCTGGCAGAACGCCTGGTGCAGCGGCTGGGCGCCGACCTGTCCGGGCGCCGCATTGCGCTGTGGGGCCTGGCCTTCAAGCCCAACACCGACGATATGCGCGAGGCCTGCAGCCGCGTGCTGGTGCGTGAGCTGCTGGAGCGCGGCGCGCAGTTGCAGGTATTCGACCCTGTGGCCATGCACGAGGCACGCCGGTGCTTCGCGCAAGACCTGCGCGACCAACCCGCGCTGCTGTCGAACATCCACTATGCGCAGGACCCCCTGGGCGCCGCGAGCGGGGCTGACGCCTTGCTGATCGTGACCGAGTGGCAGGTCTTCCGCAGCCCCAACTTCGCGGCCTTGCGGGCGGCCTTGCGCCAGCCCCTGGTCCTGGACGGCCGCAATCTTTACGAGCCCCAAGCCCTGCGGGCGCTTGGTTTCGACTACGTGACCGTGGGGCGCAACGTGCCCGGTACGGCCATCGGAGGTGCTGCATGACATCGCGCGGCCCCACTGAAAAGAAACGGGTGCTGGTGACGGGGGGCGCGGGCTTCCTGGGCTCCCATCTGTGCGAACGCCTGCTGGCAGACGGCCACGCGGTACTGTGCGTGGACGACTTTTCCACGGGGCAGGAGCGCAACATCGCCCACCTCCAGCATCGGCCGGACTTTCGCTGGTTGCGCCACGACGTCACCCAGCCCATGGATGCCGAGGTGGACTGCATCTACAACCTGGCTTGTCCCGCGTCGCCGGTCCACTACCAGGCCGACCCGGTGAAAACCCTGCGCACGAGCGTGCTCGGTGCGATGAACCTGCTGGAGCTGGCCCGCCGCCAGGGCGCCGTGATCCTGCAGACCTCCACCAGCGAGGTGTATGGCGATCCTTCGGTGCACCCCCAGCCGGAATCCTACTGGGGCCATGTCAATCCCATCGGGGTGCGCTCCTGCTACGACGAGGGCAAGCGTTGCGCGGAGACGCTGTTCTTCGACTACCGGCGCCAGCACGGCGTGCGCACCAAGGTAGCCCGGCTGTTCAACACCTACGGGCCCCGCATGCGGCCCGACGACGGGCGGGTGGTGTCGAACTTCATCGTGCAGGCCTTGCAGGGCACGGACCTGACGGTCTATGGCAACGGGACGCAGACCCGCAGCTTCTGCTATGTGGACGACCTGGTGGAGGCCCTGGTGCGCCTGATGGCCACGCCGGATGACGTGGCCGGCCCCGTGAACGTGGGCAACCCGGGCGAATTCACCATCCTCGAACTGGCCGAGCGGGTGCTAGCCCTCACCGGGTCCAGCGCCCGCATCGTCCACCGGCCTCTGCCCGGTGATGACCCGCGGCAGCGGCAACCCGACATCACCCTGGCCCGCGCCGTGCTGGGTGGCTGGGAACCCACCATCGACCTGGACGCCGGACTGCGCCGGACCATCGCCTTTTTCCAGCAGACCGGCGGTGCGTGAGCTGCGGCCGGCAGCCGCATGAAGCGGCCGGCCCTGCGCACCGCGCGGCGGAATCCGCCGTCCCGCTGCCTTCTTCTGCCTTTTCTGCCTTCTTGTTCCTGCCCGACCGAGCTTCCATGGCCCTGCTGTCCGCACGTTCCTCCCTGCGCATCGTCGCCACGCTCCTTGTGGCCTGGGCGGCTGCGGCGGCCTGTGTGGCGCTGCACACGCCGCTGCCGTGGATGATCGGCCCCTTGCTGGCCACCTCCCTCGTGTCGATGGGCGGAGGCCCTACGGAAAGTTGGGGCCCGCTGCGCAATGCGGGGCAGTGGACCATTGGCGCAGCACTGGGGCTGTATTTCACCCCTGAGGTGGTGGCGCTGATTGGCGGGCTTTGGTGGGCCATCCTGCTGGGCGTTGCGTGGGCGCTGGCGTTGGGCTGGCTGTTCGGGGCCTGGTTGTACCGTGTGCATGCCCCGCGCATGCACGGAGTGCCCGCGTCCATGCTGCGGGCCACCAGCTATTTCGCTGGCGCCATTGGCGCGGCGTCGGAGATGACGCTGCTGTCGGAACGCGAGAACGCACGCACCGATCTGGTGGCCGCGAGCCACAGTCTGCGGCTGCTCATCGTGACCGTGACCATTCCGTTTGCCCTGCAATGGAGCGGGCTGCACGGCCTGGACATCCTGCCCCCCACGGTTCGCGTCGTCAGCCTGCCCGGCCTGGCGTTCATGGCGCTGCTGACCGGTGCGGGGGCGCTACTGATGGACCGGCTGGGGCGTGCGAACCCCTGGTTCATGGGCGCACTGCTGGTGTCCATGGGGCTGACCATGGCGGGCGTGGGACTGTCCGCGGTGCCCCAGCCCTTGGTCAACGCAGCCCAGCTGGTCATCGGCGTGAGCCTGGGCGTGCGCTTTCGTGCGGATTTCATTCACACCGCGCCCCGATGGCTTGCCTCGGTGGCGCTGGGCACGCTGGTGCTGATGGGGGCGTGCGCGCTGTTTGCCGCCGCGCTGGCCGGGGCGACGGGCTTGCCTTGGGTGACGCTGCTGCTGGGCACTTCTCCGGGCGGCATCACCGAGATGGCCATCACCGCCAAGGTGCTGCAGTTGGGCGTGCCGGTGGTCACGGCGCTGCAGGTGTGCAGGCTGATCGCCGTGCTCATGCTCGTGGGGCCGCTCTACCGTCGCCTGTATCCCGCAGCGGGGCGCTGACCCGGGGGCGGGAGGCCCGGCACGGCACAATCGCAGCGTGCACCGGCTCGCCCGAAGCGTGGGCCGTGGTTGCGTCTTTCCCCGTTTCACCTGCGCCACCGTTCGGACCATGAACATTCACTACAACTTGGGCTTTCGTCCTCCCCAGGCCTCTCAGGACCAACTGGCTGCCTGGCTGGAAGAGGCCATGCAAGCCCATCAACAGGGGCAGCTCGCCCGGGCCAACCAGCTCTACAACACCATCCTGAAGAATGACCCCAGGAATGTGGGCGCGCTGCACATGCAGGGCGTGCTGGCCTACCAGGCAGGCCATCTGCAGATGGCGGTGGATCTCATCGGCCAGGCGATCAAGCACGGCCCGGACGACCCTGCGCCCCACGTCAACCGCGCTCTGGCCTTGGGGGCCCTGCAGCGCCACGAAGAGGCCCTGGCGCATTTCGAGCGCGCCATCGTCCTGCGCCCGGATTTTGCGGCTGCTTATGTCAACCGCGGCATCACGCTCAAGGAACTGGGGCGGCTCCAGGAGGCTCTCGCCAGCTACGACCGGGCCCTTGCGCTGGAGCCCCAGCTGGCGGCGGCGTTCAACAACAAGGGCAACGCCTTGCGCCAGCTGGGGCGCGCGGACGAGGCGCTGGAGTGCTACCGCAAGGCCTTTGCCCTGGACCCGCAGGATGTGGATGCCTGCCAGAACATGGGCGTGCTCCTTGCGAATGCAGAGCGGCCGGACGAGGCACTGCGCTGCTTTGACCAGGTCATTCAGATGCGGCCCGGGCATGCCGAGGCGCACAACGCCAAAGGGGCGATTCTGGCGGGGCGGGAACAGTGGGAGCAGGCTATCTCGCACTTTGAGACCGCCATCCGGTCCAACGACAAGCTGACCAATGCGCACAAGAATCTCGGGTCCGCATACCGCTCACTTTTCCAGTGGGACCCTGCGGTTCGGGCTTTTCAACGGGCGGCGCAGTTGGCCCCCGCAGATGCCGATATTTTGTCGCTTCTTGCCTTTTCGTTATTGGATGCGAATAAATATCAGGAGGCCATGGATATTTATGATCGGGCGAAAAGACTCCAGCCTGAGACGCCGGATTCCCTTTTGAATCGTGCAGGACTGCATGCGCGATTCAATAGGTTCCAGGATGCAATCGCAGATTATCAGGCAGCCTACGATATAAAGCCAGAAATTCGGTACTTGCTGGGTAATATCGTGCACGGCAAAATGAAAAGCTGTGCCTGGGAGGGGCTCGGCGATATGCTCAAAGCATGCGAATCCAGCCTTCGAGAAGGCGAGATGCGTGTTTCCCCATTCATCGCGTTGTCCTTGTTTGATGACCCGGCACTGCATCTGCAAGTCGCGAAGAAAGAAGTGGAGACGGAATACCCCCCATCTTCGGCGCTCGGCGCCCTCAAACCCCGTGCGCGTGGCAACAAGATTCGGGTGGGCTACTACTCGGCAGATTTGCACAGCCATGCAACCGCGCATCTCATGGCGGAACTCTTCGAGTGCCATGATCGCAATCGTTTTGAGTGGGTTGCATTTTCTTTCGGCCCCCCGGCGGCCGATCCGATGCGAGACCGGATTGCAGCGAGCTTTGACCGGTTTGTTGACGTGCGCGAACTCGGGGGTGCCGAGATCGCCCGTATGTCGCGCGATCTCGGCATCGACATCGGGGTGGACCTCAAGGGGTTCACCTTGGACAACCGTTTCCGCATCTTCTCCCACCGCTGCGCGCCCATTCAGGTCAGTTACCTGGGCTATCCCGGCACCACGGGGGCCGATTACATGGATTATGTGATTGCGGACAAGGTCGTGGTGCCGCCCGAGGCGCAGGCGCATTTCACCGAAAAGGTGGTGTATATGCCCCACAGCTACCAGGTGAATGACTCGCAACGTGCCATCAGCGAACGCGTGTTCACGCGCAGTGAACTGGGGCTCCCTGAATCGGGGTTCGTTTTTTGCTGCTTCAACAACAACTACAAAATCATGCCGGCCGTGTTTGACAGTTGGATGCGCATCCTGCACGCGGTGCCGGGCAGTGTGCTCTGGCTGTTTGAGGACAACCCTTCCGTGCCGGAGAACCTGCGGCGTGAAGCGCAAGCCCGGGGGATCGCTGGCGACAGGCTGGCTTTTGCGCCACGCATGGCCTCCGACTTGCACCTGGCCCGCCACCGCCTGGCCGACTTGTTTCTCGACACACTGCCCTACAACGCCCACACCACCGCCAGCGACGCCCTGTGGGCGGGCCTGCCGGTGCTCACGCGCCTGGGAGAGTCGTTTGCGGCGCGAGTGGCGGCCAGCCTGCTGCACGCGGTGGGCCTGCCGGAGCTGGTGACGCATTCCGCCGCCGAGTACGAAGCCCTGGCCATTCAGCTCGCGACGAACCCGGCCCAGCTTTCAGCGCTGCGGGGCAAGCTCCAGACGCAAAAGGCGCAGTCCCCCCTCTTCAACGGCCGTCAGTTCGCGAGGGACCTGGAGGCCGCGTATCAGGCCATGCAGGAGCGGCATCTCCAGGGGTTGCCACCCGATGTGATCGAGGTTTAGGGCGCTGGCTGGCTGCCCGGGGCGCTCAACGGCTCAGTGCACCACCACCGGGTTCTGCGCCAGCCCAGCGTAGCGGTCCAGCGTGTCCTCGACTTCTTCCTGCGTGGGCGTTTCGCGCTGCCATGCCAGGATTTGCTGCTGGAACATCTCTGCCCAGGAGCCATCCAGGTACACCTCCTTGCCGGAGCGTTTGTCCACGATCTCGAAGCCGTGACGGGCCAGTTGGGGAACGGCGGGGGCGGTGTCGTTGAGCGGCTGGCCGCCGCTCTGCTTTCCGGGGGCATCGGGCAGCATGTGGACCACCACGAAGGATTCTGAGTCGTAGAGCATGTGCATCGTGTTCCCCTTGTCGATATAGACCTTAGATGACAGCGTGGGTGCAGAGTTCAAGGGCGCCGGTCCCGGGTGCGCATCGACGCCATTCGCTCCTGCTGCGGCCCAGTATTTCATGAAACGGCCGGGCTGGCGGGCGGGTGCGGTTTTTTTGGCGCGTTGGCGTGTGCGTGCAACAGGTCGGTGCACAGGTGCCGGGCGCTACGGGGGGCTGGCGGCGCGCAGCAGCAGGTCGGCAAAGTCGCCGTTGGCCTGGGTGATGCGGATGCGCACGGGCAGGTAGCCCAGGCTGGGCGCGACCCACAGTTCCGCCTTTTGGTCGTAGTCCTTGCGAGGCAGCCGCTGCAGCTTGAGCGTGGCGGTGGGGCCGGCGGGCAGGTCCAGCGTGTCCGGCCCCTCGATGCTGAACGTCCAGCGGTCGGCGCTGCGCGCACTCACCGTGGTGAGGGTGATCTGGGTCCCCGGCACAAAGCGCCCCGGGTCTGCGGCCAGCAGCGCCCCCAGCTGGAGAAAGACGCTCAGGCGGTCTTGCGCGCCCGGGCCCACGGCAGCGTCCGGCGTGTTGGCGCTGAAGGTGACGCGTCCCTTGGCGGCATCGAAATGGGCGGCTTGCTCGCTGCGGGCGCGGTCCGAAAACCGCTCGGGCTGCAACCCCTCGGCGGTGATGGCGCCCACGCTGCGCTGCGCGCGCGTGCCCACCAGGAAGGCGCTGATTTCCTGCCGCGCTTCATAGCGGCTGCCGTCGTGCTGCCACACCAGTTCGGCACGGGCGCTGTACGAAAACTTCTTGGCCTGCCCGCTCACGTCGAAGCTCAGACGGGTGGGTGGGGGCACGCGCACGAGCGGCGCCGGGGTTCCTGGGGCAGGCGGGGCGCGGCCGCCGGGGGGCGTGATGTCCACGCCCCCCGCGGTATCGGGCAGCGGCGGGGCGGACGCGGCCGTGGCCGGGGGCGGCGCGGGCGGCTCGGCGGCTAGAGGGGGCTGCGTAGCGGCGGCCACTGCGGCCGTATCTTCCGGCGCGGCGGCCGACGGGGGATCCGGCAACGGGGCGGCTCCCGGG